>CANGFT010000026.1 GCA_947453205.1 Beijerinckiaceae bacterium | reverse complement strand
GGGCTCGCCCGCGCCGCCATCAAGGACATCGACCGCTGCGGCGAGGCGGTGCGCCATGCGGTGCGCCCGCGCATCCACACCTTCATCTCCACCTCGCCCCTGCACATGAAATACAAGCTGCAGAAGGATCCGGAGGAGGTGCTCGCCATGATCACCGCCCAGTGCACGCGCGCCCGCAATCTGGTGGACGACGTGGAATGGTCGGCGGAGGACGGCACCCGCACGGAGATCGATTTCCTGTGCCGGGCGGTCGAGCTCGCCATCAAGGCCGGCGCCACGACCATCAACATCCCCGACACCGTCGGCTACACCGTGCCCGAGGAATATGAGCGCATCTTCCGCACCGTGCGCGAGCGCGTGCCCAATTCCGACAAGGCCATCTTCTCGGTCCATTGCCACAACGATCTTGGCCTGGCCGTCGCCAACACGCTGGCGGGCCTGAGCGGCGGCGCCCGGCAGATCGAATGCACGATCAACGGCATCGGCGAGCGGGCGGGCAACGCCGCCCTCGAAGAGGTAGTGATGGCCCTGCGCACCCGCGCCGACGTGCTGCCCTATGTGAACAACATAGAGACGGGCATGCTGACCCGCGCCTCGAAGCTGGTCTCGGCGGTCACGTCCTTCCCCGTCCAGTACAACAAGGCCATCGTCGGCCGTAACGCCTTCGCCCATGAGAGCGGCATCCATCAGGACGGCATGCTCAAGAACGCCCAGACCTACGAGATCATGACCCCCGAGAGCGTCGGCGTGACCAAGACTTCGCTGGTCATGGGCAAGCATTCCGGGCGCAACGCCTTCCGCTCCAAGCTGAAGGAGATGGGCTATGAGCTCGGCGAGAACGCCCTGCAGGACGCCTTCAACCGCTTCAAGGATCTCGCCGACCGCAAGAAGATCATCTACGACGAGGACATCGAGGCCCTGGTGGACGACGAGATCGGCCATGCGGGCGAGCGGATCAAGGTCGAGGCGCTGACGGTGATCGCGGGCACGATGGGGCCGCAGATGGCGACGCTGACGCTCAGCATCGACGGCGAGCATGTCACCAGACAGGCCGTGGGCAATGGTCCTGTGGACGCCATCTTCAACGCCATTCACGCGCTGGTGCCCCACACCGCGACCCTCGAGCTCTACCAGGTCCATGCGGTCACGCAGGGCACGGACGCTCAGGCCGAGGTCTCCGTGCGCCTCAGCGAAGAGGGCAAGTCGGTCACCGCCAAGGGCGCCGATCCCGACACGATGGTCGCCTCCGCCCGCGCCTATATCGCCGCGCTGAACAAGCTGATGGTGAAGCGTCTCAAGACCAAGCCTGAGGCCATGTCTGGCGGCGCCGCGTCCTGACGGTTCGGACGTTCGGAGTTTCGCACAGCGGGCCGCAGGGCCCGCTGTTTTTTGTGGCGATGGCGCCAGATGTCGGCGATGGTCAGCCACGACTTGCGGCCGCCAGGCTCTATGCGCAAGACAATGAAGATATATTTTGCAAAGCGCTGGACAGGCGGAAAGACCTTTGCTAAACACCGCCTCGCTCACGGCCTTGGGCCGTCAGCGACTTCGATGGGCGCATAGCTCAGTTGGTAGAGCAGCTGACTCTTAATCAGCGGGTCCTAGGTTCGAGCCCTAGTGCGCCCACCATCGAAGTCCTCGGGCGAGCGGCGCATAGCCTCACCCAGTCATCACCGCCCCAACTCCATAGTCGATCGGTCAAGCTCGGTCTTCGCGGCGATCGTCTTGCGTTATCGCGCAGTCGTATTAGCTTGCTGGAAACTTGGGAGGACAATGTGACGATTGGGATCGAACCCCTGCACCCGCTTTATGCCGCGCGCCTGACAGGCGTCGACATCCGCCGACCCGTCGATGAGGCGGCCATGAAGGCGGTTCGGGCTGCGCTTGCGACCTATGCGGTCTGCGTCATCGGCCATGACGAGCCGCCGACCAATGAGCAGCATATCGCCTTCAGCGCGCGGCTTGGCCCGCTGGAGCGCGGTAAATCGCCGAAGATCAATGGAACGGAGGTCCGGCTGCCCTATCCCGAGATCGTCGATCAGAGCAACCTCAACGACGTCGGCGAAATCTATGCTGACGACGACAGGCGTCTCGCCTACAAGCGCGCCAATCGCCTCTGGCACACCGACATGAGCTTTTATGAGGTGCGCGCCACCTATTCGTTGCTGGTCGGGCATATCACCCCGCCCACCGGCGCCGACACCGAATTCACGGACATGCGCGCGGTCTGGGAGGCCTTGCCGCCGGACCGCAAGGTGGGCCTTGAGGATCTCGTCGTCGAACATTCCTATTGGTACAGCCGCGTGCAGGGCGGCGGTCCCGAGCCCACGGAGGAGGAGCGTGTGACGCGCCCGCCAGCGCGCCACAAACTCGTGCATCTGCATGAACCTTCCGGCCGCAAGGCGCTCTATCTCGCCTCTCACGCCAGCGACATCCTGGGCTATCCGCGCGACAAGGCGCGCGCGCTCATCGCTGAACTCATGGATTTCGCCGTGCAGCCGCAATTCGTCTATGCGCATAAATGGCGTCAGGGCGACGTGCTCATCTGGGACAATCTCGCCACCATGCATCGCGCCACGCCCTTCGACGATCGCAACGAGGTCCGCGACATGCGGCGCACGACCTGCCGCGAACGCGCCCTCGACAATGGCGATTCTCGCATCGCCTGAAGCGCTTGGCTGCGGCTGCACAGGGTCGCTCGGGTTGACCGGGCGGGCTTGGGCTGGTCTTATGGTCGCCAAGCCGTATGAGCAGGAAAGAGGGCATGCAGGCTGCAGTTGATGCTGCGGCCGCATTGCAACTTTCCCTATCGCCTGGCGTCGAATTTGGCGCGGCCAATAAACGGGCCCATAAATGGGCCAATAAATAAAGGATCATTCGGGGATGCGGGGCGACAAGGTATGAGCGGGCGGACTCAGCAGCACGGCCATGGTCATGGTCATGGCGAGGGTGAGGGCAGGCATGTCCATGCCACTGTGGATCATCTGGCGAGCGACGAGATTCACAAGCCGCTTGTTCAGGTGGAGCTGGATCCGGCGCTGATCGAATCCCTTGGCGCGGCCGCAGGCGACCTCTTGCTTGTGACCACCGATCGAGGCCGCACCTTGCTGGGCCGCGCCATCGTCTCCGGGCGGCTCGCACGCGGGTCGGGCGTCATTCGCCTTGACCGCTTCGGACGCCAGTCGATCAAGGCGCATCTCAATGACGAGGTGAAGGTCGAACGCTGGGCGGAACGGGAGCTGGATCGGGTGGTGCTGCGCCCTGGCGCGGATGTCTCCCTCGCGCATGATCTTGTCCCCTATATCCGCGAGATCCTCCTTGAATGCAAAACGCCGGTCGCCACCGGCGCCGTGCTCTATATCCGCTTCCCCAATTCGCAGGCGGGGACGACCTATGAGGTCGCGCCCCTCAAGGGCGCGCCTGGCGTCGTCGGGCCGCAGACGCAGATCCTGCTCGACCAGTTCGATTCGCATGTGCCGGAGGGGCTTTTCGACATCACTTTCGAGGATGTCGGCGGTCTTTCGACACAGGTCCGCATCCTGCGCGAGCTCGTGCAATTGCCCCTGCGCTTTCCCCATGTCTATCGGCATCTGGGCATAGCGCCGCCGCGCGGGGTGATCCTTTACGGGCCTCCGGGGTCCGGCAAGACCCACCTCGCCCGCGCCGTCTCCAACGAGATCGATGCGCGGTTTTATTATCTCAACGGGCCTGATGTGATCGGGACCTATACGGGCGAGACCGAAGCCAATCTGCGCAGGATCTTCTCCGAGGCGAGCCATCACGCGCCGTCCATCGTCTTCATAGACGAACTCGACGCCATAGCCCCCAAGCGCGGCGAGACGGGCGCCCATGCCGACACGCGCGCCGTGACCCAGCTTCTCTCATTGATGGATGGCCTCAAACGGGTCGATTCCGTCGTGGTCCTCGCCACGACCAATCGGGTGGACGCCGTCGATCAGGCGTTCCGTCGACCTGGGCGCTTCGACCGTGAGTTGTTCATTGGCCCACCCGATGCGCCGGGCCGTCGTGAGATCCTGTCGATCCATACGCGCGAAATGCCCCTGTCTGACGCTGCGCTGAAACATCTGGGCGAAGTGGCGCGGCGCACCCACGGGTTTCTGGGCGCCGATCTCATGGAGCTTTGCCGCGAGGCTGGCCTGAGCGCGATGCGTCGCCACATGGTGTCGCTCGACGACCATCACTCCGCCTTCAAGATCTCGGCCTCGGACCTGCGCGTCGTCGAGGCGGATTTCGATTCGGCGCTGACGAAGGTGAAGCCTTCGTCCCTGCGCGATTCCTTCATGGCTGCGTCTGATGTCTCCTTCGCCCAGATCGGCGGCCTCCATGCGCAGAAAAAGCGCCTCAAGAGCCTCATGGATCTGATGCTCAAGCGGCCCGAGTTCCTTCATGCCGCAGGTCTCGATGGTCAGTCCGGGGTGCTGCTGCACGGGCCTTCGGGCACAGGCAAGACCCTGCTCGTCAAGGCGCTCGCCAATGAAAGCGGGGTCAATTTCATTTCGGTCAATGGCCCCGAGGTCTTCACCAAATGGCTCGGCGAATCCGAAGGCGCCATCCGCGAAGTCTTCCGCCTCGCCCGGCAGGTCTCGCCGGCCATCGTTTTCTTCGATCAGCTCGAGGCCATCGCCCCGGTTCGCGGCGCGCATGACGGGTCCATGACCACCGAACGCGTGGTCAGCCAATTGCTCGCCCAGCTCGATGCGCTGGAGCCGGGTTTGCCGATCCTCGTGGTCGGCGCGACCAATCGGCTCGACCTCATCGACCCCTCGGTCATCCGCACCGGCCGTTTCGGACGAAAGATACATGTGCCCATGCCCGACGAGGCGGCGCGGCGCGAGATCTTCACACTGTCGCTGGCCATGCCGGGCCTTGGCGCCAATCCCGATGTGGGGAGCCTGGCCGACGCCATGGCGCCCGCCATCGCCGATCTGTCTGGCGCGGAGATCAGGGATCTGTGCGAGCGGGCGAAGCTGGCCGCCTGCGAGCGGGTCGAATATGCGCAGCTCGCCCATCCCACGCTGGCCGATTTCGAGGCTGCGGCGCGGATGAACGACAAGGACGCCGTCTGAACGACCGTTGGGGGAGCTAGCGATGACAGTCAAACTTTGGCCACGGCTTCTTGCGGCGGTCCTGCCGGCCTTGCTCGCCGTCTCGTCGGCGCGGGCGCAGGGGCTTGAGGATTTCTATCGCGGCCGCACCCTCAACCTCGTCATTCCCAATGCGCCCGGCGGCTCGTTCGACCTCTATGGCCGCCTTGTGGCGCGCTATATCGGAAGATTCATTCCCGGCAACCCCAATGTGGTGGCGCAGAACATGCCGGGGGCTGGCGGCATGATCAGCGCCAACTGGCTTTATGAAGTGGCGCCCAAGGACGGAACGGCCATGGCCATCTCCGTGCCCAACATCGCTCTGGCGCATGTGCTGGAGGTCGGGCCGATCCGTTATGACGCGCGCAAATTCGGCTGGGTGGGCCGCATCGTCTCACCGACGGCGACCCTTTTCACCTGGCACACCTCGGCCAGCAAGACCATCGCGGACCTGCGTTCACGCGAGACGATGATCGCGAGCACCGGGCCCCTGAGCCAGGCGCAGATCACCTCGCAGATGATGAACGGCGTCGCCGACGCGAAGTTCAAGATCATCACAGGCTACAAGGGGACGACCGACGCCATTCTTGCGCTGGAGCAGGGTGAGGTTGAGGCGGCCATCATGCCCTGGACCTTCATGAAGGCGACCCGGCCCGACTGGATCGAGGGCAAGAAGATCAATGTCGTGGCCCAATACACCCGCATGCCCAACCCCGACCTGCCTGGCGTTCCCTCCATCTTCGAACTGGCGCGCACCGACGAGCAGCGCGAGATCTTCAAGCTCTTCTTCGGGCCTGACGAGATCGGTCAATCCCTCATGCTGCCGCCAGGCGTCAGCCCCGACAAGCTGGAGATGATGCGCAAGGCCTTCGTCTCGCTCGTCGCCGACAAGGAATTCATCGGCGACGCCGACAAGCAGAAACTCGAACTCAGCACGGCGTCCTGGCAGGACGTGCAGGCCTCCATCGAGGACGCCTACAAGGCGACGCGGGCCCAGATCGCCGTCGCTAAGAAATATTACGAATGACTCAGAACAATGCAAAGGAGACTGGCATGAGCGCGCGCCCTGAATTGGAAGGCCGCAATTTGTGGAACGAGTTGATGGCGCTGCGCGACCAGCAGCGCACTGAGCGGGCGAGCGGCATTCAAGTCGTGCGGCGCAAGGATCTGCCGGAGGAGCTGAATTCGCAGGGGGTCATGCGCTGGTACATGCATCCCGCCATCAAGGACATCGTGCTGTCGACCCTGTCGATCCATGAGCAGACCATTGCGCCCGGCAGCCGCTCGGGGCGGCTGCAATTCCAGGGCGGTCAGATCATCTTCATCGTCGAGGGCTCCGGCTACACCACCATCGACGGCGTCAAATACAAATGGAAGGCCCGCGATGTGCTGAATCTTCCCCTGAAGAAGGAAGGCATCATCGTCCAGCATTTCAACGCGGGCGAGGGCGATGCGCGCCTGCTTGTGGTCGAGCCCAATCTTTACGCAGCGACAGGCGTCGATCGCGGCTGCGGTTTCGAGCAACTGGAACAATCCCCTGACTTTCTGAAGCAGGCGTGAGGAGACGACAATGGCCGATCTTGAGCGCACCCGCACCCGCGAACGCGATCCGGGCACAATGACGCCCTATGACATCTTCATTCGCAGCAGGCTCGAGTTTCTGGACCGCCAGAACACCGGGCAGGTCGTCGTCAGCCTCGACGACCGCGAATATTTCAACACCAAGCAGGGCAAGCTGCTCTATTACATCAATGCGGAAATCCATAAGAACACCTGCCTGCAGGACTGGCGGGTCTTCACCCACAGCCTGATCTCCCATTCCGGCAAGCATCGCCATCAAGGCGGGCTGGTGATCTATGTGATTGAAGGAACTGGTTATTCCGTAGTCGATGGCGAACGCGTCGACTGGGAGGCGGGCGATCTGCTGCTGCTGCCCATCAAGAAAGGCGGCGTCGAACATCAGCACTTCAATTCGGTTCCGGGCTCTGAATGCCACTGGATCGCGTTTTCCTATATGCCCTTCTTCGATTACAATGCGTCAGAGTTCACCCAGACGGAGCTGTCGCCGCTTTACAAGGGCGGCGCGTAGCAGGGGAGGCAGGCCATGCATATCATCGACTCGCATTTTCATTGGCGTCCCCGCTCCCTTCTGGAATGGGCCTGCAAGGCCAAGGGCTATCCGCGCGCCGAGCGCGATGGCAAAGGCGGCTATATCTGGATGCTGCGCGAGGGCTATTCGGTGAAGATCCGGCCGGATCATCCGGCATGGGCGCCGTTGGAGGCACAACTCGCCGACATGGACGCGCTGGGGCACGAAATCGACGTGGTCTGCACGATCGGGCCGCTGTCGGTCTATTTCTCCGAATTGGAGCCGGAGGCCGGGCGTGACGCCGCCATGCTCTGGAACGAGGAGATGGCCGCCGCCCAGCGCAAATATCCCGGCCGGTTCTGGGGCACCGCCGCCGTTCCCCTGCGTGACGCCAAAATCGCCATCGAGGTGCTGGATCATGCGATCCAGAAACTGGGTCTTTATGGCGCGAATCTTCCGGGCAGCGTCGGGACGGATCCGCGCATTGACGCAGAACGTCTGTGGCCTTTCTACAAGCGCGCCGAGGAGCTGGGGATTCCGCTGTTCCTGCATCCCACCGATGCGGTCTTCGCGGATATGCTCGCGGGTTATAACGACACGCTTCACTTCAGTCTTGGCCGCGTGATCGAGGTGAGCGTAGGCGCGGCGCGCCTGATCCTCTCAGGCCTGATGGATCATTGTCCCGACCTCAAGATCATGCTCTCGCATACGGGCGGCGCGCTGCCCTATCAGTCCGGACGCATGGACAAGAACACGAAGGCAGCAAAGATCAAGCGGCCGGCCAGCGAATATATGCGCCGCATGTTCACCGACACGGTCTCGCCCCATTCAGCCGGGATCGAATTCGCGATCAAATATTATGGCATTGATAATGTCATGTATGGGTCGGACTACCCCTGCTGGGAGCCTGCTGAAGCGCTGCGTCTGATCAACGAGATCGACCTGAGTGAAGAGGACAAGCACAAGCTCTTCGTGGGCAATGTGCGGCGCATCTTCGGCCTGCCGCATATGAACGGCGCAGCCGCCATGGCGGGAGCGGCCGCAGCAGCGGCCGAATAAATCGGCGCGTCAATTCCGGGCGTCGATGCCTGCGAGTTGGCGCGCCTTTGCGATCATGGCTGGACTGAGGCTGGCGGACTCGATGACTGCGTTCTGCAACTCCTGGCCAGAGATCGGATCGAGATCAAGCGCCAGCTTTTTCGTTTCGGCGATGAACGCCTCATCGCGCATGGTCTCCATGAAGGCCGTGCGCAGGGCGGCGACGCGCTCGGGCGGCTGAGCCGGCGGCGACAGGATTGAGCGCCCGATCCGCGAGCCGCTGGCCATGAAGGACAGGAGCTTGCGCTCCTCATCATTGCGCGCGAGTTCAACCACCGTCGGAAGGCCCGGCAGTTCGGGATGGGCGTCGACGCCCACCTGCATCAGCAAGTTGATCTTTTTCTCAGCAAGCCATTGGGCGTTCTCCGCCCGCAACGCGGACCATGGCTGGGTGAGGGCATGGATTTCGCCGCGTTGCATTGCAAGGCGCGATTCATTGGTGCCCTTGTAGCCGGTGACGATCATGAATTTCATGCCGAGAAGGTTCTTTACGAAATTCGACATCATGCGTGAATTGCCGCCGGAGGAGGAAATGATCAATTCATCCTTGAAGGCGTCCCCGATCTTCTGAACGGGCGCGGTGTGCCATGCGTAGAGGATGGCGCTGTTGGAGGCGATGCGCCCGATCCAGTTGAACTTCGTGACATCGGTCTTCATGCTCTCCGGCTCCAGTAGTTGCTGGAGCGGTAGGGACTGGTCGATCATGCCGATCACTGAGCCATCGCGGGGCGCTATGTTGTAAATATGGTTGGCGGCGCGGATGCCGCCTGCGCCCGGCATGTTCTGCACAATGACGCCCGGCTTGCCGGGCATATGCCGACCGAAATGGCGCGAGAGCACACGGGCGTAAAGGTCATAGCCGCCGCCGACATCAAAGCCGATGATGAACGAGAGCTCCTTGCCCTTGTAATAATCTTCGAGGCCATCCGCCCGCGCGGGGTGCGGCAGGGCTAAGGCCGCTAAAAGCGCATAAAAGGCTGAGCAGATCAGACGGACGTTCATAGGCCGGTTTCCTCCACCATCACTGTCATGAACGCGGTCGAAAGCGTCTGCCTTCCCCGTATTTTGATCACGGCGCGATAATGGGGCGAGGCGTCGACGGTAGGCAAGGGAATTTTCGACCGCCTTCAGGCGCCGAAAATCACGAGCGCAGCCCCTCGATCAGAGAGGGAATGAAAGCGTCGATGATCTCGCGGCAGGAAACGCCCGCACGCACCAGCACTTTCACCTGCAAAGGCGGCGGCGGCGGGTCGGTTTCTATCACGACCAGCTTGCCCTCCGCGATTCCCTGCTGCAGCACGCAGGAGAGCGTGCAGGCGAGGCCGATGCCGTGGATGACCGCGTTGGTGATGGCGACGGAATCCTGCATATGCAGGATCACCCGATATTTCGGCAGGCCGCTCGCTTTCAGCGTGGCGTCCACGAGCGCATAGAACTGAGAATCACGCAGGGCGCCCACAAAATCGAAATGTTCGAGCTCCGCCAGCGCGACCCGCTTGCGCTTCGCCAGGGGGTGGCTCGGCGAGGCGACGATGCGCAGGGGTTCGGAGCCGATGATGGCGCCTTCGAACTCCCGGGCTTCCGGCGTTGCGAAGACGATGGCCGTATCCACGGCTCCGGCGCGGAAGAGATCCAGCGCCGCCTCCTGCGTCTCGCTGTGCACGCGGATATTGGCGGCAGGATGGCTGCGCATGAAGGGCGCCAGCACGCGCGGCAGCATATAGTTGGCCAGCGCGCGTTGCACGGCCATCGACACCGTTTGGGTGGCGGTGGCGTCGAAGCGTTTGACGGCGATCTGCAGCTCCGCCGACTTCGACAGGGCGTCGCAGGCGTATTGATAGAGGGCCTGGCCGGTCGGCGTGATGACATTGCGCCGCCCGCGGCTGCGCAGGAACAGGGTTGATCCCAGTTGCCGCTCAAGCGCCCGCAGATGGGCGGTCACCGAGGGTTGGGCGATCCCCAGATGGTCGGCAGCCGCGTTCACGCCCCCGCAATCAACGACGACACGGAACACGTCCAGCCTGCGTAAACTCGAGCTGAGAATGACGCTTCTCCATCAGGTAATAGGCTATAGCCTCTTACTTTGATAGCTGCTCGGCCCCCTTGTCAACGGGACGAGCCGCGCGCGACACTCGATTGCGAAAAATGGGGGGCGGACGTTGCTGTTTGTTGCGGTCGACATCGGGGGCACTTTCACCGACCTTGTGGCGTTCGATGACGCCGCGGGTCAACTCTATCACGCCAAAAGGCTCACGACGCCCGACAATCTTGTCGATGGAATCCTTGACTGCATCGACTATAGCGGCCTCAGGCTCGCAGACGCGACGCAGCTCATCCATGGCTCGACGGTTGCGATCAACACGCTGATCGAGCGCAAGGGCGCGCGCACCGCGCTGCTCGTCACAAAGGGCACGCGCGATGTCTACGCCATCGGGCGCGGCAATCGTCCTGACGCCTACAATCTCTTTTTCGCAAGGCCCAAACCGCTGACGCCGCGCGCCTCCATCTTCGAGGTCGACGAGCGCATGCTGGCGGGCGGGGTGGTGCGCAAGCCCCTCGACAAGGCCGAGATCGAAGGGCTGGCCGAGATCATCTCCGGGCAGGGCTATGACGCGGTGGCGGTCTGCTTCCTCCATTCCTATGCTAACGTCTCCCATGAGGAGCAGGCGGGCGAGGCGCTGCGGCGCGCCCTGCCGGATGTCTATGTCTCCCTGTCCCACGAGATCATGCGCGAATATCGGGAATATGAACGCATCTCAACGACGGCGGTGAACGCCTATATCGGCCCGAAGGTGAGCGGTTATGTGGGCGCGCTCGAGGGATCATTGCGCAAGCATGGCTTTGCGGGCGAACTGTCGATCATGCAGTCGAATGGCGGGGTCATGTCGCCGCAGGTTGCGGCGCGTCGGCCTGTCATGATGATGGAGTCCGGGCCGGTCGGAGGCATCATCGCCTGCGCTGAGATCGCGGCGGCGCTCGGCTATCCGAATTCCATCTCGTTCGACATGGGCGGCACCACCGCGAAGGCGAGTCTGGTGCGCGACCGCATGCCCGCCATGGCCGAAGGCTATTATGTCGGAGGCTATGAAAGCGGCGATCCCGTGATGATCCCGGTGGTCGACATCGTCGAAGTCGGCGCTGGCGGCGGCTCCATCGCCTGGCTCGACGACGGCGCCCTGAAGGTCGGCCCGCGCAGCGCGGGCTCTGCGCCTGGGCCCATCTGCTACGGGCTTGGCGGTGAAGACCCGACGATCACCGACGCCAATGTGGTGCTTGGCCGCCTCGACCCCGAAGGTTTCCTTGGCGGCGACATGCGGCTTGATCGCGCGGGGGCGCTCGCTGGAATTGAATCACGCATCGCAAAGCCGCTGGGCATGGACGCGCAGGCGGCGGCGCGCGCCATCGTCGACATCGCCATCGCCAAGATGTCGCTCGCTGTGCGGCAGGTCTCGGTCGAGAAGGGCTATGATCCCCGCGATTTCGCGCTGGTCGCCTCGGGCGGCGCAGGTCCGCTGCATGCGGTCGCCATCGCGCGCGACCTGCGCATTCCCACGGTCGTGATCCCGTGGTTCCCCTCGCATTTCTCGGCGCTGGGCATGTTGCTCGCCGATGAGCGCCATGACGCGGTGCGCACCTTCCCCGCGCGCATCGACACGGCGGATTTCAAGGAGATCGCTGCGGTCATCGCGGAGCTGGAGGCGGGCTTGCGCGGCATGGCCCGCCAGTCGGAAACCCATGTCGAATATTTCCTCGACCTTCGCTATGTCGGACAGGAGTTCAATCTGTCGGTGCCCGTGACGCCCGCACAGATCGCCAATGCTGATCGCGCCTCCATCCGCAGCGCTTTTGATGCGCTTCATCAGGCGCGTTATGAACATAACGCCGATGACGAGCCGGTGGAGATGATAAACGTCCGCCTTGTGGCGCGCGCGCCAAGGCCCAAGCCGGGCATGCCCACGCCGGGCTCGGAGTCGACGCCGCCGCGCCTCGCCCTGGTGAGCATGGCGAGCGGCCCAGCCGTCGAATGCGTTGTGCGCGACCGCGCATCGTTGCGGGCGGGCGAGGTTCTGATGGGGCCAGCGCTCATTCAGGAATATGGATCGACGACGGTGATATTCCCGGCCGATCGCTGCGAGGTCGCCCCAACGGGCGAACTCATCATCACTCTGGCGCAGTGAGGCTGAGATGATTGATCCCGTCACGCTCGAAGTCATCCGCAACACGCTGCCCGCCATCGCCAATGAAATGGCGGCGGACCTGCAGCGCACCTCCTACAACATGATGATCTATGAGGTCTGCGACTTCTGCACCGCGCTGACCGATGAAAAGGGCCGCCTGATCTCGCAGAACGTCGGCGGCGTCTCGCATTTCGTCGCTGATCTCGGCGTCATCATTGAAGATGTGGTGGCGCGCGAGGGGCTCGATGGCTTCGCTCCCGAAGATGTCTTCATCACCAACCATCAGCGGGTCGCAGGCCAGCATCTCAACAATATCGTGATCTACATGCCGATGATCCACGGTGGCAAGCTCCGGGGGTTCGCCATGACCCGCGCGCACTGGATCGACGTCGGCGGCTCTAGCACGGGCCTTGGCGCAAGCCCCATGGTGAGCGATCCCTGGTTCGAAGGGCTGCAGCTCGACCAGTTGCGGATCTACGAGGCGGGCAAGCTCAACAAGACGCTCTATGCGGTCATTCGCGACAATATTCGTTACCCCGAATCCTCCATGGGTGATCTGCGCGCGCAGATCGCGGCCTGCCGGCTCGGCGTGCGTCGGCTTGAAGAGGTTTATGAGCGCTACAGCGCGGATGTGGTCGAAGCCTCCATCGCCACGATCTACAGGGAAAGCGAGCGGCGTTGCCGCAAGGTCGTCGAGAGCATTCCTGACGGCGTCTATGAGGCCGAGTCCTGGTATGACGACGACAGCGTCACGCCGAACGATCCCATTCGCATTCATGCGAAGGTCACGATCAGCGGCGGCGACATGACGATCGATCTGTCGGGCTGCGCCTCGCAGCGTCGGGGCGGCATCAATTCGCGCACGCTCGCGGCCTCGCGCGTCGCCTATAAGGCGCTCACCGAACCATCGGCGCCGGTCAACGAAGGCTCTTTTGCGGCGCTGCAAACCATCATCCCCGAAGGCAATGTGATGATGGCGCATTATCCCGCGCCCATGGGCGGCTGGAGCCTCATCGTGCCGACGGTCGTAGACACGATCTTCAAGGCGCTCGCGGGCGCCGCTCCCGACCGCATTCCGGCGGCCCATCACGGCCTCCTCGGCGGGTCCATCGTCTTCATCGGGCGCGATCCGCGCACAGGCGGGAATTTCGTGCTGCAAAGCCTTGAGGGCGGCGGATGGGGCGGGCGTCCCATCGGGGATGGCGAGTCGGCCTCGGTCTCGGTCTGTCAGGGCAATGTCAAGAATTCGCCTATCGAAAGCATGGAGATCAAGACGCCCGTGGTGATCGAGGAGCGGTCCTTGCGGCCGGATTCCGGCGGCCCCGGCCAGTTCCGCGGCGGGCTTGGGATCGATGTGCGCGTGCGCAACCTCGTCGAGGGCAAGTGGAACATGTCGCGGCCCCGGCGCCGGCTTTGCCCGCCGTGGGGACTGCGTGGGGGCGGGCAGGGCGGCGGCGCGGAATATTTCCTGAAGCTGGCGAATGCTGATGGCTTTGAGTCGGTCGATCAGGTCATGCGGCCCGTGCCGGCGGATTCGCAGGTCATCATCCGCACAGGCTCGGGCGGCGGCTGGGGCGATCCGCTTGAGCGCGATCCAGCTCTGGTGCTCGCCGATGTCGAGGCCGGACTTGTGAGCCTTGACGGCGCCCTGCGCGATTATGGCGTTGTCATTGACCTTGCCGGTCAGTGCGTGAACACTGACGCCACGCAAAACGTCAGGGCTGAGAAACGCGCGCAGGCAGCGGGGTAGGAACAAGATGGCCAGACAGAACGAACGGGCCGCGCAGGCCGCCGCCTGGTTGGGGGAAGAAGGGCTGGATGGCCTCCTCGTTTTCAACGACGGGCAGAATTCCTTTCTCGATTCAAACGCCGTCTATGTGATGAGCGGCGTTCGCCCCATCGGCGAAAGCGCCGTGGTGATCGCGCGCGATGGAGGCTCGACCCTCATCGTGACCCCCTCATGGGATGGCGAGCGCGCCCGCGCCCTTTCGACCACGCACAGGACTCTGGCGGTTGACGATCTCGTCAAGGCGCTGGGGGAGGTTCTGGCGCGAGAGGGGCTCGCCGGGGCCAAGCTCGCCGTCTGCGCGCTCGTCAAGCAGAGCCGCGCGCTCGCCCGAGGCGTCGAGGCCTTGCTCGCTGCGCCGCCGCGCCATGTGGATTGGCTCGCCTCGCATCTGGCGCGCGTGCGCAATGCGGACGAGCTCGCCGCCGCGCGCAAGGCGGTCTGGATCGCTGAGCGGGGTTATGAGCGGCTCATGGAGGCCGCCCGTCCGGGCGTGCGCGAATTCGAACTCGCAGCCGACATCTACACCTATATGAAGGGGCTCGGCGCTGAGGATAACTTCCTGCTGATGAGCGCCTCCCAGCACAATCTCGCCGTGCGTGCGGCGGGGCGGCGCATCCTGCAGGAAGGCGACATCATCCTTGGCGAAATCACGCCCTGCTATAAGGGCCAGTTCGTGCAGATCTGCCGCACCACGGTGATCGGCCGTCCGACCCAGATCCTGCACGACAAATACAAACTGCTGCAGGAGGCCATGCGCCGCGGCATGGACGCCGCCGTGCCCGGCGCCACCATGGCGCAGGTGACGGAGGCCATGAACGACTGTTTCCGCGCAGCGGGCTACGGCGATTACTGCAGGCCGCCCTATATGCGCGTGCGCGGCCACGGGCTCGGCGTGACCTCCGACCGCCCTGGCGACCTCACCGACACCAGCGAGGTCCGCCTCGAGGAAGGCATGGTCTTCGTCATGCATCCCAATCAATATATTCCCGAGACCGGCTATCTCATGTGCGGCGAGACCGTGGTCATTTCGCACAATGGCGCCATCTCACTTTCGGACGTCGACGCCAGTCTCGACTCCGTGGCCGCTTGAGGGACATGCCATGCTGACGGTTCATCCTTCTATCATTCTGGGCTCCTATCTCTGGGACGAGGAGCGCCTGCCGCGCGACGAGTTCGACATCCGCATGGGCGCCATCCGCGAGGCCATGGCCGAGCGCGGCTGGGCGGGCGTGCTGCTCTATGGCGATGCGCGCGAGCATGGCTCCCTCGCCTGGTTCACCAATTTCATTCCGCGCATGCGCTGGGCCATGGCGCTGATTCCGGCCAAGGGCGAGCCGCGCCTGCTGGCCTCCATGTCGTCGCGCGACATTCCGGCCATGCGCACCATGACCTGGGTTCCCGATGTGAAGACGGGCTGGGAATGGCGCTGGTTTGACGAATGGTTGGCGACGCTGGGGGAGGGCGGAACGCTGGGCGCCATCGGCCTTGACCTCATGACGCCGCTGCTCTTCGGCTCCGTCGAAAAGAGCCTCGGGGATCGTTTCAGGCTCGAACCGGGCGATGACATCGTTGAGGCCGCCCGCGCGACCCATCGCCCGCGCGAAATCGCGATCCTGCGCGAGGCCGCCGACATCGCGCGCGCCGCCGCCGCCGCTCTTCGCGAGGCGTGGGAGAGGGGCGACGACATTGAGACCGCAGCCCTTGCGGGTGAGCGCATGGCGCGCCAGCGTGCGGTCCATGATGTGCGCACCCTGGTGAGCCGCGATGGCGGCCGCACCTTCGAGCCCTATGCGGCGCGTTTCGAGGATCGCCCGCAACATCTCCTCGCCTATGTCGCGGTGAAATATCTGGGTTGCTGGGCGGACGCCTATGTCGAGAGCGGCGCGCCGCAGTCTTTGCGCGGCCCGGTCAAGGCGGCGCTCGACGGCCTCATTGCGGGCATGCAGGCGGGCGCCCCTGTGGCGGGGCTTGCGCAGGCCGCGCAGGCGCAGCTTGGGGCGCCATTGCATCCCGCGCTGACGGGCCTCTTCGGGCGGCGCATCGGCCTTTCGCTCAGCGAAGGCGGGGAGATCGGCGCAGGCCGCGAGGGGCTTGTGCAAGCCAATACGGTCTACGCCCTTCAGGCCGGCGTCCTTGATCCAGCCCAAGGGGGCGGCATCGCCTCCGCGCTGGTCCTGACCCGCATGCAGGGCGAACCCGAAGTGCTCCTTCGTTCTGACGAGGTTTCAAAATGACCGGCCTTGGCCTTATCGCCGATTACGTCCGCACGTCGTCCTCAGCGGATCTACCCGCCCCTCAGCGCGCCCATTTGCGCAGGCATATCGCTGACGCCGGCGTGGCGCTGGTCGCTGGCGCCCATTCGCCCGAAGGCGCGTCCTTGCTCGGGCTCGGGCAGACCGGCGACTGGACGGAGGCGCCGGCCACGGCGGCGGGCGTCATCCGCAGCACCGAGGTGGACGATATTCATCTGGGCTCCTGCACCACCCCGACATCCGTCGCCATGCCCGCCGCGCTGCTGATCGGCGCGCAGCCTTCGCCGGAACAGGCGGAAGACGCGATCCGCATCGGCGTCGAACTGATGGTGCGGCTTGGGCTGGCGATCAATGGTCCCCAGGTCCTCTACAAGGGGGTCTGGCCCACCTGTTTCGCCACGCCGCTCGGCGTCGCCGCGATCGCCGCGCGCCTTTGGGGGCTCGATCAGGAGGCCACGGTCAATGCGCTTTCGATGTCCCTGATGGTTTCGTCGGGGCGGACAGGGCGGTTTCAGGGAACGCCGACGGGTCGTTGGGTTCTCTTGAAATGCGCCGTGCAGAACGGCCTGCGCGCCGCCCATGCCGCGCGCAATGGCTACAAGGGCGATCCGACCCTGCTCGATGGCGAATGGCTCAAGAACGCGCAGGGGCTCGATGCAGACCTGTCTCTGCTGACCTCGGGTCTGGGCGAGAGCCTCAGCCTTCCCGGCCTCGGCGCCAAGCCCTTCTCCACCGCCCGCCAGGCGCTTGCGCCGACGCAGGCGCTGATAGACCTGCTCGACGGCGGGCTTGCGGTCGAGCGCATAAGCGCAATCCGCGTTTTCGTGCCCCCGGCCTATGCGCATATGATCTCCCAGCCCATCGACCGCCATTCACGCGCCTCAGGCTATGTGAGCGTGCGGTTCCAGATGGCGCTTGCGGCCTTGCGGCGTGAGGGTCTTTGGGATCTTGATCGCACCCTCCTCATGCAGGACGACGCCCTTCACGCCTTCGCCGCGCGCGTCACCGTCGAGCCCGACGCCGAATTGCAGAAGGCCTATCCGGCGCGCTGGCAGGGGCGCATCGAAGTGACGACGGATGAAGGCGTCGTCTCTCGCGCCATCGAGAACGCCCATGGCGACGCCGCCAATCCGTTGGAGAACGAGGAGATGGAGAAGAAGGCCATCGCCCTCCTGTCGCCAGCCCTGGGCGAGGCGAGGGCCCGCGTCGCCTGGGCGACGGGCGTGCACGCCTTCGAGTCCAGCGCCTCGCTGGAAGCCTTCACGCAGATGTTGCAGGCGCAGCTGCCTGCCGCACGATAGAGATGGACGCTTGAGCCTGTCGCCGATGGGCGGCGCATCAAGGGAGGACGCAATGGTGAGGACTTCGATCAGGAACGCGCTGGCTCGCGCAGGGCGCCTTGGCGCCATGCTTGGCGCCGCAACGCTGCTCGCCTTTGGCACGGGCGCCGCGCAGGCGCAGGACGTGGTGCGCATCGGCAAGACCGCCTCCAACGCCCTCGCCTTCTCACCGCCGGAAGTTGGCGACGCCAAGGGCATCTGGGCCAAGCACGGGCTCAAGATCGAGGTCGTGCAATATGCGGGCGACGGGCGCATGCAGCAGGGCATGATCGCCAATGAAGTCGAGTTTGGCCTCGGCTCCGGCCCCAGCATGGGCTTCATCGCCAAGAAGGCGCCGATCATGGCGGTGGGCGTCATCGCCAACCAGCCCCTCAGCATGGGCCTGATCGTCAATAAGAACTCGAAGTTCCGGAAGCCGGAGGATCTGAAGGGCGCAAAGCTCGGCATCACCACCAATGGTTCGCTGACCTATTGGCTCGCGCGCGAACTCTCCCGCCAGATGGGCTGGGGGCCTGAGGGGGTCCGCGTCGTGCCGCTGGGCACGATCACCGGCCAGATCGCCGGATTGAAGAGCGGTCAGGTCGATGGCTTCATCATGTCGGCCTCTGTCGGCTATATGCTCGACCAGAAGAACGAAGGCGAGGTCATGTTGCTGTTCGGCGACCGGATCGGGGACTTTCACACCCACGTCGTCTTCGCCTCCAATCGCCTCATCGCGAGCAAGCCGGATGTGGTGACGCGTTTCCTGGCGGGCTGGATCGATACGGTGGATTATATGCTCGCCAATCCCGACGAGGCGGCGGAGCTGGCCTCGAAGGCGACAGGCATTCCCGTCGATATCCAGAAGCAGGAATTCGCCAAGGTCATGCCCATGATGTCGCGCGACATGCGCTTCCTGCCCAAGGCCATGGAGGTCATCGTGGGATCGCTCGGGGAGCTCGAAATCCTCGATTACAAGCCCGACCCCAAGACGCTCTACAACGAGTCGTTCCTGCCGGCGAAGAAGTGAAGGCGCAGGCCACGATGGCGGAAAGTCTCGTCAGGGTTGAAAGCGTGAGCCACACCTTTCCCGCGCCCGAAGGCGGGAAAGAGGTGCTGGCGCTCGACGCCATCGACATGGAGATCCGGCAGGGCGAAATGGTGGCCTTCATCGGGCCCAGCGGCTGTGGCAAGAGCACCTTGCTGAATGTGATCGGCGGCATGATCGCCCCCACCAGCGGCGCGGCGCTTGTCAGCGGGCAGGCGGTGCGCGGCCCCCTGCCAAAACAGATCGCCTATATCTTTCAGGAAAGCGCCCTTCTGCCCTGGGCCACCGTGCTCGACAACATCAAGGTGGGGCTTGAGTTTCAGGGCGTGCCGAAGGACGAGCGCGGCCCCATCGCCTCGGCGGCGCTCAAAAGCGTGGGCCTCGAAGCCTTCGCGGCGTCCTATCCCCATCAACTCTCCGGCGGCATGAAGCAGCGTGTGGCGCTGGCGCGCGCCTTGAGCCTGCGCACGGACATTCTGCTGATGGACGAGCCTTTCGCCGCCCTCGACGAACAGACGCGCATGATCTTTGGCGAGGATCTGTCGCGGCTTCTGGCGAGCGAGCGCAAGACCATCATCCTCGTCACCCATAGCCTCGCCGAGGCGGTGTTGCTGGCCGACCGGATCTTTGTCTTCACCTCGCGCCCCGGCCGCATCAAGGCGGTCTTGACCATTGATGAGCCGCATCCACGCACGCCAGACTTCATGACGTCCCAGCGCTTCAGCGAACTTCGCAACGAGCTTTATGAATTGCTGCGCGATGAGGTGCTGGCGGCGATCGGCAATGATCGGCAGGGGCTTTCGTGAGCGGCGCGGCGGCGGGCGTTTCAGGCGGTGTGACGGAGCGGCTCAGCCGTCGCGGCCGGCGTCTCAGCCTTCTCACCAAGCTGGCCGTCTTCGCCGCGCTCATGGTTCTGTGGCATCTGCTGACCGTGACGGAAATCATCAGCCCGTTTTTTCTCCCCCAGCCCATGGCGGTGATGACGGTGTTCTGGCGAATCCTTTCAACTGGCCGCGCCCTGCCTGATCTGGGCGTCACCTTTTTTGAATTCGCCGTCGCAGGCCCGATCGCCGTGCTCACGGGCGTCGTCGCGGGCTATCTCATCAGCATGACCCGTTACAGCACGGTTGTGCTCGAGCCTGTGATCTCGAGCCTCTACGCCATCCCGATCATCATCTTCTATCCCATCTCCGTCATGGCGCTTGGCATCGGCCCTGAATCAAAGATCGCCCATGGGGCCCTCTTCGGCTTCTTTCCGATCTGCCTGAACACCATTCAGGGGTTCAGCGGCGTGGACGCCATCTATCTGCGCATGGCCCGCTCGACGGGGGCGACAAAGGCGCAGTTGCTGCGGCGGATCCTGATCCCCGCGGCGGCGCCCACCATCCTCGGCGGCGTGCGCCTTGGGCTGATGCTTTGCTTTCTGGCGATCATCGGCGGGGAGACCATCGCCTCCCTCGAAGGGCTCGGCCATCGCATCGTCTGGTATGCGGAGGGCATGCAGATGGTGAACATGTTCGCCTATATGGTCTTCGTCATTCTCATCGCCACGGCGATGAACGCCTGCCTCTCCCTTCTTGAACTGCGTCGGAGGGGCGGATGAGCCTGCAATCCAGCCGACTGCCGCACCCCATGGTCACGCGCATAGCCGTCATCATCGGACTTCTCATCCTCTGGGAGATATTCGGGCGCATGGGAACCTCGCTCTTCTTCAGCCCCTTCTCGAAGGTGGTGATGAGCGGGCACGAGATCTTCTATGAACCGGAGGTTCGTCGCGCGCTGCTGACGACAAGCGGCGTGCTGGCGCTCGCCTTCATCCTCTCCCTCGCGCTGGGGCTAGTGCTTGGCCTGTCCATCGCCATGAGCAAATTCACCTACCAGACCTTCATGCCGGTTCTGCTGCTGCTTTACGCCATTCCGCAGATCACGATCCTGCCGCTCTTCGTGCTCTATTTCGGCAATGGTCCTGCCTCGAAGATCGCCTTTGGCGTGAGCCATGGCATGTTTCCGGTGGCGGTGAGCGTGATTGCGGGCGTGCAGGGCATCAAGCCGATCCTGCTGACGAGCGCAGCCTCCATGGGCGCCACGCGCGCGCAGATCTTCCGCCGCATCACTCTGCCCTATCTTGTGCCGAGCCTGTTCACAGGCATGCGCCTCGCCTCCACAGCGGCGCTGCTCGGGGTGTTGCTGGCGGAGCTCTACGCCTCCGCCGGCGGCGTCGGCCATTTCACGCGGCGCTTCAGCGAAACCTTTCAGCCCGACAAGCTCTATGCGCTGATCGGCGCCCTGGCCATCATGGCCATCGTCATCAATGAGAGCATGCGGCGGCTGGAGAAGCGTTTCAGCAAATGGCGGTGAGGGCGGCTCCGCCTTTGGCGAGGAAACCGCCCGTCCATTCCATCAGTCCGACAGCGAGCCCTTGGACTCGTAGATATATCCGCCCGTGCGCGTAGGAAAGCCGCCACGCACCGCGCCGCGCGAACGGTCGCGATAGATGGTTCCCATGCCCTCGGCGAGGGGGCGGGAGTTGGGCGTCGCCAGCCACATGCGCAGGAGGTGGCGATAGCGGTCGGGCTCGGGCCAGTCCGTATAGGCCGTGCGCGAATGAAGGCAGGTGTGATTGTTCACGAACTGCACATCGCCTGGTTCGAACATGAAGGTCAGATGGAAATCAGGGCTTGCTGAGAGCGAGTCATAATAATCCATCGCCTCGATCTGCTGCGGCGTCAGGCGCGGCGCGTCGTCGTAGAGCTGGCTGTTGCGGATATGGCCGCGGATGTAGCGGCAGGAGATCTTGCCCTCGCACATCGAGAAGATCGGCTGGAAATACCAGGGCCGGTCGCCCGGCGCTTCCTGCGTCTGCCAGCTCCAGGGGAAAGGCTGGTAAAGAACCTCCAGCAGATCGGGCCGCTTGCGCGCGATTTCGTTGTGGATCGCGACCGAGCTGGCGATGAGGCTGAGCCCACCTTCCCTCGCGGTGCGCATCACGAAAAGCGCGACGACGTCGCAGCTGTCCGTATGAAAGGAGAGCTTCTGATTAGTTTTATAGCCGCGTCCCTTGGGGCTCATGATGTCGAGGCCGATGTTGCGCACATCGCCCAGAAGATCGCCATCCGAGCTTTGGGACACGACCGTGCCCATATGTTTGCCAAGGCCCCAGTAGATGAGCCGCAGGTCATCCTTGCTGAAGGGGGCGACGTCGAAGCCGCGAAACTGAAAGATGCCGACCCCCTCTTCAAGCACCTGTCGGGCGTGTTCCAGTTGAAGGCTCACGGTGGGCAGAGGGAAATCCTCCCGCGTCAGCGTCGGCATGGTCTTGCCGAGCATGCGGGCATGCCTGAGGGCGGCGGAGATTTCCGAGACTTCGGCTGGCGTGAAGTGATGGACCCAGTCGCTGCGCTGCGCCAGATCGGGACCGCGCCAGTCCGCGGGATGCTCGTAAACGCCAACCATGGGCTTTCTCCTTATTTCTTCATTCATTTCTTGCCGACCGAGCGGTAGCCCTTTGCGATGTAGTCGGCGATGAACTCCTGCACGCCGGGGCGCGGACCCAGCACGCCATAAAGCGCCGCCTTTTGCGCATCGCCGCTCCGGAACTCAGGGATATTGTTGAAGGTCTGTTTCGCGTCCGCCTGATAGGCGGGATCGTCGAAAGTGTCGATGAGGGCCTGCCGCATGGCGTTCACCGCCGCGGGGGGCGTTTTCGGCGGCATCATGAGCACGCGCAGGAAGCTTGTGCTGAGCTGGTTGATCCGCAGATAGGCTTGCCAGCGCAGATCATTCGGCAGGGAGCCCGGACCCTTCACACTTTCATAGAATTCATGGAAGGGGCGGGCGGGAATGCCTTCCGCAGCTTTGGCGGCGAGGAGTTTGCCCCCCTCCTCCAGCGGATCATACCAAACGGGAATCACCGTTCCATTCTTGACGATGCCGGGCTCGATGGCGGCGCGGTAGGAGGCGAGCCCCTCGTTGTAGAACTGGATCTCGTTCTGCTGCACCGCGAACCGCGCTTCAGGCGAGCCCTTGTACCCCGAGAGATATTTGTGCTCGATTCCGAGCATCTCCAACTGCAGGCGCTCGGCGAGGTCTTTCGGGCTGTCGGGCGTCAGTCCGCCGATCCAGAAACCCTTGGTCTTCATGATGTCTGCGGGAACGGAGATGCCCGGGGGAACATCGGTGCGGATATAGGTGACGTTGACGTCGGGGACATTGCCAATAAATTCGAGGCCCCTGAGGTCGACCTTAAGTTCGGCTTCGCCAAGCGCCTGTTTGCCGACCGATGCGGTGAGATAGCCCAGCGTCAGCCCGTCGGGCTTGGCCACCTGTCCAAGATAGTTGGTGCCGATCGAGCCGCCGGCGCCGCCCATGTTCTGCACGATGACGGCAGGCTTGCCCGGAATATGCGCGCCAAGATGGCGGGCGAGAACCCGCCCCTCAACATCGGTCGATCCGCCCGGCGTGAAGTTGATGAAGAAGGTGACGGTCTTGCCGCGAAAGATCTCGGCGGCGTCGCCAGTCTGCGCCTGAGTCTGCGCTTGCGCGGCGAATGCGCAGGCCAGCGTTCCCGCCGCGACTAAGCATCCAAGCTTGGTGGAGAGCTTCATGGAACATATCTCCCGTGGCTTTTTTGTTTTTAAAATCATCAGATGGGCTGTGGCGGCTTCAAGCAAGCCTATTTGGCGACGGGCAGGTCGCTGAGGCTGTTAAGTCGCTCGATGGACTGCAGCTGGTCGAAAAGTTGGCGATCAAGGCCGGGCGCGAAGGCGCCGTCCACACAATCCGCGAACTTCGTCCAGAAAGCTTCCGCCGGCGCAGGGCGGCGCGCATGGCCGAGCGGAAAGGTGAAGCGCTGCTCAAGGCGCCGTCCATCCCTGAGGTGAACGATGAGCCCGTCGCCCTCATGGCCCTGGGAGTCGATGACTACGCGCTTCACCCGCGACATCAGGGCGCGCACATCGGCGCGGTGGACAAAGTCCAGGGTGAACTCGGCCCGCGTGCAGCGCTTTGCGATGACGGCGCAGGCCATGGCGAACTCCATGCTGAATTTCGCGTCGAGCACATTCTGCGGATTGGTTTGAACGAGGTTAGAGAATTGTCCCTGGTTGGACTCCACCTCTATGCGCTCGACTTCATCCGCCACGAAAGGCGTCTTGCCCAGCAGCGTGAACATGCCGTCGAGCGCGCGGTGCGCGCCATAGCACATGGGGAAGAGCTTGAAGCCGAGCCCATGGCTTTCCATGAACCAACGCTTGTGGAACTGCACGGGGCTGTCGAGGTCGGCCCGGCCCTTGGGCGAAATGGCCGCAAGGAAACCAAGCGGCGATTCCAGCGCATCGCGCGACGCGGTCATGCCCGCCGCCGCCAGCCGCGCCGCGATGACGCCGCTCTGGCCCGAGCGACCGGCATGATAGGGCTTGGCCATGGAGCCGAAATTGGCGATGACGCCCGAGGCCATGCTGGCGGCGAGGGCGACGGCGTTGGCGGCTTGATTGGCGGAAAGGCCGCGCAGGCTGGCGGCGCCCGCAGCCGCCGCGATGGCGCCGAAAGTGCCGGTGGGATGCCAGCCCTTGAGGTGGACCTGATCGGGATCGCGGGAGGCGAGTTCGCCCCAGACCTCGAAGGCCGCCACATAGGCGCGGATCATCGCCTTGCCATCGCATTGCAGGCTTTCAGCCTCGGCGAAAATGGCGGGTGCGATGGACGCGGAAGGATGGGTCGGCTGGATGCCGACAAGGCCGACGTCGTCATAGTCCTGCGAATGGCTCGCCGTTCCGTTCACAAGTGCGGCTGATGGCCCGCTTTTGCGGGTGGCGCTGAGGAGGATGCGCGCCTCGGGGTCTTCGTTTCGGCCGACCAGCGTGTCGCGCACGCAGGTCGTGACCTCGTCGTTGCGGCCTAGCACGACGGTCGCGACAAAATCGGTGAAGCCGTTGCGGATGATGGGGGTCGCGACCGCAGGCGCGTCCTCGTAGCGCAGTCCCGCAATGAAAGCGCCTATGTCCTGCGTGAGCGAGCCCATGGTCCCCCCGATGATGTCTGTTTTGCGAAACGCCGCGCCATGCCGAAAGGCGCGGTTTCATGTGTGAAGATTATGGGCTGGGCGGGCCGCTTGCAAGGGCGCGGCCCCCGGCGCCTCATTTGGCGGAGGCAGGCTCGACGATGCGCCTGACCTGTTCAAGGATAGCCTGATCCGTTTTCGACACATCATCGAGCAGGCTGCTGATCTCAGCCCCGCCCATGATCTGAACCTCGATGCGCGCCTGGGCGGCGTCCGCGAGAAACTCCGCGTCGCCGCTCATCTGTTTGAAGGCCGTGCGCAGGGCCGCCGCGCGATCCTCAGTGATTCCGGGCGGCGCTGCGAAGGGTCGTCCAGCGGCGGTAGGCGCCACCAGAATCCGCACGATGTCGCGTTCGTTTTCCGAGCGCGTGAACTCCATGATCGCGGGAATGTCCTTGAGGGCGGGAATGCGGTTGAGGCCGATGGCGACGATGGGATTGACCTGGCGCTGCGCCAGCCATTCGGGATGCAGCACATTCAGGCTCGAATAGGTCTGGCAAAGCGCCTGCACTTCGCCGCGCGTGAAGGCCAGCACCACTGAGCCTCCATCGGGGTAGCCGGAAATGAGGCGCAATTTCCCTGAGAACAGGTTTGCAAGCAGCGCGGCGTAGACATGGGTCGTTGTGCCCGGCGCCGTCGTCCCGGCTATGATCTCCTTGCGCGCAAGCTGATCCCATGTTGCGACATTGGAGGCTTTTGAAGTGATGCAGACGCCGTCTTCACGCGCAAGGCTGCCGATCCAGGTGAATTTGGTGGCGTCGAAGCGCGTGGCGGCGGGGCTGATCAAGGGCAGCGTCAGCAGCGCATTGCTGAAGGTGCCGATGGAGAGCCCATCGCGTGGCGAGACGTTGAACAGCTTGTTCGCCGCGGTGATCCCGCCCCCGCCTGGCACGTTTGAGACGATGATTTTCGGCGCGCCCGGAATGAAGCGCCCCATATGCCGCGCCACAAGGCGCGCATTGGCGTCATAGCCCCCGCCTGGGCCTGTCCCGACCATGATCTCAAGGGTTTTGGCCCGATAGAAATCCGCCACCGCATCGGCCATGGCGGCCGAGGAGAGGCCGGGCGTGAGGGCGCAAAGACCCAGAATGGTCGCCAGATGTCGCAAGCGCCGCACGTCGTCGCCTCCCTTGTGGCGCTTGTCCGCGCACCCTTGTTGAATATGCTTCAGTCCGACTGAAAATAGGCGTCCATGCGCGGGGTGATCCCCTTCTTGGCCATTTCATCGAGAAAGATCTGATGCACCCGCGGATCCTGATCCCTGTATTCGATCTGGTTGCCGCCGCTTTTCACATCGACATCGACACCCCTGTAGACCTTCCACATGTTCTGCGTGAAAGGATAGCGCACGCTTCCGTGGCCGATGGCCAGATAGCGGGTCTTTTCGGGGCTTGTGTTGAAGTGCTGGTGATACATCATGTCCGGCGGCGCGAAGACCCAGCCTTCGGTCCAGTCGATGCGCACGAAATCCTTGTCGTTCTCATACCAGAACAGCGAATAACCTTCGCCTGACAGGCAGAAGACGTGAACATCCGGGCCATGGCGGTGGGATTTCTTGTAGGTGCCGACCGACATTTCCGACAGATGCGCATGCAGGATGCTGTCGGCGAGGATGAGCTGGATATGGGAGGCGTTGGCGCCGCGCGCGGCCCAGGTCTTGAGCTCAAGATTGAGCGCATCGGGAACAAAATTCGTCTCCCACATATGCTTGCCCGGCCGCACGGGAATGAACGAGCCCTCGCCCTTGAAATGGCTGGGGTCGCCTTCACGGTCTGGAAATGTCGATGTGTTGTTGAAGATGAAGTTCTCGCTGCGGAAGAGATTATAGACCGCCGGCATGTTGCAGCAGATGGCGAGGCGCGCAGGCTGCTGGCCGGAGGCGTTGAAGAACTGATGGCGCAGATTGAGCGGCGGCGCGAAGACGGAGCGGGGCCCCCATTCGAAATGATGCTTCACGCCATCATGGCCCTCAATGGTTGTGCTGCCCTGGCCGCTGATGACGATGACGGCGTCTTCGTAGAGGTGGCGCATAGGCGCCGTCTTGCCGCCGGGGGGAATTTCGATGACGAAGATCGTCATGAAATCCCCGCGCCCCTTCACATGGGCGATGCAGCCGGGCACGCCGAGGCGATCCCAATGCTTGAGCTCAAGCGCGCGCAAGTCCAGCCCGAAGTCTTCGTAGATCGGAATGCCCTCGCCTCTGGTCCACTCAAGATAGGGGTCGGTCAGGAATTTGCCGGGTGGCGGCTGTGTCTCGTTCATGATCCCTCCAGCAGCCTCAAACGACGATCAGCGCGTGACGACAGCCCAGAAGGCGCGGGCCTTGCCCGCCCAGATGCAGCGTGCCGGTGACGGCGGATCCGCCATCGGCGCCATGGAGCATGATGCGAAGGGCCACCGTGGCGCCGGCGTCGATGGGGCTTGCGTCTTTCGCAGTGATCTCGAAAATCTCGCGGGCGTCGAGGCCGACGCCGCCTCCAAGTCCATAATGGGCTGCGCTGGCGTAATCCCCCTCAAGGACTTCGGCTGCGGCCTCCGCAAGGGCGTTGGCGCGCACGCCTGGCGCGATCTTCTCCGCCATGGCGTCAAGGGCCAGGCGCGCCCTTGTGTGAAGAGCGCGCTGCGCGTCGCTCGCCGCGCCCATCGCATAGGTCTGCGCTGCTTCGCCCCAATAGCGCTGGTTCTGGACCGCGCAATAGATCAGCACCTGATCGCCGGGCTGGGCTGTCGTGTCGTCAACGGGCCGCAGGGCTTGCCTGGTCTGCGCGCCGGTGGCGACGAGAAAGCGCACGTCTTCGGCGCCGCGGCTGCGCACGAGGCGGTCGAGTTCGGCTATGACGACCCGCATGGACTGACCCTGGCGCAGCAGATCGGGGGCGGCGTCGAGCGCGAGATCCGCGAGCGCCATCGATCGCTCGATGGCCGCGACTTCGAAGGCCCCTTTGCGCGCGCGAAGGGCGACAAGCTCAGCGTCGCGCGGGCGCCATGAAATGAGCGGCGCAGCTTCCTCAATGGCCCACCAGTCCGTGGCGGGCAGGCAGTCCTCGACGCCGCAGGTTCCGACCACGCCGCCTTGCGGCAGGCGCTCCTCAAGAAAGGTGGTCAAATCCTTCGGCAGCCGGCTGAAGGCGCGGATGTCCTGAATGTCGGTGATGGTCTGCGCCGCCGGAATGTCGCGCAAGCTGATGTTCGCGAAAAGGGTAGGGGCGCCCTCGGCGGGAATGAAGACCAGCGCCGAGCGCACGCGCGGCATGAAATTCGTCGCGTAGACGACATGTCCGTGGCGGATCACATCTCCCACAAGCAGCCATGCGGCGTCGCCATGGCTTGCGATGCGTTTTTGAATGGCGGCGATCCGCTCGGCGTAGATGTCGGGTGGGCTGAGGTCGCGGTCCCAATAGAGCGCGCCGCGTTTGACGACGGAATGCATGGTGCGCATGGTCAGGCCCTCGCCGAAAAGAGCTGACGCGGCGTTTGCGTCAAAAGCCTGTGGCCCTCGTCCGTGATGGCGATGGTGTCGCCGAGCATGAGATAGCCGGTTTCCGGGATATATTGGTTGGGGTGCACCACCATGGTCATGCCCTGCTGCAACGTGCCGCCGGAGCTCTCGTTGAGATCGGCGGGCGTCACGCCGCCAAGTCCAAGGCCATGGCCGCGCGTGCGCATATAGGGCGGGCGGCAGTAATCGGCATAGCCCGCGCCGCCGATGACCTCGTTCACCGCCTTGGCGATGCCGCTCGTCGGCAAGCCGGGTTTCGCCATGGCGAGTCCCGCGTCCTCGGCGCGCAGCAGCAGGTCGAATTTCTCTCGCTGCAGATCGCTTGGCTCGCCCAAAATCAGGGTGCGGCACAGCTGCGCGAAATAGCCGCCGTTGCATGGCGTGATTTCGCTGACGATGAGATCGCCCGCGCAGAGCTTGCGGTCGCGCACGGCGCGCACAGCCACATTATGGTCGCCGGTCGACATGAGGCCGAAATTGTCTTCGGAGCCAAGCTTCTGCATCGCACATTCGAGTTCTGCGGCGATTTCATATTCCCACATGCCCGGCCGCGCGATTTCGCACAGATGCGCAAAGCCTGCATCCGCGATGGCGGCGGCGCGTGCGACGCGGTCAAGCTCAAATGGCGCGCGCGTCGCCCCGCAAGTGCGGATGATCGGCGCGCCATCGGCAGGCTTCACCCCAAGCGCAGCCATCAGCCGCCGCGCCAGACCCACCGGCATCACATCTGCGCCCGCCAGCGCCAGCGCCCCCCCGCAGGCCAGGATCCCGGCCGCCATGGACTCGGGCAAGGCGTCTTCTTCAATCGCTGTCACGACGGCGCGCTCGCCGATGGCCTCACGCGCCCTCGCAAGATCCCAGACCGGGCTCAGAAGCAGTTGCGGCGGTCCCTGCATGGGAATGATGAGCGCGCTTGGCCCAAGGCAACGGTAGTCGAGCAGCAACAGGATGGGGTCGGGGCGCAACATGTTGTGCTGCGCCCCATAGAATGCGCCGAGGGTCGAGACGCCCTGCGCGGCCATCTCCGCCCTTGCGCTTTGCAGTCGCTTCTTGAGGTCTTGTTCCCGGCTCATGATCGCCTCAATTCTTGCTCGCCCGCGCCTGCATGTCCTTGCGGCGGTCGATGGTCGCGGCGGTGTCGATGGTCATTTTCGCCGCATCGATGCGCACGCCGTAATCAGCCTCGGCGGATGCGAGGGAGATGAAGCCGTCGAGCACATCGGCCAGCACCTTTTCAGGATCGCGCTCAAGGGGCGAGCCCCAGCCGCCGCCGCCTGCGGTGGCGATGCGGACGCTGGTCATCGGCGGCGAGAGAACGCGCACGGGATCGACAGGGCGGAACTCAGCTTCATCTGGCTGGCGCATATAGTTGCGCGAGGTCGCCCCTGCGCCGCCGCCTGCAAGGCCCCACGGGGCGCATTGACGGCGACCTGCGTTGGAGGCGCTCCAGCGCCCTTCGCACAGGCTCGTCATCTCCGTGATCTGCCCGAGGCCGCCGCGGAACTTGCCCGGCCCGCCCGAACCATCACGCAGGGCGCGCTGGCGCACGAGGACGGGCGTCTTGAGCTCCAGCGTTTCAATGGGCGCGTTGCGCACATCGCCCTGACAGACGGAGACCGTGGCGTTGACGCCATCCTCCCAAGGCCTGCCGCCCCAGCCGCCGCCTTCGATGGTCTGGAGAATGAAGTCGCGGCCGGTGGCGGGATCGCGGCCGAAGAAGGTCATGGATCCCCCGAGCGTGCCAAGATGCGCGGCCGGTATGGTTCCCGGCAGCGCAGGCGCAAGGGCGCGCAGGATCGTGTCGACGACGGTCGGCAGCATGCGGCTCCAGCCGGCCATGACGGCGGGGAATTGCGCCATCATGAAGTTGCCTTCCTGAATCTCGACCTTCAGCGCGCGGAACGAGCCTTCGTTGACGGCTTCGAGCGGCGCGGTGAGGCCCTTGTAGGCGATATAGGCGCCCGCGAGCGTGCGGCCGTTGAGGCCGCTCTTGCGCTGGAGCGAACAACCCGTGAGGTCGATGGTCATGTCGCCGCCGCTGACGATGACCTTGATCCGCACTGGCACCGTGTCGCTCTTGTCGGCGCCGTCGGGATCGAGGAAGGATTGCGCTTCATAGACGCCATCGGGAATCTCGCTGACGATGCGGCGGCACTTGGCCTCGCTGTCGGAGAAGATCCGTTCTATCGCGCCATGCACGGTCTGCGCGCCATAGCGCTGGAAGATCCCTGAGAGCCTGCGCTCAGCCATGCGGCAGGCCGCGATCTGGGAGCGCAGGTCGCCCATGGCCGCGTCGGGATAACGGATGTTGTCGCGGATCATCCGCAGCGCTTTCTGGTCGGGCGCGCCCGCTTCGTAGATCTTGATCTGGTCGAGCTGCAGGCCCTCCATCCAGGGGTCGACGACCATGGACGCTGCGCTGAAGCCGGTCGAAAGGCCGCCGACATCCACCCAGTGCGCGCGCACGACGGCGAAACCCTGCAACACCCCGTCCACGAAACAGGGGGTGTAGACGCAGACATTGTTGAGATGCTGGCCCGCCACCCGCTGGTGGTTGGTGATGATGACGTCGCCAGCGCTGAAGCCATCCGCGCCATAGCGGTCGAGTCCATCGCGGATGACGACGCCAAGGTCGGCGACGAAGTGTGAGACGCCGCCGACGTTCTGGCAGATCAACCGCCCCTGCGCATCGAGCAAGGCGCAGCAGAAGTCCTGCACCTCGTAGATCATCATGTTGTAGGAGGTGCGCTGCAGGTCGATCGCCATGTCGGCGGCGATGGCTGGCAAGGCGTTGCGCAGCACCTCGAGGGTGACGGGGTCGATTTTGATTTCGCTCGTCATTGCTGGGCCTCAGCGATATGGATCATCAGTTCACCCGTGCCGAGCACTTCCATCCGGTCGCCTTCAAAGAGAATGGTCGTGGAGGCGTATTCCACAATGCAGGCGGGCCCGTTGATGATCTGTCCGGGAATGAGCAGATCACGATCATAGGCGGGACATGCGACGCGCTGCGCGGGATCCGAGGCGATCATCTCGCGCATCTTCGGCGCCGCCGCGCCGCCGACCGCGCCGATGGGCGGGAAGCTGACGCGGGGCCGCTTGCCGCGCGCGGTCAGGCGGCAGTTGACCACCTCGACCTGCTCGCTCTCGGCCTGGTGGCCGAAGCGCTGGTTGTGCACGAGATCAAAGGCCTGACGCAGCGCCTCGCGGTCGCAGGCCTTCAGGTTCGCCTCGTCGATGCGGGTCTGGATCGGGAATTCCTGACCGACATAGCGCATGTCGAGATAAAGCTGCACCGACATGTCTTGTGCGGCGACGCCCTCGCTGCGCAGAAGCGTTTCGCCCTCTTCGCGCATCTCTGCAAAGATCTGCAGGAGCGCGTCGAAGTCGCAGGCCTCAAGAGGTTTGTAATAGGTGCGCACATAGTCATGGCGCAGATCCGAGAGCAGCATGCCCAGCGCGGAGAAGTGGCCGGGCACACGCGGGATCACGAGGCGCGGAATATGCAGCTCCCGCGCAATCTCCGCCGCATGCAGGGGGCCTGCGCCGCCAAAGGCCACCATGGCGAAATCGCGGGGGTCATGACCCCTGCCGATGGAGACGGATTGAACGGCCAGCGACATTTCGGCGATGGCTATGCGGATGATTCCATGCGCCGCGGCCTCGACGCTCATGCCCAGCGGCTCGGCGATCTTCCTGGCGATGGCCTCGCGCGCCGCCTCGACGTTCAGCGGCATTTCGCCGCCAAGGAAGCTGTCGCCAGCAAGGCGCCCCAGAACGAGGTTGGCGTCCGTGACGGTGGGCTCCGTTCCGCCCTGACCATAACACACGGGGCCGGGATGGCCGCCGGCGCTGCGCGGCCCGACCTTGAGGCCGCCCACTTCGTCGATCCACGCGATGGAGCCGCCCCCGGCGCCGACTTCGACAATGTCGACGACGGGATACATGACGGGATGGCCGCTCGCTTCGCCGCCCACATAATAGCCCTGCGCGATGGTCGGCTCGCTCTCCTTGACGAGGCTGACCTTGGCGGTCGTGCCGCCCATGTCGAAGGCGATGACATTGCTGATCCCAAGATCGCGCATGACCTCCGCGCCCGCGATGATGCCGCCGACAGGGCCGGACTCCATGGTCGCGACCGGCAGGCGCATCGCGGTCGCCGGCGACATGGTGCCGCCATTCGACTGCATGATGAGCAGGAGCCCCTGGAAGCCCAGCTCCTCAAGCAGTGATTCAAGATCACGCAGGTAGCGGCTGACGCGCGGCCCGACATAAGCGTTCAGCACGGTCGTCGAGGTGCGCTCATATTCGCGATATTCGCGCAGTATCTCATGGCTCAGCGAATGGAAGGCTTCAGGAAAGCCCTTTGCGAGGATGCGCCCGATCTTCGCCTCATGATCGGGGTTCGACCACGAATGCAGGCAGCAGACGGCGACGGCCTCCGCGCCCTGCGCCTTGATGCGTTCGACAGCCTCTATGGTTGCGGCTTCGTCGAGTTCGACGAGCACTTCGCCAGCGGCGTTGAGCCGTTCGGCCACTTCATAGGTGTTGCGGCGCGCCACATAGGGTTCGGCGCGCTTGAACAGGAAATTATAGGACTCGGGTCGGTTGCCGCGGCCGATCTGATAGACGTCGCGCGTGCCCTGCGTGACGATCAGCGCCGTCTTTGCGCCGGTGCGCTCGATGGCCGTGTTGATGGCGACCGTCGAGCCATGAACAAATGTGTCGAGCGCAGCGACCGGAAGCCCGCTTTTCAGCAGGGTGTTGCGGATCCCGACCGAAAGGTCATAGGGCGTGGTGGAGCTTTTCGATTGCGTGATCTCGCCATTGTCGAGATTGAAAGCGACCAGATCGGTGAAAGTTCCGCCAATATCCAGGGCGACAACGAGCGCCACGTTTCCTCCAGATGTTTGCGTCAGCGGTGCGGCTGACTTTGGATGAACCTAAACAAATGGCGCCGGGGAATCCAGCAACATTCTGTCTCCGCATCCCCATCGCTTGGTTGACCGGCCTTATTAAGTCCGTTTTATGATGGATTGAATTGATGAACGTCCCCTTGGCGGACGACAGGGAGGCTCGGGCATGAAACGTATGGTGGCGCTGGGCGCGGTCCTCTTCTGTGGGTTGTTGTGCGCGGGGCAGGCCGCACGCGCTGACGAGGTCGAGGATTTCTACCGCGACAAACGAATCGAGCTTTTCATCTCCTCCACGGCTGGCGGCGGCAATGATCTTTCGGCGAGGCTCATTGCGCGGTTTTTACCCAATCACCTCCCCGGACATCCCGGCATCGTGCCACGGAATCTCCCGGGCGCCGGCGGCGTGACGGCGGCCAACCATATCTACAATATCGCGCCCCGCGACGGCACTGCCATCGGCATGATCCAGAACAGCGCCCTGTTCGAGCCGCTCTATGGCAACGACAAGGCCAAGTTCGACATCCACAGGACCAACTGGGTCGGCAGCCCCAACAAGGATGTCGGTGTGCTCATCGTCTGGAACAAGGTGCCGGTCGACACGATGGAGCAGGCGCGTAACCGGGGGTTGATGCTGGGCGTGTCGGGCGGCCTGAACGCCACGCCCGCCTTTTATGCGCGGGTGCTTGCCTCCGTTTTCGACATGAAGATCCAGATGATCGCGGGCTATCCCGGCCAGAACGAGGCCTTCATGGCCATGGAGACGGGCGAGAACGAGGGCTATCCTTCTGCTTTCTGGTCTTCCCTGAAGGCCGTCAAACCCGGCTGGATCGCCAACAAACAGATCAAGCTGTTGCTCCATTTCGGCTCCGCGCCGCATCCCGAGTTGAGCCATGTCCCCTTTGCGGATGATCTTCTGAAGGACAAGCCTGAGGCGCGGGCGCTCATGGCGGTGGCTTCGGCGCCGCTGGCGGTGGGCCGCCCCATCATGGCGCCGCCGGACATGCCCGCCGCGCGCATAAAGGCCTTGCGCGAGGCGCTCGCAGCGACCCTTCGCGACCCCGCATATCTCGGCGAATGCGTGCGGCAGAACCTTGAATGCAACGACCCGACCTCCGGCGAGGAGTTGCGCAAGATCATCGTCGACGCCTACGCCTCGCCGCCGGACCTCGTGCGCAAGATCCGCCAGATGAATGAGGGGAATTGACCGCAGGCGCCGGGCCGCAGCGGCCTTGCGGCCATTGGCGAAGGCTGGAAACCGGGTTACACTGTACAAATAAGCGTCATGAAGATGGACGGTGAAGCCATGCACATCATTGATTCCCACTTTCACTGGTGGCCGCGCTCCGTCCTCAACAAGATGTGCGCTCGGACGGATTTCCCCATCTCCAAGCCCAATGACCGCGGCGGCTACACCACGACCCTGCGGTCCGACATCGACTGCGTGTTGAACGGCGGGGCCGAATGGTACGATCTCGACGCGCAGTTCCAGTATATGGACACGCTTGGCCATCAGATCGACGCGGTCGGCTCCATCGGTCCCTTCTCGGTCTTCTTCTCCGCCTTGCCGAAGGAGGAGGGCCGCGACCTCGCGATCCTCTGGAACGAGGAGATGTCGGCCGCCCAGCGCAGGCATCCCGGCCGCTTCTTCGCCAGCGCGGCCATACCCTTCCAGGATGAAAAGATCGCGATGGACGTTCTGGAGGACGCCGTCGGACGGCTCGGTCTCATCGGCGTCAACCTGCCCGGCTCCATCGGCGCCGATCCGCGCATTGATGCGGAGCGTTTGCAGCCCTTCTATGCGCGCTGCGCGGAATTGAACCTGCCGGTCTTCATTCATCCCACCGACGCCATGTTCAACAACATGCTTAATGGCTACGGCGGCGCCTTGCACTCTTCGCTGGGCCGCGTGGTCGAGGTGAGCGTGGCGGCGATGCGGCTTGTGCTGTCTGGCACGCTTGAGCGCAATCCCGGCCTCAAGATCGTCATGTCCCATACCGGCGGCGCCTTGCCCTATCAGTCCGGCCGCATGGACAAGAACACCAAGGGTGCGCAGTTGCCGAAGCCTGCGAGCCACTATCTGCGCAACATGTTCACCGACACTGTTTCGCCCCATGCTGCGGGCATCCGCTTCGCCATAGATTATTACGGCATCGACAATGTCATGTATGGCACGGACTATCCCTGCTGGGAGCCGGCCGAATGTCTCGCGCTTCTGTCCGAAATCGAACTGACCGACGAGCAGAAGCGCAAGCTCTATTATGACAATGCGGTGCGCATCCTGAACTTGCCGGTGAGGCGCGCGCCGGTGGCGGTCGCAGCCGAATGAGGCCATGAAAGGCCGGAGCATGGGATGCTCCGGCGCATCGCGCCGCATATCGCCGTGGGCGATGAAGATCTGGGGGTAAAAGAAATGAAGGCCTGGATCGCCCGGCGTTTCTTCGCGGCGCTCTGCGCTGCTTCGTCCCTCATCGCGCCTGCGGTTGCGCAGACGGACGCCGAAGCCGAATTTTACAAAAACAAAAGCATCAAGCTGATCGTGGGCTCGGCCACCGGCGACAGTTTCGATCTTTATGGGCGATTGGTCTCGCGCCATCTTGGCAAACAGCTGTCCGGGCAGCCGTCCATGATCGTGCAGAACATGCAGGGCGCCGGAAGCCTCAATGCGCTTAACTACCTGATGAATGTGGCGCCGCGCGACGGCGCTACGCTGGGTCTGCTGATCCCCGTCGCCACCATCCAGCCGCTTCTGCAGCCACAGGTGGCGCGCTTTGATCCGCGCCTCATCAACTGGCTCGGCAGCGTGGCCGATGATTACTTCACCTGCGGCTTCTGGACCCCCGGCAAGCTCGATGTGAAGGATCTGCAAGCGCGGGAATATGTCGTGGGGAGCACGGCCATATCCGGCGCCACCTATGCCGCAACGCGGGTTTTCACCAGCGCGCTCGGGCTCAAGTTGAAACTGGTGCCGGGCTACGGCAGCATGAACGAACTCAATCACGCCGCTGAAAAGGGCGAGGTCTCCGGCCATTGCGGGCTGATGGCGACCACGCTGAAGACAAATCTCTGGCAGGCCTTCACCGCAGGCCAATTGCAGATCGTGCTGCGCGCGGGGTTGAATGACGACCCCACGCTGCCGGGCATTCCCAACGCCTTCGATCTCGCCACCTCCGAGGAGGATCGACAGGTGCTTCTTCTGCTGGCTGGCCCCTGGTATTATGGTCGACCGCTGGCGGCGCCTCCGGGTGTGCCGCCTGCGCGGCTCAAGGCCCTCCGCAGCGCCTTCGAGGCCATGGTGCGCGATGAGGCTTTTCTCGCCGACGCGAAGATGCTGAACGCCGTGGTCGCTCCGCTCAGCGCCGAAAAGCTCGCCGACACCATTGCGGAAATTTATAAAATTCCCGAAAGCGTCATCCTTAGGGCCCGGCCGTTGTTTGGCGTGGAGTGACGCGGAGCCCCTGGCATGAAAGTCTTTTTGAAAGCCGCTCTTCTCTCGCTTGCGCTCCTGTCGCCAATCGTCGCACAGGCGCAGGCGATAGATTTTCGCGGCAAGCAGATCACGGTGATCGCGGCCGACGCAGCGGGCAGCGCCTATACGAATTATGCCCAGCTCGTTCATCGCCATCTCGGTCGGCATCTTGATGGCGGGCCGAGCGTCCAGATCAGGTTGATGCCCGGCGCGGACAGTCTTATTGCTGCGAATTTTCTCAGCGAGGTCGCGCCGAAGGATGGCACGGTCATCGCCGCCCTCTATCGTGGCTTGCCCACCGAGCCGCTTTTGCAGGGCGCGGAACCGCATGGAAAGTTCGACCCGCGAGCACTGTCCTGGATCGCCAGCCTCAACGCCGAGGTCAGCCTCGCCATCGCCTGGCATAAGAGCTCGGTTCAGACTGTCGCCGCGTTGCGAGAGCGTCCCATCATCGTGCCTATAGGCGGCGTGTCAGGCGATGCGGCTGTGTTTGGCGCGCTGCTCAATGCTTTCGCGGGGACGCAGTTCAAGATGATCTGCTGTTATCAGGGAACCGCTGCGCAGGATCTCGCCATGGAGCGCGGCGAGATCGAGGGGCGTCTGAATTTCTCCTGGGACAATCTCAAGCGCACACGCAGAGATTGGCTGGAACAGAAAAAGGTCATTCCGCTTTTTCAGTTTTCGCTGGCGCCCCACCCCGAACTGCCCGATCTGCCGCTCGCCATCGATCTCATCGATTCGCCGCAGGATCGGGCGATCATGGAGATCGCCCTCTCGCGCCAGAGCATGGGCCGCCCCTATGCCGCGCCGCCCGGCACGCCCCCGGCCATCGTTGCCGCCCTGCGGAAGGGCTTCGAGCGCATGGTGAAAGACCCAGCTTTTCTCGCTGACGCCGAGAAGTCGGCGCTCGAAATCAACGCGCCGATGGGCGGGGCGGAGATCGAAGCGCTCATTGCAAGGCTCCATGCGACAGACCCGCAATCGCTTGAGAGGCTGCGCAAGGCGGCGAAGCCGTAGATTTGGCAGGCTCGCATCATCCCCGTGTCAGGACGATGTCTGAACCTTCCATGCCGAGCGTCTTATGGAGGGTTGAAAAGAGGGTGGAAGGCATGGACGCCGGAGGGTCAGATTTGCGCCTCAACCCCCTCAAATGATCCAAATCTGCCGTCAAAGCCCTGAGATGGCGGGCGGCGCTCGGGCTCCATGAAGGCTTCAGGCCGGTCTGACCTGGGCGGGAGCTTTCAGAATTTTCGGCGCAGAACATATTCAAGATCAATGCTTTAAATTGCGGTGATTAAGTATTCCGCAAGCTCTTGAATAGCCGCGAATCACCTGTTCAGGCGCCCCAAGCACAGTTGGCATTAAAAATGCTCTAACACGCTTATCACGCATCCGTGTTTCGGGGGGCATGCCATGATACCTATCAGCAATTCGGTTTCACTTTCTGTCAGGTCCGTCTCGGGTGGCTCGAAACAGGAGCCTCTGGGTTGGGGGCTTTCCAATTCCGACGTCTCCTCCCGCGAAATGCTGACCTATGCCCATATCGGCGCGACCGGCTTCCATGCGGACAAGTCGGCCGGACGGTCCGGAGCGGTCGCGGGGGGCGGTCCTGAAAGCGCGGAGGTCGGTCGCAACGCCTTCCAGGATCTGTTCAACGCCAATGCGGCGGCGATGGCTGCTGCGCAGGCCCCGGTTCAGGCGCCCCGGGCGGCGACTGCCGCCAGCGGTTCGACCGAAAAGAAGCAGCCGACCTGGTCTGTCTCCATGGAGGGTGGCCGGATCCAGCTTTCGGTCAATCCAGTCGCCCGATAGGCCGCCGATCGGCTCTATGTGGGTCCAGAACCCTTTATATTTCAGATATCTGGATGTTCTGTCGCCCCGTTTGCCGAGCTTTCGAGTTTGGAGGCGCGGAAATATTTCGCGCTGAAAAACCGCTTGGCCACGGTTCCTCCGCCCTGCATAAGGGGGTGAACGATTCAAGGAGGAATCCATGACCCAGAAGCCCCCGGGACTTGAGTCCCTGCCGCAGGAGAATGTTCTCGTCAAAATCGAGGAGGGCATCGCCTGGGTGACACTCAACCGTCCCTCCAAGCGCAACGCCTTCAACCCCGCCATCGTCTATGAGATGGTGCAGGTGATGGACGTGCTGGAGATGGAGGAGAGCGCGCGCTGCGTGGTCATCACCGGCGCTGGCGACGCTTTCTCGGCCGGCCAGGACCTCAAGGAATATTTCCGCGAGATGGACGCGGGCCACCCGATGCTGCGCGAGCGCCTCTATCGCGCCAATTCCGCCTGGCAGTGGCGGCGCATGATGCATTACCCCAAGCCCACCATCGCCATGGTCAATGGCTGGTGCTTTGGCGGCGCCTTCCAGGTGCTTCTTGCCTGCGACCTCGCCGTGGCCGATGAGGAGGCGACGTTCGGCCTTTCGGAAATCAACTGGGGCATCATCCCCGCCGGCATCGTCACGAAGTCGGTGGCGATGGCGCTCTCCCAGCGCAAGGCGCTCTATTATATCCTCACCGGCGAGACCTTTGATGGACGCACCGCCGAGGACATCGGCATCGTGAATTTCGCCGTGCCCAAGGATCAGCTCGTGGCGAAGACGACCGCCATTGCGAAGAAGCTGATCGAAAAGAACCCGAATGTCCTGCGCGCCTGCAAGACCGCCTACCACTACACCCGCGAAATGTCGTGGGATGCGGCGGCGGAATATCTTGCGGCCAAATCCGACCAGACGAAGTTCTGGGATCCGGAAAAGGGCGCCGACAAGGGCATGAAGCAGTTCCTCGACGAGAAGTCCTATCGTCCGGGCCTTGGCGCCTATCGCCGGGATTGATCCATGAGCGATCAGCGTTCCCCGCTCGCGCGGCTTCTGCGGCCACGGTCCATCGCCGTGGTCGGCGCCTCTCCCGAGCCCCTGTCCGTTGGAAACAATGTGCTGGTGAACCTGCGGCGCTTCGCCTATCCGGGCGCGCTGCATTTCGTCAGCCGCAGCAGGACGGAGATCGATGGAACGCCCTGCGTTCCCTCCATCGATGATCTGCCCATGGGCGTGGATGCGCTGGTCCTCATCGTTCCCGCGCAGGCGGTGCAGGAATCCATCGAGGCCTGCGGACGGCGGGGCGTCGGCGGCGTCGTCGTCTTCGCCTCAGGCTTCAGCGAACAAGACGAGGCGGGCGCCGTCGCGCAGGCGGCTTTCGCCAGGGCTGCGCGCGACGCAGATATGGTCGTGCTTGGCCCCAATTGCATTGGCTGCGTCAACTATGCCGATGGCGTGCCGCTCACCTTCGAGCCGGTGGAGCCTCACCCGACCAATGGCCCCGGCGTTTGCGTGGTGGCTCAGAGCGGCGCCATGCAGGGCAATATCCGCTACGCCCTGATGGGGCGCGGCGTGCCGGTGGCGCAATCTGTCTCCACCGGCAACGAAGCCGTGCTGAGCGCTGAGGATTACCTCGACCTGCTCATCGACGATCCCTCCATCACCGCCTTCTCGCTCTTTGTCGAGCAGATCCGCAATCCCCAGCGTTTTCTCAAGCTGGCGGCGCGGGCGCGGGCGGCCTCAAAGCCCATCGTCCTGCTGCATCCCGGCCAGAGCATGCGCGCGCGAGAGGCCGCGAAGTCCCATACCGGGGCGCTCGCCGGAGACCACGCCATCATGCGCGCCTGCGTGGAGCGCGAGGGCGTCATCGTGGTCGGCGGGCTTGATGAACTCTTCGATGTGACGACGCTCGTCACGCGCTATCCAAAGCCCGTCACAGGCGGCGTTGGCGTGCTCAGCAATTCTGGCGCGCTGCGGGGCTTCTCGCTCGATTTCTGCGAGGAGATCGGCCTCGACCTGCCGGAGCTTTCGCAAAGCACCCATGACGCCCTGCGCGCGGTGCTGCCGTCCTTCGCGGCCATCGACAATCCCCTCGACATCACGGCGGCCGGCATGCAGAAGCCGAGCCTGTTTGGCGACAGCGCCGCGGCCCTGCTTGATGATCCGCGCGTAGGCTTCTTGCTTGTGGCGGCCATGGGCGGCGGCAAGCCGCAGCAGATCAACAAATGGCGCGCCATGCGGCCAGTGCTGGAGGCGACCTCAAAGCCCGTGGCGGTTGTTTACATGGGCGATGATTATCCGCTCGATCCCCAGTTCATGGAGGAGATGCGCGACAGCGGCATCCCCTTCTTCCGCTCCCCCGACCGCGCCTTGCGCGCACTGGCGCGGTTGTCGGCCCATGGGCGCGCGCAGCCGCAGGACGACGTGGCCGCGCCCACTCTGAAGCCGCTCGCGCTGGACACGCATGGCCCCGTGGCGGAGTGGCGCGGCAAGGCGATCCTCAACGCGCTGGGCGTCTCGACCCCGCATGGCGGCCTTGCGCGCAATCTTGATGAAGCCCGCGCCATCGCTGCGCGCATCGGCTATCCCGTCGTCATCAAAGCGCAGGCCGATTCCCTCGCGCATAAAAGCGAAGCGGGCGGCGTGATCGTGGGTCTCGCGGATGAAGCGGCGCTCGTGGAGGCCCATGGCAGGCTGCTCGCCAATGTGCGGGCTTATGACGGCGCCTTGCAGCTTGATGGCGTGCTCGTGGAGGGCATGGCGCCGCGCGGCGGCTTGGAGATGATCGTCGGCGCGCGTCGTGATCCGCTTTGGGGGCCTGTGATCGTCGTGGGCCTTGGCGGCGTCTGGACCGAGGCGCTGCATGACGCGGTTCTCCTTCCAGCGCAGGCGAGCAAGGCGGAGATCATCGCCAGGCTCGGCGAACTGAAAGGCGCAGCGCTTCTGGGCGGACTGCGCGGCGCTGCGCCCCGCGACGTCGATGCGCTCGCCAATATCGCCGCCATGATCGGCGCGCTGATGCAGGCTGATCCGCGCATCGCCGAGATCGACGTCAATCCCGTGAATGTCTATGCGCAGGGCGAGGGCGCCTTGGCGCTCGACGCCCTCATCGTGATGAGCTGAGTCCATGAACTTCGACTTCACCGAAGAACAGGAGATGCTGCGCGAAAGCGTCATCAAATTGATGGCGCGCCATGCCCCGCCCGAAGCCGTGCGCAAATGGGATGGGGACCGCAGTTTTCCCGAAGAGCTCTATCAGGCCTGGGTGGAGGCGGGGCTGTTGCGCCTGCCGTTCCCGGCGGAGGTCGGCGGCCTTGGCGGTGACGCGCTCGACCTTGCGCTGGTGATTTATGAACTTTCGCGCGTCTCCACCGATCTCACCATGGCCTTCGCAGGCAGCATTTTCTGCGGCCTCAACGTGCTGCGCAAGGGCACGGACGAACAGCGCGCCTATTGGCTGCCGCGTCTGCTCGACGGAAAAATAAAGTTCGCCATCGGCATTTCCGAACCTGATGCGGGCTCTGATGTCGGCAATATCCACACCATGGCTGTGCGCGACGGTGACCGTTACATCGTCAACGGCCAGAAGCTCTGGACCACCGGCGCCGGGCTCAAGAACAGCGTCATCTGCGCCTATGTGAAGACCGACAAAACGGTTCATTATCGCAAGGGCGTCACGCATATCCTCATCGACAATGACGCGCCCGGGGTCGAGCTTCGCAAGCTCGGCATGTTGGGGCGGCGCACGGTGGGCACTTATGAGGTCTTTTTGCGCGATGCGCCCGTCGACGCCGACCGGGTCATTGGCGGGGAGGGCGGCGGCTGGGATTGCCTGATGGGCGGGCTGCAATATGAACGGGCCGTGTCGGCTGCAGGAAATTGCGGCGGCGCGCAGGCGGTGCTCGATCTTGCCGTGAAATATGCGGGCGAGCGCGTGCAGTTCGGCCAGCCCATCGGCTCGTTTCAGGCCATCGGGCATATGCTTGCGGACATGCAGAGCGAGCTTGAGGCGGGCAAGCTGCTGATGTGGCGCGCCGCATGGCTTGCCGCCCAGGGCCGGGACGCCCTGCGCGAGATCACCCAGGCCAAGCTCTACACGTCCGAGATGTATGCCCGGCACGCCAATATGGGCGTGCAGATCATGGGCGGCTACGGGCTGAACGAAGAGTTCGACATGCAACGCTATTTCCGCGACTCGCGCTCCGCCACCATCGCCGCAGGAACCTCGCAGACCCAGCGCAATCTGCTCGCCAATCTCATGGGCATGAAGGCGCGTTGATCAGGCGCAGGCGAATCCGCGCGAGCCCGACATCGTGTCGAGCGTGGTCTTGAGGTCGGCCATGAGCGTCGCCAGATCCTCCGCCTGCAGTGTGGAGTGATCCAGACTGGCGAGCCAATCCCCGAAATGGCCTGTGCCCGCCATGGCCTGCTTGACGAAGCCTGCAAGCGGCGCTTTGTCGCTGCTGGCGTATTTATCTTCGAGATAGGCCAGCAGATCCAGCGCCACGGCGGCGGCGTCGATTGGAACGTGAAAGCCGCCAGCGCAAAGGCAGCCCCCGAGCGCCCCTGAAAACAAATCCGCGCTCGCCCATTGGCGCGCCAGCGCAGCGCCCGACAACAGCTCTTCGCCTGCTGTGGCCGCAGAGAGCTTCAGGCCCATCCGCTTTCTTGACGCATTCAACCTCATGGGGCAAAACTTGCGCGGTTTTGCGCAAAAGCGCAATACAGGCGCCTGAAGCTCCTCGCCTGATGAAGCGCAGCCACACAGGCTTGCGCTGACTTGGCGAGGTCGGATCGTGCGATACTCTCCATCTCCCGGCGATGACGTGAATGACAAAAAAACCAAAGACCGCAGCGCGCCCATCCCTCCGCCAATCCCTCAGGCTTGCATCCGACATCGGCGGCACCTTCACTGATGTGGCTGCCTTTGACGCGCGAACGCGCAAGTTGCTGCTCGGAAAGACCCTCTCGACGCCTGCGCATCTTGTGGATGGGATCAACACAGGCGTCGCGGAGGCGGGCGCCGACGTCGCTGACGCCTCGCTCTTCCTGCATGGCTCCACCATCGCCATCAACACGATGCTGGAGCGCACTGGCGCCCGCACCGCGCTGATCACGACGGAAGGTTTTCGGGACGTTTATGAGATCGGGCGCATCAACCGGCCTGACGCCTACAATCTTTATTTCCGCAAACATGATCCGCTGGTGCGCCGCTCCATGCGCTTTGAAGTGCGCGAACGCATGACGGCCGAGGGCGATGTTCATGTGGCGCTCGATGAAGCTGGCGTGCGCGAGGTCTGCGGGAAGCTGCGGGCGCTCGATGTCGAGGCTGTGGCGGTCATGTTTCTGCATTCCTACCGCAACCCCGCCCATGAACGGCGCGTGAAGGAGATTGTGGCGCAGGAGTTGCCCGGCGTCTTCGTCAGCGCCTCCCATGAACTGTCGCAGGAATATCGCGAGTTCGAGCGTTGCTCGACGGTGGTCGCCAACGCCTTCGTCGGCCCGCGCGTGCGCGATTACATCGCCGAGATTGACGATCACCTCGCCAGAGAGAACTTCACCGGCGCCTTCATGCTCGTGCAGTCGACGGGCGGCCTCTACGAATCCGCGCAGGCCAAGGAGCAGTGCATCCGCATGCTCGAATCCGGCCCTGCGGCGGGCGTCATTGGCGCGCAGGCCCTTTGCGCGGCCATGGGGCAGGAAGAGGCCATCGCCTTCGACATGGGCGGCACAACCGCCAAGGCTGGCGTGATCTACAAAGGTCAGGCGCTCACCAACAGCGTGGCGCTGGTGGGCGGCTATGACCGCGCCTTGCCCGTGCAGACCTCGATGATCGATATTTTCGAGGTGGGCACCGGCGGTGGCAGCATCGCCTGGCTCGACGAAGGCCAGGCCCTGCATGTGGGCCCGCGCAGCGCGGGGGCCGAGCCAGGCCCGGCCTGTTATGGACGCGGCGGCGAGCAGCCGACGGTCACCGACGCCAACCTCGTGCTCGGACGCCTTGCCGCGAACCGTTTCCTCGGCGGCTCGATGCAGCTTGATGTCGCGGCCGCGCGGGCGGCCATCGCGAAGAAGATCGCAGAGCCGCTCGGTCTTGATGTGATAGAGGCCGCGAAGGGCGTTTTGCGCATCGCCGCCACCGCCATGTCATGGGCGGTGAAGACAGTCACGACGGAGCGCGGTCTCGACGCCGCCGCCTTTCCGCTGATCGCCTATGGCGGCGCGGGGCCCTTGCACGCCTGCGCAATTGCGCGTGAGATCGGCATGGCCCGCGTGATCGTGCCGCGCGCGCCCGGTCATTTCTGCGCCTTCGGCATGCTCTTTTCGGATCTGCGGTATGACTATGTCCGCACATGGCCCGCGCGGCTTGCGACGCTCTCCTTCAAGGATATGGACGCGGTCTACGCCGACCTCATCGCGCAGGGCCGCGCGGCGCTGGAGCGCGGCGGCGCGGGCGCCCTCAAGGTCAACACGGTGCTCTGGGCCGACATGCGCTATGTCGGTCAGGAACATGCGGTGACCATCGAACTGCCGCGCGCCTTGCTTCGCAAGCAGGATCGTCAAGGCGTGAAGGAGCGTTTCGACGCCGAGCATCAGTTGCGCTACGGCACCTGCGCGCCCAGAGAGGCGGCTGAGATCGTCAGCCTGCGCGTGACGGTGAGCGGGGTCATGAAAAAACCCCCGCTCGAAGAGATCACGCGCGGAACCCGAAATCCGCCCGCAGCCGCAAGCGCAGGCCAGCGTCTTGTGCATTTCGACGGCCGCAAGACGGCGATGCGCACCCCGGTCTTCATTCGTGATGCGCTGCGGGCCGGCAATAAAATCACGGGACCGGCGCTTGTCGAGGAGCATGCATCCACCACGGTGGTCTGGCCGGGTGATGTTCTGTCCGTCGACACCTTCGGCAATCTCATTATTGAAATCGGCAACACCGGAAGGAGCCGCTGATGTCCTTGCGCAAATCTGCGGCAGCCGCCAAGTCCGCCAAAAAAGTCGTCAAGACATCTGCGAAGCGCCCTGCGAAGACGGCGTCGAAACCCTCTGCTCAAAAGCGACGCTTCGCGGCTTCCGATCCGGTCCTGACCGAAATCATCCGTAACGGCGTGCTCGCCGTGACGGAGGAGATGAAGTCGAACCTCATGCGCACCGCCTACAATATGATCATCTATGAAGCCCTGGACTTCACGGTTGGTCTGTTCACGGCTGAAGGCGACACCATCTCCATCGGCCTTGGCCTGCCCATGTTCATTCGCGGCATGTCGGAGACCGTGCGCGCCAAGATCGCCCATTTCGGCCGCGACAACATCAGGCCTGGCGACATCTATGTCACCAACGACGCCTATCTCACGGGCAGCCATCTCAATCATTTCACCTTCAGCCAACCTATTTTCTTCGAGGGCGAACTCTGCGCCTTCGCCTGCTGCATGGCCCATTGGCCGGATGTCGGCGGCACGCTTGGCGGCGTCACCACCGACATTTATTCGGAGGGGATCCAGATCCCCATCGTGAAATATCAGCGCGAAGGCGTGGTCAACGACGACATCGTCGAGATCATCCGCATGAACGTGCGCGATCCCGATCGCGCCATGGGCGATCTGCGCGCGCAGATCACTGCGGTCACCACGGGCGAGCGGCGCTTTGGTGAATTGCTCGCGCGTTATGGCCGGGTCGAGACGCTTTCGGCGATCCGCAACATCATGCAGCAGTCCGAGCGCGCCGCCCGCGCCCGCACCCGCGACATTCCCGATGGCGTCTATGAAGCGACGTCCTATATGGATGATGACGGCGTCGACATCGGCAAGCGCATCCCCATCAAGGTGAAGGTGATCGTCTCCGGTGAGGATATGACCATCGATCTGTCGGACGTCGCAAAACAGGTGCGCGGATTTTACAATTCGGGCGAGACCACCGGCTACGCCTGCGCGCAGGTCGCCTATAAATGCGTGACCTCCCCGACGGATTATCCCATCAACGAAGGCAGCTTCCGTTCGCTGAAGGTCGTGCTGGCGCCCGGCACCATCGTCAGCGCGGTCAAGCCTGCCGCGATGCGCTGGTGGATGACCTTCCCGATGACCATCGTGGACACCATTTTCAAGGCGCTGGAGGCGGCGATTCCCGACCGTGTCATCGCAGGCCATCACGCCGATCTGCTCAGCGTGCGCGTCCATGGAATCGCGCCGAAGACCGGAGCGTTCTTCATGGGCGGTTTCGGCCCGCTTGGCGGCGGTTGGGGCGCGAAGATGACCGAGGATGGCATGAGCGCCACGGTCTGCCTCAATGACGGCGACACGCATAACAGTCCCGTCGAATCGCTGGAATCAAAATATCCCTTCTTCGTCGAACGGCTCGCCCTGCGCGACGGGTCAGGCGGCGCCGGCAAGTTTCGCGGCGGGCTTGGCATCGAGCGCAAGGTTGTGGCGCGTGTGCCCATGACGCTCAATGCGCAGGTCGACCGGATGCATTGCGCGCCCTGGGGACTTGGCGGCGGGCTGGATGGTTTTGGCAACGAAGTGACGGTGGAGCTGGAGGGCGGCGAGATGCGCGATCCGCCCAACGCCAAGGTCTTCATGCAGCGCCTTGCGCCCAGGGAGGGCTTCTATGCCCGCTCCGGCGGAGGAGGGGGCTTTGGCTCTCCCCTCGAGCGTGACCCTTTCCGCGTCGCCTTCGATGTCAGCGAAGGCTATGTCACCGCCAAAAGCGCGCATGAGGATTATGGCGTCGTCCTGACCGCAGATGGCCACGTCGATGTCGCGGCGACCAACCTGCTGCGTGCCGCCAAGGCTGCGCAGGCGCGGAAAGGATGATTGCGATGCCCATCAGAATGGCTTTGTCCGCCTTCGCGCTCCCTCTCGCGCTCGCGCTTGGCGCACAGGGGGCCTGCGCCGATCCGATTGAGGATTTCTACAAGGGCAAGCAGATCCAGCTCATCATCGGCGTCGGCGAGGGGGGCGGCTATGATCTCAGCGCCCGCCTTGCGGCCATGCATCTGTCGAAATTCATTCCGGGCAATCCCGCCATTGTGCCGCGCAACATGCCTGCGGCGGGCAGCATCGCAGCGGCGGAATATGTCTATTCTGTCGCGCCCAGGGACGGAACGGTGCTTGGCATGTTCCAGCCGACCTACATCACCGAGAAGATCAACGATGCGCGCCGCAAATACGAATACGAGAAGTTCACTTATATCGGCCGCGTGGATTCCAGCGTCCTCATTGGCCTGGCCTGGCACTCGTCGCCCGTTCAGAGCGTCGAGGACGCCAAGAGGATCGAAACGCCGCTTGCTGCGGTGGCGGCTGCGGGCACCTCGGCGACGATGCCCTGGGCTTTGAACCGCATTCTCGGCACGAAATACAAGGTCGTGCTGGGCTATCCCTCCAGCGCCGCCATGGGGCTCGCGCTTGAGCGCGGCGAGGCGCAGGGCATTGGCAGCACGAGCTGGGATTATCTGCTGACGAAGCGCGAGTGGATTGAAGAAAAGAAGATCAAGATCCTCTATGTCATCGCCCTCGAGCGTTTTCGCGAATTCCCCGATGTGCCGACCGTGATGGAGATCGTCGACCGTCCGCTCGACAAGGGCGCCATGAAGCTGATCTCTTCGACCTCGTCCGTCGGGCGCGCTCTGCTGGCCCCGCCCGATAATGACAAGGCGCGCACGGCGGCGCTGCGGGCCGCCTTCGACAAGATGGCGAAGGATCCGGAATTTCTTGCGGACGCCGAGAAGCGCCGTTTGGGCTCGGATACGCTCGATGGCCAGTCGCTGCAGGATCTGGTGGCCGATGTCGCCGCCCAGCCCCCTGAAGTCATCGAGCGCATGAAGGAGCTGACTGCGCCGCTGCAATAAAGCGGCGGTTTGGCCTCTCGCCTTGACCTCTCGCCTTGGCCACTCGACTTGGCCCCTCGACTTGGCGGCGCGAATGAGCTTTGCTGACGGCAAAGCCGCAAAGGCGCAGAGCTCAGGGAGAGGCGTTCCATGACCCGTCCGTTCGAAGTCCATCGCGAACAGATCCAGCTCATTCTGGAGGCCTGGGGCATGGCGCGGGAATATGCGGCGACGACGGCTGACGTCCTCTCCTATGCTGATCTCTGCGGCATCGACTCGCACGGCATGTCGATGCTGCCGCCCTATGACCGGCTGCGGCGGGCGGGGCTGCTCAATATCGGCGCTTCCCCGACGGTGGAGCAGGAGACGCCCGTCTCCGCCTTAGTGGACGCAGGCGGCGGGCTCGGCCATCCCGCAGGCAAGCTGGCCATGGAGGTCGCCATCGCCAAGGCGCGCGCCATCGGCATCGCCTGCGTGGTCGTGCGCAACACCGCCCATTACGGCGCCTGCGGCTATTACACGAAGATGGCCGCCGAGGCCGGCTTCATCGGCATGAGCACCACAACGACGCCGGGCGTCACGGTGGCGCCTACGGGCGGCGCGCAGGGCAGGCTCGGCACCGATCCCTGGTCGATGTCCGCGCCGGGCAAGGAGGGGGAGCCCTTCCTGCTGGACATGGCCACCGCGACGGTCGCGTCGGGCAAGGTGCGCAACAAGGCCAATGAAAAGCTGCCCGTGCCAGAGGGCTGGGTGATGTCGAGCGATGGCCTGCCCTCAACCGACCCGCTCGATCTCATCGAGCGCAAGGGCTTCCTGACGTCGCTTGGCGGAACGCCCGAGGGCGCGAGCCACAAGGGCTATGGCCTCGCCGCCATGGCGCGCATCCTCTCGGCGGGCCTTGCGGGCGCGCCCATGCTGCTGCGGCCGGAAGAGGCGAGCCAGCCCAGGACGGGCTCATTGGCGCATTTCTTTTTCGTCATGGATCCCGGCCTATTTCGCGACGGGCAGGCCTTCCGCGAAGATGTGGCGGGTTTTTGCGAGTCTTTGCGCCAGACCCGCCCCGTCGATCCGCAAAAGCCGGTCCAGGTCGCCGGCGACCCCGAGCGCGCCAACGCCGCCAAGCGCAGGCAAGCGGGGATTCCCGTGGGAGCCGGATTGCTGGCGCAGGTGCGGACGCTCGCGCAGGCCAGCGGCGCGCGCTGGATCATGGGATGAGCGCGCTCCGAAAAGAAAAGCTTAAGCATTTCTTAAGCCAGAGTTAACGTCTGATGATCCCAGCGAAGGTCATTTCGAATCATCTATTTCTGAAATTTTCTTATAAACGAAACATGCAATGAAATAATTCAGTTAAAATCTAAATTTGCTTGGACTCAAGCCGTAGGTTATCGTTGAGTCAGTATCGCTTTAGCTGGGTGGATAAGCTGAAATGCCTACAATCAACGGCACTACCGGTGCTGATCTGCTTAGCGGCAACAATTCGGCTGACCTTATTCTTGCCGATGCTGGCGACGATACGATTCAAGGCTTTGCTGGCGCGGATACGGTTGATGGCGGCGCAGGCATAGACGTCATCACGCTGACTGCGACGGCGACCAGCCTGAACAGCGCGACGGATGCGCAGATCACCAATGTCGAAGCGATTTCAGCTTCCGCCGCCACCGCCGGCGTCACGATCACTCTGACCAATCAGACCGAAGGCTTCTCGATCACGGGCGGAACCGGCGCTGACTCGCTCACGGGCGGTTCGGGCGCGGACACGTTCATAGGCTTCGTAGGCGCAGATACCCTGATCGGCGGCGGGGGTGTGGATACGATCCAACTGACCGCCACCTCCGCCGACCTGAATAGCGCCGGCCTCACGGACGCCCGCATCACAGGTGTTGAAGCCATTTCGGCGGCCAGCGCCACAGCGGGCGTCACCATCACCCTGTCGGGCCAGACCGAAGGCTTCACCATCACCGGCAGCGCCTTCGCGGATTCGCTGACCGGCGGTTCGGGGGCCGACAGCATCATCGGCGGTTCGGGCAATGATACGATCGGCGGTTTTCTAGGCGCCGATACAGTGGACAGCGGGGCAGGCGTCGACACGCTTGTTCTTCTGGCCACATCAACAGACCTCAATGGCGCCACAGATGCGCGCCTTACGGGTGTGGAATCCATCGACGCCTCTGCAGCGACAGCCGGCGTGGTCATCACCCTCACAAGCCAGACGGAAGGCTTCTCCATCACTGGTGGAACTGGCGCCGATGCGATCACCGGCGGGTCTGGCAACGATACGATCATTGGTTTCGTCGGGGCTGACACGGTCAACGGCGGCGCAGGCACAGATACGATTGCGCTGTCGGGGCCATCCACCGACTTCACCACCGCTGCAGCTACAGATACGCGCATCACAGCGGTGGAGGCCATTTCGGCGGCGAGCGCGACCGCAGGCGTCACCATAACGCTCACCGCCCAGACCGAGGCTTTCTCCATCACGGGCGGAACTGGCGCCGACGCCATAACAGGCGGCGGCGCCAATGACACGATCATTGGCTTTGTCGGCGCCGATACAGTCAATGGCGGCGTCGGGACCGCCGATGTGATCTCATTGACGGAGACGTCAGGCGACCTCAATCTCGCGAGCAACGCGCAAATTACGAATGTGGAGTCTCTTTCGGCCGCAAACGCGACCGCTGGCGTGACGATCACCCTGACCGCCCAGACCGAAGCGTTCACGATCACGGGCGGCAATTTCGCCGACTCCATCACAGGCGGCGCGGGCGGTGACAACATCAGCGCGGGCAGCGGCGACGACCTCATTTATGGGTTCCTTGGCGCCGACACCGTCAACGGCGGCGTCGGGACAGCAGACACCATCATCCTCACGGCGACGTCTGCCGATCTCACCTCGGCAGCCGGCACGGATTCGCGCATCACCTTGGTCGAGGCCATTTCGGCTGCGGGGGCGACCGCAGGCGTCACCATCACGCTGGTCAACCAGACGGAAGGCTTCTCCATCACTGGCGGAACCGGCGCCGACGCGATCACCGGCGGTTCTGGCAATGACACGATCATTGGTTTTGTAGGCGCCGACACGATCGACGGCGGCATTGGTGGGACCGCCGATGTGATCGTCCTGACGGCGACGTCTGGCGATCTCAACACTGCTGGCGCGACGGACACCCGCATCACAGCGGTGGAGGCCATTTCTGCGGCGAGCGCCACCGCAGGTGTGACGATCACCCTGACTGGTCAGAGCGAAGGCTTCTCCATCACGGGCGGCGATTTCGCTGACTCCCTTACTGGCGGCTCCGGTGCGGATAACATCAGCGCGGGCAGCGGCGACGACATCATTTACGGCTTTCTTGGCGCTGACACCGTCAACGGAGGCGTTGGAACGGCGGATACGATCGTTCTGACGGGCACGTCCACCGATCTCAACACCGCAGGCGCCACGGACACGCGCATCACATTGGTGGAGGCCGTCAGCGCCGCTGGCGTGACGACAGCCGTCACCATCACCCTCTCTGCGCAGTCCGAGGGATTTTCGATCACTGGCGGCAGTGGCGCAGACTCGATCACCGGCGGTTCTGGCGCGGACAGCATCAGCGGCGGATCGGGCAATGACACGGTCGTCGGTTTCATCGGCCTTGATACGGTTGACGGCGGCGCAGGCGCCGACACCATCACGCTGGCGGTCCAGTCGGCGGATCTGAATGCTGCCGGCGATGCGCAGATCACCAATGTGGAGGCGGTGTCCGCCTCCGCAATGACGGCCGCCGTCACGATCACGCTCAGCAACCAGACCGAGGGCTTCTCGATCACGGGCGGCAGCGGCGCAGACTCGTTCACCGCAGGCTCCGGCGCGGACAGCATCAGCGGTGGGTCTGGCAATGACACGATTGTTGGTTTCCTCGGCGCTGACACGGTGGATGGAGGCGCCGGCGCAGACACGATCACGCTGACGGCGACGTCGGGCGATCTCAACACTGCGGGTGCGACGGACGCCCGCATCACGGCGGTGGAGGCTGTTTCTGCGGCGAGCGCGACCGCAGGCGTGACGATCACCCTGACTGGCCAGGCCGAAGGCTTCTCCATCACGGGCGGCAGTGGCGCAGACTCGCTCACTGGCGGCGCCGGTGCTGACAACATCAGCGCGGGCAGCGGCGACGACATCATTTACGGGTTCCTTGGCGCTGACACCGTCAACGGAGGCGCTGGAACGGCGGATACGATCGTCCTGACGGGAACGTCGACCGATCTCAACACCGCAGGCGCCACGGACACGCGCATCACATTGGTGGAGGCCGTCAGCGCCTCTGGCGTGACGACAGGCGTCACCATCACTCTGTCTGCGCAGTCCGAGGGATTTTCGATCACTGGCGGCAGTGGCGCGGACTCGATCACCGGCGGTTCTGGCGCCGACAGCATCATCGGCGGATCGGGCAATGACACGGTCGCTGGTTTCATCGGCCTTGATACGGTTGACGGCGGCGCAGGCGCCGACACCATCACGCTGGCGGTCCAGTCGGCGGATCTGAATGCTGCCGG
>CANGFT010000025.1 GCA_947453205.1 Beijerinckiaceae bacterium | reverse complement strand
TGGTGGCTCTTGCGGAGCGTCCAGACCCGATCCCATCCCGAACTCGGCCGTCAAAAGCTCCAGCGCCAATGGTACTATGTCTCAAGACCTGGGAGAGTAGGTCGCCGCCAGGCCTGCAAAGAACGGATAAATGCTCTTCATCATGTCGCCTTCCAATACGGCGGTCACCTTCGGGTGGCCGCCGTTTTGCGTTGGGGCCTACTTGACTTCAGTCGTCGCCTCTTTCAGCTTAGATATATAAACAAGGTTCGGGGGATGCTCATGTCGCTTGGGGATGGCCTTTCGCAGCGCGATGGGGGCGATGGTCTCTCTTTCCGCCCGCTCGCGCCCGAGATCGGCGTCGAGATCATTGGGGCGGACCTGTCGCGCCAGCTCCCGCCCGCAACCTTCGCAAGGGTTCTGGACGCCTTTCATGCCCATTGCGTCATTCTATTCCGGGGCCAGACGCTGATTGAGGCCTATCAGGTTCTCTTCGCCAAAGGTTTCGGCCAGCTCGCCAGCACCGTCAATCGCAACAGCGGGCAATCGCAGGAACATTCCTCCTCTTTTCTCATCTCCAATGTGCGCGAGAATGGGCGGCTGATCGGCGCCTTGCCCGATGGCGAGATGCTCTTTCATTCCGACCAATGCTATGTCGAGCGCCCCTGCATGGCGGCTCTGCTCTATGGCATCGAGATCCCCTCGCATGGGGGCGAGACCCTCTTCGCGAACATGTATCGCGCCTATGAGACGCTGCCTGAAGATCTTCTGCGCGCGGTGGAGGGGCGCAAGGCGGTCAATATTTTCGAATATAGCGAGGAGGGGGGCTATGGCCAAAGCGCCATGGAGCTTTACCCGTCGATTCCTGCAGGCGCGAAGAGCTATGCGCATCCCATCATCCGCACCCACCCTGCCACGGGGCGCAAGGCGCTTTATGTCAATCGGGGCATGACCATGTGCATTGAGGGCATGGAGCGTTCACAGAGCGACGCCCTGCTGCTGCGTCTGTTCGAGCACCAGGAGCAGGCGTCGTTCCAATATGCCCATAAATGGCGGGTGGGCGACCTCATCATGTGGGACAATCGCTGCACCCTCCATGCCCGCAACGATTTCCCGGCTGACCAGCGGCGGATCCTTCGTCGGGTCACGGTGCTCGGCGAAACGCCGGTCTGAGGTCAGATTTTCCTTCGCCGCAGGCAGACTTGCCGCCGCGCATCCGCCCGCTATGATGGGTTTGCGCGTGGTGTCGCTCGCAAAGGAACCGGGCATGTCTTCTTTCAGCGACTGGAAAGTGCCAGCCGCCTTTCAGCCCAAGGCCGACGAATATACGTTCGATCTTGAGGGGGCGCTGTCGAGCGTCCTCTACATCAGTTCGGTCGTGCCGGAGAACGCCTTCTCCGCCGCCACGCTTGGCACGGAGCGGGCTGGCAACGCCGTCTTCATAAGGGAGCCCGGCCTTGTCCTGACGGTCGGCTATCTCGTCAATGAAGCGCAGTCTGTCTGGCTTCGCACCGGCGAGGGGCAGGTGGTCGCGGCCGATGTCGTGGGCATCGATCATACGACCGGATTCGCTCTGGTGCAGGCGCTCGGCCGCCTTGAGGCGAAGCCCATGCCGCTGGGGGATTCCGACGCGGTTCAGATCGGCGATGAGGTCGTTCTGGCGGGCGGGGGCGGGCGCAAGAGGTCCGTGGCCGCCCATGTCGCGGCGCGCCAGCCTTTCGCGGGCTATTGGGAATATCTGCTGGAGAACGCCATCTTCACGGCGCCCTCCCATCCCAACTGGGGCGGGGCGGCGCTGATCGGCCCGTCGGGCGATCTGGTGGGCATAGGCTCGCTTCAGCTTGAGCAGCAGCGCCGCAAGGGCATCACCGAAAACATCAATATGAGCATCCCCATCAACCTGCTGAAGCCGGTGATGGAGGATATTCTGACCATGGGCCAGCCCAACCGTCCGCCGCGCCCCTGGATCGGCGTTTATGCGACAGAGATCGAGGATAAGGTCGTGTTGATGGGCGTCGCCGATCGCGGACCTGCCAAGCGCGCGAACCTGCGCGCGGGGGATGTCATCTTGTCGATCGCAGGCGCGCCCGTCGTCAATCTCGCCTCTTTCTACAAGCGCCTCTGGGCGCTTGGAACCGCCGGGGTCAAGGCGCCGCTTAGCCTTCTGCGCGACGGCCGTGCGCTCGACGTGGTGCTGAAGAGCGAAGACCGCAACCGGGTCGCCAATAGTCCGCGGCTGCACTGATCGCCCATGCCCTTGGGCGTTTGCCCACGATATCTGCCCACTCTCGTGCTTCCATTTTGTGGTTGACGGGTTTAGCCCGTGGCCGACAATCCGCTCCACGACGCGGCTGAGGCCTGCGCGTGGAGGAGATGACATGGGCGCGCAGGAAATTCTGAATGAAATCAGTGATTTTTGCCGACTTGCGGGGCTCGCCGAGTCCACTTTCGGGCGCCTTTGCGTCAATGACGGCAAGCTGGTTTCGCGGCTGCGCGACGGCGGCAGCGTAACCCTCGACACGCTGGCCCGGCTCCGGGCTTTCATGGCCGCCCATGCCGACAATCCCCAGGCCCTGCGGCTGCGCAGCAAGAACGGAGCGAAAAATCGGGCAGGCGTCCCCGCGCAGGCGGTGACCATGCCGCAGCCCTCCGCGCCTCTCGCCGATGGCGTCATGGCGGCGACCCCCGCGCCAAGGCCTCCTGCTGCGCCGGGCGCCGACGCCGAAGAGGGGTTCCGCTTCTTCGACAATCGCCAGAAATATCTGCTTTTCGTCAACACCTGCTCCGAGAAATGGGTGGTGGCGAACCGCGTCGCCATGGAGCTTGGCAACATCAGCCCGCGCCCGCCCGCGCTTCGTCTCTTTGATGCGGGCGTCGGCGACGGCACGGTTCTGACGCGGGTCATGCGCGCCATGCATGCGCGGTTTCCCACCATGCCCTTCTATATCGTGGGCAAGGAGGTGAGCCTCGAGGATGTGCGCCTGACCCTCGACAAGATCCCCGACCGTTTCTACGAGCACCCCTCGACCGTGCTGGTGCTGACCAATCTCTACTATTCCGAAGCCCCGTGGCTATCGCCCAAAAGCTCCGCAGCCGCCCATAGCCTCATCTGGAAAGAGGTGGCCCTGACCGGCAATTCCTCCCACGATTTCGAGGAGCAGTTGACGGAGCTGCAGTCCTTCCTCTCGGAGAACTGGAGCGCCAAGGTCAGCCCCAAGACCGGCAATCCCGTCTATGACCGACCCATCGTCCTCACGCTCTACCGCGAGGATCATCGCTTTCTGCTGGATCCGATCCTGCCACGGCCAGGGCGCGTCATGGCCGATTACGACCTCATCATCGCCTCGCAGCCCTATCGCGCCCGCGCCTCCGCCGAGTTCAAGGCGAAGAAGGTCATCGGCCCCCTTGCGCGGGCTTTGGGGCCAGGCGGCCGGCTCATCGGCATCCATTCCTCGGGCAAGGATCCGGGGCTTGAGATCGTCCAGAAGATCTGGCCGGGCGAAAACCCCTTCCAGGTCGATCGCCATGCGCTTTTGAAATCCGTGAAGATCGAGCTTGGCGCCGCAGGCCGTAATCTCAACTTCAACGCCTATTCCGACGCCCGCTCCGTCTTCCGCTACGACATGCACACATTGCCCGGCGAAGTCGTCGGGGCCATCGGCACCTCCACGCTTTTCGCCGCCTGGAACGCCGCCATCTATGTGGCCCAGATCGAGGACAACCGGCTGTCCGAGGTCGTCAAGAATGATCGCTATCTCGAAGCGACCGAGGAGGTTCTCCAGAAATACGGCGGCCTCTGGTTCAACGATGAATCCTTCGTCATTTCGCGTCGCCAGCCATGAGCCGGAGCATGACAGCGTCCCCTGACCAGGCGCGCGCCGCCAGCGCCGCCATCCATGCGCGCCTTGCCGGGCTTCTGCGGGCGGCCACCGTCGAGGTCTATGAAAAGAACTCGCCGCGGGTGCTGGACAGTTTCTTCAGCGCCGGCGCGGATGTCTATGTGAGCTATCTGCCCGGCGATGATTTTCGCACGCGCATCGAGATTGCGAAGATCCTGCGGGGCGCGTGCTATAATCCCGTGCTTCATGTCCCTGCGCGCCAGATGATGTCGCGGCAGATGCTGGCTGATTATGTGGGCGGGCTTGTGGAGGAGGCGCAGGTGACGCGTCTGCTGCTCATCGCAGGCGACACCACGCGCCCGCGTGGCGATTATGCGACAAGCCTTGAGGTCATCGAGAGCGGGTTGCTGCAACAGCTTGGCGTGGCCCATGTGGATGTGGCCGGCCATCCCGAGGGCAATGTGGGCCTGTCCCAGGAGCGCCTCATGAAGGTGCTCACCGACAAGCGCGACGCTGCGCAGGCCGCAGGGCTTGGCTTTGGGATCGTGACACAGTTTTCATTCGATCCGCGCCCCGTGGAGCAATGGCTGGGCGCCGTTCAGGCGGCAGGCATCGCTGCGCCCATCCGCCTTGGCCTTGCAGGGCCAGCCAATCCCGCGACTCTCCTGAAATTCGCTTTGCGGTGCGGCATCGGCAATTCGATCTCAGCCGTGCAGAAACATGTCGGCACGATCGGACGCCTGTTGAAGGATACGGGCCCCGAAGGCGTCGTCAGGGGCCTCGGGGAAGCGCTTGTCAGCGAGGCGGGCGCTCATGTGGAGGCCTTCCACTTCTTCCCCTTCGGCGGCCTCGCCAAGACCAGCGCGTGGATCCGCGCCATGCTGGAGGAGCTGGAGCGCGGTTAGACGCTCGACCCCCAGACCTCCTGCGCGGTCTCCACGATCAGCTGCAGCTTGCGGCGCTCGACGTCCTCGGTGATGCGGTTGCCGGGCGCGGTGCTGGCGAAGCCGCATTGCGGGCTCAGGCAGAGTTGGTCGATGGAGATATGCTTTGACGCTTCCTCGATCCGCCGCTTGAGGGCGTCCTTGGTCTCCAGCGCCGCCTCTTTGGAGCTGACGAGGCCGAGCACCACTTTCTTGTTCTTAGGCACGAAGCGCAGGGGCTCGAAGCCGCCGGCGCGGTCGGTGTCATATTCGAGGAAGAAGCCGTCCACATCGGTTTCAGCGAAGAAGGATTCCGCCACCGCGTCATAGCCGCCCGAAGCCATCCACATGCTGTCGTGATTGCCCCGGCAGGTGTGGATCGTCACCGTCATATTCGCCGGGCGCTTCGAGATCAGCCTGTTGACGATCTGGGTGTAGAGCTGCGGCAGGCGCTTGGGGTCTTCGCCGTCATTGGCGATCTGCTGGCAGATGCTCTCGTCGCACAGATAGGAGAAGGACACGTCATCCAGCTGCACATAGGTGGCGCCAGCCTTGGCGAGATCGTCGATCTCCTGCTGATAGACGGTGGCGATGTCGTCCCAGAACTCGGCCATGTCGGGATAGGACTTCTCATCCACCAGTTTGCGTCCGCCGCGCAGGTGCAGATAGGTGGCCGAGGGCATGCAGAATTTGGCGGTCTTCGACGTCACCGAATTCAGAAAGCTGAAATGGTCGAGCATCACCGGCCTGGTGCGGCGCACCTTGTCGTTGACGATGAGCATGGAGGAGGTCTCCGCCGTCTCGCCGTTCTTGCCGTGAAACTTCACCGCATATTGCGATTTGGTGGCGACGATGCCGTCAAAGCCCGTGAGAAAATCCGTGTGCCACATGGCCCGGCGGAATTCGCCGTCCGTGATGGCGTTCAGGCCCGCGCCCTCCTGCAGGGCGATGACGTCGCGGATGCACTTGTCTTCAACCGCGCGCAGGGCTTCCTGCGTGATGGCGCCGCTGGCGGCTTTCGCCCGGGCCTCTTTCAGTTCGGCTGGACGCAGCAGACTGCCGACATGGTCGGCGCGGAAGGGGCCTTTGGACATGTGCGTTCCTCCAGTTCAGGCGGCGTTCATCGCCATCATCTCGCGAAGTATGGCGGTCAGGGCGTCCGGCTGCTCCACCGGCGTGAAATGACCGCTGTCTTCGATCACGACCATTCTGGCGTTGGGGATGAGTTTTGCAAAGTCCTCATGCTGCTCCACCGTGCTCCACTCGTCCTGTCGTCCCACGGCGACGACGGTGGGGAAATTGATGGTGGGCAGCAACGGGCCGGGGTCCGGGCGGTTCACGAGGGCGCGGATCTGCTTCTCGAAAATGTCGGGGCTGGCGCGCCGGATCATGTCGCCCAAAGGCCCGGTGAAGGCGGGATCCTCGCGCCGGTCAGGATGCAGCATGGGCGGCAACCAGGTTCTGACCAGCGCATCCATGCCCTCTTTCCAGGCGAGATCGACCAGCACTTGCCGCTTTTCCGCTTCGCCAGGCGCGGCTGCGGTCACGCCGGTGTCAAGAAGGCAAAGGCGCTCCAGCCGTTCAGGCGCAAGGCGGAAGATCTGCAGCGCCACGCGTCCACCCATGGAGAAGCCGCAGACCGAGAAACGCTCGGGCGCCTCGTTCAGCACCCGCTCGGCCATGGCCGTCATGGAGTCGAGGCCGAAGAAGTCGAGCACGCGGACGTCGAATTCCCCTTCAAGGGCGCGTTTTTGATGGGCGTAGGTATAGGCGTCGCAGAGAAGGCCGGGGAGGAGATAGAGGGTCGGGCGCTTGGCCATTGTCTGCTCTTGGTTGGATGATCGAAATGGCTTGGGCTGCGCGGCGGTCCACGCAGCCCTTTCGTCGCCTCAGAGGTTGAGCACCCGGCGGGCGTTGCCGCTCAGGAACTTGCGCATATCAGTATTTGAAAGCTGCAGCGTGTCGAGCCAATCCATGGCGGGCTTGTGGGCCACGAAGGGGTAATCCACCGAGAACATGATGTGGTCCATGCTCATCTCCATCATCGCGCAGACGAGAGCGGTGGTGGAGAAATGGCCGCTGGTGGTGATGTAGAAATTGCGCGTGAAATGTTCGCGGAAGTTCATCTCGTCATGGCCGGGACGCTTGAGCGCCTGATCGATCCGCCAGAGCTGATAGGGCAGGGTCTCGCCCATATGGCCGAGAATGACGTTCAGGCCCGGATGCTTTTCGAAGACGCGGCTGAGGATCAGGCGGATGGCCTGCGTCGCCGTCTCCACCGTATAGCCCCACGCGGCCCGCACCACCTGCGGGAAGTCCTTGGCGTATTTGTCGTAATAGGCGGCCGAGACATTGGCGTCGGGGAAGGAGGGATGGAAATAGATCGGAACGCCCAGCGCTTCGGCGCGCTCGTAGATGCACCAGAAACGCTCATCGTCATGGAAGACGCCATTGGTCAGGCCGCAGATCATCGCGCCGACGAAGCCCAGCTCCTTCACGCAGCGTTCGAGCTCGCGGGCGGCGGCTTCGGGATGGGCGGTCGGCAAGGCGGCGAAGCCCGCGAAACGCGTAGGGTGGCGCGCGACGGCTTGCGCAAGCCGATCATTGACCCGCTTCGTCAGGTCCACCGCGATCGAGGGGTCGAGCTTCTGCGCGGAGGGTGCGCCGTGGGAGAGCACCTGAATGTCGATCCCCGCCTCGTCCATCTCTTTGAGGCGCAGCTCGCCAAGGTCATAGAGCCGCTGCAGCATGTCAGCGGAGCGCGTGCCTTCGGCGCCCTGCAGCTGGGCCGCAAGCTCGTGGTCCCAATAGTGCTCTTCGAGGGCGATGACGGGCATTTTCTTATACATGTCGGCGTGATCCTCCTGCGGCGCCTGACGCGCCGAGGCCCCTTATAGCAGTTCGCCGCAGCCTTGGTAGCAGCCCCTGCGCCTGACGGTCCGGCTCTTTTTGGAACTTTTGTTAAAAATAATATTACTTTCTTAAAAAAGCTAGTTTAGCATCGCCTCCACCTGGGGAGGGGGCGATCCGATGCATCTGCGGTTTGAGGGGTCGAAAATTCGCGCCGTGAGGCCATCCGAAGCTGAGGTGATTCGCGCTCCAGCGAGGGCCAAGACGGCAAGCCTCGCGCCCAACCTGTCCGTGCCCCCGACCGTCGGCTTCCTACTGCTCATCCGCAGCGATCAAGGCCTCCTCAAACTGGAGGCGACGTCGAAGCCCGCTGCTGCCTTTGCAAGGATGTGCAACCGCATGTCCTTTCATCTGGAGGTCGCCTTTCTCTGCTTCCTGCGCGCTGACGCCTATCGGAAGGTGGAGGCGGCGGCCCGTGCGGCGCTGGAGCGCCACCGCGTCAACGTCGGCTGGTTTGACTGCACGCCTGATGTCGCCATAGCCGCGATACGCGCCGCCGCCAGGGGCCTCGACCGCAAATTGGTCGAGACCAGCCTCGGGGAGGTCGATGAAAGCCTGCGCCGCGCCGCCGCCTGGACGGTGGCCTCGCGCTGGGGCCAGTTGCGCTATAGCCAACGCTACCGGCAGTTCTTCGCCGCCGCGTTGAACGGGGTTGGGACCGGGCTTCTGGGGGCCATCGTGATGCTGTTGTCTCCGGGGGTCCACCCGGCCGTCATCATCGGATCCTGCCTGCTGTTCGGTTTGATCCTGGCGCTCCTCATTGACCATCATCAAAGGTCGATCCCGCCCATTTGAGCCCGTCGCTCAAAGGCCGGTTGACGCCGCCTGAGATGCGGGGCTGAATGGCCGGTGAAACAGGGGAGCGAAACGTGTTCAAGCGAGTTCAGAGCGTCTATTACACCGTCAAGGACATGGACCGGGCGGCGTCTTTCTACGAGAGCGTTTTCGGCCTCAAGCTGAAATTCCGCGACGGCGCGCGCTGGGCCCAGTTCGATGGCGGCAATGTGAGCCTGGCGCTGAGTTCGCCTGAAGAATCCGCCAGCCTCGAAGGCGGGGCGGTCGCCGCGCTCGAGGTCGATGATCTCGCCCCCTATGAGGCGAAGCTGGCGGAGGCCGGCTGCACGATCATCCAGCAGCGCGACATGGGCGCGCACGGCCGCGTCCTCGCCTTCCGCGACCCCGAGGGGAACATCGTGCAGCTCTTCGCCAAAGCCGCCGGCTGAGGCCTCAGGGCGGGCTTGCTGCGTTCGTTTCGAGATTGGCGCTCATGCGCGAGAGGATGGCGTGCAAATTCTGCACATCCTTCTTTTCGAGCCCGGCGACCAGCAGCTCCTCGGTCCGGGCGTTCACCTCCCGACAGGTCTGGGCCACTTCGCGCCCCTTCTCCGTCAGGGAGACCTCGATCCCGCGCTGGTCGCCGCTGGCGCGCGCGCGCTGGATGAGGCCCTGGTTCGCCAGTGAGCGCATGAGATGAGACAGGGCTGTGGCCTCAAGGCCGACGGCGTTGGCCAGCGACGCGCACCGCAGGCCCTCCTGCTCCAGAAGATGAATCAGCACCCGCGCGCCCTGCATCCCAAGCTTGCAGCCGGTGAGGCCCCGCAGGGTCTCGCGGCCGAATCGCGTGGCCACGCTGCTCATCAGCAGCCAGAGGCTCGATCTGACCTGGGCCTTGATGATGACCGGTTGATCCATGGTCCCCCCTATCGGACGGTGCGCTTTTTTTGTTGTTTCAGTCCTTGACGCCCTGCCCACTTTGGAGTGGGCAGGGATTGTTCTCAAGCCTCTAACTCACCAACATCTGTGGGATTTGTCCACTGGTTCATAGTTTTTCCTGCAGGAACCGCAGAATCCGGGGCGCCACGAAGCCCGGGAAGCTGCCCGGCTCATCCAAAGGCTCGCTCATCCAGAAGTGCCCGGCGTCCACGGTCGCCGTCCGCACGAAGTAATCCGCGCGCTTGAGCGCGGCCAGCATCGGCTCGGACTGGGTCTTGGGATCCACGATGTCGTCGCGCTGGCCCCAGGCCATGAAGAAGGCGACATGGCTCATGGCCTTCGTCACATAGTTGATGGGCGAGGCGCGGTGGTAGCCGAAGCGGTCCTCCAGCGCGCTGTAGCCCAGAAAGATTTCAGCCAGATTGCCCTTGGGCGCGAGGATCTGATCGAAGTCCCACTGGGCCATGAGGTCGTAGATGCCATAGACGGGCACGCAGACCTTCACGGCGGCGCTCACGCCGGGATAGGCGTCCTCGGGCTGATTGGCGAATTCCGGGTGGTCGCCCGCAAGCGCCACCAGCGAGGCCAGATGGCCGCCCGCCGAATCGCCCATGACGCCGATGCGGTTCACGTCGACGCCCAGCCCCGCGCCCTTGGCGCGCAGGAACTGGATGGCGGCGCGCACGTCATGAACGGCCTTGGGGAAGAGGTTCTTGGGCGCGAAGCGGTAGGTCACGGCGAAGACGCCGACGCCATGTTTGGCGAGATAGGGGCCGATCCGGGCGTAGCTCTTGGGTCCGCCGCGCTGCCAGGCGCCGCCATGGACCGCGACGATGACCGGGGCGTTGGGCTTGTCGGCCGGCAGATAGAGATCGCCGACGATGGCGGCGTCGCCGCGCTTCACAAACTCCAGATCGCGAATGACCCTGAAGGCCTCATGCGCCGCGTCATGCATCTTTGGGTGCTCCTGCCCTTTGGCGCCATCGCGCCGGATTGTTGTCCGGCGCGATATTCGCAAAGCATGCGGCCTTTAACAAGGCCGTGGGCGGAGCCGCCGTCAGGTGTTGCCGGGCATCATGGTGGTGCAGCCGCCATCGACGAAGAGCGCCGTTCCCACGATGAATGAGGATTCCTCGGAGACGAGGAAGAGCACCGCGTTGGCGAGGTCTTCCGGCACGCCGGGGCGCCCGACCAGATTGACCACGGGACGCGTGGGGTCGAACTCGTCCTTGCCGACGGGCGAGCCGATCTTGTTGGGCACCACGGCGTTGACGCGGATCTTGTGGGGGGCGAGCTGGATGGCCTGCGACTTCGTCAGGTTCACCACGCCGCCCTTGGCCGCCGTATAGGCGGTGGCGCGGTCGCGGCCGAAATAGCCGGAGGTGGAGCTGACGTTCACGATGCGCCCGCCGCGCCCGCCCGCGATCATCTCCTTGGCCACGGCCTTCGTCAGGACGAAGGGGGCGGTGAGGGTGATCGCCAGCACCCGGTTCCACTCGGCGGTGGTGAGGTCGAACATGTTCTTGTTGTCGGAGATGGCGGCGTTGTTGATGAGCATGTCGATGCGCCCGAAAGCCGCCATCACATCGGCGACGCATTTCAGGATGTCGTCCTCGCTCGAGACGTCGCAGACGAAGCCCTTCGCCTTGCCGCCGGCCGCCACGATGTCGGAGGCGACCTTGTCGCCGCGCCCCTTGTCGAGGTCCACGACCGCGATGGTCGCCCCGTGGGCGGCCAGCAATTTGGAGATGTCTTCACCGATGTTGCGCCCCGCGCCGGTGACGATGGCGACCTGACCTTCGAACTTCATGGCGTTCTCCCCTGTTGGTGGCTTGCGTTGGCTCAACCCCTATGGTCGACGCGCCACATTTCGAACCTGTTTTCGATCATCTTGAGGGCCTGCGTCAACGCCATGCCGACCGCCGCGATGATGATGATGCCCACCATCACCCGGTCCGTCTGGAAGGTCGCGCCCGCCGTCTGCATCATATAGCCGATGCCCGCCGAGGCCCCATACATTTCGCCGACCACGATGCCGATCAGCGCATGGCCCAGCCCCAGCCGCAGGCCGGTGAGCAGGTTGGGCACAGAGGAGGGCAGGGCGACGGTGGCGAAGAGCTGGCCGTCGGTCGCCCCAAAGGAGCGGGCCACCTTGATGAAGTCCCGGTCGATGGTGCGCACGCCCGTCATGGTGTTCACGAGGATCGGGAAGACGGTCGACAGGAAGATGATCGCCACCTTGGCGCTCATGTCCACGCCGAACCAGATGATGATGAGCGGCATGAGCGCGATGCGCGGCGTGGCGTAGAGCGCGTTCACGAAGGGCTCGAGCAGGGCGTTGAAGCGCCTGTACCAGCCCATGAGGATGCCGAGCGGCACGCCCACAATCACCGCGAGCCCATAGCCGAGGCCGAATTCGACGCCGCTGACGGCCAGATCGTTCCAGATCGACCCGTCGCGCACCATCGCGGCGCAGGCCTTGACGATGCGCGTCGGCGCGCTTGTGAAGAGCGGGTTCACCCAGCCATAGAGGACCGAGCATTCCCAGAACAGCAGGAAGCCCGCTACGGCGAAGAGGCCGAGCAGGGTGTTTTCATGGCGGGCCCAAAAGGAGCGGTTCGGCGCGCCCTCGGCGTCATCTTCCACAACGTCTTGCGTCACGCTCGTCACGTCAGGCTCCCACGGTGGAGGTCAGAAGGCCGGTGCGCTCCGCCTCTTCCTCGATGAGCCGCCAGATGCGTTCCTGCAGATCGCGGAACCGGGGCTGCAGCTTCGTCTCCAGCGTCCGCTGTCCCGGCAGATCGACGTCCACGATGGCCTTGATGCGGGCGGGACGCGCCGAGAAGACGGCGACGCGGTCAGCGAGGAACACCGCTTCGTCGATCTGATGGGTGATGAAGAGCGCCGTCTTCTTCGCGCGGGCGAGGATCTTCAAAAGCTCCACCTGCATGAATTCACGGGTCTGGGCGTCAAGCGCGGCGAAGGGCTCGTCCAGCAGCAGAAGCTCCGGATCGGTAGCGAGCGCACGGGCGATGTTCACGCGCTGGCGCATGCCGCCCGACAGTTCATGCGGATAATGCTCGCCAAAGCCTTTGAGGCCGACCAGCTCCACAAGGCTCGCCGCCCGGTCGCGGATGTCGCCCTTGCTCATGCGTCCCTGCAACTCGAGGCCATAGCTGATGTTGCGCAGCACCGTGCGCCAGGGAAAGAGCGAGTCCTGCTGGAACACCATGGCGCGGTCGGCGCCGGGCTTGTCGACGCTCACATCATCGACGCGGATTTCGCCCGCCCGCATTTTGACCAGCCCGTCGACCGCCCCCAGAAAGGTGGACTTGCCGCAGCCGCTGGGGCCCACGATGGCGACCAGTTCGCCCGCGCGCACGTCAAGGTCGACGCCGTCGAGCACGCGCAGATTGCGCTTGATGCGCTCGTTCCAGAAGTCGATGCGCACGCCGCGCGCGGAGAGCTTCACGGCGCGGGCGTCCTGCGTTTGATCCATCGTGTCGAGCGGCATGGGGCTCACTTGCCGAGCTTCGCGAAGAAGCCTTCCTTCTCAAGCGCGTCGAGCGCGCTGGTGTCGGTGATGTCCGCCGGCTTCACATTGCCGGCCGCCGGCAGCTTCTCTTTCATCTCATCGAGCACAAGCTGGATGCCCGCCATGGAGGGACGGGGAATGTCGGGGAAGATGTTCTTCGAGAAGCTGTCGTAGGTCAGCTCCAGCGAATGGTTGTTCGGCGTCTTGAGGAAGGCTGCGCTCGATTCCAGCGCTTCGGCCTTGTTGGTCTTGTAAGCGTGGATGCCTTCGCCCATGGCGGCCATGAAGCGCTTGATGAGTTCGGGCTTGGCTTTCACCGTCGAGCGCCGCGCCACATAGGCGGTGTTGGGATAATCGCCCGCCACGATCGTGCAATCGACGAGCATGTGGAAGTTGCCGGTCTCCTCCAGCTCGGCGCTGCGTGGCAGTTGCTCCATGGAGCCGTCGATCTGGCCGCTCATCATGGCGGCGGTGCGCGTGCCCTCGCCCCCCAGTTGCAACAGGGTCACATCGCTGCGCTTGAGGCCGAGATGCGCCACCGCGAAACCCGCCGCCGTATCGGACGAGGAGCCGAGGCGCGAGATCGCGATCTTCTTGCCCTTGAGGTCGGCGGCCGTCTTGATCTCTTTCTTCACGATGAGCTGGAAGGGGAGCTTGTTAGAAATGCCGCCGATGAAGACGATGTCCCCGCCCTGCACGGCCGCCGCCGCCGCAGGCGTATAGCCGTTCTGGCCGATGTCCACGGAGCCGCCGACCACAGCCTGCGTGAGCGTCACGCCCGCGTCGATATAGACCATGTTGAGATCAAGGCCGTGCTTCTTGAAGATGCCCTTCTGCATGGCGTAGTTCATCGGCGAGGTCGTCATGGAGAAGCCGTCATAGCCGACCTTCACTGGCATGAGCGTCTGCGCCGAGGCGCGCGACACGAAGGGGGCGCAGAGCAGGCTTGCCCCCGCAAGGGTGGCGAAGCTGCGTCGATCAATGCGAGCCGTCATATCTTTAACTCCGTCTCATCCACCCCGGGGCGCGAGGCGTGCAGTCTATCCTATTCGCAGGCTTCGATCAGGATCGACGCCTTCATTTTTTCTTGATGGCTGCAGCTCAGGCGAGCTCGTATTTGCGGCCCTTCCTGACCAGAGCGACGCCATAATCGCGCAGCGCCGCCTCGGGCGTCACATAGCCCTCGTTCACATCGGCGACCACCTTGGCGGGATCGCGCTGGCGCGGATCGCCCAGCCCGCCGCCGCCGGGCGTGTCGAGGCAGAAGACGTCTTGCGCCTTCAGCGGATAATCTGCATAGCGCGTGGGCAGGCGCTTTTCGCCTTCGCGGCCTGCGTTGATGACGATGTCGCCCGTGCGCCCCTTGCCGCCATCGGCGGCGCCGTTGGGCGCGATGATGTGCTTCGTCGAGCGGATGGAGAAGCGGGCGTCCTGCAGGTTCACATATTCGCGCCTGATGCCAAGCCCCCCGCGGAAGGCGCCGGCGCCGCCGGAGTCCGGGATCAGTTCGAAGCGCAGCACCCGCGTCGGGAACTCGCTTTCGATGATCTCGATGGGGGCGATCTTGGCGTTGGACTGGTTGACCGAGGTGCCCGACGCGCCATCCTTTGAGGCGCGCGCGCCAGCGCCGCCGCCAAGGATCTCGTATTGCACATAGCTCTGGCCCGCCTTTGTGCTGCGTCCGCCCAGAATGATCGAGCGGCTGCCGCAGCCATCGGCGCGCGCCTTGGCGGGCATGATGTTCACCAGCGCGGCGAAGACCGATTCAACCGTCGCATGCACAGTCGGATTATAGGTGTTGAGCGGCGCGGGGAAGCGCGGGTTCATCACGCTGCCGTCGCGCACCTTGATGTCGAAGGCGCGCATGAGGCCGCTGTTGATGAAGATATGGGGATCGACCAGCGCGATCAGGCAATAGGCGATGGCGCCGCGCACCAGCGGTGGGCGGATATTGGCGGGGCCGACCGTCTGGTCGTCGCTGCCGGTGAAATCGAAGGTGATGCTGTCGCCCTTCTTCTCCACCACGACATGAATCCGCACGGGCTGGTTGAGCCGCACGCCATCGTCATCGACGAAACGCTCGGCCTCATAGCGCCCATCGTTCCATTCGGCGATGGCGGCCTTCATGCGCAGGCAGGCGAGCTCCAGCAGGCGGTCGAAGCTCGCCAGCGTCTTGGCCTGTCCGAATTTCGCGGTCAGTTCGCGCAAGCGCTGCTCGCCAAGGCGGCTCGAGCCGAGCTGGCCCCGGATGTCCCCGAGCACGAGTTCAGGCGTGCGGCTGTTGGCGCCGATGATGCGCTCGATCTCCTTGTTGCGCTCGAAGGCGCGCTGGTAGCGCACGGCTGGCAGATGCAGACCCTCGTTGAAGGTCTCCTTCGCCTGCCCCGAGCAGGAGCCGGGCACGGGCCCGCCGATGTCGCTCTTGTGGGCGATGGAGCCGGTGAATGCGATCAGGCTTCCCTCCGCGAAGACCGGCGTGATGACGCACATGTCCGGCGCATGGGGGCTGCCGCCCTCATAGGGATGGTTGATGAGATAGGCGTCGCCTTCGGCGATGTCGTCATATTCGCGGATCACCGCCTGGCAGCAGGCCGGGAAGGAGCCGATGTGCAGGGGCAGCACCACATGCTGCGCCACCACATCGCCTTGCGCGTTCATGATGGCGCAGGACGCGTCCTGGCTTTCGCGCACAATGGTGGAATAGCCCGTGCGGAAGAGCGAATTCTGCATCTCCTGCACGATGCCATCGAGGCTCGCCTTGATGATTTCGAGTTCGACGGCGTCGAGCTTGTGTTCGGGTGCTCTGCTCATGTCAGGCTCCGATGGTGATGATCATGTTGCGATAGGAGTCGATGCGCACCTTCTGGCCGGGCGGCACGACAGTTGTGCAATCGAGCTGGTCGATGATGGCGGGGCCCTCGAAGGTCGCGCCCACATCAAGCCGTTCGCGTTGATAGACGGGGCAATCGATGGTCTTGCCGTCAAAGCGCGCGGGGCGCATCTCGCGCAGCGCTTCGGCCAGCGGCGCGCCGGTCGGCTTGAACTCCGGCAGTTCGACCGGGGGCACGCGGCCCACGCCCCGCAGGCGGTAGGAGACGATCTCGACGGGCTCATTGGGCGCGGTGTGGCCGAACATCTTGCGATGTTCCTCATCGAAGGCGGCGCGCAGCGTCTTGAGGTCGCCCGGCGCCATCGGGGCCTTGCAGGGCAGGGTGATTTCATAGCCCTGACCGGCGTAGCGCAGATCAAGCGCATGTTCGATGTCGGTTTGTTCGGGCGCGAAATGCTCCTGCGCGAGATCGTCGCGCGCCTGGCCCTCAAGCTGCGCGAAGACCTCGTTGACCTGCGCCTCCGTGACATGGCTCAGGGCGGTCAGGCGCGAGCGGATGTAATCGTGCTTCACATCGGACATCACGAGGCCCATGGCTGAATAGACGCCGGGATAAAGCGGCACCACCACGCCCGCCATGCCAAGATCCTGCGCGATGCGGCCGGCATGGAGCGGGCCCGCGCCGCCGAAGGCCAGCAGCATGAAGTCGCGCAGGTCATGGCCGCGCATGGTGGAGATGGCCTTGATCGCTTCCTGCATCTTCACATTGATGATGCGCACGATGCCCTCGGCCGCATCCTCGATGCTGACGCCCAGCGGATCAGCCACCGCGCGCGCCAGAGCGTCGCGTGAGGCCTGCGCGTCGAGCGACATCTTCCCGCCCAGGAAATTGCCGGGGCTGAGATAGCCCAGCACGAGGTTGCAATCGGTGATGGTGGGCTGCGTGCCGCCGCGCATGTAGCAGGCGGGGCCGGGCATGGCGCCGGCGCTTTGCGGTCCCACGACGAGTTCGCCGAAGCGATCGACATGGGCGAGCGTGCCGCCGCCAGCGCTCACGGTGTTGATGTCGATCATGGGCAGGGCGACGTCCCGCCCCTCGACCTTGCCGCGGTTGGAGATGGAGGGCTGGCCGTCCTTGATGAGCGCCACGTCGCAGGAGGTGCCGCCCATGTCGAAGGTGATGAGGTTCTGCACGCCGGTGGTGCGGCAGGCGTGGACGCTGGCGGTGATGCCGCCTGCGGGGCCCGAAAGCACGGTGGCGACAGCTTTCTTGGCGGTGGCTTCAAAGGTCGCCATGCCGCCGTTCGACTGCATGATGTACTTCTGCGGCGTGGTGACGCCCGCGCTCTTCAGGCGCTCGTCGAGATTGGCGATGTAGCGCGCGAGAATGGGTTGCAGATAGGCGTTGATGACGGTCGTCGAGAGCCGGTAATATTCGCGGATCTGCGGCACGATCTCGCTGGAGAGCGAGACGCTGCAGCCGGGGATCTCCTCGGCGAGGATCTCCCGCACGCGCTGCTCATGCTCAGGCGCCAGAAACGAGAAGAGCAGGCAGACCGCGATGGACTGCACGTCCTCCTCGCGCAGCGCGCGGGCCGTTTCGCGCAGCGCCTCTTCATCGAGCGGCTCGATGATCTCGCCTTCGAAGGAGACGCGCTCGGCGGCCTCGCCGGTGCGGCTCTGCGGGGTCAGCATGGCCGGGCGGTCATACATGATGTCGAAGATCGCGGGGCCATGGGGGCGCGATTGTTCGGCGACTTCATAGATGCCGCGAAACCCCTTGGTGACGATGAGGCCGGTGCGCACGCCCTTGCCTTCCAGCAGGGCGTTGGTGCCCACCGTCGTGCCATGGCAGAAATAGCGGATGTCCGCAGGGGCGACGCCGCGCGCGATCAGTTCCTCGACGCCCGCCAGAATGGCGCGCGAGGGATCGTCGGGGGTCGAGGGAATCTTCGCGACCGAGACCTCGCGGGTCTCGTCGTTCACATAGACGAAATCGGAGAATGTGCCGCCGGTGTCGACGGTCAAACGATATTGCGCCATTGCTTCTGCTTCCCGCCCGCTTCCTGCCCATATGCTTGCGTCCCGACGAAGGGAGCGTGCGGATTTGAGCAGAGGCGGGGGCGCGCGTAAACTTCAGTCTTTCTGTATCCCGCCTAAAGTTTTTCTTTACCTCGCTGCAGGCCCGGCCATCTGCTCGACGAGGGCGCGCACGAGGGGCTGGCGCAGGGCGCCGCGCTTGTAGAGCGCGCAAAAGGCGACCTTGCCAGCGCGCGGCCCCAGATCAAGGCTGCGCACCCGTGGCGAGAGGCGCCGCTCGATGCAGAGCGTATGCACCAGCGCCATGCCCACGCCCATCTCCACGAAGGTCGCGGCGGTCTCGCAGGTCGGCGCCTCGATGATGGTCTGCGCCTTGGAGAGCGCCGGCGCGAGGTTGGCCTCGATCACGGCGCGGGTGACGGTGGAGCCGGGCGGCGTCATCACCCGCTGGTTGGCGAGGTCGGCGGGCCCCGCAGGGCGCTTGCGGGGGCCCAGCTCCTGCGGGTTCCAGGCGATGGAGAGCGTCGTCTCCTCGATCACCTGCCGCTCGAGGCGCCGGGGCGGTTCGCGGAAGATGCCGAAGCTGACGTCGAGCGCGCCGCTTTCCAGCGCCGCGATGGCCTCGGCCGATTTATAGACGCGCAGGCTCAGGGCCACATTGGGGTAGCGATCGAAGAAGCTGCGGATGCGCGGCGCGAAATACCAGGCGTGGTCGCTGCCCACGGATACAGCGAGCCGCCCCTCCGGCGCGCTTTGCTGCAGGCTGGTCAGGGCCTGCTCGGCGCGCGCGATCACGCCTTCGGCCTCGCGTAAAAACCGTTCGCCCGCCGGCGTCAGCATCAGCTTGTTCGGCGCGCGGTCGAAGAGGGCGAGGCCAAGGTCCGCCTCCAGCTTGCGCAGCTGGCCGGAGACGGCGGGAACGGTCAGCCGCAAATGCTCCGCCGCCGCCCGCAGGCTGCCCTGCCGGGCGACAAGCTGGAAGGCGCGCAGGCGCTTGAGGTCGAGTGTGTCGAGATCGAGCATGGGGGCAGGGTTTCATGGCGGGGGAAGGGGCGCAAGGGCGAAAACTAAAGCTTGACAAAACTCCATATTTTGCGACGGTCGATTTATTGTAAAGATTAAGTTATGGCGACCTGGTTGATCGGTTGGAAGGAAATCGTGTGATGCTTGGATCTCTAAAAAACGTTGTTGTTCCTTATGGCTGGTTGGTGTCCGGATCGTTGATTTGCTTGTTTACGTTCTTGTTGATTGGTTCCCAGCTTTATGAATTTTCCGTAGCTGGGACAGCTAATTTGATCGGTCAATTAGCAGGAGGATTTTTCGGTTGCTTGTTGGTGGGGTTTTTCTTTACGAAGAAACGCATCACGAAAAATTTGCTTGGCATTTGCCTGAGCATTTCATCGGCCTCAACTTTGAATTCTTTTTCAGCAGATTTGTTAGACGTTATGGCAATTCGTCGTGGGCAAGAAATTTTAAGCGAAGCGCAGCGCTTGCAATCGCCATTATCAATGATGGAAAAATATTTGGATAATAAGGTTGTTAAATTGGTTTACGAAATGGTCAAATTAGATACCCTCTATTTCAACAAGCTCATTATATTGCTGGATGAGCTTTCTCTTAACGAGCTTAGCTGCACCAAGGTCGAAAACAAGCTGGAGATCAGCGATTTTGCAGAGTGCGAGAAGTTTCTCTCCGCAAAATTGCAAAAGCAAAAAAATGGTTTCGGTGCGGCTGACGTGCTTCTTAGAGATCGTGAGATCGGCCAAATTAAATTACTGGAAAAGCTCTCGGTCGAAGTTCCTTTGGCGTCTAAACATACGGTCCCTTCCATGGAGGATGGTCTTCGAAAGGGGCAGTTACAATTGCGGTCTAAAACTAATCAAACGATTAATGATCTAATTGAATATACGTCCGCATTTGGTGAGTTGTTTTCTTATCTCGTAAGTATCAATGGTAGAGTCGCGATAGATAATGGCGTGATTGTTTTTTCTGATCAAAATGCACTCGGCGGCTACAATCGGCTCCAGTCTGCCATGATCTCTGCAAGGGAAAAATGGACACGTTCCATCACTGATTTTAAAGCGAGCCCGGAATCGAATTTCAATAAATTGACAAAATGAATGGCTTGGTTGTTTAAAAATAGGACTAGTTTGGATTCCCTATGGCGTAAGTGAGAAGCGCTCAGGCTCGCCGCCCCAGTTTGCACCCCCGCCGTTCCGGGTTAACCTGCGTCATTCCATTCCCCCGCAGACTGCAGGCGACCCCCATGACCCCCTATCCCCGTGACATGCGCGGCTATGGCCGCACCACGCCCGATCCCGAATGGCCCGGCGGGGCCAATGTCTGCGTCCAGTTCGTCGTCAATTACGAGGAGGGCGGCGAGAACAACATTCTCCATGGGGACGCCGCCTCCGAGGCTTTCCTCTCCGAGATCGTGGGCGCCGCGCAATGGCCCGGCCAGCGCCACTGGAACATGGAGAGCATCTACGAATATGGGGCCCGTTCGGGCTTTTGGCGGCTCTGGCGCATGTTCACAGCGCGCAAGATGCCGGTGACGGTCTTTGGCGTGGCGAGCGCGCTGGCGCGCAGCCCCGAGCAGGTCGCCGCCATGAAGGAGGCCGACTGGGAGATCGCCAGCCACGGCCTCAAATGGATCGAATACAAGGATTTCACCGCCGAGGCCGAACGCGCCCACATGCGCGAGGCCATCGCGCTGCACACGGAGATCGTCGGCGAGCGCCCGCTCGGCTGGTACACCGGGCGCACCTCCATCCACACGCTCGATCTCGTGACGCAGGAGGGCGGCTTTCTCTATTGCGCGGATTCCTACGCCGACGAACTGCCATACTGGACGCACAAGGATGGTCGGGACCAGCTCGTGGTGCCCTATACGCTCGACGCAAACGACATGCGCTTCGCCACGCCGCAGGGCTTCAACGCCGGCGACCAGTTCTTCGCCTATCTGAAGGACAGTTTCGACGTCCTCTATCGCGAGGGCGAGGAGGGCGCGGCCAAGATGATGTCGGTCGGCCTGCATTGCCGTCTCGTGGGCAGGCCGGGCCGGGCGGCGGCGCTGGCGCGATTCCTGGACTATGTGCAGGGCCACGAAAAGGTCTGGGTGGCGACCCGGCTCGACATCGCCCGCCACTGGCAGGCGCATTTTCCGCCGCGATGATCGGCTAGTCTATAAGCAAAGAGCGGGCGCGATTCGCCCGCCACATTGGAAACGCCATGCCCGAGACGCCCAGCTCCGAGCCGCCCCGGAAGGTTCCCTTGCGCGACATCTTTCGCGTGTTCTTCATCGTCGGCGCCTCGAGCTTCGGCGGGGGCGTCATCAGCTGGATGCACCGCCTCATGGTGGGCCAGCGGCGCTGGCTGAGCGACGAGAAGTTCCTCTCCGGCCTTGCGTTGGCGCAGGTGCTGCCGGGCGCCAATGTCTCCAACATGGCGCTTTACATCGGGCAGGTTCTGCGCGGCGCGCCGGGGGCTTTCATCGCCCTGCTGGCGGTTCTGACAGGGCCGTTCTTTCTCGTGATCGGCGTGGCGACGGTCTATGACACGGCCATCCTGATCCCCGGCTTCCATTCCGCCATGGATGGAATCGCGGCGGCGGCGGTCGGCATGGTGCTGCGCATGGGCGCGACGGGCGCGCTCCACAGCTGCCGCAAGGCGGCGCCCGCGCTCATCGCCCTCGGGGTCTTCATCGCCATCGGCATCCTGCAATGGCCCCTTGCGCCCGTGGCGCTGGTGGCGGCGCCGCTCAGCGTGGCGCTGGCCTGGCCGTGGGGACGCAGGGGAGGCGGCGCAGCCGATGCGTGACGATCCCTACTTCAACCTCATCCTCATCCTCGTCCCCTTCTCGCTGCTCTCCATCGGCGGCGGCCCCAGCATCTTCGCGCCGCTGCAGCGCGAGGTGGTGGATGTCATGCACTGGCTCACCGCGCGCGAATTCATCGACCTCTTCTCCATCGCCCGCGTCGCGCCCGGGCCGGGCGCCATGCTCACGACGCTCATCGGCTGGAAGGTCGGCGGCTGGGCGGGGGCCATCGTCGCCACCCTCGCCCTGTTCCTGCCCGCCTCGATCCTCACCCTCATGGTGGCGCGGGTCTATGACCGCTACCGGGGCCGCGAGTGGCATACGGCGCTGGAGGCGGGGCTTGCGCCTGTGGCGGTGGGCCTCATCTTCGCGGGCGCCATCTCCATCATCCGCCTGTCCGGCAATGCGCCCATCACCTGGGCGGCGGCGTTGGGGGCGGGCCTCGCCCTGACCCTGCGGCCCAGGATGCATCCTTTCGTGGTGCTCTTCGCCGGCCTCGCGCTGTTTGTGGCGGCGGAGATCGCGGGTCTCTGGCCCGTCGTCACCCCCTGACCTTCCCCCGTGGCCCCGGCTGCGGTATCCCTGCGCAAACCTGCAAACCACCGGAGCGGCCATGGACAGGATCATCGTTGAGGACGTCAGCCTCGCAGAACTCAAATCGGGCCTTGCCGATGGCTCCATCGCCCTCGTCGACGTGCGCGAGGCCCATGAGTGGGACGCCGGCCGCATTCCCGGCGCGACCCTGAACGCGCTCTCCATCTTCGATCCGGCGGCCCTGCCTGCGCAACAGCCCGGCCAGCGCATCGTGCTCCATTGCCGCTCGGGCAAGCGCTCGGTCACCGCGCTCGGCCTCGCCCAGCATGCGGGCCGCACCGACATCCGCGCCCATTTCACCGGCGGCATGCTGGAATGGGTCGGCGCGGGCGAAGAGGTTCTGACGGGCTGAGCGAGGGCGACATGGATCTGGGCATCAAGGGCAAGCGCGCCATCGTCTGCGCGTCGAGCAAGGGTTTGGGCCGCGCCTGCGCTATGGCGCTGGCGCAAGCGGGCTGCGAGGTCGTCATCAACGGGCGCAACGCCGAGGCGCTGGAGGCGACGGCGAAGGAGATCGCCGCAGTCACGGGCGCGCGGGTGATCCCGGTGGCGGCGGACGTCGGGACGCCCGAGGGCCGCAAGGCCCTGCTTTCGGCCCTGCCTGAGGTCGACATTCTCGTGAACAACAACGGCGGCCCGCCGACGAAGGATTTCCGCCAGCTCTCCCACGCCGACATGGTGGCGGGCGTCGAAGGCAACATGATCACGCCCATTGAAATGATTCAGGGCGTCATCGACGGCATGGTGGCCCGCAAGTTCGGCCGCATCATCAACATCACCTCCGGCTCGGTGAAGATGCCCTTGCCCCAGCTCGACCTCTCCTCGGGCGCGCGCGCAGGCCTCACCGCCTTCGTGGCCGGGGTGGCGCGGCAGGTGGCCATGCACAATGTCACCATCAACGGCGTCCTGCCCGGCGCCTTCCTGACCGACCGGCTGCGCACCATCGCGGCGGGGGCGGCCAAGGCGCAGGGGACGACCGCCGAGGAGGTGCTGGCGGCGCGCACCCGGACCATTCCCGCCGGGCGCCTTGGCGACCCGCAGGAGTTCGGCCAGCTCTGCGCCTATCTCGCCAGCGCGCAGGCGGGCTATGTCACCGGGCAGAACCTCCTGATCGACGGCGGGACTTTCCCGGGCGCCTTCTGAGGAATGCTCGCCGGGATCGCCTACAAGATCGCCTCCACCTTCGTCTTCGCCTGCATGATGGCGATCATGAAAGGGCTCTCCTTCTATCCCGTTGGCGAGCTTGTGGCCTTCCGGTCCTTCTTCGCGCTGATCGTGCTGGCGGTCTGGCTGTGGTGGCGCGGGGAGTTTCCCGGCGCCCTGCGCACGAAGCGCGTCGGCGGCCATCTTCTGCGCTCGCTGGCGGGCACCGGCAGCATGGCGCTGAACTTCGGCGCCTTCGTCTTCCTGCCGCTGGCGGATGTGACGGTGGTGGGCTACGCCGCCCCGCTCATCATCGTCATCCTCGCCGCCGTCTGGCTTGGCGAGCGCGTGGGGCCGGGGCGCTGGTTCGGGGTGGCGCTGGGCTTCTGCGGCGTGCTGGTGATGCTCTGGGAGCATATCGGCACGGGCGATCAGGGCTTTTCGCGCGGCGCCATCGGGGCGGCCATGTCGCTCACCGCCGCCTTCTGCGTGGCCGTGGCCATGATCCAGACGAGCCGCCTCGTCCAGTCCGAGCACATGGGCGCGGTGGTCTTCTACTTCCAGTTCACGGCGGGCTGCGTCGGCCTGTCGCTGATGCTGCTGGGCGCGTTGTGGCCGGCGTCCTGGCCCTTCGCCGGCGCCATGGCGAGCCTCGCCTGGGTCACGCCGCTTGAGCCGTCCCACTGGGCGCTGCTGATCGCCGCAGGCCTGTTCGGCGGGATCGGCCAGATCCTCATGACCCGCGGCTACACGCTGGCGGACGCCTCCATCCTCGCCTGCTTCGACTATGTCTCGATGATCTGGGTGCTGGCTTTGGGCGCTGTGTTCCTTGGCGAATTCCCCTCCTTCAGCGTTCTGGCGGGCGCCGCGATCATCACCATCGCCGGATTGCTCGTCATCTGGAGCGAGAAGACGAAAAAATTTGTCTGAGCAGCCCCGCGTGGGCCATTTCCCCTGTGGGCAGGATCGTGTCTGTTCTATATAAAGAACGGAAGTGGATCATTCAGCAAACGGGGCGAGCGGGCTCATGGGAGTCGAAGGCAAGGACAAGGCCAAGGCGCTGGAGGCGGGCGCCTTCGCGCTCTCGGGCCAGTTAGGCCGGGCGGTCATGCGGCTGCGCAAGGCGCATGGCCTGTCGCTGTCCGAACTCTCCGACCATTCCGGCGTCGCCAAATCCATCATCAGCCAGATCGAGCGCAACGAGACCAACCCGACGCTCGCCACCATCTGGCGCCTCGCCCAGGCCCTCGACGTCTCCATCGACCGGGTGCTGCAGGGGTCCGAGGACGAGCCCTTCATCGAGAAGTCGACCCGCAACGAGACGCCGAACCTCGTCTCCGAGGACGGGAAATGCCACCTCGCGATCATCGGCTGGATCAAGACGGTCGAATGGCTGCAATGGTACATGTTCAGCGCCGAGCCCGATGGGGTGCTCGCCTCCGAGCCCCACCAGCACGGCTCGGTGGAATGTCTGTCGGTGCTCGAAGGCGAGCTTGAGGTCGAGGTCGCAGGCGTGCGCGAAACCGCCCGGGCGGGCGAGACCCTGCGCTACCGCTGCGACCGCCCCCACGTCATCCGCAACCTCTCAGCCGAACCAGCGCGCGCCACGATGGTCTGCATCCTGCGCGCGGCGGTGATGGAGTAGGGGCGGGTAGGCAGTCGGCGATCGGCAGTCGGCAATAGATGGCGGTCGGCAGCGGGGCTTCCCGACTGCCGACTGCCCACTGCCGACTGCCTATCACGCGGCCTTTCCGCCCTGCTTGCCCGGCTGGTCCCCGCTTTGCCCTGAGGCGATCTGGGCCTTGGGCGCGCCAGCCTTGATCTCGATGGTCTTTTGTTGCTGCTGCGCGGCGGCAGGCTTCTTCACGTTGAGATAGAGCACGCCGTTTTCGAAACTGGCGTCCACGGCCTCGGCCTTGGGCTCAAAGGGCAGGTCGATGGCCCTGCGGAAGGAGCCGTAGCTGCGCTCCATCACATGCCAGCCCTTTTCCTCCTTCTTGGTCTCCTGTTTCTTCTCGCCCGTCATCACCACCCGCTTTCCCTCGATGGAAAGCTTGATGTCCTTCTGGTCGACGCCGGGCAATTCGGCGGTGATTTCGATCTGGCCGTCGGTCTCGGCCATGTTGATGGCGGGGATGCGCAGGCCGCCTTCGGCGGCGGGCATGCGCTGGGCGAAGTCGCTGAACAGTTCATCTATTTCGCGCCGCATCATACGAAAGGGGTCGGCGACGTCCGGGCCGGTCCAAAGGCTGGGAAACCTCATGATTCACTCCTGATGGGCTGAGCCAGTCCCCCATGGGCAAGAAACATGATTTTGGCGCGCTGGCTCTGATTTGAAACAAGGAGCCAGCCTTGGGCCATAAAAAAACCGCCCCGGAACGGGCAAGCCGAAAGGCTTGGCCGAAGGGGCGGTTGAGGTGGGACCGGAGCGCCGCGGGAGGGTTGCGGCCCCCGGTAAGGCTCAATGAAGAGCTGTCTGGTCTCTAGAACAAGCTGCGCTGCTTGTCACCAACAAATATCTAAAAATCTCAATTATTAGGATTCAATCCGGGAACTCTGTGGAAACGCCCTCATCGCCCGCCAAATTCGGGCGTCTGGGGCCGGGCGCCGAAGAGGAATTGCTGCGGATTCTTCTCCAGCGACCGCACGGCGCGGTTGAGCTCCTCAAGGGTCCGACGTCCCTCGGCCGCCAGCGCCTCGTACTGGCGCAGGCCCGGCCCGGTGAACTGCTTCACATTGCCTGCGATCTCCTTCATGCGCAGGTCGAGGTTGTCGGCGAGCTGGCGCATGGATTTCGCGGCGTCTGAGAGATCGTCGAACATGCCGGGGCCGCCGGCGGGGCCCATGAGGGCGTCGAGCTTGCCGGCGGCGGCGTTGAGGCGCCCTGTGAGCTCGCGCGTATCCTTCATGATGGCGTCGATGTTGCCGCTGTTGCGGTCCAGCGTCTCCACGAAGGGCTTCAGGCTGCGGCTGACCTCCGTCAGGCTGGCGGCGAATTCCTGGATGCCGCTGGAATTGGACGCCAGCGCCCCGGTGAAGGACTCCACATTCCGGATGATGTTGGAGACGGAGCCCGAATTCTCGTCGACCAGCCGATCCGTCTTGTCGAGCATCTTGTCGAGCTTGGCGGAGAGGTTCTGCATGGTGTCGAGAATGTTCTGGAAGTCCGAGCGGTCGGCGATGATCTCCCGCAGGGCGCCCGTGCGCGCGAGCTCCGGCGCCGCTGGGGAGCCGCCCGTTAGCGCCACCGAGGCGACGCCGGTGAGGCCCTGAAACTCGAGGCGGGCGCGTGTGTCGGCCTTGATCGGCGTGCGCGGGTCAATCTCGACGAGGGCATGGACGAAGGCGGGGTTGTCGCCAAGGTCGATCTTGGTCACCTCGCCCACGCGCAGCCCGTTGAAGAGCACCTGCGCGCCGCGCGAGAGGCCGGAGACCGAGCTTGAAAAGACGATGCGGTAGGTCGCCCGGTTGGCGGGCTTGTCGCCGCCGGAGAACCACAGCACGAAACCGAAGGCGGCGGCGATCACGCTGAGGGTGAAGGCGCCGATCAGCGCATAGTTGGCCTTGGTCTCCATGGGTGTTCAACTCCGTGCGGGACTGGGGGGCGTCAACTGACGGGCGCGTTTGCCATGGAAATAGGAACGCACCCAGGGATGTTCGCTCGCCAGCATCTGGGCCACCGTTCCGGCCGCGATGACCTTGCCATCCGCCAGCGCCGCGATGCGGTCGCAGATGGAGTAGAGGCTGTCGAGATCATGTGTGACCATGAAGACCGTCAGTCCCAAAGTCTTTTGCAGGGTGGCGATGAGTTCGTCGAATTCGGCCGCGCCGATGGGGTCGAGGCCCGAGGTCGGCTCGTCCAGAAAGACGATGTCGGGGTCGAGCGCCAGCGCCCGCGCCAGCGCGGCGCGCTTGATCATGCCGCCAGACAGCTCCGAGGGGAATTTGTCGGCGGCGTCGGGCCGCAGGCCCACCATGGCGATCTTGAGCCTTGCCAGGTCATCCATGAGCCCCTGCGACAGGTTCAGATATTCGCGCATGGGCGCCTGCACGTTCTGCAGCACCGTCAGCCCGGAGAACAACGCGCCCTGCTGGAACAGCACGCCGCAGCGCCGCTCCACCCCCTGCCGCTCCTGCGGGGGCAGGGCGTCGAGGTCTCGTCCGAAGATTTCGATCCGGCCTGCGCGCTTTTGCACGAGGCCCAGAATGGCCCGCGTGAGCACGGACTTGCCGGTGCCCGAGCCGCCCACGAAGCCCAGCACCTCGCCGCGCCGCACATCAAGATCAAGCCCGCGCAGGATGAGGCGCGCGCCAAAGCCCACCTCCACGCCGCGCACGCGGATGGCTATGTCTTGCGTTGCGTAGAGGGGGGCTGCGTCGCTCATGTCAGTATTTGATCGTTGCGAAGAACATGGCGAAAAGACCGTCGATCACGATCACCATGAAGATGGCCTTGACCACGGAGGCGGTGACGCGCTTGCCGAGGGATTCCGCCGAGCCCTGCACCGCGAGGCCCTCCACCGCAGAGATCACCGCAATCACGCCCGCCATGAAGGGCGCCTTGATGAGGCCCACCAGAAAGGTGTTGAGCGCGATGGCGTTCTGCAGGCGTGACAGAAAGACCTCGGGGCTCACGCCCCCATAGCCCCAGGCGACCAGCAGGCCGCCGAAGATGGCGGCCATGGCGGCGAGGAAGGTGAGCAGCGGCAGGGCGATCAGCAGGGCGAGAAAGCGCGGCACGACCAGCACCTCCACGGGATCGAGCCCCATGACCCGCAGCGCGTCGATCTCCTCGCGCATCTTCATGGCGCCGATCTCGGCCGTGATCGCCGAGCCCGAGCGGCCCGCGACCATGATGGAGGTGAGCAGCACGGCAAGTTCGCGCAAAACCAGGATGCCGATGAGGTCGACCGCGAAAGTCGCGGCGCCGAAACGCTGCAGCTGAAAGACGCCCTGCTGGGCCACGATGCAGCCCACCAGAAAATTGATCAATAGGATGATCGGCAGGGCGCGCAGGCCGAAACTGTCGAGATGAAAGACAACCGACGTCAGGCGCAGCCGCGCAGGCGTTTGCGCGATGCGCAGGAGGGCGCTGACGATCTGGCCGAGAAAGGCGACGCCCGCATGCAGATCGCTGGCGACGCCCGCCACCGTCCGGCCGACGGCTTCCAGCGCCCTGACGATGGGCGACGCGCGCTGCGCCCCGGGCGCCTCAAAGCTGCGGTGGCGCGCTTCGTGGAGCAGGATCGCATGGGTCTCGCGCACACCTTCGAGCCGGGCGCCGCCGCCTGCCCGGGCCCGGTCGATCAGCCAGGCGCCGGCGGTGTCCATGGCCTCGAGCCCGGAGAGGTCAAGCAGGGCGCCGGGCTGCGCGCGCGCCGCCGCCAGCAGGGCGTCAGCCTGCGCCTCGAGCCCCGGCGCGCTGATGGTCCAGCATCCCCCAAGGCGCAGCCTTGGCCCGCCCGAGGAAGGCTCTGTCGCGAAAGAGGGTTGGTTCGTCATTCCATCGCCAGCGGGGCCGCAGAAGCTTTGTTAAAGCCGATGAGGCCCTTGAAGTCGAGCCGCTGCGCATTGGTCGCGCGCCCGTTTGGCCTTATGAACAATCAAATGCGGGAGATGGCTATGTCAGGATCAAAGGCGCGGCGGCTGAGCGTTGCGGTGGAGCGGTTCGACCTCGCCGCGCCCTTCGTCATTTCGCGTGGCACGAAAAGCCTCGCCGAGGTCGTGACCGTCACGCTGGAGGAGGGGCCTTTCAGGGGGCGCGGCGAATGCGTGCCCTATGGCCGGTTCGGCGAGACCGTGGCGGGCGTGGCGGCCGCCATTGAAGGCCTGCGCGGGCCTCTCGAGGCGGGGCTGGAGCGAGAGCCCTTGCAGGCGCTGCTGCCCGCCGGGGCGGCGCGCAACGCCGTCGACTGCGCCCTGTGGGATCTCGAGGCGAGGCGCAGCGGCGCGCGCGTGCAGGCGCTCGCCGGGCAGCAGCCCCTTGCGCCGGTGACGACGGCCTTCACCCTTTCTGTCGGCGCGCCCCAGGCCATGGCGGCGGAGGCTTCGCGTCATGCGGACAAGCCCATCCTCAAATTGAAGCTGGGCGGGGAGGGGGACGAGGCGCGGCTCGCCGCCGTGCGCGCCGCAGCGCCCCGCAGCACGCTCCTCGTCGACGCCAACGAGGCTTGGGCCGAGGCCGATCTGCCCCGGCTTTTCGCAGCCTGCGAGGCGGTGGGCGTGGCGCTCATCGAGCAGCCCCTGCCGCAGGGCCGCGATGAGGCCCTGGTCCGCCGCCCCCGGACCATCCCCGTCTGTGCGGATGAGAGCGTCCATGATCGGGCAGGGCTCGCGGCCCTGCGCGACCGCTATGACGTCGTCAACATCAAGCTCGACAAGACCGGGGGCCTGACCGAGGCGCTGCTGCTGGCCGATGAGGCGGAGCGGCTGGGGTTCGGCCTCTTCGTGGGCTGCATGGTCGGCACATCGCTCGCCATGGCGCCCGCGCTGACGCTTGCGCCCCGATGCCGTTTCGTCGATCTCGACGGGCCTCTGCTGCTGGCCCGCGACCGCAGCCCCGGCCTTGTCTATCAGGGCTGCGTGATCGCGCCGCCCGGCCCCGAGCTCTGGGGATAAGCAAGGCGGCCATGGCTGGGCGCTTGCCTCAGGGGCGCCTGTGCTGTTTTGCTGGCGGGGCAGCGTCCCCCACGGGGGCGCCGATGTTCTGGAGTCCGCCGTGACCGCAAGCCCGCCCATGCCCCGCCGCCGCCATCGGGCGCGCGCGGGCCTGCGCTTGAGCGGCGGCGCGCTAATCTTGCTGCTGGCGGGCTGCGCCGGCGGAGCGCCGGACGCGACCTTTGATCTGTCAGCCGCGCTTTCCCCCAGGCGCCTGCGGTCCTTGCAGGGGCAGGTGGCCATTCACGAGCCCGTGGCGACGGCGCCCATCGATTCCGACCGCATTGTGGTGCGCCCGACCACCGAGACCCTCGCCACCCTCAAGGGCGCCCAATGGGCCGAGCGCCTGCCGCGCCTCATCCAGACGCGCCTTTTGCAGAGCTTCGAAAATGCAGGTCTGCTGCGCTTCGTCGGCCGTCCCGATGGGCGTTTCGTGGCGCAATTTTCGCTCAACGCCGACATACGCCGCTTCGATCTCGACCTCAGCCAGGGCGAGGCCGTGGTGGAGCTCTCGGTGAGGCTTGTCGAGGAGGGGGCGGGGCGCGTTCTGGCTGCGAAGATCTTCACTGCAAGGCGCGCAGTCACCGGCGCCGATGGGGCCGACGCCGCAGCGGCCTTCGATGGCGCGCTCGGCGCTGTGATGGGGCAGATCGTGGTCTGGACCGCAGCGCAGGGCTAGCCCTCACGTCCAGCCAAAAAAAGGCGCGGGTTCAAGCCGCGCCTTTTTCATTCAGATGCCGCTTTCGCCTATTCGATGCGCCCGGCCGCATGGGCCAGCATCGTATAGACCTTGCCCTGATCGGAGATCAGATAGCTGCGGCTCAGGTTGCCGTCGCGGTCGTCGCGCGCGACGTCGGTGAGGACGCGCTCGAACTCCTGCGTATAGCGGTCGACCGTCTCGCGGAAATCGGCGTCGGCGCCGTAGCGGCGACGGATTTCATCGAAGGTCTGCTGACCCTGGCCCTTGTAGATGCGGCGCGAGAAGGCGCGGCGCTCGTTGCGGTAATAACGGTCCCAGGCGTCGACCACCGCCGCATGATCGACCATGCGCGAGATGTCATGGGAGATCATGTCGAGCGACTGGACGGCGCGCGCCGGGGTCTTGAGTGCGGTCGGCGCGGCGTCGCCATCGTCCTGCGAGGCGCGGGCGAGGAGGTCGCTGATCCAGCCGGGGCCACGATCATTGACCACGGGGCGCGGGGGCGCCGCGGAGGGACGCACGCGCGGCTCGTCCGACAGGGCCGGTGCGGCCGGCATCTCGACGCGAGGCATGCGCGCCTTGTCGAGCGGGCGCGGGGTCTCGATGCGCGGGGCCTCCATGCGCGTCTGCGGCATGGGCGCGGGCTCCGCGAGGTCCAGGTTGCGTCCTGAGCGCTGCACGACCTCGGTGAGGTCGCTGAGGGCCTTGATCTGCTCGGAGACGACGCGGCGCATGGCGGCCGCCTGTTCGGCGGATTCGCGCGGCAGGTCGGCGGCGCCGCGCTGCACTTCCTCGCGGGCGAGGTTGATCTCGTGATGAATCTTCTGCGCCACGCCGCGCATCTCTTCGGCGGAGTCGCGGAACCGCTCCAGCGCCTGGCCGAACAAATCCTGCACCTCCGTGCTCGCGGCTTCATAGGCCTCGCGCATGGACAGCAGCGTATGTTCACGCTCCTTCGAGGTCTCGTCGCGCACCAGCGAGAATTTCTCGTTGAGCGTCTCGACCACATCCTCGCTGGAGCGAGACAGCAGTTCGCCGATCTCTCGCGCGCGGCGCTCGGCGTCGAGGAAGGAGCCTTCGATGAGGTTGTTGAAGGCTTTCATGATGTTGTCGATGTCGCCGGTCTTCTGGTCGACGTTCGACAGCAGTTCATACATGGCGCGGCGACGCTCCTCGAGCCGGTCTTCGAGCTCGCGCTGCGTCCGGTTGAGGTCGGCCAGCGTCTGGCCGAGCTCGGCGTTGTGGCCGCGGATGTGCTCGCCCAGCTGCTCGATGCCCGTGACGGTGTTCGACGCGGTGTGGTTGAGCGTGTTGATCTGGAATGAGACGGAGCCCAGCGCCGTCTGCAGCTTCATGACGCTCTCGCTGAGCGAGCCGTCGATGTTGCCGAGATTCTGGTCGGTGACGCTGATGAGGCGATGCAGCGCGTCGCCCGTCGTCTCCAGCTTTGCGAGGGTCGAGGAGAACTCGGTCTCGATCTGCTGGCCGAGCGTCATGAGGCTGTGCGCGGAGTTCGATGCGCTCTGCTCGATGGCTTCGCGCAGCGTATGGGAGGTGACCTCCGCCACTTCGAGCAGGCCGTTCGACGTCGCCGAAATGGCGTTGGTGAACTGGTGCTGCTTCTGGGTGAGGTGATCGACGATGGCGCTGGCGCGGGTCTCGATCGTATTGGTCACGATCTCGCCGAGCTTCACCACCTCGCTCGACAGTTCGGCGCCTGTGGTCGACACGCTGCTGAGCGTCTCCGTCATGTTGCGTGCGGTGCTGTCGAGCAGCTTGTGCAGCTCGCTGGCGCGCGCGCCCATGTTCTCGTTGACGAGGCGGCTGGCGCTCTCCAGCGTCTCGTGGATCAAACGGGCATGTTCGGTGATCGCCGCCGTGATCTGCGCAGAGCGATCATCGATGGAGCCTGCGCCGTCCTCGACGGCCTTCTGCAATTCCGTGATGCGGGTCGCGAGCGTCTCGCCGAGGGCCTTGATCTTGTTGGCGAGCACTTCCTCGAGCGCGCTCGGATCGAGCATGCCCTTGATCTCCTGCAAGCCGCCGCCGATGCTGCGCGCGATGTCGAGGGCGTTGGTCGCCAGAGATTCCGAGAACGTCTTCGACCGGATTTCGAGGCCGGTCTCGATGCGCTGCACCAGGCTTTCGAGCGAGGTCGTCACATCCTGCGTGCGGACGGTCGTGCGCTGCTCGAAGTCCTCGATTCTGTCGTCGAGGCCGGTTTCGATGCGCTGGACGAGGTTCTGGATCGAGGTCGTCACATCCTGCGTGCGGATGGTCGTGCGCTGCTCGAAGTCCTCGATTCTGTCGTCGAGGCCGGTCTCGATGCGCTCGACAAGGTTCTGGATCGAGGTCGAGGCGTCCTGCGTGCGGATGGTGGCGCGCTGTTCGAAATCCTCGATCTTGTTGTCGAGGCCGGTTTCGATGCGCTGCACGAGGGCCTGCAGCGAGGTGGAGACGTCCTCCGTGCGCGTGGCGGCGCGACGCTCGAATTCGTCGATCTGCTTGTCGAAGACGGCGGCGGCTTCGCGGGTGCGCTCGCCAAGCTTCTCGTTGAAGGCGGCCCCATGGGTCGTGAATGTGTCTTCAAGCGTCGCGAGCTTGTCGTTGACGTCCACACTGAAGCGATCGGATTGCGCGGCGAGCTGGTCGGCCAGAACATCGCCAAGCGAAACGACGCCGGTCTTGAAGTCGACGAAGCGCGCGGAGAGGCTCTCTGCGACGCGCTCGGAATGCACCGCCATGGCCGAAATGACCTCGTTGGTCGCGTCGGCGAAATTGGCGCCGGCGGCGTTCGCATGCTCCCCAAGCGCTTCGCGCAGGAACTGGCGATGCCCCTCGAGTTGGTTGCTCATTTCGAGGTGGACCGATTCGATCTCCTCGCGGGTCGACGCGACATGGCTGGACAGCTCCGTGGCGACGCGCGTGCTGATGTCCAGCAGATCCTGGCCGGTCGAGGACAGCGTCGTGCGGGCGAGTTCGGTCTGCGTTTCGACGAGGCGTGCGATCTCATCGCCGGATGCGGTGAGGTCGCGGCTGCTCGCCTCGATCGCCGCATGGACGGCTTCGATGCGCGCGCCGATGGTGGCGGCCACCTCGTCGCCGGCCTCGATGAAGCCGCCGCGCGAATCATGCAACGCTTCGCGCACGGCGGTGATGTTCTCAAGCAGCGACGCGATGAGCATTTCGCCGGCGGCGTTGAGCTGCGCCTGCTGGTCGATGAGCGCAGCCTGCGAGGCTTCCGTATGCTGGGCGATGGACGCGGTGACCTGGTCGCCGGTCTGCGCCACCGACTGCTGGGAAGCGATCATGCTTTCGCGCAGGGCCTCGGCCTGTTCCGTGAATGTGCGCGTGGCGTCTTCGCTCGCCTGGCCCAGGGAGAGGCGAACCAATTCGGCTCGTTCCGCAAAGCCGCGCGCGGCGTCTTCGCTCGCATCGCCCAGCGAGAGGCGGACCGCCTCGGCGCGGTCAGCGAAGCTGCGGGCCGCGTCTTCGCTGACTTCGGAGAGGGTCTGGCGCAAGGCGTCCGTGCGCTCTGCGAAGAGGGAGACCGAGCTGTCGCTCGTTTCGTTGAGCGCATGGCGCAACGTCTCGATGCGCTCGGACAGGGCGAGCACCGCGCCGTCGCTTGTCTGGGTCATCGACTCGCGGGACGACTCGAAGGCGGCGCAGACTTCGCCGGTCTTCTGCGTGAAGGTGGCGGCGAGCGCGTCGCTGGTCTGGGCGATTGTGGACTGCGAATCGTTGAGGATTTCGCGCAGGGCCACAGTGCGGTGCGCTATGGCGGATTCAACATGGGCGGCTGCGTTGAGCAGTTCGTCGCGCGAGCCCGCGATCGCCTTGCTGAAGGCGACGGTGCGCGCATCCATGTCGCCGGCGAGTTCGGAGCCTGCGGACGAAATAGCGGCGCGCGCATCGTCGGCGGCGGCGCCGATGGTCTTGCGGTACTCATCGAGCGCGGCCTGCAGCGCCACATTGGCGACGGCGAGATCGTCGCCCGTCATGCGCACTGTGTCGTTGAAGGCGCTGACGCGCGCTTCAAGCAGCGATGAGACATTGTTGCTCGTCTCGGTGAGCTGGTCGCGCGAGATAAGGAAGATGTCGGAGACCTTCTTCACATTGTCGGCCAGCGCGCTTTCGATCTCGGCGCTGGTCATGGTCAGGTCGGTGCGGGCGCGGCTCGTCAGTTCTTCAAGCTCGCGGTTGCGCACCATGAAGAGCTCTTCGAGGTGTCTGTTGTGATCGGACAGGGCCTGTGCGGAGCCTTCGAAAATCTGCGTTGCGCTGTTGGTGCGCTCGCTCAGCATCGAGGCGATGTTCTCGCAGGAGAGCGCGAGCGTGCTGGACAGATCCGCGCGGGCGTGCTCCGTGAGGTCTTCGAGTTCGCGGTTGCGCGTGTCGAACAGGGCCTCAAGATGCCTGTTGTGGTCGATCAGGGCCTGCGTCGAGGTCTCGAAGATCGCCTGAGCGTTGCCGGTGCGCTCGTTGAGCATCGCAGAGATGCGCTCGCCCGAGCTGGTGAGCGTGGCGGCGAGCTCCTGACCCTGCACGAGGACGGAGCTGTTGATGCTTTCGCTCGTCTCCGCAAAACGGGCGATCAGGCCCGCGCCGCGCTCGGAGATCGTGTCGGCGATCCGCGTGGCGGCCGCGTCGATCCGCTCGCCAATGGCGTCGGCGGAGGCCTGCAGCTGATTTTCAACTGATTCGGCGCGCTGGTTGATGGTCGAATCGAACATCTTGGTCGAATCGAACAGGCGGCCGGTGACCGCTTCGCCGGTCTCAGTCAACTTCTGGATGAAGCTGTCGCCCTGAATGCTGAGGGTCGACAGCAATTCCTCGCCGGCGACGCGCAGTTGCTGGGAGATATCCTCCGCATGGCCGGACAGCAGGACGTTGACGTGGACGCCTGCTTCATTGACCTGTTCGGCGATGCGCGAGCCCGCCTGAGCGACCTCGCGCGAGATGATCTCCTGCGCGCCTGCCACGGACTGGCGCACCCGGTCCGCATTGGTGACGATGGCCTCGCGTTCGGACGTGAGTTCGTCGATGAGCGCGCGCATGCGCCGCTCGTTCTCCGCATAGGAGCGTTCGAGGTTCGAGACCTCGTTATGAACCATAAGCTCCAGTTCGCCCGCCCGCGCCAGGGCGCGCTCAACGCCATCGCCCATGGAGGCGATCTCGCGGCGGATGGCCTGCGACAGGATCATCACCTGCTCGGTTGTGAAGCTGTCGGGGTCGGCGAGGCGAATCGCCACCTCGCTCATGGAGCGGGCGGTGTGGCGCATCTCCTGAACGCGCTGCGTCAGGGTGGCGACGATGAAGAAGAAGGCGGCGGGGCCGAAGGCTGAGAGAATCATAAGGGCCGCGCCCCCGTGGTCGAGCGCAGCCGCGCGCGCGCCCAGCGCATAGACGCCGACCATGGCGAGCCAGCCCGCCGAAAGGCCAGCCGCTACATAGAGCGGCGTGCGGTTCGGTCGATATTGCAGCGCCTGCAGCATCTGGCCGACCGAGCGGCGGTCATCATTGGCGGCGCGGGCGTTGGGGGAGACGGGCGGGGCGTCGAGATCGACGCGGCGGCGGCCTATGTCGGAATCCGCGGAGCGGCGCGGGAAATCCTGAGCGTCGTCGACCTTTGGGAGGCGAAGCGAATCGGTCCGGCGGGGCTCGGCGTCGCCGCGAAGATCATTGGGAGAAAGGTTGAGGGCCTGTTCGATGGCGGACATGGTCGCATCCGCCCCATCCGACTTCCCATCGGAGGCGATCATCGGATCTATGCGCGCGCGAAGAGCACGGATGCGTTCTTCGACCTGAGCAGCCTCGGATTCCTCCGTTGGCTTCTGTTGTGTCGCCATTTCAAACCGCCTCACGTAAACATACGCATCAACCGCCGGACCCGGCGGCTCCGTCCGATCGCCGGGGTGGCCGCCCGGAAACCAGCTTTTTAACCATTTGGAAATGTACCCGTCGGCTGGGGGAATGGAAACCTGTGACCCAGGGTAAACGTAAACGTCGTTAACGCCTGATCCACTATAGGATAAGATTCTTCCTGCGCGACTCCACCTTTCCTGCCCCCAAGTTCCCTGTTCAAGGGGGGAATACAAGCGTCGCCATGTGTTTATGCACAAATTTCGGGATTTTCGGCTGGCGCTCGGTCGGGCTTTTTCATTGCCACTCGCCAAGACCGCTCGTCTTTTGGTAAGAGGGGCGGCGGCTCCGCCGTTCCCTTTTCGCGCGCCTGCGCGCCTCGCGAGTTAACCTGATGACCAAAATCACCTTTGTCGACGCCGCCGGTCAGTCCCGGACGATTGATGCGGAAGACGGCTCCACCGTCATGGAATCGGCCCTGAAGAATTCGATTCCCGGCATCGAGGCCGAATGCGGCGGGGCCTGCGCCTGCGCCACCTGCCATGTCTATGTCGACGACGCCTGGATGGAGAAGCTCGGCAAGCCCGAGCAGATGGAGGAGGACATGCTCGATTTCGCCTTCGACGTGCGCCCCACCTCGCGCCTGTCCTGCCAGATCAAGGTGCGGCCCGAGATCGACGGCCTCTCGGTCACGACCCCCGAGAAGCAGGGCTGATATAATCACACAAAATTTTCGTGATTATTATCACTTTCCAAAAATGACATGTTGAATTATGGAGGCGGCGGCCATCGGCTGCTCCGCCTTCATGATGGCGGTTCTGGCCGGGGATGGTTCAGGGGCCGCGCGCCCGGCAGAGCAATGGAACGGACATCATGAGCGAGATCATCAAGACCGACGTCGTCATCGTGGGCGCTGGCCCCACCGGTCTCTTCGCCGTGTTCGAACTGGGCCTGCTGGACATCAAGGCCCATCTCATCGACATCCTGCCCAAGCCCGGCGGCCAATGCGCGGAGCTTTATCCGGAAAAGCCGATCTATGACATTCCCGGATTTCCCATGGTCACGGGGCAGGGCCTGGTCGACAATCTCCTCCAGCAGATCGAACCCTTCGGCCCGACCTTCCATTACAATGAGATGGTGGAAGGCCTCGACGTGCTCGGCACGCCCGAGGCGCCGGCGTTCCGGGTGCGCACCGATGGCGGCAAGGTCTTTGAGGCCAAGGTGGTGATCGTGGCCGCTGGCGGCGGCTCCTTCCAACCCAAGCGCCCCCCGGTGGCGACCATCGAGGCCTATGAGAACAAGTCGGTCTTCTACGCCGTGCGCAAGATGGAGGATTTCCGCGACCGCACGGTGCTGATCGTGGGCGGCGGCGATTCCGCGCTCGACTGGACGCTGAACCTGCATCCCATCGCCAAACGCATCATCCTGATGCATCGCCGCGATGAATTCCGCGCCGCGCCCCATTCGGTCAACGCCATGCGGGAGCTCGTGGCGAGCAAGCAGATGGACCTCCTGATCGGCCAGATCGCCGGCCTCAAGGGTGAGGATGGGCGCCTCAGCGCCGTCAGCGTCAAGACCGCCGATGGGGTGTCGGATGTGGCCTGCGACCGCATGCTGCCCTTCTTCGGCCTGACCATGAAGCTCGGGCCCATCGCCGACTGGGGCCTCAACCTGCATGAACAGCTCGTGCCGGTCGATACGGAGAAGTTCGAGACCAATGCGCCCGGCATTTTCGCCATTGGCGACATCAACACCTATCCGGGCAAGCTCAAGCTCATCCTCTCGGGGTTCCATGAGGCCGCACTCTGCGCGCAGAAGGCGCATCGCTACGTCTACCCTGAGAAGAAGCTGCACTTCCAATACACCACCTCCTCCACGAATCTGCAGAAGAAGCTCGGCGTCGCCTGATCTTCACTGAATCGTCAGTGCGGGAGCGGCGCGCGAACCTGTTATAGGCTGCGCATGACCGCCTCCGACCTCACTGCCTGGCTGCCCTGGACCGACCGCGCCGGCCGGGCCTCCTGGATCAAGCTCGTCACCTTCCTCACCATGCTGGCCCCTGCGGTCTGGATGCTGACGGAATGGCGGATGGGCTGGCTCTCGCCCAAGCCCGCGACGGACCTGGTGCGCGAAAGCGGCGACTGGGCCATGCGCATCCTCATCCTGTCCCTGGCGGTGACGCCGCTGCGCTATGTCGCCCGCTTCAACCGGGTCATTCTGGTGCGGCGCATGGTGGGGCTGGCGGCTTTGTTCTATACGCTGGCGCATGTCGCGCTCTGGTGCGTGGACCTGCGCTTCGACTGGCTCAAGATCGTCATGGAGCTGGTCTTGCGCCTGTTCCTGACGGTAGGCCTCGCCGCGACGGTGATCCTTGTCGCGCTGGGCGTCACCTCGAACGATCTGAGCATCCGCAAGCTCGGCGCCGCCCGCTGGAACAAGCTGCATGGCCTGGTCTACGCCGCGACCTTCCTGAGCCTTGTTCATTATTTCATGGAGGTTCGCCTCGACGCCAGCGAGGCGGCGCTGATGTGCGGCTATTTCATCCTGCTCATGAGCTTTCGCGCGGTGCGTCGACGCACGACGCCGGGCTTCATCAATCTGGCGCCCGCCGCCCTTGTCTGCGCCGTCATGACGGGGCTGATGGAGGCGCTTTATTACAAGCTCTCGACGAGCGTGAGCGTGTCGCGCGTCCTCATGGCGAATTTCGATGTGAGCTATCGCGTCAGCCCGGCCCTCTGGGTTCTCGGCGTCGGCCTCGCCGTCGCCGCGCTCGCGCATCTGCGGGCCCGCTTCGGTCCAAAACCCGCGCGTCTGGCGCGGGCCTGAGAGGCGCGGGCAGGGGAGCGGTCAGGCCTCCAGACCGCGCGGGGTGATGAAAGCCTTGAGCCGCGCGCCGTGGAAGCTGAGCTCCCCCCAATGGTCGGCCGGAACCTCCATCACTGCGAGCGCGCCGGTGGGAAAGCCCTCCATCATGCGCATGCGCGCCTGCGGGTCGCCGCCCCCCGTCAGATTGAGGGCGAGTTCGGCGAGGCCGGGGTTGTGGCCCACGATCATCAGGGTCTGCGGCGCGTCCGGCGCCGCGCGCAGCACGTCCAGCAGGGCGGGCGCCTCGGCCAGATAGATCGCGCGGTCGATCTGGAGCGGGGCCGGGGCGGGCCAGTGGGCCATGGCGAGCGCGATGGTCTCGCGGGTGCGGGTCGAGGGCGAGACGAGCGCCAGATCCGGCAGCAGGCCCCGCGCCAGAATCTCCCGACCCATCAGCCCGGCCTCGCGGCGGCCCCTGTTGGTGAGTTCGCGGTCGATGTCGCCGCTTCTGTGCGGAACGGCCTTGGCGTGGCGGAGAATGAGGAGATGGCGCATGAGGGGGAAGTTAGCGCCGATGGGCTGGCAAAGCGAGTGGGCTGAAAGATGGATCAGCGATCCTGGCTTCGCCCGGCGTCGAGCTCTGCGATGGAGCGGAGAAGCCGCTCCGCGTTCGCTGGCGAGCTCAGGAGATGCAGGGTCTCGCGCATGCCTTCAAGCTCACGAAGGGGCAGGATGACGACGGGGTCATGGCCCCTGCGGGTCACGACCAATTCGCCGCGATCCGCTGCGAGTTGATCGAGGCATGTCGCCGCATTGGCGCAAAATCGGGTGAAGCTGATCCGCTTTCTCATCGCCGCCCCGGCTTCTCATCCTCGACCACACGAAACTCCCCCTCGATCACATCGGCCTGCGCCGGGCCTTGCTGGAAGGGGTTGCGGGCGAAGGGGCCCTCGGTCCGCCCGGCGCCGCTCTCGCCAATCCCCATGTCGCGCAGGATCTTGCGCAGGCGCGCGCGGGCGATCAGGCCCGCCACGATGACGACCGGCGCGAGCAGAAGCGCGATTCCCACGCCCACGGCCAGCAGCACCATGCCAAGGCCCGCCGCGACGACGAGGGTGAGGGCCATGGCCCAGCGTCCGCCGGTGCTGGCGCGCGGGTTCCTGCCATTGCCGATCATAAAGCGGATCATCTGTCCCTCCTGGACAGAAAGGTGGGCGAATCCGCCCCCTCTTGCAAGGGCGGGCGGCCAGAACCCTACTTACGCTTTTTCACCTGAATGGTTTTCAAATAGGCCATCAAGTCCTCGATGTCCTGCGGTTCGAATTCGAACAACGGCATTTCCGGCCCCTCATGCCCCACCATGATCCCCTCGGCCAGGGACTCCTCGAGTTCTTGCAGGGGATAGCGCTGCGCCAGCGTCCGGAAGGGCGGGGACGTCGCATTGGCGCTCGCCCCGGTGCGGCCCACCGCATGGCACTCGGCGCAATTCACCTCCGCGATCTTCTTGCCCCGCGCAGCATCAGCCTTGGCGAAGGCGGGCCCGGCCAGTCCGAGGGTCAGGGCGGCGGCGAGCAGGGGGATCAGGCGTGGCGTCATGAGGGTGGCTCCGGTCAGGGCTCAGTTGCGCCGAAGCCTACGCCATTCGCCTTGATTTGTCGCATGGTTCGCTTGCGGCCGGGCTTCTTTGCAAAGGCCGCCCGTGAGGCTACAAAGCCGCACCGGAGGAAAGATCATGACCGCAGCCAAGGGCCGTATCGACGTTCACCACCATCTCCTGCCCGAGTTCTACAAGGACGTGCAGCGCGCCGCCGGCATTGCGGGCACGGCCTATCGCGGCTTTCCCGAATGGTCGCCCCAGTCCTCCCTCGCCCTCATGGACGCGGAGGGCATCGGCGCGGCGGTCGTCTCCTACACGTCCCCCGGCATCTGGTTCGGCGACCGCGCCCAGACCCGCGATCTCGCCCGGCGCTTCAACGATTACCTCGCCGAGCTCGTGGCGAGCGCGCCCACCCGCTTCGGCGCCTTCGCCTTCCTGCCCCTGCCGGACGTCGACGCCTCGCTGAAGGAGCTGGAGCGCATCACCGACGTGTTGAAGCTCGATGGCGTCTGCCTTCTGACCAGCGTCGACGAGCGCTACATCGGCCATCCCGATTTCGAGGCGCTCTACGCCGAGTTGAACCATCGCAAGACCGTGACCTTCATCCATCCCTGCTATCCGCCCGGCAAGGAGGCCGATGGCTGGGATCTGCCGCGCATGCTCGTGGACTATCCCTTCGAGACCACCAAGGTCGCGACCAACCTTATCCTCAAAGGCGTGACCACGCGCTGCCCTGACATTCCCTTCATCCTCTCCCATTCCGGCGGCACGCTGCCCATGCTGGCCCATCGCATCTCGATCTTCGACAAGACGACGAGCTTCCGCGACAATTATCCCGAAGGCGCGCTCGCACATATCCGCCGCTTCTATTACGACACGGCGCTGTCGGGCCATCATGCGCCGCTGGACGCCCTGCGCGCCTTCGTACCCGACAGCCAGATCCTCTTCGGCACCGATTATCCCTATATTTCGGAGGATGTGGTGACGCGGGAGCGGCAGGGCTTCGACGCCTATCAGGGCTTCAAGGGCGAGGCCTTGCAGGCGGTGGAGCGCGGCAACGCCATGCGGCTCTTTCCGCGGCTGGCTGGCTGAGCGGCCATCATCAATTCAGCTTACTGGCGGTCGAACCCCATCTGGGGCAGGCGCGTTTGTGCAGGTGACGGGGTGTCCGACGATCCGGCTGGATGCAGGAGACGAACATGCACAAGGCGCCTTTGGGACGCGTTGAAACACTGCATCAGGCGCTCGGTCCTGATCTGCGCAACTGGCCCGTGCCTGAACCAAGCGAGCGGATCGCGGGCGCCCTCCTGCGCGCGGTGCAGGACGTCGCGGCATCGACGCAAGCCGAAGGCGAGCGCGGCCCTCAGCCCTGCCGACATCGCAAGTGAAAAGCTGCGAAGCCCCGCCTCAATGCCCGGCTTCGCGCCCGCTCGTAACGCCCTGCCAGCCGTCGGGATAGCGCCAGTCCTTGGCCGCGCGCATGCGGTCGCAATAGACGGGCACGGTCAGCCCGAACAGATCCCAGCGCGTGAGATAGCTCAAGAGAAAGCCGCTGACGCCCATCTCCCAGAGCTTGCCCACTTCGCCCGCGAGCAGCAGGCGCTTTTCCTCGTCGGTGAGCGGAAAGCGCTCCATCGCAGCCTTGGGGTCAGCCTTCAGCGCCTCGCGCACGCCAAGGTCATGCAGGGCGGAGCGGCAGAGTTTGTTCACGCCATAGATGCTCATCGCTTCACTCCCAACGCCAGACGCCGAAGGCATGGCCATGCGATTGCGGCGCCAGCATGATCGGAACCTGATCCCCGATGACGCCGAGCATGGCGATCCAGTTCAGCAATTCGCCGCCCGCATTGCCCGCGCGCGTCATCTGCTCGGGGGTCGCCTCCTCGATGAGGTCGTTGATCGCATGGGTGCGCAGCAGATGGTTGATCCGGTCGACCCATTTGCGGTCCGGCACGCCTGAACGCTCATTGACGGGGATTTGCGGGCCGCCAATCTCCAGCGAGAAGCTGCCGCTGGCGAAGACCGCCACCCGCAGCGGCTCCTTGTAGGTGCGGATCGCGCTGCCGATCATGCGGCCAAGATCGTGGGCGCGGCGCGCGTTGGGCAGGGGATTGGAGAAGCAGTTCACGAAAATCGGCGCCAGCGCGACCTTGCCGTTTGCGCCGATGAAGTGCCAGGGCACGGCGAAGGCGTGATCGACGGAGAACTCCTGGGTGAGGGTCAGATCGAAGCCGCTCTGCACGCCCGTGCGATGGATATGCGCCATCAGCCCTTCATGCACGGGGATCTGATATTGCGGCATGGGCGTCTGGTCGTTGGGACCGGAGGTCTGCGAGGCCACGCCGATGGCGAAGAGGGGGAAATTGTCCAGAAAGAACGTGTTGAAATGATCGTTGGAGAACATGAGGACCACATCGGCCTCCACCTCCTCGATATGGCGGCGCAGCTCCGCATAGAGGCCATTCTCCACAAAGGCCGGATTTTTCTGGACTGTGGAGGGCAGGCTGGGCGAGTGCGGCGCCCCAAGACCCGCGACGATCCTTGCCATTTCGTTTCCCCGTTCTTGACAGCGCGCACCATAGCAAGGCGCCGCTTGCCAGAGCAAGCGCCGGGCGCGATGCTGCGGGGAAAGATCCCATGAGGAATCGCCATGCAAATGCGCAAGCTCGGCCGCTCCGGCCTGGACGTCTCCGTCACCGGCATAGGCTGCAACAATTTCGGCGGTCGGCTCGACAAGGAGGGAACGCGCGCCGTCATCTTCAGGGCGATCGACCTCGGCGTGACCCTGTTCGACACCGCCGACATGTATGGCGACCGCGGCGGCTCGGAAACCGTTATGGGCGAATTGCTCGGCGCGCGCCGCAAGGACATCGTGCTCGCCACGAAATTCGGGATGGCGATGGACGACGCCGGCCGCAAGCAAGGCGGGTCGCGGCGCTACATCATGGAGGCCGTGGAGGCGAGCCTGACGCGCCTGAAGACCGACTATATCGACCTCTACCAGATCCACCGCCCCGACCCCGCGACGCCCATCGAGGAGACGCTGCGCGCCCTCGACGATCTCGTGCGTCAGGGCAAGGTGCGCTACATCGGCTGTTCGAATTTCGAGGGCTGGCGCCTGACCGAGGCGCTCTGGTGCGCGCGCCTTGGCGGGCTCGAAAGCTTCGTCTCCTGCCAGAACGAATATAGCCTCGTGGAGCGCGGGATCGAGGCCGAGCTCATTCCCGCCATGACGCAATATGGCGTCGGCCTTCTGCCCTTTTATCCGCTGGCGGCGGGGCTTCTCACCGGCAAATATGCTGGCGGGGCGACTCCCGAAGGGGCGCGGCTCACGCGCTTTCCCAGGCTCGCGGGGCGGCATTTGTCGGCGCGCAACCGCGCCATAGCCGACAAGCTCGACGCCTACGCCCGGGAGCGCGGCCGCAGCCTGCTGGAGCTCTCCATGAGCTGGCTCGCCATGCAGCCGCGCGTCTCCAGCGTCATCGCGGGGGCGAGCACGCCGCAGCAGGTCGAGGCCAATGCGAAGGCGCTGGGCTGGATGATGAGCGCGCAGGAGCTCGCCGAGATCGACGCCATCACCCGAGGCTGAACCTTAGTCCCTGAGCCTCAGTCCCTGAGCACCAGCACCGAACATTTGGCGTGGCGCACGATGGTCTTGGCGTTGGAGCCCAGAAGATAGGTCGACATGGCCGGGCGATGCGAGCCGATGACGATGAGATCGGCGCCCCAGTCCTGCGCCTCCGCCAGCACTTCGGGATAGACGCCGCCTGTGCGCACCACCGTCGAGACGCGCTCGGGCGGCATGGGCAGCCGCGCGGCGAGGGACGCGAGGCTCGCCTGCGCATCCTTCTTTTGCTGCGCATCGAAATCGGCGGGCACGACATCCATGAATGTCGCGGGCAACAGGCGCTGGACATTGACGAGCCGCAGGGCCGCGCCCGACCATTCCGCGAGCTTCACCGCCCGGTCGAGGGCGAAGCGCGTGATCTGCGTCTCCTCAAGATCGACGGGCACAAGAATGGTTCTGAACATGGCGCGCTCCCTTGCAGGACTTCGCCAGACATCGGGCGCGCCATGAGCCGATCAAGCCCCTCGAAAGGTCAGGAAGGCCGCGGGCGGCGGTCGTGGTTCAGCTTGCGGCCCTGACCGTGCGGTTCGACTGAGCGCCTGTCCATTTCGTCAGGATCGAGCGCAGCATCCACGCGGCCTTTTCGTGAAAGGCGAGCATGGAGTTGAGAAGATCCTGCGTGGCGAAATCCTGATTTTCGTCCGCATCCGCCGACAGGGGGCGCAATTTGCGCAGCGCCGCTTCGTGGCGGTTGAGCAGGTCCGAGAGCATCTCGTCCTCGTCCGGCATGATCGTGGCGATCTTCACCCCGCTCGGGAAGGTCTTGAGCCCCATGGGCGCCGCGAAGCCAAGCTGGCGGATGCGCTCGGCGATCTCGTCGGCGGTCTCGAACAGGGTTTCGTAATGCTGCTGCAGAAGTTTGTGGATGGGTTCGAACAGCGGGCCGCGCACGTTCCAGTGGTAGACGTGGGTCTGCACCATCAGCGAATAGGCGTCATCGAGCACGGTGCTGAGCTGCTGCGCGAAATGCGCGCGCAGTTTCTCTGACAGGCCGGTGTCCATGGGCTCGGTGGTGGCTGCGCACATCTGTTGGTCTCCTCGAACTGAGCCGGGCTTCGCGCACAAGGGCGCTTCAGCCTTTCAACAGGGGCTCAGTTGCGAGGTTCCAAAAATGAGTGCGGCCGCCTCGCCTTATTGCGCGGCGGCCTGCTGGGCGAGGGCCTCGGAGATGGCCGCGAGGGCCTTGTCGGCGCCTGCGCCGTCGGGGCCTCCGGCCTGGGCCATGTCAGGCCGTCCGCCGCCGCCCTTGCCGCCGAGCTGTTCGGCTGCGACGCGCACGAAATCCACCGCATTGAACCTGCCGGTGAGGTCCGCGGTCACGCCGACCACGACGCCAGCCTTGCCGTCGGGCGCGACGCCCACGATGGCGACGACGCCGGAGCCGACCTTGGTCTTGGCCTCGTCGGCGAGGGATTTCAGATCCTTCATCTCGACGCCGCTGACCGCGCGGGCGAAGAGCTTCACGCCGCCGACATCGCGCAGGCCATCGTCGCCTCCGCCGCCGCCGCCCATGGCGAGCTTGCGGCGGGCTTCGGTCAGTTCGCGCTCGAGCTTGCGCCGGTCCTCGATGAGGGCCGCGAGGCGCTCTGCCGCGTCATCGGCCGGGGCCTTGAGCAGGCTGGCGATCTCGCGCAGGCGCTTGCCCTCCTCGTTGAGGTGCTGGCGCGCGCCATCGGCGGTCTTGGCCTCAAGGCGGCGAACGCCGGAGGCGACGGCGCTCTCGCCCACGATGGAGACGAGGCCGATGTCGCCGGTGCGCCGCACATGGGTGCCGCCGCACAGTTCGATCGAGAAGGGCTTGCCGGCCCGCTCGCCCTCGGTCTCGACGCCCATGGTCACAACGCGGACCTCGTCGCCGTATTTCTCGCCGAAGAGGGCGCGGGCGCCCGAGGCGCGGGCGTCGTCCACGCCCATGAGGCGGGTTTCGACGGCGCCGTTCTGCAGTACCATGCGGTTGGCGATCTCCTCGACCTGCACAAGCTCATCGTCGCTGATGGGTTTGGGATGGGCGAAGTCGAAACGCAGGCGGTCGGGCGAGACGAGCGAACCCTTCTGCGCCACATGGTCGCCAAGCACCTGGCGCAGCGCCTCATGCAGCAGATGGGTCGCCGAATGGTTGGCGCGGATGGCGCTGCGGCGGCTGTGGTCGACCTCAAGCTCGAGGGCCTGGCCCTTGCGCAGGGCGCCAAGCTCCACGCTCGCCTCATGGACGAAGAGGTCGCCGAGCTTCTTCTGGGTGTTGGTGACGCGCACCTTCAGGCCGACCGCGCTCATGAGGCCGGTGTCGCCCACCTGGCCGCCGGATTCGCCATAGAAGGGGGTCTGGTTGAGCACCACGAGGCCGCTTTGCCCGGCCTCCAGCGCCTCGACCTCCTGGCCGCCCGCAATCAGCGCCGCGACGACGCCCTCGGCGCGTTCGGTCTCATAGCCCAGATATTCGGTCGCGCCGACGCGGTCGCGCAGGCCGAACCAGACAGTCTCCGTCGCCGCCTCGCCCGAACCCGTCCAGGCCTTGCGGGCCTCGGCGCGCTGGCGCTCCATGGCGGCGGAGAACGCGTCCGTGTCGACGCCGACGCCGCGCGCGCGCAGGGCCTCCTGCGTGAGGTCGAGCGGGAAGCCATAGGTGTCATAGAGCTTGAAGGCGATCTCGCCGTCGAGCTTCTGGCCGCTGACGAGATCGGCGGCCTCTTCATCGAGGATGGAGAGGCCGCGCGCCAGCGTGGTGCGGAAGCGCGTCTCCTCCAGCCGCAGGGTCTCGCTGATGAGCGCTTCGGCGCGCAGCAGTTCGGGATAGGCCTGACCCATCTCGCGGGTGAGGGCGGGCACAAGGCGCCACATGAGCGGATCGCGCGCGCCCAGCAACTGCGCATGGCGCATGGCGCGGCGCATGATGCGGCGCAGCACATAGCCGCGGCCTTCATTCGAGGGCAGCACGCCGTCTGACACCAGGAAGGCGGAGGCGCGCAGATGGTCGGCGATGATGCGATGGCTCGCCTTCTGCGGGCCGTCGGCGTCCACGCCCGTGGCGTCGGACGAGGCGCGGATGAGCGCGCGCATCAGGTCGATGTCATAGTTCGAATGAACGCCCTGGAGGATCGCCGCCATGCGCTCGAGGCCCATGCCCGTGTCGATGGAGGGCCGGGGCAGGGGAATGCGCTGGCCGCCGTCGATCTGTTCATATTGCATGAAGACGAGGTTCCAGAATTCAAGGAACCGGTCGCCGTCTTCGTCGGGGCTGCCGGGAGGGCCGCCCTGCAGGGCCGGGCCCTGATCGTAGAAGATCTCCGAGCAGGGGCCGCAGGGGCCGGTTTCGCCCATGGACCAGAAATTGTCGGACGTGGGGATCCGGATGATCCGGTCGTCATGGAAGCCGGCGATCTTTTTCCACAGGTCGAAGGCCTCATCGTCGGTATGGTAGACCGTGACGAGCAGCCGCTCCTTGGAAAGCGCGAACTCCTTGCTGATCAGCTTCCAGGCGAGTTCGATGGCTTCGGCCTTGAAATAATCGCCGAAGGAGAAATTCCCAAGCATCTCGAAGAAGGTGTGGTGGCGGGCGGTGTAGCCGACATTGTCGAGGTCATTGTGCTTGCCGCCTGCGCGCACGCATTTCTGCGCTGTCGCCGCCCGGCTGTAGGGACGTTTCTCAGCGCCAGTGAAGACATTCTTGAATTGCACCATGCCGGCGTTGGTGAACATCAAGGTCGGATCGTTGCGCGGCACGAGGGGCGAGGACTCCACGACCGAATGGCCGGCGCCCGCGAAATAATCAAGAAAAGTCGACCGGATTTCGTTGACGCCGCTCATGTGACGAACCGTTCCTGTTCAGCCGCGCCTGCGGCCTTGCCCAAGTCGCCGGGATTTCGAGATCGCCCGGAACAGCGAAGGGTCGCAGCGCCCGCCCTTGTCAGGAAGGCGCGCCCCGCAAGGCGCTTTCCCCCAAGGAAACAGCCCGGACCTTTCGATCCGGGCTGTTCTAACGGGGGGAGGGGAGCCTGTCGAGTGAGAACCCTTGCCGCACAAGGGGGATGCTCAGGTTTCTCGCGGCCCGGGCGTCATTCGCCGTCGTCGTCCGGCCCAGCGTCGAGGATCTTCTCGGCGATCAGGCCCGCGTTCTCGCGGATGGCCATTTCGATGCGGTTGGCCGCATCGGGGTTCTGCTTCAGGAAGGTCTTGGCGTTCTCGCGGCCCTGGCCAAGGCGCTGGCTGTCATAGGAGAACCACGCCCCGGACTTCTCGACCACGCCGGCCTTGACGCCAAGGTCGATCAATTCGCCCATCTTGGAGACGCCTTCGCCATACATGATGTCGAATTCGACCTGCTTGAAGGGCGGGGCGACCTTGTTCTTGACCACTTTCACGCGGGTGGCGTTGCCCACGACCTCCTCGCGGTCCTTGATGGCCCCGGTGCGGCGGATGTCGAGGCGGACCGAAGCATAGAACTTGAGCGCATTGCCGCCCGTCGTCGTCTCGGGCGAGCCATACATCACGCCGATCTTCATGCGGATCTGGTTGATGAAGATGACCATGGTCTTGGAGCGCGAGATGGAGGCGGTCAGCTTGCGCAGGGCCTGGCTCATCAGGCGCGCCTGAAGACCCGGCTGCACATCGCCCATCTCGCCTTCGATCTCCGCGCGGGGCGTGAGCGCCGCGACCGAGTCGATGACGAGGACGTCGACTGCGCCGGAGCGCACGAGCGTGTCAGTGATCTCCAGCGCCTGCTCGCCTGTGTCGGGCTGGGAGATCAGGAGATCGTCAAGATTGACGCCGAGCTTGCGGGCGTAGATGGGATCGAGCGCATGTTCGGCGTCCACGAAGGCGCAGACGCCGCCGCGCTTCTGGGCTTCGGCGATCACATGCAGGGTGAGCGTCGTCTTGCCCGAGGATTCCGGACCATAGATTTCAATGATGCGCCCACGGGGCAGGCCGCCGACGCCCAGGGCGATGTCGAGGCCGATGGAGCCGGTGGAGACCGTCTCGATCTCAACCGCCTGCTGGTTCTTGCCCAGGCGCATGATCGAGCCCTTGCCGAAGGCCCGTTCGATCTGGGAGAGCGCGGCGTCCAGCGCCTTTGTCTTGTCCACGGATGTTCCTTCCACGAGGCGGAGATTCGCTTGGCTCACGGGGTTCGCTCCTTCTGGCAGGCGCTTTTGAATCGCGCAACGGGTCTGTTCGATCTATCCAATGCCCAGAAGCGTACCCTATTTGTTCTCAAATGCAAGTTCTTTTTTTGTTCTTTTTCGAACTTTCTTGCAGGCCCTTGATTCAAGCCCCGAAAGTGTCGCCGCCGTTCACCGCGATCACCTGCCCGTCCACATAGGAAGAAGCGTCCGACACCAGGAAGCTGGCGACTCTGGCGATCTCGCCGGCCGTCCCGACGCGCCCCGCCAGGGTGCGCTTGCTGAGGCGGCGCATGGCTTTCTCGTCATAGCTGGCGGTCATGGCTGTGTCCGTGGCGCCCGGGCTGATCGCGTTGACCCGGATATGCAGCGGCGCAAAGGACCGCGCGAGCGCGCCCACGAGGCCGATGATCGCGGCCTTGGAGGTCACGAAGGCCGGGCAGATGTTCACGTCCCCGCCGTGGCCGCTGAGGTTCACAGAGCCCGAACTCGTCAGGACGATGGAGCCGCCGCCCGTCTTGCGCATGGCCTCGGCGGCGGCCTTGGCCATCAGGAAGGTCCCGGTGACATTGATGGACAGCAGCCGGTTGAACTGTTCGGGTTCAAGCTCGCGCCAGTCATGATCCGAATGGACGCCCGCCATGTGGACGAGACCATCGAGGCGCCCGAACCGCGCCACGGTCGCCGCGACCACCGCCTTGCAGCTTGCGGCGTCGGAGACGTCGACCTTCTGCAAAAGCAGGGTGTCCTCGGCGTCTGCGTGAACATCGTCGTCATGGAAGGGCTTGAGGTCCGCAGCGCAGACGCGCTTGCCTTCATGCAGGAGGAGGTCGGCGCAGGCGCCGCCAATGCCGCCCGCCGCGCCGGTGACAAGAATAACCCTCTCTTTTGAAGACGACATGTTCATTCCCCCGGCGTTGCAGACGCAACTTTAATTCAAACTACCCTTCACCGCCTCGACGAGTTGCTTGAGCGTGAAAGGTTTCGGCAGGAAGCCGAAGTCCTCGCCAGCCGGAAGATTCTTCTGGAAAGCGTCTTCTGCATAGCCGGACACGAAGATGACCTTGCATTTTATGCCGCGTTTACGCAACTCGCCAAACATCGTTGGCCCATCCATTTCCGGCATCACCACATCCGAAACGATGAGGTCGATCTTGCCGCCCTGCGCCTCGACGACCTCAAGGGCTTCCAGACCCGAAGCCGCCTCCAGCACCGTATAGCCGCGCGAGGCGAGGGCGCGGGCCCCGAAAGCGCGCACCGCCTCCTCGTCCTCGACGAGCAGGATGGTGTCGCGGCCTGTCAGGTCCGCTGCGGGCGCCTTGGCGGTCTCCACGGCCACGGGCTCGGCAGTTTCTGCGGGAATATGGCGCGGCAGGAAGATGCGGAAGGTCGTGCCCTCGCCCACGGTCGATTCACAGAGAATCCACCCCCCGGTCTGGCGCACGATGCCATAGGCCATGGAAAGGCCGAGGCCCGTGCCCTTTCCCACCTCCTTGGTGGTGAAGAAGGGCTCGAACATCTTCTCCTTGACGTCCTCGGGAATGCCCATGCCGGTGTCGCTGACCTCGATCAGCACATATTCGGCCGGGGTCAGGCTCTCGTCGTTGAAGCGGGCGCAATCAGCCGGGCTGATGTTGGAGGTGCGCACCTCGATCCGACCGCCATCGGGCATGGCGTCGCGGGCGTTGACCACGAGATTGACGATGACGTTCTCAAACTGGTTGAGATCGGCCATCACGAGCCACAGATCGCGCCCGTGCTTCAGATCGACCTCGATGGTGGCGCCGACAAGGCGGCGCAGCAGCATCTGCAGGTCGGACAGCACTTCGCCCAGTTGCAGCACCTGAAGGCGCAGGGTCTGGCGGCGCGAGAAGGCCAGAAGCTGGCGCACCAGGCCCGCCGCGCGATTGGCGTTCTGCTTGATCTGCATGATGTCCTGGAAGGACGGGTCGGTGGGGCGGTGATTGCCCAGCAGCAGATCGGAATAGCCGATGATGGCGGTCAGCACATTGTTGAAGTCATGGGCGACGCCGCCCGCGAGCTGGCCGATGGCCTGCATTTTCTGCGACTGCGCGAAATTCTGCTGGAGGGTGCGCTGTTCGGTGGTGTCGAGGGCGTAGATGGTGGCGGCTGCCCCATCGCCTCCGTCCTCGGCGGCGGAGACGAAGAAACGCGCGGAGCGTCCGCCATCGCCGGACAATTCCGCATCGAGGGGCGCTATGTCGGTGACGCCCCTGGTTGCGGCGTCGAGCGCCTTTTGCAGGGCAGGGCGGTCGCGTTCGATAAGGGCGTCGAAAATGGAGGAGGGGGTCTCGGCCTTCGCGCCTTTCTTGGCGTCGCGCGACAGGCGGATGAAGGCGGCGTTGGCGCGCAGAATTTTGCCTTCGCGGTCGAGCGCCGCGATGGCCATGGGCGTCTGGTTGAAGAAGCGCGCGAACCGCACCTCCGCCGCCCGCAGATTTTCGGCGGGTTCTTCGCCGGGGGCCCGGTTGAGGACGAGGGTGCGCGAGGCGCCGGGCTGGCGGTCCTGCCCGAAGGCGACGCGGTGCAGCAGCCGAACCGGCAGGCTCTGGCCATTGCGACGCTTGAGGTCCACATCGAACTGTTCGGTCTTGACCGCGCCTGGCCCGCCCGAAACGGCGGCGATCAGCGCCGCCCCATCGCCCGCGACGATGTTGGCGAGTTTCTGACCGCCGGAGCCGACCTGTGCGAGGTCATAGTCCAGCCAGCCCGCCAGCGTGGCGTTCATATAGGTGATGGCCCCGTAGCGATCGACCGAGAAGAAGCCGGCGGGGGCGTGATCGAGGAAATTGATGGCGTGCTGGAGCTCCTGGAAGACATTCTCATGGCGCTCGCGCTCGCGCGTCACATCCGCGATCATCCACAGCGTCTCGCGGGGCTGACCGATTCGCTCGATCGGGCGCACCCGCACCCGGTACCAGCCCACATCGGCGTCGCCGGTCAGGGGCGGGGTCATGCGCAGGTCCTCCGCCCCTTTCTTGCCTTCCCTAGCGGCCTGGGCGAGTCGGTAGATGGCTTCCGAGACCTCCGGCGCCCCGGAAAAGAGCCGGTCGACGGAGCGGATGTCCGAGGGGTCGCGGGCGCCGGACATGGCCATATAGGCCTCGTTGGCGTAGATGATGCGGTTGTCGCCCTGGGTCACGAGCAGGCCTTCGCTGGCGGAATCAGCGATCTGCCGGGTGATGTCGTCACGCGAGGCTGGGCCTGAAAATTGAATGAAACCAACAGCGTAGGCGAAGAGGGCGATCACGCCGACAACCGCCAGGATCGCCAGCAGGCCAATCGTCACCCGTCCGGCCTGCTCGGGTGGCAGGAAAGAGGAGGCTATGGCGGCCGAAACGAACAGGACCGCGAAGGCGAGCACGAGGGCGGGGCTGCCCTTGCGGTCCGACCGGTCGAAAGCGCCCATTTTCGGCGTCTGGCTCATGAGTGGTTCCATGCCTATACTTGAAGCTGGTCCTGCGGATCTCGATTCGCCCGCAGGATGAGGCCGGAGCATTGTGTTTGCAATGCTCGCTCGTTATTAACCAAACATTAACCCTGTGGGGTCGCGCCAGCGTCAGTGTGTTAGTCTTAACATCAATCGCCGCTTGAGGCGGGCGGCAGGATGGAAGCTGTGATGCAGTCCTTGTTTGATAAATTTGGGGTGACCGCGACCTATGTGCTGAGCGCGATAGTCGTCGTCATCCTGCTGTTGGTGCTGCTGCTGATCATGCGGGCCCTGTTCTCGCGCCGGGTCCGGCCGGCGTCCGGGCGCACCCGTCAGCCCCGCCTGGGCGTCGTGGACGCCTTTGACATTGATCGCCAGCGCCAGCTTGTCCTTGTGCGGCGCGACAATGTGGAGCACCTCATCATGATCGGCGGCCCCACGGATGTGGTCGTGGAATCCGTCATCGTGCGCGGCGGGGAGATGCGTGTGGATGGGCGACGCCTGCCGTCCGATGAAGCCGCCGCCGCGACCGCCGCCTCGAACGCCCCCTCTCCGCTCGCTTTCCCGGCTCCCGCCGCCGCCGGGGCGCCCGTGGCGCCTCCTGCTCCATCTTTGGCTCCTTCGCTTCCCGCCGCGCCTGCTCCGGCGATCCCCTCGCCGCCGCCTGCGCCCGTCCGCGCCCCGGTTCCCGCCGCTGCATCCGCTCCCGTTCCCCCGCCGCCGCCGTCCCCCCCGCGTCAGCCGGTTCCCCCGCCGCCTGTGGCCCCTGTCCGCGCGACTGCGCCTGCGCCGGTCCCCGCGCCTGTGTCGGCCTCGCCCGATGCGCCCGTCGCGGCACAGGCCCCGGCCCCTGGAGACGCTGGAGGGGTGAGGCCTGCGCCGCCGCCGCGCATTCCGCCCCGCATCGTTCCCCCGCCGCGCGCGCCGGGCGCGGCTCCGGCGGCTCCTCCCCGTCCCATCGGCGCGCCTGCAGCCGGTCCGGGGCCTCTTGGTCCCAGAATCCCGG
>CANGFT010000024.1 GCA_947453205.1 Beijerinckiaceae bacterium | reverse complement strand
TTCCCTAAAACCGAAGCTTTCCTGACCGATTTGCCGTCGCGACATGAAGCCCCCTCAATCATTTGGTTTAAGAAAGAGAATCATAAAAACAGCTATCCGTCGAGGCGTATCCGCGCACAGGTCTCATCATCTGCAAGCGCTGGACAATCGAGCCCGAAAGATTCATCCTCGACCCGATCCATCAAATGCCGGAACTGAACATCTAGAGTCGAGTTTATGGCGAACCAATCTGAACAGCTCCCGTCGACCGTTGATGATGAACAGTGGCCACAAAGAGGTGTTTGAGGGCCCCCGCAGACTTGCCCCAACTGAGGTCGGTCAAAAAGGTGGTGTGGCGCTCGCGGCGGACACTCAGACTGGACGGGTTGCGAAGGCGCCTTCGCGTTCATGCTGGTCTGGCGTTGCAGCCCGTGCGGCGCAGCTTTCACCCTTCATTCAATCGCGAATGATCGACTTAAAACTGATGGCAGGCGTTTCAATTACGCTTGGACCTTGATTGGCGTTGCCGGGGCTCTTGTGAAGTCGCCGGATCGTCCCCTTGACAGGAAATCCCTTCGAAGGCGAGCGCTTGCATCACCTGCGGATCGTTGCACAATATCTGAGTCGCGGCGCGTCTGTGCCCCAGAGCATATAAAGTCCGTGCGTAGAGACGAAGCTGGCAACCGCGGTCTTCAGTGGTGGAGCCCAGACTGATTCCAAATCCCGCAACAGAACCGCCCATGCTCGCGCTGCCCAGACAACTTTCGACCCCCGCCGCAGTCAGGCCAGGCGCGAAGACCGCAGGCGTATTTTGCGGATAGCGATTGCTGATGGTGGCGCTGCTTGAATTTCCATTGCCGTTGCCGTTGCCGTTGTTATTCCCGTTCGCATTGCCATTGCCATTCCCATTGCCGTTGCCGGCTCCCTTGTTGCCGTTGCCGTTGCCAGTCCCGTTGTTGGCTTGCGCCACCGCCATCGACACCGAGCCCACGAGAATGAGAAGCGCCGCCACAAGCCTGTTCATGATGATCCCTCGTCTCTCTGCCGCGACGTTTCCGCGAAGGAAGCTATATTTGGATTTACGCATCGGAAGCAGATGAATGCCTAAGCCATAAGTATTCATTCCTTAACTATAATATATATTGAAGTTTAATTCAATATTACAGCGCTGCTTGCGGTTCTCTTCTGCGAATGGCGTCATGGCGCGGCCTGCGAGGTCGGACGCCGCCATCGAGGTCGGAAGTTTTTATGATCCAGCGCCGTACCGTGGTTGAGCCCTTTTCATGCATCGAGCCTGCAAGGGGTTTTTAAAAAGCGAGGCCGCTGGCGGTCGAAATGCAATCGCCCAAACGGCTTAATCTCTTCGCCTGATTTCGCATACCTCAGCTTACTAACATCGTTTAACTGTCAAACATTCCCCGACCGTTCCATCTTATGGCCATCACGTTGATCTCGGCGTGATGAACCCCATGCGTCTGTACGACGCTTGTATGGAGATCCCTTATGAAAAAGATCCTCGCTGCGACACTCGCTTTGGGAATGCTGACATCTGCTGCTTCTGCGGCTTCTTTCGGTAGCGGCAATGGCAATGGCAATGGCAACATTGGCATTGGCAATGGCAATGCGAATGGCAACGGAAACTCCGGCATCCTCAATGGCAACCTCAACGGCAATGGCAACTTTGGCGTTGGCAATGGGAACCTGAACGGCAATGCAAATCATGGCTTTGGAAACGGCAACGGCAACGGCAACCTGAATGCCGGATTTTTGAATGGCAATGGCAACGGCAGCTACAACAGCGGTTGGCTGAACGGCAACCTGAACGGCAATCTCAATCACTAAGGCGTCTGAACAAGCCTTTGCCAGGCTATGAAAACCAGTCAGGTGCGAAGCGCTTGCGACGAGTTCGTTTCGCTGCGTCGCACCTGACTGTCCGATCTATGGTCTCGTAACCTTAGCAAGGTGTGGCGCCTCGGCGGCCTCACGGGCGCTCCGGCGATCAAGGCTTGTGACAATTTGTGGAGATGGCGCATGAAAAAACTCAATCGCATTCTTGTCGCGGCGGTTTGTGTAGACTTTGGCGTGATCGTCGCCATTCCCCTCGCTGCGCAACCAATCCGTGCGACCCCGAGCCTTCAGGCCCCCACCCCAGTCGCCTGCGTTGGTTGCGGCAACGGTAATGGCAATGGAAACATCGGCATATACAACGGCAATATGAACGGAAACCTGAATACAGGCGGGGGAAACGGCAACGGCAACGGCAATGGCAACGGCGCCCCGCAGACCAATGGCAATGTGGGTTTCATGAATGGCGGCACAGGCAATGTCGGAGCCTTCAATGGCCTTGGAAATTCAAGTTCAACGAGTGGAAACAACAATGCCGGGGCCTTCAACGGCAATGGGAATGGAAGCACCAGCAATGGCAATGGCAATCTGGGTTCCTTCAATGGGAACGCCAATGGCGTCGGCAGCACCGGAAGCAACGGGACCGGCAATGGCAACGGGAACATTGGCGCGTTGAATGGGAATTTCAATGGCCGGTTCAACCGGTAGGCGGGTTCCTCTGCAACAGCATGACGATGCGCGGCGCAGGGTCGGTGCGGCCCTGCTCGCGTCAGCAAACATCCACGCCCATTGGGCAGCACAGGACAGCGCCATGAAGGTCATCGCGGTCTATGCATCCATCATCGGCGCCGCGCTGATCTGGCCTGGAGCGCCCGATAGATTCACGCGCGGCATGGGCGATCTTTTTGCCGCCGTCATGACGCCGGATCGACTTGAGGGAGCCTCATCGCCGGGCGACCGCTATCTGACCAGCACCGTGGAAGGGATCGCCCTGCCGAAAGTCGTCTCCGCGACAGGGGCCCTCAACGCATCCATCGTCGTGGAGGTTGGCTCGCAACTCTCGGGGCAGATCACCCATATGGCGGTCGACTTCAACCATGATGTGAAGAAGGGGCAAGTGCTGGCGCAGCTCGACCAAAGCACCTTCAAGGAGCAGGTCGCCTCGGCGCAGGCGGCTCTCGACAGCGCCCGCGCGGACGCCCGCACCACCGAGGCGCGTCTCGCCCGTGCGTTGATCGATGTCAAACAGATCAGCATGCAGCGCGCCGTCCTCAGCGCTCGGGCGGATGTGGCGCGCATCGGCATGGAGCTCGCCGCCCGCGAAAACAAGCGGAAGGCCGCCTTGCTGGAGAAAGGCGCCGCGCCAGCCAGCGATGTGCTTGATTCACTCTCGCGAAAGGAGGCCGCGCTGGCGACCCTGCGCGAGGCGGAAGCGAATCTGGAGGCGCATGGCGGCTCTGTCGACGCGGCTCTTGCGGATGTGACGCGCATTGAAGCCGAAGTGCAAAGCGCGCAGGCGACCATAAGGCGCCTCGAAGCGCAACTTGCAAGCGCAACGGTCGATCTGGAGCGCACCTTCATCCGCGCCCCCATTGATGGCGTGGTCGTCGGCCGCAATGTGACGCAGGGACAAACGCTCGCCTCCTCGCTGGAGGCCAAGACGCTGTTCAACATAGCCGGCGACCTCAGGCGCATGGAGATTCATGCAAGGGTGGATGAGAGCGACATTTCCAAAATCGCCCTTGGCCAGAACGCCACCTTCACCGTCGATTCCTTTCCGGGGCGTGAATTCAACGCGAAGGTGACGCAAATTCGCAAAGCGCCGCAGGTCGTGCAGAATGTCGTCACCTACACCGTTGTTCTGGGCGTGGCGAACGACGACTACGCGCTCTTCCCCGGCATGACGGTGGTGGCGAGAATCGTGACGGACATACTGCCGTCGTCGCTTTCTGTTCCGATGGCCGCCCTGCGCTTCAAGCCGCGCGTAGGAACGGTCGGCGCTGACGCGAAGGCGACTGCGGGCGCGCTTGTCTGGGCGCTGCGTGAGGGCGCCTTGACGCCAGTGCGGGTCATGACCGGCGCTGACGACGGGGAACGTGTCGCGGTCAATTCAGGAGATCTCAGGGTCGGCGACCTTGTCGTCATCGCCGAAAATGAGCCAACCCGCAGCGCGCGGGCCTCACTCTTCAATGGCGTCCATTGATGCTGATCGCGGCGCGCGGCATCAGCCGGGTCTATGGCGCCGAGGGCGCTCAGGCGACGGCGCTGAAGGCGACGTCGTTCGAAATCGCCGCGGGCGAGTTCGTCGCGATCGTCGGCGCATCCGGATCGGGCAAATCCACGCTCATGAACCTCCTGGGATTGCTGGACCGACCCAGTTCCGGTTCGCTTTTCTTCGACGGGCGGAATTGTTCGACGCTCAGGGATGATGAATGTGCGCGGCTGCGCAATCAGCGGATTGGGTTCGTGTTCCAATCCTATCTGCTGCTGCCGCGCCTCAGCGCCTGGCGCAATGTGGAGCTGCCCTTGATCTACGCGGGCACGCCGAAAGACGAACGCCGACAGCGGGCTCTGGAAGCGATGGATCGTGTTGGGCTGCGGGCCAAGGCTGATCGATCGCCCGCTCAGCTCTCCGGCGGCGAGCAACAGCGCGTGGCGATCGCCCGCGCTATCATCGGGGAACCCGCCTTGCTGCTGGCGGATGAGCCCACCGGCGCTCTCGACAGCGTCGCTGGCCGGGGCGTGCTTGAATTGCTGAACAGCATTCACCGTCAGGGCTGCACGATCATCATGGTCACTCATGATCCCGGCGTCGCATCGCAGGCGCAGCGTGTCCTGACCATGCGGGATGGCGAGTTGGTGGGTGATTGCCCGCAGGCGCGCATGGCCTTGGGACCGATGGAGATGGCTCAGTGAAGTTCGCGGACGCCATCCGGATGGCTTTGGCGGCGCTCATGGGCAATCCCGTGCGCACTGCCCTCACCATGCTTGGCGTGGTGATCGGCGTCGGCTGCATGGTCACCATGGTGGCCATAGGCGCGGGGGCGCAGGCGCGCGTGGCCGAACAGATACGGGCCTTCGGAGCCCATGTCCTTCTCGTCAACCCCGGCGCCAACAACAGGAACGGGGTGCGCGGGGCGGTCGGCAGCCGGCTCACGCTGACGGGTGAAGATGCGCGGGCCATAGCACGGCTCCCCTCAGTCGCCCTGGCGGCGCCCTCTGTATTCGGCGCTGCGCAGATCGTCTATGGCTCCAGCAACTGGTCCACGACCATCAACGGAACCGTGCCTGAGCATTTCGAGATTCGGGAATGGCCCCTCAAAATGGGGCGCCAGTTCTCCCAGGATGACATCCAGAGCGCCGCCAAGGTGGCGATCATCGGGTCGAAGGCTGCGGATGAATTGTTCAAGACCGAAGATCCCATTGGAAAGGTCGTGCGGATCCTCAGCACCCCCTTCACGATCATTGGCGTCCTGTCTGAAAAAGGCGTCAATGGCGGCGGTCAGAATCAGGATGATGTCGCCTTCGTGCCGATCTCCACCGCGACCCTGCGCCTGATCGGCAGCGCCAATTCCGTCAATCGCGACACAGTTGGATATATTCTCGCCAGCGCGCGTTCGGACGAAGTCATGGCGTCGGCGATCGCGCAGATTGAGGCTCTTTTGCGCCAGCGTCATCGCACCCGGGAGGGGGATGATGATTTCACCGTGACCACCGCAGCCGCGACGATGGCCGCGCAAGAAGCTTCGACAAGAACGATTTCGATCCTGCTTGGCTCCATTGCAGCGGTTTCGTTGATCGTCGGAGGCATCAGCATCATGAACATCATGCTGGTTTGCGTGACGGAGAGAACCTCCGAGATCGGGCTGCGGCTTGCTGTCGGCGCGCGGCCAAAAGACATCCGCCGCCAGTTCCTGCTTGAGGCTATAGCGCTCTGTGGGGCTGGGGGCTTGCTTGGCGTGATGCTCGGCTACGCCGTCGCCGTCGCTGTGGCGATGAAGTTCGACTGGCCGATTCTTCTGCAGCCGGAAGCAGCCATGGCCTCCGTCATTCTTGCTGGCGGCGTCGGGGTGTTTTTTGGTTGGTATCCGGCCCGCCGGGCTGCCGCGCTTCAGCCCGTGGCGGCCTTAAGGTCGGTTTGAGACATTGAGTTTTGAGGCGCCGACGGGCAGCCGCTTTGATCATCTCATTCGTTGCCGATCATTTCTCGGTCCTTGGCGACTGGTTGTCCGTCGTCAGGCAATTTGAGACAATCGAGGCATGTGCTGAAATCCCATTCACCTGACAGTTCTGTTTTTTGAGCGAGCTTTCAGGCGGCTTGTTTCTGGTTGGTTTTGGCGGTCTTGTCACCTCCCTTTTCTGGCGCTGATTTCGGGATGCCTTCGATCAAGGCCCGCGCCGGAGTTCCGCCTTTCATGCCACGATCCTGATGTGGTCGCTTGGCGTTGCAGGCGTCGAGAGATTCATCGAGAGGCTTTTGCCTTTCGTCCATTGTTTCGAACGATGTCGGGCGCCCTTCCACACTGAAGTGATCGTCGAGCAGCGTGGGGTGCTGGATGTCCTCCAGTTGCAGGAGCAATTCATAAGGGTGCTGGTCTGGCCGACCGCAGAACTCCTGGCCATTGGTCGACAGCACCACCTCGATTGTGGCCTCATGCGCCTCGAATGTGGGAAGCATGGCATTGTGCATCATATGCACTGCGGTGACGGGCAGATTGCTGGGGTAGAGCCGCGCCCAGGCGAGGCGGGAATGGCAGTCGGCGGCCGTTTGCAGATAGACTTTCCCGACGCCCTTGAGCGCGCCGACGAAGAAGGTGTCTACGGCGACGAGTGAGGCAGTGTGGGGGGCCTCGATGTGGCGTTCCCGGAACTCGGGCGAGAAGCGTTCGAGGAGGCGAACCTGTTCTTCGCTGAGTTCGATCTTGCGTTCAGCGGTTGGTTTTCCGAGCCTCAGCAATCGTTCGTGCTTGGTCAGCAGGCCGTGGCGCCGCCAGAGGCCGCGCTCGCCGCCGGAAGAGATCTGGAGGCCTTTAAAGCGAAGCTACTGCTCGGCCTCGGCGGCGACGCGATCGGAATGCAGGCCTTTGGCCCCCGGCAGCCGCTCCCGCAATCCATCCGGGCCCTCCTCCCGGAACCGGGCACGCCACCGCCGAAACGTCCGCTCCGTGCCGCCCAAAAGCTCCCAAGCCTCCCCCTGCGACAGCTCCCCACCTTCATGCCGATCCAGAAGCGCCGCAAAACGCATCGATCTAACCCCCTGCGGCGCCTGCGAACGTCTCATCGCGAAGCCCTGCCGGGCTCCAGTGAAAACCGGACAGATCGCGCGCTGCAGAAACCGGACAGATCGTGAGGTTGCTACAATTTGTGATCGCCCATGTTGTTTGTCGCCTTCTCCTAAACTATAGTCCGCGCCGCGCGTAGATCAGCCACCATCAGGGGGCGCTGGAGCTGGCGCGGCGTCAGGTGCTTACGGCCCGCTTGGCTTGCAGCCCCCTTTCGGCTTTCGGATCCATTGGAAGGACAATTTAAAATGAGCAATATCCTGAAGATCGCGGCTGCCGCCGCCAGCCTCGCCTTCGTGGGCGTCGCCCCCGCTTTCGCTGACGGCGACGCTGCTGCTGGCAAGGCCGTGTTCAACCAGTGCAAGGCCTGCCATCAGGTTGGCCCCGACGCGAAGAACGGCGTCGGCCCCATCCTGAACGGCATTGTCGGCCGCAAGGCTGGCGAAGTCCCCGGCTACAACTACTCGGACGCCAACAAGGGCTCTGGCCTGACCTGGGACGAGGCGACCCTGCGTTCCTACCTGACCGACCCCAAGGCCAAGGTGCCCGGCACCAAGATGATCTTCCCCGGCATCAAGCGCGAGAAGCAGCTCGATGACCTCATGGCCTATCTTGTGGGCATCAAGGCCGACGGCAGCGGCATCTGATCGTCCGAACGTCAACGGCGCGCCGGTCCCCCGGCGCGCCCTTTGGGAGACCGTCATGAACAGCCCGGCGCCCTTGCAGGTTCATGACGCAGCCGCCATCGCCGCGCGGCTCACCGGCCCCTTGCGCCACTGGCGCCATCAGGACGGACGGCTGGCGCGCCTTTATCGCACCGGCGGCTGGAAGGGTACGCTGATGGTCGTGAACGCCATCGGCCATCTCGCGGAAGCCGCCTGGCATCATCCCGAACTCAAAGCCACCTACGCCAGCGTCGAGGTCAGCCTCGACACCCACGACGCCGGTGGCGTCACGGACCGCGACTTTGAACTCGCCGCGCGCATCGAGGCCTTTGTGCAGTGGCGGCCCGCCGCAGACGGCGCGCTGGAGGGAACGCCGGTCGAGGCGGCCCATCTCTATATTCATTATGATGACTGACGCGGAATCGCCTGCGGTTCAGTGGGCCACGCCCAGATAGGCGTCGCGCACCGCCGGGTCGTTGCGCAGCTGCGCCGCCGGTCCATGGATCGAGATGCGGCCATTCTCCATGACATAGCCATAGTCCGCGACTTCCAGCGCCGCTGCAGCGAATTGCTCCACCAGAAGCATGGTGATCTTGCGCTCCTTCAGCCGGGCGACGGTGGCGAAGACCTCCTCCACCAGCTTTGGCGCAAGGCCCATGGAGGGCTCGTCGAGCAGCAGCACTTCGGGATTGAGCATGAGCGCGCGGGCCATGGCGAGCATCTGCTGTTCGCCGCCCGAAAGCGTTCCTGCAAGCTGTGTCCGCCGCTCCCTGAGGCGTGGAAAGAGTTCGAACATGCGATCGAGATCGGCCGATGTGTCGCCGCGCGGGCGCATGCCGGTGAAGCGCGTGAAGGCGCCGAGCAGCAGATTGTCCGTCACCGGCAGGGTCGGGAACACGCGCCGCCCCTCGGGCGAATGGGCCATGCCGCGCCTTGTGATCTCATAGGCGGGCAGGCCCGCGATGTCTTTGCCGTCGAGGCGGATCGATCCTGACTGGGGCTCGATCATGCCAGAGAGGGCGCGCAGCGTCGTGGTCTTGCCCGCCCCGTTGGAGCCGATGAGCGTGACAAGGCGGCCCTGCGGCACTTCGAGGCTGATGCCATGCAGCACCTGCACCTTGCCGTAGCCTGCGACCAGATTTTCGATCGTGAGCATGGCGGTCTCCTCAGGCGGCCGCAGCGGCGGCGCCGCCGAGATAGGCTTCGATCACGCGGGGGTCGGCCTGGACTTCCGCCGGTTTGCCTTCGGCGATCTTCTGCCCGAAGTCGAGAACGCTGACCGTATCGCAGACGGACATGACCACATCCATGTGATGTTCGATCAGAATGACCGTGATGCCCTGATCGCGGATCTTGCGGATGATCTGCACGAGATCCTTGATGTCGGGCGCGGTGAGGCCGGCGGCGGGCTCATCCAGCAGCAGCAGCTGCGGGTCGAGGGCCAGCGCGCGGCCGATTTCGAGCAGGCGCTGCTTGCCATAGGGCAGGTTGCGCGCCTCTTCATTGGCGAGGCTGTCGAGGCCTACGAACGAGAGAATGCTCGCCGCACGCTTGCGCGCCGCCTCCTCTTCGCGCCGCGCCCTTGGGGTCGCCGCCGCTACGTCAAAGAAATGCGCGCCATAGGTATGGTGCAGGCCCACGAGCACATTCTCGATCAGCGTCAGCTCGCCAAAGAGCTGCACGTTCTGGAAGGTGCGCGCGACGCCCTTGGCCGCGATCTCCGGCGATTTGAGCCCGGCGAGGGCCTCGCCCCGGAAGCTGATCTCGCCGGAGGTCGGAATGTAGATGCCGGTCAGCACATTCATCATGGTCGACTTGCCCGACCCATTGGGCCCGATCAGGCCATGAATTGTGCCGCGCCTCACGTCGAGATCGACGCGGTCGAGCGCCCGCAGGCCGCCGAACTGCATCACGGCCTGGCTCACCCGCAGCAGGCTGTCGCCGCTCACCCCGTCCCCCGCCCGCACCAGCGCCTCGCCAGCCGCGCCCTGCGCGTCGATGACCGCATGCGCGCGCACCCAGTCGGGCCGTATGGCGCCCACGAGCTGCTTGAGGAAGCCCACGATGCCATCGGGCAGGTAGTAGACGACGAAGAGGATCATCAGGCCGAAGATCGTCAGCTTGAAGTCGGTGATGCGCTGCAGCATCAAGGAGAAGGCGTAGAAGGCGAGGCAGAGGGCCACCGGAATGACCGCCTGCCGGCGCTTCTCGGGCTTGCGCACATAGGTCCAGACGCCAGCGGCGACCGCGATCACGGCGATCAGAAGGGCGACGCGGCGGAAGAGCTCGATGTCCGACAGAAGGTTCGGCAGATAGACCACGATGGCCGCGCCGATGATCGGCCCAAGCCGCGACTTGCGCCCGCCCATGGTGACGGCCAGCAGGAAGGTGATCGAGAGTTCGAAGCTAAAATTGTTCGGCGCGATATATTGCTCCGAATAGGCGAAGAGCACGCCCGCCAGCCCCGCGAAAGCCGCGCTGGTCACGAAGGCGATGACCTTGTGGCGATAGACGCTGACGCCCATGCAGTCCGATGCGATGGGGCTGTCGCGCAGCGCCTCGAAGGCGCGGCCCAGATGCGAGGCGAGCACACGGTTGATGATGACCACGGTCAGCAACAGGAAGAAGGCGCAGACATAGAAATACTGCACCTCGCGCATGCGCTTGGCGTTCATCTCGAAGATCGGCAGCGCATCGCTCCAGTCGCGCCAGTCGAAGAAGGTGGGCGTGTTGAGCGTCACGCCCAGAGGGCCGTTGGTGAGGTTGAAATTGCCCAGCCACGGCCCGAGGTCCGTCATCTCGTTGATGAGGATCTGCACGATGGTGCCGAAAGCGAGGGTCACCATGGCGAGATAGGGGCCCGTGACGCGCAGCGCCGGCAGAGCGAGCAGCAGACCGAAAAGCCCCGCCACGATCGGGCCCAGCGCCAGCGAGGGCCAGAACCCCAGCTTCAGGTGGACGAGCAGCACGCCTGCCGTATAGGCGCCGATGCCAAACAGCGCCGCATGGCCAATGGAGACTTCTCCCGTATAGCCGAAGACGATGTCGAGCCCCAGCGTCACGATGGCGAAGATAGCAATGGTGACGAGAAGATGCAGATAGTAGGGGCTCGTCACCAGAAAGGGGCAGACGAGAATCGCAGCGATGGCGACGAGAGGGAAAAGGCCCTTTGGCATGTCAGACCTTCTTGATCGCGGCCGAGCCGAAGAGGCCCGATGGCTTGAATGTCAGGACAAGGAGAAGCAGCACGAGGCCTGGCACATCCTTGTAGCCGGTGGAGATGTAATAGCCCGTCAGGTTTTCGGAGACGCCGAGGATCAGGCCGCCCACCACCACGCCGAAGCCTGACGACAGGCCGCCGATGATGGCGACTGCGAAAGCCTTCAGGCCGAGCACCGCGCCCATGGTCGCGCCTGTCAGGGTGATCGGGGCCACGAGCACGCCCGCGAAAGCCGCCGCCATGGAGGAGAGCGCGTAGGAGAAGGTGATGACGAGGCGCGTGTTGATGCCCATCAGGCCGGCAGCGTCGCGGTCATTGGCGGTGGCGACGACCGCCTTGCCATAGATCGAGCGACGGTTGAAGACCTCGACCGCGATCATCAGGGCGATCGCGCCCAGAACGATGGCGATCTCCATGGGCTGGATGCGCATGGGGCCGATGGTGAGCGCGGCTTCCGGCAGGGGCGAGGGGAAGCGCAGGGCGTCGCGCCCCCAGATGTTCTCGGCGAGATTCTTGAAGATGATGCCAAGCGCGATGGTGGCCATGATCCAGCCCGCCTCCGATTTGGTGCGGATGGCCTGGCGCACGCCCAGAAACTCCACCACGGCGCCCTGCAGCAGGCCGAAGGCCAGCACAACCGGCAGCATCAGGAGATAGGCGGCGAAAGAGCTGAGGGACTGGCCGATCAGGAAATTGATCGTGGTGAGGCCCACCAGCGCGCCCAGCATCAGGGCCTCGCCCTGACCGAAATTCAGGGTCTTGGATGTCGCGAACGTCAACTGGTAGCCGAAGGCGATCACGCCATAGATCATGCCGACGACGACGCCACTGATAATGAGCTGCGCGAGAATGTTCATCGGGCGTTTCCTGTTGCGCCATAGGTGAAAGCCTCCCCCGGACGAGCCGCAGGGGAGGCTTTCGGTCTTGCGTCAGGGATCAGGACTTGGGCTTGATCCGAACGGCCTTGTCGCCGGCGATGTCCTCGGGGTGAGCGGGCACCACGCGTCCGCCCTTCACGAGCCCGAAGACCGGGATGTTGGGGCTGATCGCCTCATGGTCCGCCGCCGAGAAGGGCTTGTCGTAGATGGTCACGACGCCTTCCACCTTGGTCTGGAGATTCTCCAGCGCGTCCTTGATCTTCTTGCCGTCGGTCGATTTCGCCTGGGTGATGGCGGCGGCGAGGAGATAGGCCGAGTCATAGCCCTGCGCGGCGGACACGGGCGAGGGCATGCGGTCCCCGCCATAGGCCTTGCGATAGGCCTCGATGAACTCCTTGCGCTTGGGCGTCGTGGGCGCCTCGATGAAGGTCTGGGGCATCATGGCGCCGTCGCCATTGGGGCCAGCCGTGTCGATGAAGCTGGCCATGGACAGGGTCCAGGAGCCGATCATCGGCACTTTCCAGCCAAGCTTCGCCATGGCGTTGGCGATCTGCGCCAGCTCCGGCCCGATGGCGTAGGTCAGGATCACGTCGGCCCCGGCCTCCTTGGCCTTCAGCACCTGCGCGGTCATGTCGGTGTCGCCGATGTTGAACTTCTCGGTGGCGACCGGCTTGAGGTTCATCTTGGCGAGGGCCTCGGTGAGATCCTTCTGCCCGAGCTGGCCATAGTTGGTGGAGTCCGCCAGAATCGCGGGCTTCTTGAAGCCCTGACGGTTCACCGCCTCGTCAGCGATCATGGCGCTCTGGATCGTGTCGTTCGCCGCATTGCGGAAGACATAGTTGGCCTTGGCGTCGGGCCACTGCTTGGTCAGGATCGAGCCGGTGGCCACATTGTTCAGGACGGGGATCTCCGCTTCCTGATAGAAGCGCTGCGCCGCCTGACCGACGCCGGTGTTGATGAAGCCGAGGGTGGCGACCACCTGCTCCTTGTTGATGAGCTCCTGGGCGATCTGCACGCCGACTTCGTTCTTGGCTTCGTCATCGCGCTCGACAAGCTGAAGCTGTTTTCCAAGAACGCCGCCAGCCTTGTTGATTTCCGCGACAGCGAGCTTGACGCCGTCGCGCATGCTGACCCCCATGGAGGAGGACCCGCCTGTGAATGGGCCGCTGAGGCCGACTTTGATCGTGTCTGCGGCATAGGCCGCGCTGGTGAGGGCCGTGCTCGCCAGAATGGCGAAGGCGAAAAGAGTGCGCTTCACTATCAACTCCCCGGACTTTTGTGACGGACGCGCCTTTCAGGCTGCGCCAGAGACTAATCCATCTCCGAGGCACATACGAAGTCAAGCGAATTCGGATTTCCTGAATTTCCGCCCGGCCGCCTCGGCCTGACGCCGCCGACCTGTCGCCTCAGGGCGAATCGCCATTAGACGAATTGTTTAGAACACGCAGTTTTGTGACCGGCTCTTATGCAGTGAGAGGGCGGGCTCAGACCTTTTGCGAGCCTCGCCCGCCTGCCCGCCCCGATCCATGTTGCGACTGTCGGACGCGCGCGTTATGGACATTCGGGCGGCGGCGCGGCCGCCCCGGTTGATCGCTTCTGGATGGGGTTGGATGTCGCAGCGTCAAACATGTGTCGCCCGCCCTGTCGAGGCCCCGAGGCGCCGCTGGTGAGCCAGGATCCTCTCATCCTCGGCGCACCCGGGCGCGAACGCATCTTCGGCGCGCATCCCCTTGCGGCCGCGATTTTGTTCCAGGCGGCGCTCTGGTCGGTCGGGCCGGCGCTTCTGTTCGGCAATCTGCATACCGATACGCTCGAGGCGGCCTATTGGGGGCGCGAATGGGCGCTCGCCTATTCCAAGCACCCCCCGCTCATCACCTGGCTCATGGACCTCGCCCTGCGCACGGGCCTGCCGTCCATCTTCGCCCTGATGCTGCTGGCGCAGGCCTGCGTCGCCGTGGCCTCCTTTTTCATCTGGCGGACCGTGCGGCTCTTCGCCTCCCGCGAGACCGCGGCCTTCGCCGTCCTGCTTTTCGCGCTGAGCCCCGCCTCGACCATCTACGCCATCCAGATCAACCACAATCTGGCGCTCGCGCCCTTCTGGGCCGCGACCATCTATTACGGCCTGCAATATCTTGAAGAGCGCAACTGGTCCGACGCCATCATTCTGGGCGTGGTGGCGGGCCTTGGCATGCTCACCAAATATGAGCTGCTGTTCGCCCTGGCCACCCTGCTCATCATCGCCGTCGTGACGCCGCGCTTCCGCTCGGCCTTCCATCATCCCGCGAGCTATGTGTCCGGGGTAATCTTCCTCGCCATTCTCGCGCCCCATGTCTGGTGGCTCTACACCCATGGCTGGGCGAGCGTGTCGCGGGCGCTGGGGGCGCAGAAGATCAACAGCCTCGCCTTGCTTAACGTCAGCGGCGTCAATCTGATCGTCGGCTGCTTCACGCTTTTCGTCGCGCCCGCGATCCTGCTCTTCGCCACGCAGCGGCGGCGCGCCGAGGATGCGCTGGCCAGAGCCGCCGACCACCGCGCCATCGCCCTCTGCCTCTGCTTCGCCCCGCTCGCGATCCTGATCCTCGGCTCGGTCGTGACCGTTCAGGTCATCAAGCCCCTCTGGGTTCTGCCTCTGGCGGGCACGGTCGCCATGGGCCTCGCGATCCTCTTTCCCGCAGGCGAATACGGGCAGGGCCAGAGCGTGGGGACGAGCGCGCGCATGGCCATGGTCGGTTCTGGCGTGATCTTCCTGGGCCTCGCGCTCTATCTCATCATCGCCAGCATGATCGGCAAGCCGCTCGCGGCCTATTCGATCGACACACGGCGGCTGGCGGGCGAGACGCTCGCCCTGTGGCGCAAGGCCAGCGATCAGCCCCTGCGCTGCATCCTCATCGGCGAGCGGAAGATCGGCCCCTCCGGCATCCTGTGGCTGCCGGGTCGTCCGCTCATCGTCGAGGCCGATGTCGGCAAACTGCCCGCCCAGTGCGAGGCAAGCGGCGCCGTCGCCGTCTACACGCCTGACGTGAGCAACGTTTTTGAAGGCTTCCCCCGTCTTTGCGAGGCCCGTCAGACCGTCCGGCTGCGCACGGCGCCGCCGGTCGGCCGCACCAACATGACGGCCGAACTCGGCCTCATTCCTCCCGCAGGGGCGGCCTGTCCCCAGCCCTAGAGACGTTTCACCATGGCGCGCGATCGACGTCCCCCCAGTCAGGAGCCCGCCCGCATGGGCGCCCTCGCCACGCTTCCGGTCTTCCTGAAGCTGCAGGGTCGGCGCGTGGTCATGGCGGGCGGGTCGGAGGCCGTCGCATGGAAGGCCGAGCTTTTCGCCGCCGCTGGCGCCTGGGTCGAGGTCTTCGACCCCGCGCCCTGCGAGGCCCTCGCCGCGCTCGCCGGGCGCAATGACGCCATCAGCCTGCGCCTGCAGGCCCTCACGCAGCGCGACCTCCCCGGCGCCGCCGCCCTCATCGCTGATGCGCAGGACGAGGCCGAGGCCGCCGCCCTCCACGCCATGGCGCGGGCGGCGGGCCTGCCCGTCAACATCATCGACAAGCCCGCCTGGTGCGATTTTCAGTTCGGCGCCATCGTCGAGCGCTCGCCGCTTGTGGTGGCGATCTCCACCGATGGCGGCGCGCCTGTCTTTGGGCAGATGCTGCGCGCGCGCATCGAAACGCTGCTGCCGCAGGGCTTTCGCGCCTGGGCGCAGGCGGCGCGGGACTGGCGCCCCAGGGTCGCCGCGCTCAATCTCGATTTCCGCGCCCGTCGCCGCGTCTGGGAGCTCTTCGCCCGCCGCGCCTTCACCCATCCCGACCGCGCCCCCGGCGAAGCCGACCTCGAGGCCCTTCTGGCCGAGGCTGCGGCGGCTGGCGCGCCGGAGGCCAGGCGCGGCTCGGTGGCGCTGGTGGGCGCAGGGCCGGGCGATCCCGAGCTGCTCACCCTGAAGGCCGTGCGGGCGCTGCAATCGGCCGATGTGGTGCTCTATGACGATCTCGTTTTGCCGGGCTCCGTCGACCTCGCCCGCCGCGAGGCGGAGCGGCTGAACGTCGGCAAGCGCGGCTACAAGCCTTCCTGCACGCAGGAGGACATCACGGCCCTGCTGGTCAGGCTGGCGCGCGAGGGCAAGAGGGTCGTCCGCCTCAAGGGCGGCGATCCCCTGATCTTCGGCCGCGCCGGCGAGGAGATCGCCGCCCTCAAGGCGGCCGGCGTCGATGTGGAGGTCATCCCCGGCGTCACCGCCGCCGCCGCCGCCGCCGCATCGCTGCAAACCTCGCTCACGGAGCGGGCCGTGGCCCGGCGCCTGCAATTCATCACGGCCCACGCCCGCGACGGCAAGCTGCCCGATGATCTCGACTGGCGTGCGCTCGCCGACGACGGCGCCACGACCGCCGTCTATATGGGCCTCAAGACCCTGCCGCCGCTGGTGGCGCGTCTGCTCGCCGAGGGCCTTGCGCCCGACACGCCCGCGGTGATCGTCGAGCGCGCCTCATGGGAGAGCGAGCGGCGCGTCGCCGCGACATTGGCGACCCTGCCGGACGCAGCGGCCTCCGCCGGGCTTGTCGGGCCCTGCCTCGTGCTGATCGGCCGGGCGCTCGCCAGCGTCAGCTGACCGTCTCGCAACGCTTCCATGTGATGGGCTGCGCGACGGGCGTGCCCTGCTGCACCAGCATGGTCGTGTCGTTCACGATGCGCATGTAGATCGTGTCGCCGCCGCCGGGCTCGGAGGCCGGCGCCACATAGGAGAAGGCGTGGCGGCTGTAGTCGCCTTCGAGCGTCGCCCCGCCGGGGGTCGTGATGCTGCGCCCCTTGATGTTGAGATGCTTGCCCTCGGGGCTGCACCAGGCCCCGTCGATGGCGTCGGCCAGGGCGGGCAGGGGCGCGAGGCACCCCAACGCCAAACTGAGCGTCGCCGCAAATTGAACCGCCGATGTCTTGCGCATGTCCAAGCCCTCCATCCGTCCTCAGCATAACCCATGGCCCGCCTCTGCAAAGCCCCCCGCAGCGTCTGCCGCACAGGCCGGGGCGCCCCAACGGAACCATTCAAAAACAAGGAGGTTAACTGGCTTGGGGGCCAGGCGGGAGATCGGCAGGAGATGGGTATGCAGCAGGCAGGCAAGGGCTCGAGCTCCACGCGCGGCTTTGCGTCGATGGATCCTGACAAGCAGCGTGAGATCGCTCGCAAGGGCGGCCGCAGCGTTCCCAATGAGAAGCGCAGCTTCTCGCAGAACCATCAGCTTGCCTCGGAAGCAGGCCGCAAGGGCGGGCATTCCTCCCACGGGCGCCGCCGCACTGCGCCGCAAGGCGGAGGCTGAACGTTCCTGAGGCGGTCTGAAATACGGGGCGGCCTGTCGGCCAGCCCCGTTTTGTTGCGTGACGTCTAATCCTCCGCAGGCTTCTCCCCCTGCGCTTCGCTCTTCTTGCGGGCGCCGCCGTGGGAGGCGTGGCCTCCCTTGCGTCCCGCCATGGAGGCGAGTTCGTGGTTCTGCGAGAAGCTGCGCTTGGAGGGGCTGACGCTCTGACCGCCCTTGCGGCCTGCGGCCGCCGCCAGGGCCGGGTTCTGGGAGAAGCTGCGCTTCTCATTGGGTACGCTTTCGCCGCCCTTGCGGGCGATGGCGCGTTGCTTTTCCGGATCCATGGAAGCAAAGCCGCGTGTCGAGGTTGGCATGGCTGATCTCCTGTCCAAAGCTGCGGTCCACACCTGACCTGAACGCGGCCTTGGCGCTGTGGTTCCCCTCACGCTCCCCAAAAGCGCGCCGCCCCCGACATATGTGCCGATCCCCACGGGAACCCGCTGGAAATGGCAGCGTTTCTCCTCAAGCGCGGCGGTGCGCGCGTAAAGGAGCAAGCGCATGAAGAAAGTGATCCTGGTTGGAGGCATGGCCCTCGCATTGGCGGGCTGCGGGCCGACCCGCAGCGACAGCGTCTTCACTGGCGCGGCGGTGGGCGGCGTGACGGGCGCCGTGATTGGCGGGGCCGCGACGGGCCAGCCCGGCGGCGCGCTTGCAGGGGCCGCCATAGGCGCCGCGACCGGGGCTGTGGTCGGCGCTGCGGCCTCGCCACTGCGCTGCTGGTGGGATCCCTATTATGGCCGGGTCTGCCAGCGCTATTGAGCCCTCGGGGAACCCATGGGAGGGCCGAGCATTCTCCATGGCGCGTCGGATATTCGATCCCCTCCCACCCATCCGGCGTGCAGATGGACCCGCGTTGGCTCCCCCGCCAGCGCGGGTTCTTCCTTCAGGCCTTCACGGTCTCGCGGCCATTGCGCCGCTGGGAGCGGCGGTCGAAGAACAGCGCCTGACTGATCACCGCCTTCAAGGCGTCCACGCCGAATGGTTTGGTGATGAGGAAGGCGGGCTCGGGCGGGCGCCCCGTCAAGAACCGTTCGGGATAGGCGGTGATGAAGATCACCGGCGCCTGAAATTCGCCAAGGATCTGGTTCACCGCTTCGAGCCCCGAGCTTCCATCGGCGAGCTGAATGTCGGCGAGAATGAGGCCGGGTTTGTGGACATGCACGGCCGCCAGGGCTTCCTTGTGCGTGCGCGCCACCCCGACCACACGATGGCCCAGATCTTCGACCAGCGTCTGTATGTCGAGGGCGATGAAGGGTTCGTCCTCGATGATGAGCACATCGGTGCGGATCTGATGGGCGATCTCCTTGCCCGCCTGATCGATCAGACTGGCGGCGTCCTTCGGGCTCACGCCAAGAATGGAGGCGACCTGGTCCGTGTCGAAGCCTTCGAGCGAGGCCAGCAGGAAGGCGATGCGCGGGCGCAGCGGAATGGCGTCGAGATTGCGCCGCGCGCCGCGTTCGTCGGGCGAGAGGATGTTCGGGTCGACATGTTCGTTGACGGGCATGGATCCCCAGAGCGTGAGGAAGGTGCGGTAGAGCGCCGCGCGCGTCTCGCCGCCCGCCCGAAAGCCTTCGGGGTCGGCGACGATGGCTTCAAGGGTCGCCAGAACATAGGCGTCGCCGCCGCCCTGGCTTCCCGAAAGGGCGCGGCCGAAACGGCGAAGGTAGGGAATATGTGCGGAAATTTCCTGAGATACGGACATGTCGATATGGTCCCCTGCCATTGCGCCGCTGAGCTTGTGACTCAACGTTCGAAGCGGCGGAAAGTTCCGTCTGCGGTGGAACTCTTTTCATCGACATGCGTTGATGACCGTGGGTAAGCCGCGACATATGTTGTTTCCAGCGGACGAGGCTTCGCAGGAAAGAGACGCGGTCTGGAGGGCGAAATGGACGAGCGAATGACGAAAAAGAAGCCGCCGGAAGCTTCGGATGAATTTGGATCCGATGCGCCCGACGAGAGGTCGGACGCCGCGCAGGCCAACGCCATGGCGCAGGTCATCAATCTTGATGCGGCGAAGACCCGCATGCGTCCGCCTACATCCAATGATCCTCCAAATGTCCCGATTGATGAACACATCGGACGCCATCTCAAGGCTATATATGACGACGTGTTGAACCAGCCGATTCCGGACCGGTTTCTCGATCTTCTCAACCAGCTCGATGATGAATCGTCTGGGAATGAAGAAGCGTAAAACGAGGATGCGTAACAATGGTCAGCCAGCAACTCAGGGCGGATCTCATCGGGACGATTCCCAACCTGCGCGCCTTCGCGGTGTCGCTGTGCGGCAATCCTGATCGGGCGGACGATCTTGTTCAGGAGACGTTGGTGAAAGCCTGGAGCAATCTGTCGAGCTTCTCGGAAGGCACCAACCTCGCCGCATGGCTCTTCACGATCCTGCGCAACATCTATTATTCCGAATACCGCAAGCGTCGGCGCGAAGTGGCCGATTCCGATGGCGCCATAGCCGCGCGTCTGGCCACGGCGCCTGCGCAATCCGGGCATATGGACTTTCTCGATTTCCGCACGGCGCTGCAAAAACTGCCCCCCGACCAGCGCGAGGCGCTGATCCTCATCGGCGCCTCCGGCCTCTCCTACGAAGAGGCGGCGGGCGTCTGCAATTGCGCGGTCGGCACGATGAAAAGCCGCGTCAACCGCGCGCGCAACCGCCTCGTGGAATTGCTCGCCATCGTCTCGAGCTCCGACTATGCGGCGGGCGCCGACTGGCAGTCGGGCATCGACTCGCTCATCATGGGCCAGAGGTTCTCGCGCACCGGCAGTGATTGACGTGGGCGATGTGAGCGGAACGGCGGTTCGGACGGAGGCCGACACATTCGGCTCCATAGAGATCGCGGCGGATCGCTGCTGGGGCGCGCAGACCGAGCGCGCCCGGCGCAATTTCCGCATTGGCGGCGAGCTCATGCCGCTTGGCGTCATTCATGCGCTGGCGCTCGTCAAACGTGTCGCCGCCGAGGTCAATCAAGCCCTCGGCGTCCTCGATGCGCCGCGCGCCCACGCCATCATCGCCGCCGCGCAGGAGGTGGCGGAAGGGCGCTTCGACGATCATTTTCCGCTCGTCGTCTGGCAGACGGGTTCGGGCACGCAGACCAACATGAACGTCAACGAGGTCGTGGCCAATCGGGCCAATGAGCTCATGGGCGCCATGCGCGGCGCGCGCGCGCCCGTCCATCCCAACGACCACGTCAATCTGGGCCAATCCACCAACGACTGCTTTCCCACCGCCATGCATATCGCCTCCGCGCTCGCCATTCATGGCGCGCTGCTGCCTGCGCTTGATGCGCTGCAATCGACCTTGATGGCGCGCGCGCAGGAATTCGCCGACATCATCAAGATCGGCCGAACCCATTTGCAGGACGCGACGCCGATCACTCTGGGGCAGGAATTCTCCGCCTATGGCGCACAGGTCAGCCTCGCCGCCGCGCGCATCCGCCAGACCCTGCCGGATCTGTTCGCGCTGGCGCAGGGCGGCACGGCGGTCGGCACAGGGCTCAACACCCGCGTGGGCTTTGCGGAGACCTTCGCGGCGCGCATGGCGGAGTTGACGGGGCTGCCTTTCACCTCCGCCGCCAACAAGTTCGAGGCCATCGCCTGCCATGACGCGCTCATTTTCGCCCATGGCGCGCTCGAGGCCTGCGCCGCAGGGCTTTCCAAGATCGCCAATGACATTCGCCTGCTTGGCAGCGGGCCGCGCAGCGGCCTTGGCGAATTGCGCCTGCCCGAGAATGAGCCGGGCTCCTCCATCATGCCGGGCAAGGTCAATCCCACGCAGGCCGAGGCCATGGCCATGGTCTGCGCAAGGGTCTTCGGCAATCAGACGACGCTGGCCTTCGCTGGCTCGCAAGGCCATCTCGAACTCAATGCGTTCAAGCCGGTGATCGCCGCCTGCATGCTGCAGTCGGTCCGGCTGCTGGCCGACGCCGCCGTGAGTTTCCGCCTCCATTGCGTCGAGGGGCTGGAGCCTGACCGCAAGCGCATGGACGAACTGATGCATCGTTCGCTGATGCTCGTGACCGCCCTCGTTCCCCGCATCGGCTATGACAGGGCGGCGCAGATCGCCAAGGCGGCGCATGTCAATGGCACGACGCTCCGCGAGGAGGCGCTGGGGCAGGGCGTCATCAGCCCCGAGGATTTCGACGCCATCGTGCGGCCCGAGGCCATGCTCGCCCCAGGCCCCTAGTCAGCGGGTGGCGCGGATGCACTGGCGGGTCATGCCGTTGATCGCCTCCTGATCGGCGGGCGTCAGGCCGTCGCGGATGAGCCGTTCCCAGATCGGCGGCTGCTGATGGATCTCGCTGGCGATGCAGCCGCATGCGCTCCGGCAGGACTGGGGGCCGCCGCCGGTTGCGACGCATTGGGCGGCGCAGCTCGCCACGAAGGGCTCCCCGCCGGCGGGGATGACGGGCTGGGGCGCCGCTGCGCGCGCGAGCAGAAAAAGAATCGCCAGAAACACCGGCTGATGGCCAAGATAAATGAGCAGTGAATGGCGCCCGCCCCAGACGAGGGCTGCGCCAGGGCGGCCCTGCGCGCGCCACGCGCTGACCCCTGTGGGCAAAGGCATGCGCCCTGCGATCAAACCGGCGAGCACGACGCCGAAATAGGGCAGCAGCGGGCGCCAGTCGTTGCTGAGCGGCTCGCGCGTTCCAAGCCCCAGCCACCAGAATTGCGGCGCATCGAAAATGGGCGAGGCGATGAGCAGCGGCGCCGCCAGCGCGCCCGCCATGATCGTCGCCACCATCCACAGCGGCGCTTTCAACAGCGGCAAGGCCAGCAGGCTCGACAGGGCGATGCAATGCAGGATCCCGAAGAAGATGAAGCTCTCGGGAAAGAGCCAGAAGGTGACCGCGGTGACGCCCGCCGCCGCGGCGCAGATCGTCAAAAGGCGCCTCCAGAACGCGCGCAGGTCGACGCCGTTGCGCGAGGACAGCGCCAGACTCACGCCGACCAGAAACAGAAAGCTTCCCGCCACCACATGCCCGAAGCCCATGACCGCAGGCTCATAGGGCAGATCGGGCGAGACGAGGCGGAAGTAGCCGAGATCCCAGATCAGATGAAAGACGAACATGCCCGCCAGCGCCACGCCGCGCAGCGCGTCGATGGCCTCGATGCGGGCTGTCCGGGCGCCGCCGCTCACTTTGTCGGCTGGCCCTTGAAGTGGCTGAAGATCATGTCGGGCGCGGAGAGGTTATGGATCGAGGGCGTGGTGCGCCCCGCCCACAATTCCGTCGCCTTTGTTTGCTTGAATGTGGTGATGGGCGCCTCGCCCCAGCCCTCGCCGCCCTTGCTGCGCCAGGCCAGCCGCGCCACATCAGAGTTGAATTCCGTGGCGTACATGGAGCGCAGCGTGACGAAGGGCGCGCCGGGGGGCATGGCGTCGGACAGGCTGACGTCAAGCGCGATGCGCTCCTGATCGATGGAGTCGATCTTGATCGTCGCCGAGCCGCCTTTCATGAAATTCAGCGTGAAGGTTTTCGTCGCGGGATCGAAGGCCACATCCTTCAGCGCCACGATGGGTCGCTCCTGAATTTCGACCGGCCCCAGCAGGAAGGACGATCCATAGGCCGTCCAGCGCATGTCCCCGAAGGGCAGGGGGCGAACGCGCCAGTAGCCGTCGGCGGGATAGAAGACGAGGATTTCTTCGGCGCGCTCGCGATAGCGCATCCAGAGCTGCACGAGATGCAGTCCGTTCTCCACGCGCTCGCCCACACGCACGGGCACGGTGGCGGGGCGCCAGAAGCTGGGGAAGGCATAGCCCGTCAGCCAGAATTCCGGCGTCTCCCAGAAGGTGACGCGGCGGGAATTGTCGGCCTTGAAGGAGGGGTCGCGCGTCATGTCGCAGGCCGTGAAGTCCGGCGCAAAGCGATCGGAATTGATCGTGTTGATATAGGCGGGATGCGCCGCCTGGATGCGGAAATGGCGCACCACCGGCGAGATGAAGTCGATCTGCACATTGTCCTTCTCCGCGCAGAGCACGGGGACGGTCTTGTTGACGACATCGACGGGGACTTCATCAGGGTCGATGCCATGGGCGGGCACGAAGGGCTTGTCGATGGTGGTGAGGGTCGAGGCCGGGGGCTTTTGCTGGGCGACGGCTGGCAGGGCCGCGAGGGCGCTCAGGAAAAGCGAGGCGATGAACGGGCGCATCATGCGAAAGTCCTTGCAGTGGAGGCATGGTCTTGCGCGTCGCTTTTGGCGCGTTGCGCAAGGGTTTCGTCGAGGGCGATGAGAATGGCGGGCGGCGCGATCTCTTCGGGCAGGGCGCAGAGCCTCCATCGCGAAATCAGCTCTCCCAAGGCCGGCGAGGCCGTGAAGACGGCGAAGGGCGTGGCGATGACATAGCCCAGCGTCAGGGGCAGCGACCAGAGGAGCAGGTTGGGCGCGTTCAAACCCGTGACGATGAACAGGGCCGCGCCAAAGAGCGTCTGCGGCCACAGGCCCGCAAAGGCGGTGGCGTAGGACAGGGCATGGGCGTCGCGCGCCTGCCCGTTCCAGATGACCGAGCGCCCGAACAAGAGCCCGATCATGAAGAGGCTCGTGCGCAAGGTGGTCGCCGCGCCCAGCAGCAGCGAGAAGGAGAGTTCGGCAAGACAGCCCAGGCTGAACCGCAGCACCCCGCCATAGCGCCTCATCTCGCCCGGGGTCATGGCGATGTCGATGAAGCCTGCGAGCTTGGGCGCAAGATACATCAGCAGGAAGACCATATAGAGCCCGATGGCCGAGCCCGCGGGAAACTGCGCCATGTCCTCGCCATCGAAGGGCTTCAGCGCGCCCAGCAATATGATCGCCGTCCATGCGGGCACGCCCATGAACATCATGATCGCCCAGATCAGCTGGAAGCGGCTCATGGGCTTGATGCCCTTCAGGCCCAGCAGCTTCAGATATTGCATGTTGCCCTGGCACCACCGCAGGTCGCGGCGGGTGAACTCCAGCAGGGTCGGCGGATTGTCTTCATAGCTGCCGCATTCCTCCGGCAGGACCCGAACTTCGAAGCCCGCCCGGCGCATCAGCACCGCCTCGACCTGATCGTGGCTCAGGATAGGGCCGCCAAGCGGAGGCCTGCCCGGCAGCTCCGGCAGGTCGCAGGCGTGAATGAAGGGCGCGATGCGCACGAGCGCATTATGGCCCCAGAAGGGTCCGCAATCGCCCGCCCACCATGCGCTGCCCATGGTGTAGGGCCGCATGCCCTGACGCATGCCGAACTGAAAGAGCCGCGCGAAGGCCGAGGTCGAGGGGGCGCCGACGACGAGGCTCTGCAAGATGCCGAGCTTTGGATAGGCCTGCCCGATGCGCACCATCCGCAGGATCGTTTCGCCGGACATGAGGCTGTCGGCGTCGAGGGGGATCATGAACTCATGGTTTGCGCCCCAGCGGTTGCAGAAGTCGCGGAGATTGCCGGCCTTGAAGCCTTCGTTGCTGGTGCGGCGGCGATAGAAGAGCCGCGTCGCGTCGTCGCCCTCGCGCGCGCCCCATGCGGCGAAGGCGGCCTCTTCTTGCGCGCCTACATCGGCCTCGCTGGTGTCGCTCAGGACGTAATAGCAGAAACTTGCGCCCGCGCCGGTGGCGTCGATGCTCGCCTTCACCGTCTCAAGCCGCGCGAAGGCCCGCGCTGGATCCTCGTTGCGGATGGTCATGAGGATGGCGGTGCTGGCGGTGATGGGGGCCTGCCCGTCGCCGGCTTGCGCGAAGGGCGCCACGCGCATCATGGCGTCGCTGCGGCGCAGCAGATAGAGGCCGAGCAGAGCGTTCCAGACGCCCAGCACGCTCCAGGGCGCGGCGATGGCGAAGCACAGAAAGATGAGCGCATCAATCACGCTCCACCCGCCTGCGCCAAGGATCTGCGCCAGCCAGAGCAGCAGCCCCGCATAGACTGCGCCGCTGGACAGGAAGGCGATGCGGCGCCGCCCTGCCAGTTCGGAGACGCTCTGCAGGCCCGTGGGCGTCAACTCTGTTGCGGGGTCTGTCATCGGCTCTTACATGCCTTTCGGGCGGGACCGGCTGGAATTGGCGCTGCGGATGTCGTAGCGAGGCGGGAACATAGTGGGAGCGGCGCGCGTGGTCGAGATCAAAACCCTGGCCGGAAGAGAGGCGCAGGCCCTCTGGTACGTTGCATCAGGCGTCGCGGACTTGCGCCCGGCCAAGGCGGCGTCCGGTCCCGGGCAGGCGCTGGTGCGCACGCTCTGGTCGGGCCTGAGCCGCGGCACCGAGCGGCTGGTCTTCAACGGGCGGGTTCCCGCCTCCGAATTCGAACGCATGAGCGCCCCCCTTCAGGAAGGATCTCTGCCTTTTCCGGTCAAATATGGCTATTGCGCGGTGGGCCTTGTGGAGGATGCGCCCGATGCGCCCGATCTCGTGGGCCGCGCCGTCTTTTGCCTGCATCCGCACCAGACCCTGTTCGCCGCGCCCCTGGCCATGCTCACGCCGCTGCCCGCCGGTCTTTCCCCCCGCCGGGCGGTCATCGCCGCCAATATGGAGACCGCGCTCAATGCGCTCTGGGATTCCGGCGCGGGGCCGGGCGACCGGGTGACGGTGGTCGGCGCGGGGCTCGTGGGCCTGCTCGTCGCCTATCTCGCCGCCGGACTGCCGGGGGCTGATGTGACGGTGGTCGATCTGGATGCGGGCCGACGCCCCATCGCCGAAAGCTTTGGCGCGCGTTTCGCCGTCCCGGGCGATTATGGCGCGCCGGGGGACGCTGATGTGGTCTTTCACGCCAGCGCCGCCGCCGCCGGGCTCAAGGCTGCGCTGGGCGCGGCTGGGCTCGAGGCGCGGGTGGTGGAGCTGAGCTGGTATGGCGAGGGCGATGTGCCCGCCCCCCTCGGCGGCGCCTTCCATAGCCGCAGGCTCAGCTTCGTCTCCTCGCAGGTCGGCCATGTCGCGGCGACGCGCCGCCCCCGCTGGACCTATGCGCGCCGCCTCGCCAAGGCGGTGGAGCTGCTGGCCGATCCGCGTCTTGACGCGCTCATCACCGCCGAAGTCCCCTTCGCCGACCTGCCCAAGGCCCTGCCGCAGCTGCTGGCGCCCGGCGCGAAGGGGCTGGCGACGGTGGTGAGATATGAGGGCTCCGAGGGCGGCTGACTTCTAATCAGCGGAGCTCAGACTTCTAATTAGCGGAAGTTTGATTTCTAATTGGCGGATGCCCTGGGGCTAAGGATCCGGGGGCGTGGGGAGCTCTGGGACGGCTCGTTGAATCGCGCTGCAATGGTCCATCAATAGCTTTCCCCGTAAATACAGCTACACTGCGCCCATTCCACCTCAGCCAGGAGCTGCCCATGTTCGCCGTCGAAGTGCGCGACCACATCATGATCGCGCATAGTTTCAAGGGGGAGCTGTTCGGCCCCGCGCAAAAGCTCCATGGGGCGACCTTCGTCGTCGATGTCGCCTTCTTCCGCGAGGAGATCACTGCTGACGGTGTCGTGGTGGACATCGGCCGCGCCCATGACGCGCTCAAGGCCACGCTCGGCCCGCTCAATTACCAGAACCTCGATGAACTCCCCCAGTTCGCGGGCAAGCAGACCACGACCGAATATCTCTCTAAATATATCTTCGACGCCATGGCCGACGCCGCGCGCTCCGGCGCGCTTGGGCCGGGCGGGGAAGGCATCGTGAAGATTCGCGTCAATCTGCATGAATCCCATGTGGCGCGGGCCTGGTACGAGGGCGCGGTCTAGCTTGGGCCTTCGCGCGCTCTTCGCCATTCCCGGCGACCTCGAGACCCTGACAGGCGGCTATGGCTATGACCGGCGCATGCTGGCGGAGCTGCCGGCCTGCGGGGTCGAGGCCGCCCATCTCGCCCTGCCCGACGGCTTCCCCTTTCCGGACGCCGAGGCCACAGCGCAGAGCCTGCGGCTCCTCCGGGAGGCGCGGGCGGATGTGCTCTTGGTCGATGGTCTGGCGCTGGGCGCCCTGCCGACTGCAGGCGTCGCGGGGCTTTCGACGCCGCTGGTGGCGCTGGTCCATCATCCCCTCGGGCTCGAAAGCGGACTTGATCCTGCGACGGCGCAGGCGCTCATCGACAATGAACGCGCCGTTCTCGTCCATGCGCGCCATGTGATCGTCACGAGCGAGACGACGCGGGCTACCCTCATCGCCGATTTCGGCGTGCCGGGGGAGCGCGTCACCGTGGCGGAGCCCGGCGCTGATCCCGCCCCCCGATTTGAGGGCTCTGGCGGCGGCGAGGCCGCGCTTCTGGCCGTGGGCTCCATCACCCCGCGCAAGGGGCATGTCGTTCTGGTCGAGGCTTTGGCGGGCCTCACGGACCTGCCCTGGCGGCTCACCATCATCGGCAGCCCCGAGCGCGACCCGGTCTGCGCCGCCGAACTCAACGCCGCCATCGCCGCCCATGGCCTGCAGGCGCGCGTCCATCTGGCGGGCGAGGCGCCGGAGGCCGCCATGGGCGCGGCCTATGCGCGCGCCGATCTCTTCGTCCTGCCCTCGCTTTACGAGGGCTATGGCATGGTCCTGAGCGAGGCCATGGCGCGGGGCCTGCCCATGGTCGTGACCACTGGCGGCGCTGCGGCTGAGACCGTGCCCGACGCCGCCGCGCTCAAAGTCCCTCCCGGCGATGCTCCCGCCCTGCGCGCCGCCCTGCGCGCGGCCATCGCCGAGGCTGATCTGCGCGCCCGCCTTGCGCAGGCCTCATGGGCGGCCGGGCAGGGCCTGCCGCGCTGGCCCGATGGCGCGCGGCGCATCGCGCAAGTCCTTCAATCCGTCGCCGGAGCCGCTGCATGACTGGATTTTCCGCTGAATGGCTCGCCCTGCGCGAGCCTGCCGACCACCGCGCCCGCAACCAGGCCGTGCGCGATGCGGCCCTCGCCCATCTCGCCGCCAATCCTGCGCCGCGCCTTGTCGATCTTGGCTGCGGCTCGGGCTCCAATCTGCGGGCGCTGGCGCCGCATCTGCCGGACGGTCAGATCTGGCGGTTGGTGGACGCTGATGCGCTGCTTCTGGAGGCGGCGCGGGCCGCGTTGACGCTCTGGGCCGAAAAGGCCGAAGCGATCGAAGGCGGCGCGCTGAATCTCTGGCGCGGCGGCAAGCGCATCGAGGTTCATTTCGAACCCGCCGATCTCGCGCGTGATTTCGAAGCCGTTCTGGACCGCCCGGCCGATCTCGTGACGGCGGCGGCCTTTTTCGATCTCGTCGCCCCCGATTGGCTGGCCCGTTTCTGCGAGACCCTGCTGCGTCGGCGCCTGCCATTGCTCGCGGTTCTGACCTACGACGGGATCGAGCGTTGGACGCCGCCCCATGACGCGGACGCGCAGGTTCTCGCCGCCTTCCATGCGCATCAGACGAGCGACAAGGGTTTTGGCTGCGCCGCCGGTCCCGGCGCTTTCGCGTTGATGGCGGCGGCCTTCTGCGGCGCAGGCTGGTCCGTGACGCAGGGCGCGAGCCCCTGGGCGCTCACCGCGCCGGATGAAGCCCCCTTGATCGGGGCGCTCGCCGAGGGCGCGGCGGGGGCGGTGGCGGAGACGGGGTGCGTGCCCGCCGCCGACGTCGCCTCATGGCTCGAGGCCCGGCGCGTCGCGCAGGTCTGCCAGATCGGCCATATGGATCTTTTCGCGGCGCCCTAGTCGCGGGCGGGCAGCATGCGCTGCATGACCCCATCTTTCTTGATGAACCGATGGATGAACGCAGCCCCGCCATGGACGGCGATCAGCCCCGCCATCAAAAACCCCAGCGTCGCATGGGCCGCCGAAAGCGCGTCATAGATCGGCTCGCTCTTGGGCATGAGATGGGGCAGGGTGAAGAGGCCGAAGACGGAGACGTCCACCCGATAGGCCGAGGTCATCAGCCAACCGATCAGCGGCATGAGGATCAGGAGCGCGATCAGCGAATGATGGACCCCGACGGAGACGCGCCGCTCAAGAGGCGACAGGGTTTCGTCGGGCGCGGGAGTCCCCAGCATGCGCCGGGCCGCCACGCGCACCAGCGCCAGCGCGAAGACGACCACGCCAAAGGCGCGGTGCATGTCGAAGATCTGGTCCTGCAGCGCGCCTTCATCCATCCGCGTCATGAGGATGCCGCCGGCGAGGATCCCCAGCACGAGGATGGCCGTGATCCAGTGAATCCATTTCGACACCGGCGAATAAACGGTCGGACGCATGAGATCTGTCATGGTGGGCACCTCCCCTCCTTCACACGGCCTTGGCCTCAGGCTGGATCAGCGCGCAGTCGAAAAGAACCTCGCCGCCCGCAAGCAGATGGACGCTCGTGGGAGGCCGCAGCGCGCGGGAGAGGTCCCCCTGCGGGGCGAGGTCGAGCCCCATGCGGCCTGAACCTATGATGACCGTGGCCATCAGCAGATGCAGACGATCAATGCAGCCCGCATCTATGAAAGACGAGATGGTGCGCGCCCCGCCCTCGATCAGCAGCTTGCGATAGCCCCGCGCAAAGAGCGCCCCCACGATGTCCGCTGGCCGCATGACGCCGTCACGCAGGGGCAGGCGCACGGGCTCCACGCCCTCGGGGCAGGTCCGCCCGGCCGTGACAAGCAGCAGGGGCGCCCCGTCCTTTTTGAGCCATTGGCCCTGCGCGCCCGCCCGCCCGCCGGGGTCGATGACCACGCGCGCGGGACTGCGCCCGGCGACACGACGCACCGTCAACAGCGGATCATCCGCCAGAATGGTGCCAACCCCCACGACCACCGCATCCACGGCCGCCCGCAGGCGGTGCAGATGGTCAAGGGCGGCGGCGCCGTTGATATAGCGGGACTCTCCCGTGACGGTGGCGATGCGGCCGTCGAGCGACTGGCCGAGCTGCGCCACCACGAAAGGCCTGTCTGCGGGCGCCTGCGCGATGGGCAGGAAAGGGTCGGCGATTGGGCTCTCCATGCTGCGTCCGTGCTCCATCGATCCGTCACCGCCCGTTTGTGCGCCTATGAAATGTGCATGATCTGCGGTATGAAGCCATCCAGAAGATGCAAGCGTGCGTAAGCGACGCAAGACGGTTCAAGTCAGTCGGGGGTTGCGTGGCTGAAATCAAGAACATTCTGGAAGCGGAGGGTGGCGCCGGACAGGTCGCCGTCGAGCGCGCCATGACCGAAGTGCGCGCCGGACGCCCTGTGATCGTGAGGGCTGGCCGCTCCCATGTGATGATGCTCTGCGTGGAGGCGCTTGACGCGCGTCATGTCAGCGTCTTCGAGGCGCTGGGCAAGCGCCGCGCCCGCCTGCTCCTGCCCGGCCCGCGTCTGCGCCGCCTTGGCCTTGACCGGACGAAGCCCGGCGCCATCGCGCTGCCCACCATCGACCTTGCGCGCATAGCGACCCTCTCGCTCGAGATCGGCGCGCGCATCGACGCGCCCGTGGCCGCGCTCGGCAGGCTTGATCTCGCGGTCTTCGAACTGGTGCGCCTGTCGCTCGTGCTGCCCGCCGTCGTCGTCCTGCCCGTGTCCCTGCGGGACATCGAGGGCGAGGGCCTTGTCCGGGTCGAGGTCGCCGCCATCGAGGCCTTCCGGCGCAATAGCGTGCGCGATCTTCATATCGTGGGCCGCGCGCCTGTGCCGCTTGAAGGGGCGCCTGACAGCGAGTTCGTGGTCTTCCGCGGCGGCGAAGGCTTGCGCGATCAGGTGGCCGTGGTGGTCGGCAAGCCCGATCTCTCCGCCCCGGTCACGGTGCGTCTCCATTCGGCCTGCCTGACCGGCGACCTGTTCGGCAGCCTCAAATGCGATTGCGGCGACCAGCTTCGCCACACCGCGCGCTTCATGGCCGAGAACGGCGGCGGGGTGCTGCTCTATCTCGACCAGGAGGGGCGCGGCAACGGGCTCTCCAACAAGATGCGCGCCTACAAGTTGCAGGCCCAGGGCTATGACACCTATGACGCCGATGAGGTGCTGGGCTTCGATCATGACCAGCGCGGCTTTGATTTTGCAGCTGAAATGCTTCGCCAGATCGGCGTTGCGCGGGTCCATGTGATGACCAACAACCCCGTCAAGATCGCGGCGCTTGAGACCGCAGGCCTCGAAGTCGTCTCTGATCGGCGCATCCTTGGCCGCATCACCGACCAGAATGTGCGTTACCTCGCCTCCAAGCGTGACCGCGCCGGTCACTTCATCGAGGTGGAGGCTTCGCCCCCGCAGACGAGCGGCAAGGAATAGTCTATAGGACCGGGTCTCTTGTCGGATCAGGCGGATCAGGTCCATGTCTCTCCATCGCGAGTCCCCCGGTTCCCCCGGAGGGCTCCATCTTTTCGCCAGTCTGGCCTTCGTCGCGGGCGCCATCGTCCTCGCCTGGCCCTGGCTTTCCGGCGCCGTAACCATTCCCTGGGACGCCAAGGCGCAGGCCTATCCGCAGATCGTCTTTCTCGCCCGTTCGCTGGCCTCGGGCGACAGCCCCTTCTGGACCCCCAATGTCTTCGCGGGCTTTCCCCAGATCGCCGACCCGCAATCGCAGATCTTCTCACCGCCCTATTTCCTGCTGGCCCTGTTCAACGCCGCTCCCTCCTTCCGCGCGGTGGACGCGGTCGTGTTCGGCATGCTCGTCCTCGCGGGTCTGGCGCTGATCGCCTATTTCCGGGATCGCGGCTGGGGCGCGGCGGGGGCGCTTGTGGCGGCCTTCGCCTTCTCCTTCGGCGGCTCGGCCGCCTGGCGGCTCCAGCATATCGGTGAGGTGATCTCGCTCTGCTGGTTCGCGCTCACGCTTCTGGCCCTGTCCCGCGCCCTCGACCGTTCCTGCTGGCTCTATGGCTTCGCGGCGGGGGTGCTCGCGGGCTTCATGGCGCTGGGGCGGGACCAGATCGCGCTTTTGTGCATCTTCGCGCTCATCGCCTATACGATCTGGCGCATGTTCGAGGGGCCGGACCTCTGGAAGCGCCTGCGCCGCGCCCTGCCGCCGCTCTCGGCGGGCTTCGTCGGGGGCGTCCTCACGGTGGCCGTTCCCATCGCCTTCACCCTTGTGCTGGCCGACGACTCCAACCGTCCGGCCATGGACCTTGAGGAGGCCCTGCGCGGCTCCCTGCCGCCGCTGGCGATGCTGACCGCCGTCGTCTCCAATCTCTATGGCGTCGATGGCCCCATGAATGAATTCTGGGGCCCGCCGGCTTCGCTCTTCTGGGGGGAAATGGACGTCAACATCGCCCGCAACATGGGCGCTATCTATTTCGGCGCGATCCCCTTGGCGGCGCTGGCCTGCGCGGCGGGCGTGATGCGCGACCGGGCGGTGCGGATCTTTGCGGTCATGGCCGTCTTCATGGGGCTCTACGCCCTTGGCAAATATACGCCCTTCTTCGAACTCGCCTTCTGGATTCCCGCCGTCGAACTCTACCGTCGTCCCGCCGACGCAACCTTCCCCTTCTGCGCGTTGCTCGCCATTCTCGCGGGCTATGGGGTGAACGCCATCGTCGCGCGGCCCAAGGGCGTCTTCATGAAGGCGGGCGGCCTTGCGCTCGCCTTGCTCTTCGGGCTCTGCGTCTATCTCGCCTTCGACAAGGGCCGCCTGGCTCAGGCCTCGGGCGCGCTCGTCATCGGGGCGGCTTCGCTGACCGTCGCGGTGGCGTTCCTGGCGGCTGCGCCCGCCTTGATGCGCCGGGCGCCCTATCTGGGCCTTGCGGTTCTGTCGGGGCTGATGACCCTCGATCTGGCCGTCAGCAACAAGCCCAATGAATCCACGGGCCTGCCGCCGTCGACCTATGATGAGCTGCATCCTGACTCCACCAACGAGACGCTGCTTCTCATCAAGGACCGCCTCGCCGCCCATGCGGCGCCTGACCGGCGCGACCGGGTGGAGCTGGCCGCCGTCGATTACGAATGGCCCAATCTCGGCCTCGTCCATGGCTTCGACCATGATCTTGGGTTCAATCCCATCCGCATGAAGCTCTTCACCGACGCGACCAATGCGCAGGATCAGGTGGCGACGCCCGACCAGCGCACCTTCTCGCCCCTCTACGCCCACTTCCGCTCGCCCCTGGCGGATCTTCTGGGGGTGCGGCTGATCGTGTCGCGCCATCCGCTGGAGCGGATGGACAGGGCGTTCGACCCCAAAGACTTCACCTTCATCGGCCAGACGAAGGACGGTTTTGTCTGGGAGAACCCGCGCGCCCTGCCGCGCGTGATGGCGCCGGGCGCGGCGCAGATCGTCGACATCGAGAAGATGCTCAATGAAGGCGGCTGGCCGCAGGTCGACTTCACCCGCACGGTGCTGCTCGACGGCGAGGAGGCGGGGGCTCTGCTGCAGGGGCCGCCCGGCGAGGCGAAGATCATCTCCTACCGCAACACCGAGGTCGTCGTGGAGGCGACATCAGCCGAGGGCTGCTATCTCGTCCTCAATGACATCTGGCATTCCTGGTGGTCGGCTGAGGTCGATGGCGCGCCCGCCCCGATCCTTCAGGCCAATGTCATGTTCCGGGCTGTGAAATTGGGGCCTGGAGTCCATCAGGTGCGGTTCTCCTTCAACCCCTTCGAGGGCCTGTGGTCGCAGATCTGGAAAAGGTGAGGATGATCCGACGAGCTTCAGCAGGGCTTGCAGGTCTTGCCACCGTCACACGGGCTCTCCATAAGGTTCGGGCGGGCCAGTCCGGCTCGATGGACGCGTGATGGCCCGCCCCGAACGAAACATCAGCGAGGAACGAGGCGAGGCTTCGCCGGCGGGCCGGGACGTCATTCCCGAGCTCACGGATCCCGCGCATGACAAGGCCATGCGGCGGCGCCGTCGCTGGCGGCTCGTTGGCGCCGCCTTCAGCCTCGCCCTGATCGCCCTCTCCGCCGTGGTCCTCTTCAACACGTTGCGCGCCGTGACCTGGCGTGAACTGCGCGCCGCCTTCGAGGCGACGGGCTGGGACCAGATCACCCTGGCCTGCGCCTTCGCGTCGCTCTCCTATATCGCCCTCACCGGCTATGACGGGCTGGCCCTGCGCCAGCTGCACTTGCGGGTTCCCTACCGGACCACGGCGCTCGCTTCGTTCACCAGCTACGCCATCGCCTTCACGCTGGGCTTTCCGATCATCACCGGCGGCACGGTGCGCTACTGGATCTATTCGCAGAAGGGCGTTTCGGCCGCCAAGGTGGCGAGCCTGACGGTCATCGCGGGAGTCACTTTCTGGCTGGGCATGACCATCGTGGTCGGCGCGGCCCTTGTGTTCGATCCCGCGGGCATCGCGCAGATCAATCATCTGAAGGTTTCCGTGAACGTCGCCATAGGCCTGGGCGTCCTCGCCGCCATTCTCGTCTATTTCGCCTGGGTTTCGCTGGGCCACAGGCGCACGCGCATCCAGGGGCTGACGCTGGAGCTGCCGGGCTTCTGGCTCACCCTTGGGCAGATGCTGCTGGGCGTCTTCGAGCTCTGCGCGGCGGCGAGCTGCCTGTTTGCGCTGTTGCCCAAGGGCCATGGCGCCGAGCCCGTCACCTTCGCGGCGACCTATGTCTTCGCCTGCCTCATCGGCATCGCATCCAACACGCCCGGCGGCATCGGCACTTTTGAAGTGACCATGCTGCACGCCATTCCCGCGCCTTCGCAGGAAAGCCTGCTCGCCTCGCTGCTGTTGTTCCGCATGGTCTATTACATCGGCCCCTTCATCCTTGCGCTCGCCCTGCTCGGCGCACATGAGGGCATGCGCCGGTGGACCTCGCTGCGGGAGGCCATGGCGCGGCGCGAGGAGGAAGGGCGGCGCGAGGACGCCCGCCTCGACTGACATGAAAAGCCTGGCGTGCTGACATGAAAAAGCCGGGCCCGCTGATATGGCGGCCCGGCTTTTTTCAGGAGATGGGGGTGTCGTTGGTCAGGACAGGCGGCTGAGTTGCTGGGCCCTGCGCTCACGGTCCCGGCGACGGTCCTGGGTGGGCTGATAGGCGATGCGCGCATGGTGGGCGCAATAGGTGTCGCCGACCGGGGACTTGCTGCCGCAGTAGCGGAATTCAGGCGTCGCGGGATCGCCCAGAGGCCAGCGGCACATGGACTCCTTCAGCTCCATGATCGTGACCCGCTCGGACATGGGGATCACCACCTCCTCGACGGGCCGCAGCACGGGCTCGGCCTCCGCCCGCGCGGGGGCGAAGGCGAGGGCGGTGGCGCCGCGGGTCATGGGCGCTGCGGCGCGAGGCGCCGGCTGGCTGCGCTGCATGCCGGGCGCGCCATGGCTGGCGCCGCCCCCATGGGAGGCCGACTGGGGCCGCGCCGGACGAGGGCGGGGCGCCGGCTGGCCGGGGCTCTTCACCCGGCCCGAGAGGCCGAGACGATGGACCTTGCCGATCACCGCATTGCGCGTGATGCCGTTGGCAAGCTCCGCAGCGATCTGACTCGCGCTCTTCCCGTCGAGCCAAAGCTTTCGCAACTGTTCGACGCGCTCATCAGTCCAGGACATTGCGTCCTCCATCCATTCTTGAACCAATGCCGCAGACCCCGAAAGCAAAGGCGCCACCGGCGACGGTTCACACCGCCAGCCTCAAACGCTACGCACTTTCAGATGGTCGGCAACACGATATCTCGTATTCGACGAAGGGGACGCTACACTAGCCATTGATTCAGGTCCAAGCGTCCCAGCCCTTTGGATTCCGTTTTCCCCAGCCGGTTTGCATCGAGCCGCCGTTTCCGGGAAAAAACTGTGAACGACGACCTCTGGCTCTGACTTCCACCTTGATCCCGGCGCGTAATTGACCCTGAGCCTGTCCTTCCTTACAATATATGAGGTCAAAGCATGCAGCGCCGCCCACGAGGGCGGCGTTTGGTTTTCAGGCCGACCAGCACGAGAGTCCCATGGCTGATCCGATCTCCTCCGCCACGCAGCCGCCTTCGGCCATACTGCCCACCTATGCGCGCGCGGATGTGGCTTTCGTGCGAGGCGAGGGCTGCTGGCTGGAGGCTTCGGACGGCTCGCGCTATCTCGACTTCGGCGCGGGCATCGCGGTCTGCTGCCTTGGCCATGGCCATACCCATCTCGTGGATGCGCTCATCGATCAGGGCCGCAAGCTCTGGCATGTCTCGAACCTCTTCCGCATTCCGCAGGCCGAGCGTCTGGCGCAGCGGATCGTGGACGCGAGTTTCGCGGATTATGTCTTCTTCACCAATTCCGGCGCGGAGTCGCTGGAGGGGGCCATCAAGACCGCGCGCAAATATCATGCGGCGGGCGGCCATCCCGAGCGCTTCCGGCTCGTCACCTTCGAGGGCGCCTTCCACGGCCGCACGCTCGCCACCATCGCCGCTGGCGGCAACCCGAAATATATCGAGGGCTTCGGGCCCAAGGCCGAGGGCTTCGATCAGGCGCCCTTCGGCGACATCGAGGCGGTCAAGGCCCTGATCGGTCCGCAGACTGCAGGCGTCCTCGTCGAGCCCATTCAGGGCGAGGGCGGCATCCGCGTGCCGCCCGCCGCGTTCCTGAAAGCCCTGCGCGCGCTCTGCGATGAGCATGGGCTCCTGCTGGTGCTCGATGAAGTCCAGAGCGGCATGGGCCGCACGGGCAAGCTCTTCGCGCATGAGCTCATGGGCGTCACGCCCGACATTCTCGCCACCGCCAAGGGCATTGGCGGCGGCTTCCCGCTGGGCGCCTTCATGACCACGCGCGAGGCGGGGCGCGGCATGGTCGTGGGCGCCCATGGCACGACCTATGGCGGCAATCCGCTCGCCATGGCCTGCGGCAACGCCGTGCTTGATGTGGTGCTGGCGCCGGGCTTCCTCGAAGAGGTCGCGCGCAAGGGCGCCGCGCTGCGCCAGCGCCTCGCCGCCCTGCAGGACGCCCACCCCAGCGTCATCGCCGAAATCAGGGGCGAGGGCATGATGCTGGGCCTGCGCACCCATACTTCCAACGCCGATTTCGCCGTCGCCGCCCGCGCCCAGCACATGCTCGTCATTCCCGCTGGCGACAATGTCGTGCGCCTGCTGCCGCCGCTGATCGCCGGAGACGAGGAATTCGCGGAGGCGATCGCCCGGCTCGACCGGGCCTGCCAGCAGATCGAGGCCGATCTCGCCGCGAAGGGGAATGGATCCGCATCATGAAGAGCCCGGTCAAACATTTTCTGGACCTGTCGGACATTCCCGCCTCCGAGCTGCGCCTTGTGCTGAACGCGGCCGCCGACATCAAGGCGCGCCGGCGCAAGGGCCAGCGCGCCGAGCATCGCCCGCTCGAAGGCAAGGTGATGGCGCTGATCTTCGACAAGCCCTCCACCCGCACCCGCGTCTCCTTCGATGTGGGCATGCGCGAGCTTGGCGGCGAGACGATCATGCTCACGGGCGCCGAGATGCAGCTTGGCCGGGGCGAGACCATCGCCGACACCGCCCGGGTCCTGTCGCGTTTCGTCGACGCCATCATGATCCGCATCCTCGATCATGACGACCTCACCGAGCTGGCCGCCCACGCCAGCATTCCCGTCATCAACGGGCTGACGAAGCGCTCCCATCCCTGTCAGATCATGGCTGATGTGATGACCTTCGAAGAGCATTGCGGGCCCATCAAGGGCCGCACGGTGGCCTGGACGGGCGACGCCAACAATGTGCTGGCGAGCTGGGTTCATGCGGCGCAGCGCTTCGAATTCAAGATCCGCATCGCCACCCCCGCCGAACTCGCCCCCCCGCCCTCGCTGATGGACTGGGCCCGGACCAATGGCGCGCATGTCGAGCTGACCACCGATCCTTTCGCGGCGGTGGACGGCGCGGACGCCATCATCACGGATTGCTGGGTCTCCATGGGCGATGAGGACGAGGCGCGCCGTCGCCAGAAGCTGCTGTCGCCCTATCAGGTCAACGCCCGCCTCATGGGCGCGGCCGCCAAAGGCGCCGTCTTCATGCATTGCCTGCCCGCCCATCGCGGCGAGGAGGTGACGGACGAGGTCATGGACGGGCCGCAGTCCGTGGTCTTCGACGAAGCCGAGAACCGCCTTCACGCCCAGAAGGGCGTCATCGCCTGGTGCATGGGAGCCTTGTCGGCATGATGGCGCAGACCTCGCGTCCCGTGTCCGATTCCGGACTGGACGATGTGGCGCTGCCCTTTGCGGTCGAGCCGCTGGATGTGCGCGGCCGCGTGGTGCGCCTTGGCCCCTCGGTCGACGCCATCCTCACCCGCCATGGCTATCCCGCGCCGGTCGCCCGGCTGCTCGGGGAGGCGGCGGCGCTGACGGTGCTGCTGGGCTCGGCGCTCAAGATGGAGGGCCGCTTCCAGCTGCAGACCCGGGGCGATGGCCCCGTCGACATGCTCGTGGTCGATTTCGACGCCCCGGATCGCCTGCGCGCCTTCGCGCGGTTCGACGCCGAGCGGCTCGATCAGGCGCGGGGCGGCTTGAGCCCGGCCGAGCTTCTGGGCTCGGGACATCTCGCCTTCACCATCGAGCAGGGCGGCGACCTCTCGCGCTATCAGGGGGTGGTGGCCTTGACGGGGCAGGGCCTTGAAGAGGCGGCCCATGAATATTTCCGCCAGTCCGAACAGATCCCTACCTTGGTGCGCCTCGCGGTCGCCGAAAGCGTCACAGGCGGCGGCTCGACCTGGCGGGCGGGGGGGCTTATGGCGCAGTTCCTGCCGGAGGCTTCGCCCGGCCGGCGCCAGCCTGATCTGCCGCCCGGCGACGCGCCGGAGGGAACGCAGATCGACGAGACCCCCGAGGATGACGCCTGGATGGAGGCGAAGTCGCTTGCGGCCACGGTCGAGGACCACGAACTCGTCGATCCCCTGCTGTCGAGCGAGCGCCTGCTCTATCGTCTCTTCCATGAGCGGGGCGTGAAGGTGTTCGAGCCGCGCCTCATCAAGGAGGCCTGCCGCTGCTCCGATCTGCGCATCCGCGACATGCTGCGTCAGTTCACGGCGCAGGAGCGGCGGGACATGATCGGCGACGATGGCCGCATCGGCGTCACCTGCGAATTCTGCTCCACCCATCGCGCCTATGATCCGCTTGAATTCGAAGCTGGCGCCTGAGGCGTTCACAAAGGCTTGATCGGCCATTTCCGGGCCTCAAAGATGTGCGGGACGGCGCTTCGCCGCATCCCCGTCGCCAGAAAAGCCGTTGACGCATGTGGCCTTTCTGGTTACCTCTCAACCTCCGCGAAAGAGGCCTCGCGCGCCCCCCTTCGGGGCGTCCGCTCCGTATTTCGCAAGAATAATCGAGCGACATCACGCCGCGTTCCGGCACGGTCAAACGTGCCTTCGTCGACTTCGTGATGGCAGGGAGTTGAGCGTGCCGCCAGTCGGGTCCGCCTTTGGGGACAAACAGCCTGCGATGGCCCTGGCCGCGCATGAGCCTTTCGCGCTTGAACGTCTTGCGGCAGGGTTTGCGCGGCTCTATGGCGTTTCACTCGCACGGGCCGGGGGTCCGGCGCAGCAAGGTATCACTTCATGACCACGACCACGTTGACGGAAGGCGCGGCTGCGGCGAATCAGGACACCAAGATCCGGATCCGCCAGCTATCGAAAGTTTTCCAGACGAAGACCGGCCCCTTCGTCGCGCTGGACGACATCAATCTCGACATTCCCGTCGGCTGCTTCTTCATGATCGTCGGCCCCTCCGGCTGCGGCAAGACCACCTTGCTGCGCATCCTGGCCGGCCTCGAGGAACATTCCTCGGGCTCGCTGGAGATCGCATCGCCGGCCGCCAATCGTCCGGGCAACTCCATGGTGTTCCAGGGCGACTCGCTCTTCCCCTGGATGACCGTCTGGGAGAACGCAGCCTATGGCCTGACCATGCGCGGCCTGTCCAAGGGCGAGATCAAGAATGTGGTGGGCCACTATCTCTCCCGCACCGGCCTTTCGCGCTTCCACGACTACTATCCCCATCAGCTGTCCGGCGGCATGCGCCAGCGCGTCTCCATCGCCCGCGCCTTCGCCAATGATCCGGACATCCTGCTGATGGACGAGCCCTTCTCGGCGCTCGACGAGCAGAACAAGGTGCTGTTGCAGGAAGAGCTGCTGCGCATCTGGGAAGAGACCCGCAAGACCGTCATGTTCATCACCCATTCGGTCGATGAAGCCGTCACGCTGGGCGACCGCATCATGATCATGACCGCCCATCCGGGCCGCAGCAAGGTCATGGTGGACGTGCCTTTCGAGCGCCCCCGCAGCGTTCTGGAGCTGCGCGCGCGTCCCGAATATGGCGAACTCGTTTACAACATCTGGGGCCACCTGCGCGAAGAAGTGCAGCGCGCCCGCGCTCAGGATGAGGGGAGGGGCTCATGACCAACGCCGCCCAGGACGCCAATCTGAAGACCCGCAGCTTCGCGCCGCGCCGCCGCTCATGGAGCCGCGAGTCGGTCGAACGCGCCATGAACATCGTATCGCCCGTCGCGCTCTTGCTGGTGTGGGAGCTTTGCGCCCGCGCCGGCTTCATCGACGTGCGCTTCTTCCCCGCGCCCTCCAAAGTCTTTCAGGTCATGTACAACCTGATCCAGAACGGCCAGTTGGAGAAGCATGTCTGGGCGAGCCTGCAGCGCCTGTGGTGGGGCATTCTGTTTGGCGGCGTCCCCGCGCTCATCCTCGGCGTCGCCATGGGCATGTACCGGACGCTGCGGGTGATCGTGGAGCCGGTCATCATGGCGACCTACCCGATCCCCAAGAGCGCCATCCTGCCGCTGATCCTGCTGATCTTCGGCCTCGGCGAGGCCTCCAAGATCGTCATGGTGGCGACGGGCGTGTTCTACCCGATCCTCATCAACGCCATGGCGGGCGTGCTCGAGATCAACAAGATCTACTTCGACGTCGGCCGCAACTTCGGCGCGGGCCGCTGGCAGGTGTTCCGCACGGTGGCTCTGCCGGGCGCCCTGCCCCTCATCATGACGGGCATCAAGCTCGGCGTCGGCCTCGGCCTGGTGCTGATCGCCATCGCCGAGATGGTCGGCGCCAAGAGCGGCCTTGGCTACATGATCTGGAACGCCTGGGAGATTCTCTCGGTCGAGACGATGTATGTGGGCCTCATCAGCATCGCGGTGCTGGGCCTCGTCTTCACGCTGCTCCTCAACGAGCTTGAGCGCATCATCGTGCCGTGGAAATCTTCGCGGTGATGGGCTAGACATGGTCAGGGCTTGCGAAGGGGCGGGTTTTCCGCCCCTTTTCTTTTGAGCTTCGGGGGGTGCGGCTGTGACGGGTGGAAAAGAGAATTCAGGTTACGCCGCCTTCACCCATCGCGACTTCCGCTTTCATTGCACTGCGCGGCTGCTGTTCGGCATCGCCCTGTCCATGCAGACGGTGGCGGTGGGCTGGTACATCTATTCGGTCACCAGCAGCGCCCTGCTGCTGGGCATATCAGGCCTCGCCTCCTTTCTGCCCGCCGCCATTCTGGCGCTCTTTGCGGGCCATGTGGCCGACACCCATAACCGCCGCAAGATCGTGGCCGGCTCCTTCGCCGTCTGCACCATGGGGGCGCTCGGCCTGCTGGCGCTGGTGATCTCGGGCTCTTCTGACGTGCGGCTGATCTACGCCTGCATCGTTGCGGTGGGTTCGGGGCGCGCCTTCGCCAATCCGGCGGCGCAGGCCCTGACCGCCAATGTCGTGCCCAAGGAGCATTTCCCCAATGCGGTGACCTGGTATTCCTCGGCCTGGTCCACCTCGCGCATCATCGGCCCGGCCGTGGGCGGGCTGCTGTATCTCTTGGGGCCCGTCGCGCCATTCATGGTCGCCTGCGTCTTCTTCGGCGCAGCCAGCCTTTGCGTGGCCATGGTGTCGGTTTCGGATCGCCCGCAGGGCGGGCGCGGGCCGATCACCTGGGAGACGCTGAGCGTCGGCCTGCAGTTCATCCGCTCGCGGCAGGTGATCCTCGGCGCCATCTCGCTCGATCTTGTCGCCGTGCTCTTCGGCGGCGCCACGGCCCTTCTGCCGGTGGTGGCCAAGGACATTCTGCAGGTGGACGCCTGGGGCCTTGGCCTGCTGCGCTCCGCCCCGGCGCTCGGCGCCATCGCCATGGGCGCCTATCTCGCCCATTCCCCGATCAGGGGAAAGGCCGGCAAGAAGATGCTGATCGCGGTCGCGATCTATGGCCTCTCCATCATCGGCTTCGGCCTCTCTGGCAGCCTGATCGTCTCCATGCTCATGCTGGCCTCGAGCGGAGCGGCGGACCAGATCAGCGTGGTCATCCGCCACACCATGGTCCAGTCCGAAACGCCTGACGACATGCGCGGGCGTGTGGCGGCGGTCAATTCGATCTTCGTCAGCGGCTCCTCCGATCTCGGCGAATTCGAATCCGGCGTCACCGCCGCCTGGTGGGGAACCGTGCCCGCCATCATCTTCGGCGGCGCCGCGACCGTGGGCTTCGCGACCCTGTGGGCTGTGATGTTTCCCCAGTTGCGTGAGCGCGACCAGATCGTAGGGAAATAGACTTAAACATTGCTTTTAAGGGGTGGTGAGTTTAGAAGGCGGATGGACCCGCCTGCTTATGAAATCGCAACCCATGACGATGAAGAACCCTCCCCATCCCGGTCTGGGCCTGCGCGACGATCTTGAAGCCCTTGGCCTTCCCGTGTCCGCCGCCGCAGTGGGTCTCGGGGTCACGCGCCAGCAGCTCTACAACATCCTCAAGGGCAAGAGCGGCATTTCCCCGGATATGGCCCTGCGTCTTGAAAAGGGCGTAGGAGGCACAGCCGAGAACTGGCTCGCCATCCAGACCGCCTATGATCTGGCGCAGGCGCGCATGCGGTCGGCAGACATGGTGGTCACGCGTCTCACGCCGAGGGTCGCCTGAGCCTCACCCCGCCGCAAACCTGTCCGTCGCCTCCATGAGCTTGCGCAGGGTGCCCGGCTCCATGGTCGCGTGGCCTGCGTCGTCCACGATCTCGAGCTGCGAGCCCGGCCATGCCCGGTGCAGCTCATAGGCGGTGGTGGGCGGCGTCACCACATCGTAGCGGCCCTGCACGATCACGCCGGGCAGGCCGTCCAGCACATTGGCCTGCCGCAGGATTTCGCCCTCGGGCATGAAGCAGTCGTTGACGAAATAATGGGTCTCGAGCTGCGCCAGCGCCATCACATGGTCCTCGCTCGACGAACCCGCTCCCCGGCGCGGCGCGAGCGTCAGCAGCGAGCCCTCCCAGGCGCACCAGGCGCGGGCGGCGGCGATGCGGTCCGCAGGGTCCGCGTTCATCAGCAGGTCGTGATAGGCATGGAGCAGATCATCGCAGCGCCCGGGCGCGACGGCCCCCTGAAACTGTCGCCAGCGTTCGGGGAAAAGCTGCGAGGCGCCGAAGCGGTAGAGCCAGTCGACCTCGCTCCTGCGCCCGCTGAAGACCCCGCGCAGCACCAGCGCCTCCAGCCGCATGCGGTGCAGTTGGGCGTAGCGCAGGGCGAGCGTGGCGCCCCAGGACCCCCCGAGCACCAGGCCCCAGCGCTCGATCCCCAGCATCAGGCGCAGGCGCTCGATGTCCTCCACAAGGTCTTGCGTGGTGTTGGCCGCGCAGCGCTCCGCAAAGCGCGAGCGCCCGCAGCCCCGCTGGTCGAAGAGCACGATATTGTAGCGCGCGGGATCGAAGAGGCGCCGATGGTCGGCGAAGCAGCCGCCGCCCGGCCCCCCGTGGAGAAAGAGCGCGGGCTTGCCCTGAGGGCTGCCGCAGGTCTCCCAATAGATGCTGTGGCCCGTCCCGACGTCGAGAAAGCCGCTCTCGCGCGGGCTGATCGGTGGATGGAGCATGTCAGCCCTTGCCCGCCGTCTCCACCTTGCCCAGCGCCGAACTCGTGGGGAAGACCAGCGACTTGATGACCACGGGCACGGCGCCCGAGGTCTCCAGCATCGCGCCGATGTCGATGAAGTCGAACTCCTTCAGCACGATGCCGTCGATGGAGACGATGGGGTTGGACAGCTTCGCCTCCTCGAGGGCGTGGATGCCCACGAGCCCGCCGATGTCGCCATCCCCCACGAGGATCAGCGGATGGCCCTTGGCGAGATGGACCGAGAGCCCCTCGGCGACGCCCTTGCAGAAATCATCGAGCCTGCGGAAGGTGGCCGAGCCGCCCCAGCGGTAGCACAGCGCCACGGCCTGCTCGCCCTCATGCAGATCGAGCCGCCGCAACGCCGTGCGCACGGCCTGCGCGATGGCGGCGACGTCGAGCGTCTCGTCCTCCAGCGGCAGGTCGGGCGTGATGACGGGGGCGTTGCGCAGGGGCAGGATGTCGAGTGGCGAGACGAAGATCGTGCTGCCGCTGACCTGGATCGTATATTGCGAGGCGCCCACCACCGTCGCGCGGATGCCCTCGTCGGGCCGGGCGATGCGCACCTTCCAGGCGTCGACGCGGGCCTTGATGGCGCGCGCCAGAAGCGGGCCGAGATCGCCGAAGCGGCCGTCCTCGCGGTTGTAGATATATTCGGACACGCCGCCCGAGAAGGTCACGACATCGGGCTTGGCCGCGTTGCGCAGGGGGTCGAGGCGCAAGAGCGAGGCGGTCTCCGCGCTGAGCTTTGGCTGCGAGATGGCTTCGAACAGGCGCTCGGCCATGCGCTCGACCATGCGCTCCAGCCCCGCCTGATCCGGCGTCGCCCCGATTTCGATGGGCAGGCCCACCTCGGCGGCGAAGCGGCGGCCCGCCTCCTCAAGCCGCGTGACTTTTCCATTCGTGTCGAAGGCGACGATGCGCGCGCCCACATCCACCGCCGTCATCTCGGCGATTTCGCCCGCTTCGCAGACCGCGATCTTCGAGGTGCCGCCGCCGATGTCGATGTTCATCACCCGCAGGCTCTCGCGGATGGAGCGCGCCGCCGCGCCCGAGCCGAAGGCGGCGAGCGTGGTCTCAAGCCCGTCGCCCGCCGAGACCGAGACGAATTTGCCGGTCTGCGCCGCGAAGAGATCGCCGATGGCGCGCGCGTTGGAGCGCCGCACCGCGACGCCCGTGAGGATCAGCGCGCCCGTGTCGATGGCGGCGGGGTCGAGGCCCGCAAGCTCATATTGCCGGTCGATGAAGCGCCCGAGCGCGGTGGCGTCGATGCTGGTGTCGCTGGCGTAGGGGGTCAGCAGAACGTCGCTCTCATGCACGATCTCGCGCTGGGAGACGATGTAGCGATTGTCGAGCCGCTCCAGCACGAGGCGCGAGAAGACGAGGTGGGAGGTGGAGGAGCCGATGTCGACGCCCACGCTCACGAGGCGGATCTCATCCTCCTCCTCAAGGCTGCGCCGGACGTTGGAAAAGAATATGCGCCCGCCCACGGGTTCTTCAGTCATCGCTCATCTCCCTGTCGCCCCTCTTTTGGCGGCAAGGGCGGGGATTGGCAAGGGCGGTTTTGGTGAGGGCGGGGCGCTTGAAGGGGGCCGTCAGGCGGCCTTCAGGCGGGAGAGCTCCTGCTCGAAGTCGCGCCGCAGTTGCGCGGCCTCCTCGTCGGGGAGCCAGTTGGCCATCTGGGGGAAGATGATCCGGTAGAGGCGGGTGGTGCGCTCATTCCAGGGCGACGCCCCCTCGGCGGCCCGCGCCTGCCCGAGCATGGCGAGCAGCCGGGCGCGCACGGCCTGCGGATCGGCGCTGGCGGAGGCCTGCCCGCGCGGGGCCTCGTTGGCGAAGAGGTCGGGTGTCTCAGCTTTCATGGCGCAACCTCGTTTGCGCTTTTTGTCATCCGCATTAAAGCTAAGGTCAAGTGATTCGCGCCGGTCGATCCGGCCTCATTTTACCGAGGCGCCCATGCCTGCTGTTGATCCTTTCGACGCCTACATTTCCAAACTTCGCAAGTTCGCCATGTCTGACAAGACCGAGCATTCCGACCGCGCGGCGCTGGAAACCCTGTTGCAGGCGATGGCCGCCGAGAAGAATGCGGCGGTTCTTGTCCAGCATGAGCCGAAACGTTCCGCCGCCAGCGGCGCCCCCGACTATAAGGCTGTCCTGAACGGCATGATCCTTGGCTATGTGGAGAACAAGCCGGTCGGCAATAACCTCGACAAGACCCTCAAATCAGAGCAGATCGCCAAATACCGGACCCTCTCGGGCAACATCATCCTCACGGACTATCTGCATTTCATCTGGATCAGCGAAACGGGTGTGCAGCGCGAAAGCCTTTGCCACGCGAGCGATCTTGAAAACCGCAAGTTCCGCCTGCGGCCTGACCGGGTCGAGGCGGTGCGCAACCTGCTGCACGGATTTTTCTCCACGCCGCCGCAGGGCCTGGGACGGGCCTCGCAGCTCGCCATCGCGCTCGCCACCCGGGCGCGGTTGTTGCGCGACTCGCTTTTCGAGGAGCTGACCCGGCAGCAGAAGGAGCATCAGGAAGGGCGGCTTCTGGGTCTCTATCAGGTGTTCCAGAAACAGGTGTTTCAGGAGCTCACCCTCAAGGAGTTCGCCGACGCCTTCGCGCAGATGCTGGCCTATGGTCTCTTTCTGGCGCGGCTCAATTCCGACAACGAGCCTGTCTCCCTCCATAATGCGCGCGAGTTCGTGCCCAGCTCCTTCCAGCTCATTCGCGAACTCGTGGATTTTCTCGCGGAGCTCGACAAGAAAGACTATGCGCAGGTGCGCTGGGTGGTGGAGGAGATCCTCTCCATCGTCAACGGGCTCGATCTTCTGGCCATTCATGAAGACCTGTCCTTCCGCCATCGCAAGGCGACGACGCGCAAGCTTCGCGCGAAGGACGAGGAGGAGCATCGCCTCTTCGAGCGCGACCCCTTCATCTATTTCTACGAAGACTTCCTCAATCACTATGACAAGGACACCCGCAAGGCGCGCGGCGTCTATTATACGCCCCCGCCGGTGGTCAGCTTCATCGTGCGGGCGGTGGACGATATTTTGAAAGACACATTCGCCATCAAGCAGGGGCTCGCCGACCACCAGCGCGTCACGGTGCTGGATTTCGCCTGCGGCACCGGGACTTTCCTGCTGGAGGTGTTCCAGCGCATCTTCGACAACATCGGCGGCGCCAATGCAGGCCATGCGGACCTGATCGTGCGCGAGCATTTGTTGAAGAACATCTACGGCTTCGAATATCTCATCGCGCCCTACACCATCGCCCATCTCAAGCTGTCGCAATATCTGCGCGAGCTGCAGTTGCCTTTGAAGGATGATGAGCGGTTGAAGGTGTTTTTGACGAATACGCTGGAGCCGATTAAACCGCAAAAAGATTTGTTGTTTCCGGGAGTGACGGCAGAAGGGGAAGCTGCGCACGCAATTAAGAAACAGCCTGTTTTGGTGATTGTGGGAAATCCGCCTTATGCAGGTCATTCCAAAAACAAGGGCAAATGGATAACTTCGCAGATTAAAAAATATCGTGAAGGTTTTCCTGATCTTTCGAAGCCTGGGCAAGGCAAGTGGTTGCAAGATGACTATGTCAAGTTCATACGATTCGCCCAAATTAAAATGGACGGGGGAAGCTTTGAATTTTCCGATAAAAAAGGCGATCCACAGACAATCGAGGTAGCCAGTGTCGAGCAAGGTGTGATTGCTGTAATTACCAATCATTCATTCCTCGATAATCCAACTTTTAAAGGCATGCGCAAATCGCTACTCACCTCATTTAATCAGATATTTATTGTCGATTTGCACGGTAATACCAAAAAGAGTGAAGCCGCGCCGGACGGGTCACGAGACGAAAACGTTTTTGATATTGAGCAGGGGGTTTCAATAACGTTACTTGTTAAAAGCCGTGGCCTGGAAAACAAAGTCCTTCATTGTGACCTTTGGGGTAATCGAATTAGTAAGTATAGAGCTACCGCTCTAACTGCGCCGTCGGACATGCATTGGGAGCAAGTAAGGCCAAGCGCGCCAGATTATCTTTTTAAACCTCAAAATAAGATCCTCGGAGATAAATACAGGATGTTTGCCTCCGTTGCGGATATGTTCTCAAAGTCAGGCGATCCGGCCCCAGGTTTCGTTACAACTCACGACGAGTTTGCTATTTCTTATTCCGGCGAGGAGTCCATCGAAAAAGTGCGAACCCTACTTTTATCAAGTAGCGAGACGGAAGCGAGGAATTCATTTAGGCTTTGCTCGCAATCACAATGGAATTACAGTAGGGCTAAGGCGGAGCTGAAAAATATTAAATTAAAAAATCACTTGCAGGCAGTTACATATAGGCCTTTCGATCAGCGTTGGACGATATGGGATCGGAATGTCGCAGTTCACAAACGTGATCGAGTGAATCACCATCTTCGTTTCGATAATATGGGCTTGGTCGCTTGTCGTCAGGTTAAATCAGGTGCGACTTGGCAGCATGTATACATAACTTCTGAGCCAGCAGAATCTACGGCTGTATCAAACAGGACTTCCGAAATATGTTACTCATTTCCATTGTATATTTATGCTTGTAGCGATACGGGAGAAATTTCCAAAAAAGAAAATATTTCTGACGAAATTCGCGGTTACCTAGATTCGTTGTATGAATATCACTTCTCTCCTGAGGAGATATTCGGGTATGCCTATGCCTGTTTGTACTCAGATACTTACCGAACAAGATATTGTGAATTTTTAAGGCGTGACTTCCCCCGCATTCCGTTTCCGCAGGATCGCCAGCATTTTGGCTCGCTTTCTTCTCTCGGCTGGGCTCTGGTTCAGGCCCACCTTCTGCGCGACCTGCCCCGCAAGGGCATCGCGAAATATGCGGGGAAGGGCGATCATGCGGTCGAGCGTGTGGTCTGGGGCGAGGCGGATCAGCGCATCCACATCAACCAGACCCAGAGCTTCGGCCCCGTGCCCGAGCCGGTCTGGCGCTTCACCATCGGCGGCTATCAGGTGCTCGATAAATATCTGAAGTCCCGCAAGGGCCGAAAGCTGTCGCTCGATGAGGTCAAACATGTCGGCGCTGTGGCCGACTGCCTCGCCTTCACCATTAAGCAGATGGCCCGCATCGACGAGGCGTGGCGTCAGGCCTTTCCTGACCGGGGATAAGCCTGCGCGCGCCCTCGCGCCCCCGGCCATCCGATGCTACCCATGCCCCGTTCTGGCCTTTCCGGGAGCCCAGCGTGCCCACAGATCAACTCGAACTCTTCGCCGAAGCCCCCGCGCCCGCCGCCTATGTCCCCGACGCGCTGCATGTGCGCAACCGGCTGGAGGACATGCTGGAGCAGATGCAGGGCGCTGCAAGCTGGCCCTGGCCTGCGGTGACCGTGCGGCTCTATCGCGAGACCGTCTGGCCCTACCTCCTCGGCCTCCTGCCCGACGCGGAAGAGGCGGCGAGCTGGCGCCGGCGGATCGAGGCGCAGGCCGCGCGGCTGGATGGGGGGTAGGGGGCAGTCGGCATTCGGCAGTGGTGGGGTTTATGCCGGAAGACTTCGCTTGACATGAAGGTCTTGATTCAAAACCTTTACTGCCGACTGCCGACTGCCGACTGCCGACTGCCGACTGCCGACTGCCTACCCCGCCCAATCCGTCACCATCAATCCCGGCACCCGCTCGAATTCCCGGCGGTTCAGCGTGACGAGGGCTGCGCCTCTGCGCCGGGCTTGCGCGGCTATGAGCAGGTCATAGGGGCCGATGGGGGCGCCCTTGGCTTCCAGGGCGGCGCGGATGTCGCCGGCTTCGGCGGCGTCTTCGAGGTCGAAGGCGGGCTGTTCGAAGCCGCGCGCCATGAAGGTGTCGAGAATGGCGCGGTTGGCCTCGCGGCGCTGGCTTCGGGCGAGGCCATATTCGAGTTCAAAGCGCACGATGGCCGGGACGATCAGGGTGCGCCCCGCTTGCAGTTCCTGGGATATGCGCGCCGCAAACTCCGGTCTGCGGCGGTTGATCGCGTGGATGATGATGTTGGTGTCGAGGCAGAACATGGGGCCTCAGTCGAGATCGAAGTCTTCGGGCTCGACCGGCGCATCTTCGGGCAGGCCCTCGATGAGGAAATCGCGCGCGCCCATTGCGTCGAGCCTGGCCCAGAGGGCGTCGACATCAATGGGCGGGGCCTCCATGGGCTCAAGGATCACCTTGTCGCCCATTCGGCTGACGCGAACCTCTTTGCCCTCGAACCGAAACTCCTTGGGCAGGCGCACCGCCTGGCTGCGGCCATGCATGAAGAGCTTGGCGGTCGGGCGCTTTTCAACAGCACTCGTCATGGAGCCTCCGAGGAAGTGGCTACCTTTGATAGATATCAGAAAAGCGGGGAGGGGCCAAGATGGGGGCAGGCGGTCGGCAGTCCTGAGGGCGCGCCCTGAACTCAGGAACCGTCCCCTTCCGACTGCCTACTGCCGACTGCCGACTGCCGCGCCCCCAAAAAAAGCCCCGGAAAACCGGGGCTCCTTCGTCTCTCAGACCACGTCCTTGCGGGTGTCGGCGTCCGCGGGCTTTTCGTACCACTTGGGGTCCATGCGGCAGGTGACGCCGTTTTCCCGGAGGGTGGCTTCGTATTCGTTGCGGATGAAGGGATCCTCCATCCAGTAGGGGATGGCGGTGCCGCCCTGGTTCACGTCGATGGCGGTGTAGTCCGTGTGCTTCTGGCCGGGGGCGCCGGGGTCGCGGCCGGGGTTGTGGGGGCCGAACCACGCGGTCAGGCGGAAGTCATCCTTGGAGACGCTGAAATGCTGGTGATACCAGCGCGCCCCGCCCGGCGCAGCCGTCACGAGGCCCACGGGCTCGTAGTCGAGCCGGTTGACCTGATCGGCCATGCCGTTCTCCCAGGGCCGCTCGCCGCAGCGCTCAGGCCAGGAATAGGTGTAGCCCTTGCCCTTGAGGCAGATCAGCACCGCCGCGGAGGTGTGGGCGTGGCCCTTGGAGTAGCGGCCGTTCTCGTGCTGGCCGATCCAGTAATAGAAGCTGTTGTTCGTCATGAAGGGCTCGACCCGGCGATAGCCGACGGACCTGCGGTTATCGAGCGGGAGTTCGCAGTTGATGACGTCGGGGATGAAGTTCGTCTTGCGCATCGCGAGGCCCCGCACCGGATCGGGCTCGATGTCGTCCTTGGCCTTGAAGAAGTCGTCTGCGCCCGAGAAGCGGTCGGAGAAGACGAAGGGGTTCTCGAACACGGCCTGCGTGTTCTGCAGGGCGTTCAGCACGACGGGGGCGGTGGTGCCCGCCAGCAGCAGGGCGCCGCCGGAGGTCGCGTTCACATGGCGGTGCATGGCGTTCATGGGGATCGAGAACATCGAGCCCTTCTGCCATTCGAAGACATGCTTCTTGGACTGGCCCTCGATCCAGACCTCGGTCGAGCCGCGCCCTTCCACCACGAGGAAGATCTCCTCATACATGTGCTTTTCAGGGTTCAGCGCGCCGCCGGGCGGGATCTCCACGACATAGCAGCCCCATTTGGTCTCGGTGCCATAGAGCTGGATGAAATGGCCTTTGCCGCCCGTGCGCTTCCAGGGCATCAGGGGCAGATTCTGCACCTTGCTGATGCCGATGCCGCGGAAAACCGGGATTCCCTCGGCCTCCATCCAGGCGTCATAGGGGGTCGGCTGCTTCTTGAATTCACCGAAACCCGCCTTCTTGGCGCCGGCCGGTTCGTGCCAGTGAACGCCGTCTTTCCCGTCATGGGGCATGGGATCCTCCTTGGAGCTCTGGGTGCAAATCCTGTCCTTGGCTAATCCGCCAAAGGCCGGGCGCTGTCAATCTCGCGCGTGGCAGTTGACTCCAATCCCGCCATGCGCGAACCAAGCAGGGAACAGACATCGGCTGAGGGAGCTGAAGCGGCGCATGGCGAAGGACGACGACAAGACATCGGCCGGTCACTCGATGGATGAGCACGCCAAGGGCCTGAGCTGGGCGCACGCCCATGCCGACGACGCCGACCATGACCATGACGAATTCGACTCCGACGGGCCGCTGGAGCAGAATCCCCTCTGGATTCAGGACAATGTGACGCTGGTCAGCGTAGGCATCGACATCGGCTCCTCCGGCACGCAGGTCATCTTCTCGAAGATCCGCCTGCGCCGCCTCGCGGAGGAGCTGACCAGCCGGTTCTATGTGGTCTCCCGCGACACGCTGTTCCTCTCCCCGGTCTCCCTGACGCCCTATTCCAGCGAGACCCGCATCGACGACAAGGCCCTTCGCAAGATCGTCGAGGACGCCTATGAGGCGGCCGGCCTCACCCCCGGCGAGATCGACGCGGGCGCGGTGATCCTGACCGGCGAGGCCCTGCGGCGCGAGAACGCCCAGGGCATTTCGGCCATGCTGTCGGAGGCGGGCGGCGATTTCGTCTGCGCCACGGCGGGCCATCACATGGAATCCATGCTCGCGGCCTATGGCTCGGGCGCGGCGCAGGCCTCGCTTGACCTTGGCAAGCGCGTGCTGAACATCGACATCGGCGGGGGCACAACCAAGCTCGGCCTGCTCGACAAGGGCCAATGCGTCGCCACCGCCGCCTTCCATGTGGGCGGGCGCCTGCAGGTGGTGGACGAGAACTTCCGCATCACCCGCCTCGATCCCGCAGGCAAGCATCACGCGAAACGCGGTGGCTTCGACTGGTCGCTGGGCGATCAGGTGACGAGCGATCAACTCGACGCGGTCGCCGACAAGATGGCGGAGACCCTGATCGCGGCCCTGACCCATCGCCCCATGGCCCATGACGTGGAGCATCTCTACCTCACCGATCCCATCATGGATTTCGGCGACCTCGGGGGCGTCATGTTCTCGGGCGGCGTCGCCGAATATGTCTATGAGCGCGAGCCGCGCGACTTCGGCGACATGGGCAAGAGGCTCGGCTCGGCGCTGGCGCGCAAGGTCGCGGCCGGGCGCTTCCCCTGGCCGCTTCTGCCCGCCCGCGAATGCATCCGCGCGACGGCATTGGGCGCCTCGGAATATTCCGTGCAGCTCTCGGGCAACACCTGCTTCATCTCCAATCCCGGCGCCCTGCTGCCGCGCCGCAACCTGCAGGTGATCTCGCCGACCTTCGAATTCGAGGAGGAGGTGGACGGGGAGGCGCTGGGCCGGGCCATCATCGCCCACCGCAGGGCTTTCGAGGTCGAGAGCGCGGACACCGACATCGCGCTGGCCCTGCACTGGAAGGGCATGCCGGCCTATGACCGCATCCTCGCCACCGCGCAGGGCGTCGCCATTGGCCTCGCCGATCAGATCGCGGCGGGCAAGCCCATCTATGTGACCCTCGACGGCGACATCGCCCAGACCCTTGGCGCGGTGCTGCGCGAGGACTGCAAGGTGATGAGCGAGATCCTCGTCATCGACGGCGTCATGCTGATGGATTTCGACTATATCGACCTCGGCAAGGTGCGCATCCCCTCCTATACGGTGCCGGTGACGATCAAGTCGCTGGTCTTCAGCGAGGATCCGCGCGGGCCGCGCGCCAAGGAGCGCATCCACCATGTGGAGGCCGACCACGACCATCATGACCACGGGCATGGGCATGGCCACGGGCATGGACACAGCCATGGCCATGGACACAGCCATCATCACCACCACGGCCACGATCACGGGAAAGGGAGCTGACCTTTTCCATGATACGGTGCTATGAATCAGGCATAATCGACGAAAAGTCGGCGGAGAGGGGCCCGGTCACGCGCCGGGCTGCGGGCGGAAACGATCCAGGGAGGCGAATGTGCTGAGCGTCCGGTCACTGAACACCGAATACAAGACCCAGAAGGGCCCGCCCGTGAAGGCGGCGCAGGATGTCTGCTTTGAAGTGCCCAAGGGCATGTTCTTCACGCTGCTGGGGCCCTCGGGCTGCGGCAAGACGACGACCCTGCGCTCCATCGCCGGGCTCGAGCGCCCGACCTCGGGCGAGATCGAGGTGAACGGGCGGATGGTCTATTCCTCGCCGCAGGGCCTCTTCGTGCCCCCCAACAAGCGCAATTTCGGCATGGTGTTCCAGTCCTACGCCATCTGGCCGCACATGACCGTCTTCGCCAACGCCGCATTTCCGCTGGAGGTGCGCTCGAACCGGCTGCCGAAGGCGCAGATCGCCGACAAGGTGATGAAGGTTCTGCATGCGGTGGGCCTCGATCATCTGGCCGAGCGCGACGCCACCAAGCTCTCCGGCGGACAGCAGCAGCGCCTTGCGCTCGCCCGCGCCCTTGTCATGGAGCCCGAGCTCCTGCTGCTCGACGAGCCCCTGTCCAACCTCGACGCCAAGCTGCGCGACCGCATGCGCGTCGAGCTCAAGCGCATCCAGCGTGAGCTTGGCCTGACCACCATCTATGTCACCCACGATCAGGGCGAGGCGCTGGCGCTCTCGCATGAGATCGCGGTGATGAGCGAGGGCCGCATCGTGCAGATCGGCTCGCCCCGCACCATCTACGAGCGCCCGGCCAACCGCTTCGTCGCCGACTTCATCGGCTCGACGAATTTCGTGGACGGCCAGGTGCTGGGCAAGGACGCGGCGACCGGGCTTTTCAGTGTGCGCACGCAGCTCGGCGATCTCATGGCGAGCGCGGAGGCCGAACTGGTCGCCGGCGCCCCGGTGACCCTGTCGATCCGCCCGGAGGATGTGGAGTTGACCGAGGAGGCCGCGCCCGAGGGCCGTTTGCTGAACACCTGCCAAGGCATTATGGACCTGCGCGTTTTCCTTGGAGATTTCGTGGACTTTCAGGTCAAAGTGGGCGATTACCTCTTGCAATCGCGTGGGCATCCGTCCCTGCGCACGCCGGTGGGCGCCCCGATCAATGTCCGCCTGGATCCGCACAAGTGCCTGGCGCTGCCTGCGGAAGCCACGCGCGCGGCGGCCTGAGCGCCCAGACCACCGCCGCTTGCGGCACGCTATCGACGATTTGAAACGAGAAGGAGATCTTTATGGCCAAGAACGCAATCGTCTCTGACGATCTTGCCCAGAAATTCGCGACCGAGAAGGACACGCCCTATCTGCGCTGGGTGCATGACGAGGGCCTGGACGTCATCAGCGCCCATTACATCCGCAACCTGCGCACGGTCGAGCTGAAGCCCTGGGCGCGTCGCGGCGGCAAGGGCGTTTACATCAACCATGAAGCGTCCCGCACCTCGAATGATTGCTATGTCTGCGAAATCCCCGCAGGCAAGAAGCTCGAGCCCCAGCGCCAGCTCTTCGAGGAGATGATCCTCGTGCTCGACGGCCGCGGCTCCACCACCGTGTGGAACGACGCGGGCCAGCGCATCACCTTCGAATGGAAGTCCGGCGCGCTCTTCGCCATTCCGCTGAACTGCTGGCACCAGCATTTCAACGGCTCGGGC
>CANGFT010000023.1 GCA_947453205.1 Beijerinckiaceae bacterium | reverse complement strand
TTCATGGTCGGCCTTCCAGGCGTGGACGAGGGCGATGTCGGCGACGAGGCCGCGCTCCATCACATAATGCTCGCCATCGAAGGTGCGGGTCTCCTTGCCCTCGGCGATGATGGTGCCATAGCCCGTCTTCGTGAAGAAGGCGGGGATGCCCGCGCCGCCCGCGCGGATGCGCTCGGCGAGCGTGCCCTGCGGGTTGAACTCCAGCTCCAGCTCGCCCGCGAGGAACTGCTGGGCGAAGAGCTTGTTCTCGCCCACATAGGACGAGATCATCTTCTTGATCTGGCGCGTCTCCAGAAGGATGCCGAGGCCCACGCCATCGACGCCCGCATTGTTGGAGATGACCGTTAGATTTTTTGCGCCGGACTCGCGGATCGCCAGGATCAGGGTCTCGGGAATGCCGCACAGGCCAAAGCCGCCGGACATGATGGTCATGCCATCCTGGATCAGGCCTGCCAGTGCGCGCGTGGCGTCGGGATATACCTTTTTCATGGGATCGACGGCTCCATCGGCTGATGCACTGCAATAACCCGCCCGCGCCCGCAGGCCAAGCCCCCTCCTTTTTACCATCGGCCCCTTGGAGGCGAGCGCGGCTGGCCTATAGTGTCTTGCGCACGCGCAGCTTCTCGGACCCCGGTTTCATCCCATGCAATTCCCCAAAGTCTACGTCAGGGTGCTCAGGCAATTGCGCCCGGAGCGCGGGCTCGCCCTGACGCTGGTGGGCGCCAATCTGGCGCTGGCGGGCGCGCAATTCGCCGAGCCGATCCTCTATGGGCGGATCATCGACGTTCTCGTGAGCGCGCAGGCGCAGAACAAGACCTTGAGCTGGGCTGAACTGACGCCGCTGCTGGCCGCCTGGGTCGGCTTCGGCCTGTTCACCATTGCGTCCGCCGTTCTGGTGGCGCTCCATGCCGACCGCCTGTCCCATCGCCGTCGGCTCGCGGTCATGTCCGATTATTTCGAACATGTGCTGCACCTGCCGCTGGGCTTCCACACATCAGTCCATTCGGGCCGCCTGCTGAAGACCATGCTCGACGGCGCCTCCAATATGGCCAGCGTCTGGCTTTCATTTTTTCGTGAGAATTGCGCCTCCTTCGTCGCCCTGTTCATCCTGTTGCCCCTGTCCCTCTTCCTGAACTGGCGCCTCGCAAGCCTTCTGATCGTGCTGGTCTTCGTCTTTGGCCTGCTGACGGTCTTTGTGCTGCGCCGCACGGAGGGGCTGCAGGGAGAGGTCGAGCGCTACCACGCCGACCTCGCCGAACGCGCCTCGGATGCGCTTGGCAACATCGCGGTCATCCAGAGCTTCACCCGCATCGAGGCCGAGACCTCGGCCCTGCGCAAGGTGACGGCGGCCCTGCTCTCGGCGCAGATCCCGGTCCTGTCCTGGTGGGCCATGGCGGCTGTGGCCACGCGGGCCTCGGCCACCCTCACGCTGGTCTCGATCTTCCTGCTGGGCACGTCGCTGCATCTGCAGGGCCTCGCCTCCATCGGCGAGATCGTCACCTTCATGGGCTTCGCCACCATGCTCATCGGGCGGCTCGAACAGGTCGTGGGCTTCGTCAACTGGGTGCTGCTGATCCTGCCAAAGCTGCAGGAATTCTTCGATGTGCTGGACACCCAGCCCAATGTGCGGGACTTGCCCGGCGCGACCGATCCGGGCCGATTGAAAGGCCATGTGGCCTTCGAACATGTCACCTTTTCCTACGATGGGCGGCGCAACGCCGTGCAGGACGCCTCCTTCGCGGTCGAGCCCGGGCAGACCATTGCGCTCGTCGGCGCCACGGGCTCGGGCAAATCGACGACGCTGGGCCTGCTGCATCGCATCTTCGATCCCAAGGAGGGACGCATCCTGATCGACGGCATGGACATCCGCGACATGACGCTCGTGTCGCTGCGCCGGAACATCGGCGTCGTCTTTCAGGAGCCCATGCTGTTCGCACGCTCCATCGAGGAGAATCTGCGCGTCGGCAAGGCGGACGCCAGCCCGCAGGAGATCGAGCTCGCCCTGTCCCGCGCGCAGGCGAGCGAGTTCATCGCCCAGCAGACCGACGGGGTGAACACGATCGTGGGCGAGCGGGGCCGGTCCCTGTCCGGGGGCGAACGCCAGCGCCTGTCGATCGCCCGCGCCCTGCTCAAGGATCCGCCGATCATGATCTTCGACGAGGCGACGAGCGCGCTCGACGCCACGACCGAGCGCCAGCTGCAGGCCGCGCTGGACGCCGCCACGCAAGGGCGCACCACCTTCGTCATCGCGCACCGCCTGTCGACCGTGCGCAACGCCAGCCGGATCGTCGTGTTCGATCAGGGCCGCATCGTCGAGACCGGAACCTTTGACGAGCTCGTCGCCCGCGGCGGCCGCTTCGCCACGCTGGCGCGCGCGCAGTTCATGGCGCCGGAGGCGCCGGTGCGGGATGCGGAAGGGGTTGGGTGAGGGGCGTTAAACGGCGAAGGTCGCTTCTGCTTCTTCGTGGACATAGGCGCCGATCTTTGCGCTTGCTCGCCGGATGAGCGAGCCGGGGTTGCCACGGCGGTAGCCGAAAATTCTAGCGATCATCAACGCTATAGACGCCATCGCAGCCGCGGGGATCAGAAATATGAGAACCACAGGGGACTTCATGGCGATCGCGCAGATCATCATGCGGTCCGCCTGGTCAATGATGACGCTGACTTCTTGACGCGTTTGCGGATCTGAAATTCGAGCAAGGGCCATTTTAGACCGGTGGGCGCCGCGTTGATCACTTCGCCGCTTGCTGAAGTTCAAAGCCATCAAGCGCGGAAGCGTCATCATATGCGCGAACCGGATCGACTGTTCCAGCGATGTGCGGATCGTCCGGTATTCATCGGAAGCGAAGTCGAGCTTGCCCACCACGGCCATATCAAAGAGCTGATCTCTTTTTTCGAACATGGTCTGACGCGTGATGTCGGTCCAGACCCATTGCCATGGGCCGTAGACGAAGCAGATGAAAAGGGAAATGAGAGCAAGGGAGAAGAGAGCGTCAGAGGTCATTTGTCCTTGTCCCGTGGATGAGTGTTTCCCCTGGTCGTCAGGCCGGATGAGCTTCGTTTGGGATCTATAGCCTTTTCGAGTTTTTGCGTTCGTTCGGTCAAGCGTTCAATAGCACGTTTTCGGACCATCCGCTCCAAAATCGCCCAAACAGCACAGCCACCCGCCAATGCCAAGCTTATCGAAACTTCCGACTTGGCGAGGATTGAAACCATCAATTCCGTTGTGCGGCCTGCGAACGCTGACAACATCTCGTTGGAAAGGTAAACGATCAAGGCGGCGCAAAGCCACCGAATCAGGGTCCGAACCGTAAGATATCTCTGTTCGGAAAGAGAAACGACAACTCGCCAGTCTGGCTTTTTACCCCCGTTCATCGCCCCGGCCTCCCGGAGCGACTATAATGTGAAGCTTATGTCATCGCAATCTCTCACACCCGCCTGTTCCAGGGCGCCAGCATCAGGACCCGCGCCATGCCGCAAAAGCCGCTGACGCCTGCGAAGACGAGGCCTGCGCCGATGAAGGCGGGGATGATGAAATAGACGGGGGCGACGAAGAGGCCGAGCATGGTTCCGATGAAGGTGATCGACCCCGCGACGATCTGCACCTGACGCTGCAGTTCGATGGGCTGGCTGCGGTCGGTCGCCACCGGCAGGCCCGCCTTCTTCCAGGCGTCAAGACCGCCCTCCACCACATAGGCCTCCCAATCCTCGCCCAGCTTCGCCGCAAGGCGCGGCGCATTGGCGCCGGTGCGCGCACCGCTCTTGCAGTGGAAGATGACCGGGCGGCCCTGATGCAGGGCGAAATCCGCATCATCGAGACTGGAAAGGGGCATGTGGAAGGCGCCGGGGATCTTTTCCCGGGCGCGTTCGTTCGCCTCGCGGATGTCGACCAGCACCGCGCCCTGATCGAGCAGGTTGCGGGCGTCGGTCGCGTTGATGCTGGGCAGCGACATCTGATGATCTCCGGTTTGACAGGTCATTCGGGCTTTGCAGGGGCCGGCGCAGGGCAGAACAGACGGTGCAGGGTCGCCAGCAAGTCTTCAACGCGCGGGTCGGCGATCCGGTACCAGAGGGTCTGGCCGTCCCGTTTGAACGTGACGAGCCCCTCGGCCCGGAGCTTCGCCAGATGCTGGGAGAGCGCGGACTGGGAGAGCTGCGCCGCAGCCGCCAGCGCGGTCACATTCGCCTCCCCGAGCTCCTGCAATTTGCACAGCACGAAGAGGCGGCGGCCATTGGCGAGGGTCTGCAGGATTTCGGCCACCTGATTGGCTTGATCCTGAAGGGAGTCGGCGGCGGTTTGCGTCATGGAGTAATCCATATATTCAGTATTGCTAATTTAGATAAACTTAATATATTTGTCAAGAGAGGGGGCGATCAGCCCGATCACGGCTCTGGCCGGAGACCGCGAGAAGGAGGCATGGCGATGTCGCAGAACGAGCCCGGCAAACCCGTCATCAGAGGCTTCTTCGATGAGCCGACCAACACCATCAGCTACCTCGTCGCCGATCCCATGACCGGCAAGGCGGCCATCATCGACCCCGTCTTCGACTACGACCACACTGTGGGCGCGGTGGATGCGCGCTCCGTCCGCGCCATGCTGCAGGCGGCGACGGATGCGGGCTATCAGGTTGAATGGGTGCTGGAGACCCACGCCCACGCCGACCACCTCTCGGGCGCGCCCTATATCAAGGCCCACACGGGCGCGAAGATCGGGATCGGGGAACATATCCGCGATGTCCAGCGCATCTTCCGCCCGATCTTCAACGCCGCCGACCTCAAGGCCGACGGCAGCGATTTCGATCATCTCTTCACGGATGGCGAGCGGTTCGCGATCGGCGCTCTGGAGGTCGAGGTTCTCTATGTCCCGGGCCACACGCCCGCCGACGTCGCCTACAGGATCGACGATGCGGTCTTCGTCGGCGACACCCTGTTCATGCCGGACTATGGCACCGCCCGCGCCGACTTTCCCGGCGGCGACGCGCGCCAGCTCTATCGCTCCATCAAACGCCTGATGGCCCTGCCGCCGCAGACCCGCCTGTTCATGTGCCACGACTACAAGGCGCCGGGACGGGATCAGTTCGCCTGGGAGACGACGGTGGCCGAAGAACGGGCCCGCAACATCCATGCAAGGGATGGGATCAGCGAGGATGATTTCGTCGCCGCCCGCAACAAGCGCGATGAGGGCCTGGCGGCGCCGCGTCTCCTTCTGCCGTCCATCCAGGTCAACATCCGCGCCGGAAGGTTTCCCCCCGCTGAGGCGAACGGCGTGCGCTACCTTACCATCCCCGTCAAATTGAAGGGCGACGCCGCCAGCGGCCTGTGACGGGCTGGCGTCCGTCGTGCGGATGGACGGGCGCTCCGGCTAGCCGCTCCCGTCATCCAGCGGCATGGGCGTGATCTTCAGCGCGGTCAGGCGGTTGCGCTGTTTGCGCAGGATCTCGAAGCGGAAATTGTGGAAGGAGAAGACCTGCCCCGGCTCCGGAATGGCCTGCGCTTCGTGGATCACCAGCCCCGCCACCGTCGTCGCCTCGTCGTCCGGCAGGCTCCAGTCCATGGCCCGGTTGAGGTCGCGGATGGGCACGGCGCCGTCCACGGTCACCGAGCCGTCAGGCAGCGCGCGCAGACCCTGAACCGCCAGGTCATGCTCGTCGCGGATGTCGCCGACGATCTCCTCCAGAATGTCCTCGAGGGTCACAAGGCCCATCACCGAACCATATTCATCGACCACCAGCGCGAAGTGCGTCTTGCGCTCCAGAAAGGCCTGCAGCTGATCCTCGAGCGATGAGGTGGCGGGCACGAACCAGGGGCTGAAGGCCACTTCGTCGATGTTCAGCTTGCTCGCGTCCCCCTGCGCGGCGGCGAGGGCGCGCAGGAGATCCTTGGCGTGCAGCACGCCCACGATGTTCTCGGGCTGGTCGCGCCACAGCGGCAGGCGCGTGTTGGCCGAAGCCAGAACGGCGCGCACGATCTCGGCGGGCGGCAGATTGGCGTCGATGGTGCGCATGCGCGTGCGATGCACCATCACATCCTCGACCGTCAGCTCATTGAGGCCCAGAAGCCCGCCGAACATGTCGCGATGGCTGCGCTCGACGCTGCCTTCCTTGTGCAGGAGATCGACCGCGCTGCGCAGCTCCTCCTGCGGGGTGAGCACCGAGCTGTGTTCGCCCGCCCGCAGGCCCACGAGCCGCAGAACCCCGCCCACCACCGCATCGATGGCGATCATCACGGGCGTCATGGCGTAGACGAAGAACGCGGCTGGCCGCGCCACGATGAGCGACATGCGGTCGGGGAAATTGATGCCGATGGTCTTGGGCAGCACTTCGGAGAAGATCAGCAGCAGGATCGTCATGAGGATGGTGGCGTAGATGACGCCTGCGTCGCCGAAGAGTCCGGTCAGAACATTGGTCATGAAGGCGGAGGCGCCGATGTTGACGATGGTGTTGCCCAGCAGCATCGCCCCGATCAAGCGCCCGCGCGAGGAGAGCAGTCTGTTGACCAGTTTGGCGCGCTTGTCGCCATTGCGCTCCAGCCCGTGCATGCGCACCCGGGAGGCCGCCGTCATCGCGGTTTCGGAGCCTGAGAAAAAGGCCGAGAGCGCGATGCAGATGGTCACAATGAGGACGGCGACCCAGAGGTCGACCGGCGCCGCTTCGCCTGCGCCATGCATGGTTCAATGTCCCAATTCGTCCCGGAGAAAATCGAGCACCGCCTCGGCGGGGACGCCCTTGGCGATGAAGGTCTGACCGACGCCGCGGGCCAGAATGAAGGTCAGCGCGCCGCGCTCCACCTTCTTGTCCTGATGCATGGCGTCGAGAATGGGCTGCGCGCCAATGTTCCAGCCGGCGATGTCGGCGATGCGCGAGGGCAGGCCGACCGTGCGCAGATGCCGCTCCACCCGCGCCGCATCCTCGGGCGCGCAATGGCCGAGTCTGGCGGAGAAGCGATAGGCGCAGCCCATGCCGATGGCGACGCTTTCGCCATGGTTGAGGCGGGCGGTGTTGAAATGGGTGAGGCTCTCGAAGGCGTGGCCGAAGGTGTGGCCGAGATTGAGCAGGGCGCGGTCGCCCTGTTCGGTCTCATCGCGCGCCACCACGGCGGCCTTGGAGCGGCAACTGACCGCGATGGCCTCGGTGAGCGCCGGCCCGCGTGCGAAGACCTCGTCCCAATGCTTCTCAAGCCAGGCGAAGAAGGGCGCGTCGTCGATGAGGCCATATTTCGCCATTTCGGCGTAGCCTGCGCGGAACTCGCGCGGATCGAGGGTGGCGAGGGCGCTTGTGTCAGCCAGCACCAGCGCGGGCTGGTGAAAGGCGCCGACGAGATTCTTGCCATGTTCGGAATTGATCGCGGTCTTGCCGCCGACCGATGAATCGACCTGCGCCAGAAGCGTCGTGGGAATCTGCACGAAGCGCATGCCGCGCCGGATGACCGCTGCGGCGAAGCCCGCAAGATCGCCCACGACCCCGCCGCCGAGCGCCACGACGAGATCGCCCCGCTCCATGCGCGCTGCGATGATCTCGTCGCTGACGCGCGCGAAGGTCGTCCAGCATTTCGAGCCTTCCCCTGCGGGAACCACGATGCGCGCATGGCGGACGCCTGCGGCGTCAAGGCTCGCTTCAAGGGCGGGCAGATGAAGGCGCGCCACAGTCTCGTCGGTCACGATGGCGCAGGCGGCTCTTGGCGCCACGCGCGCGACATGGGCGCCCGCCTCGCGGATGAGCCCTTCGCCGATGATGATGTCATAGCGCCGCGCGCCCAGCTCCACCGGGACCACGGTGCGGCCCGCAGGCCCGGTTGCGGCGGCGGGCGGCGTGGCGGACAAGGCCTGCTCCTTTGGCGCATGCTGCAGGCGCGGCAGGGTCTCGACGCCGCGCTCCAGCGTATCGAGGACGGCCTCCACCATCGCCTCATGGGGCCCATCGCGCGAGATCAGACAGAAATCCGCCAGCGCATAGATGGGATCGCGCTGCTCGCTGAGTTCGCGGATCGTCTTTTCGGGATCGCGGGTCTGCAGGAGGGGCCGGTTGGAGCGCTTGCGCACGCGCCGCGCCAGCACCTCCGCATCCGCCTTCAGCCAGACCGAGACGCCGCGCTCGGCGACCCGCTCGCGCGTGACGGGATTGATGAAGGCGCCGCCGCCGGTCGCCAGCACCCGCTGCCCGTCCGCCAGAATGCGGGCGATGACGCGCCGCTCGCCGTCGCGGAAATAGGCCTCGCCGTGGCGGGCGAAGATTTCGGGAATCGTCATGCCTGCGGCCGTCTCGATCTCGACATCGGCGTCGACGAAGGGCAGGCCGAGCGCGGCGGCGAGCCTGCGCCCGATGGAGGTCTTGCCGGTGCCCATCATGCCCACGAGCACGATCGAGCGGCCGTTCAGCTTCTGCAGGATGCTGCCCGAACGATCAAGCGCCTGCGCCCCTCCGGATGGGAGAGGGTCGGCGTCTTCGGCGGGGCTTGGATCGAGAGGGCCAGTCATGGCCTTTATGTAACACGGGTGAGCCAAGGTTTTAAGCAGGCCGAGGGCTTATTGCTTTCCCGTCCCGGCCATGGTGGAGATCGCAGGGATTTCGGAGGGTCCGCGCGCCTTGCCCAGCCTGATTCGCTTCCTCGCCATCCTTGGAGTCCTCGGCGCCGTCGCCTTTGGCGTCATGCTCGCCCTCGCCACCTTCGTCGAGCCGCAGCAGCGCGAGATGACGCAGGCCGTCCCGGCCCAGAAGCTCACGGGCAAGTGACGCTGGCCATGGCGCCCCCCAATTCCCCGCCCGGACCCTCAGGCTTCCGCCTTGCCGAAGCCTTTCTCGACATGATCGCCGCCGAACGGGGCGCCTCGCGCAACACGCTCGACGCCTATCGGGCGGATCTCGCCGATTACCACGCCTTTCTTGTGGGACGGGGCGTCGGGCCGCTGGAGGCGCAGACCGATCTGGTGCGGGCCTATCTGGCGGATCTGGCGGGCCGGGGCTTCCAGCCCTCATCTTCCGCGCGGCGCCTGTCTTCGGTCCGGCAATTCCACAAATTCCTCTATCTCGAGGGTCGGCGCGGCGATGACCCGACCGTGGTGCTCGAAGGCCCCCGACAGGGTCGGCGCCTGCCCAAGGTTCTGAGCATGGACGACGTCGACCGGCTGCTCACGGTCGCGGCCGAGGGGATCGAGGATCCCGCGCGGCCCTGGGGGGAGCGGCTGCGGGCGGCCCGCATGGCCTGCCTGCTCGAGGTGCTCTACGCCACGGGCCTGCGCGTGTCCGAACTCGTCGCCCTGCCGCGCAGCGCGGCGCGCACGAAGGAGCCGATGCTCGCCATCAAGGGCAAGGGCGGGCGAGAGCGGCTCGTGCCGCTCACCGGCCCGGCCAAGGCCGCCATCGCCCGCTATCGCGGCTTGCTGGAGAACCCGCCGGGCGAAGGCAAGGGCGGCGCGGAGAAGGGCGGCGCGCCGGCAGGCGGCGCAGGGCCATGGCTGTTCCCGGCCGACAGCGAAAGCGGCCATCTCACCCGCCAGGCCTTCGCCCGCGACCTCAAGAGCGTCGCGGCGGCGGCGGGGATCCCCGATTCGCTCATCAGCCCCCACGTCCTGCGCCACGCCTTCGCCAGCCACCTCCTGCAGAACGGGGCGGATCTGCGCGTCGTGCAGGAGCTGCTGGGCCATGCCGACGTCTCCACCACCCAGATCTACACCCATGTGCTGGATGAGCGGATGAAGGCCATGGTGCGCGATCTGCACCCGCTTTCGGACGGCTGAGCGCCCGCGCTGCAACGCAAAAACTTGACTTCGGGCGGGGGAGGCGACAGGGTCCGGCCCCAATAAAGCCGACAGTTTCTCGTCGCCTTCAGAGACCCAAGCCCGACATGACGATGCGCAGCTATCTGGATTTCGAAAAGCCGGTCGCCGAACTCGAAGCCAAGGTCGAGGAGCTGCGGCAACTCGGCCAGAAGGGCGACGCGGTCGCCATCGGCGATGAGGTGACGCGGCTCGAAGCGCGCGCCAACAAGGCCCTCGCCGATCTCTACGCCGCGCTGACGCCCTGGCAGAAGACGCAGGTCGCCCGCCACGCCCAGCGCCCCCATTTCCGCGATTATGTGAACGGCTTCATCAGCGATTTCACCCCGCTGGCCGGCGACCGCAAATTCGCCGAGGACGAGGCCATCGTGGGCGGTTTCGGCCGGTTTCAGGGCCAGTCCGTCTGCCTGATCGGGCAGGAGAAGGGCTCGGACACCCAGAGCCGCATCCGCCACAATTTCGGCATGGCGCGGCCCGAGGGCTATCGCAAGGCCGTGCGGCTCATGGAGATGGCCGACAGGTTCAATCTGCCGTGCATCGCGCTGGTCGACACGGCGGGCGCCTTTCCGGGGATCGACGCCGAGGAGCGCGGCCAGGCGGAGGCCATCGCCCGCTCCACCGAGGCCTGCCTTGCGCTGGGCGTGCCCAATGTGGCGGTCATCGTGGGCGAGGGCGGCTCAGGCGGCGCAGTGGCGCTGGCGACCGCAAGCCGCGTGCTCATGCTGGAGCATTCCATCTATACGGTCGCCTCCCCCGAGGCCTCGGCCTCGATCCTCTGGCGCGATTCGGCGCGTCGGCAGGAGGCCGCCCAGAACATGAAGATCACCGCGCAGGACTTGCTGCGCTTTGGCATCATCGACACGATCATCCCCGAGCCTGCGGGCGGCGCCCATCGCGACCCCGCAGCCGCCGTCGCGGCGACGGGCAAGGCCATCGCCAAGGCCCTGCAGGCCTTCAAGGGCCAGTCGCCCGACGAGATCCGCGCCGCCCGCGCCGAGAAATTTCTGGCCATCGGGCGCAAACTCTAAGCGCCCGGCAGGCTCAAGCCGTTCGAACTTCGTCGATTTTCGATCATCAAGCGGTTTTCCCGCCGCGCTCTCGCCTTTGCGGTAACCTTCGCGTAAGCTTAATTCTGGTAAAGCTTTGAGCAGTCCTTCGGGAGCGATCCTGAAGGCTGGATCAATTTCGGATTGAGCGTCGATGAGTTCACCAGGCTTTTCCCACAGAACCTCCGTCGGCCTCGCCGGGCGGATCCTTCTGGCCGGCGCCCTCGCCGCCCTGCTTGGCGCCTGCCAGGAAAGCCGGACGACGACGAGCGGGCGCGCCTATGCGCCGATCCCCTCCAATGTCATCGCCCTGATGAAGGAAAAGGGCACCGACGCCCACAAGCCGATCCTGATCCGCGCCTTCAAGAAAGAGGCGGAGCTCGAGATCTGGAAGCAGAAGGCGGACGGCCAATACGCCCTGCTCAAGACCTATCCCATGTGCCGCTGGTCGGGCCAGCTCGGGCCCAAGGTCAGGGAAGGCGACCGTCAGGTGCCCGAGGGCTTCTATACGATCACCCCCGGCCAGATGAACCCGAACTCGGCCTACTACCTCTCCTTCAACGTGGGCTATCCCAACGCCTATGACCGCGCCCATGGCTATACGGGCGGCTCGATCATGGTCCATGGCGCCTGCTCCTCGGCGGGCTGCTTCTCCATGACCGATGAGCAGATCGCCGAGATCTACGCCATCGCCCGCGAGGCCTTCGGCGGCGGCCAGCGGGCCATCCAGATGCAGTCCCTGCCCTTCCGCATGACCCCCGAGAACCTAGCCAAGCATCGCTTCGATCCCAACATCAAGTTCTGGAAGGAGCTGAAGGAAGGCGTCGACCAGTTCGAGGTCTCGAAGCAGGAGACGAAGGTCTCGATCTGCGCCCGCCGCTATGTCTTCGGCGCGACGCCCGCCAGCGGCGCCTCCTTCCGCGACGGGCTCGCCGCCTGCCCCCCGATGGAGCTGGACCGCGACCTCGCCGCGCAGGTGGCTGAAAAGCAGAAACAGGACGAGGCCAAGGTCGCCGAGCTCGTGGCCTCCGGGGTCAAGCCGATACGGCTGATCTATGCGGATGGCGGGCAGCATCCCGAATTCGCCTACAAGGTCAACGAATTGAGCCGCCCCGAGGCGATCGAGCAGGGGCCGCGCGAAATCGTCCTCGACGACAAGGGCCGCCCGCTGACGCCCGTCGCGGTCCAGGTCGCCAGCGCCAGGGCCGCCAGACCTGAGCTGAGGCGGATCGAATCTGCGGCGGAGGGCGTCACCGCCGTTCCCGCCGCCGCCCCGGCGCCCGCCGTCGCGGCCGAGCAGCCCTTCTACAAGCGCCTGCTCTGGTCCTCGGAGCCCGCGCCTGCCGCAGCGCCCCCCGAGCCCGCCGCCAAGCCGACGCCAACGCCGCCCCGGCGCCAGGCGACGGTGCCTGCGCCAGCAAGGCCCAAGCCCGAGGCTTCGCTCGCCCCGCGCAGCCTGCCGCAGGCCATCGCGGGGGCCCCGCCCGCCCTGCCCTCCGGCTTCAAGGCCTATGCAGCGCTGGAGCGGTGACGCCGCCAGCCATCTCGACCACGCCAACCCTCCAGACCGCGTCTGGAGGGTTTTTTGCGGCAGGCGCTGGTGGCCCGGCCTTTGCTAGCCTATCGCTTTGCAAGGCGCCGACCCTTGAATAGAATGGATTACTTCGCACACATCGGGCGACCCAGATGAAACCAGTCCTGACAGCTTCGCTTGTTCTGGCCCTTGCCGCCGCCGCGCCGGCCACGGCCAAGGAAGTGCAGATGATCTGCACCAACGCCAAACTGACCTATATCGTCAGCTTCGACACCAAGACCAACATCTTCAAAACCACCAATCCGGCGCTGGGCACGGAGATCAAGGTGAAGCGCGTCCAGGATGACAGCGACGGCGTTCTGGTCTGGACGGCCACTGCGGTTTTCGGCGGCGACCGGGAGATGCTGGCCCTGTTCGGCGATGAAAAGTGGATGAAGTTTTTCTACGGAAACGGCAGCATTCAGACCGACCCCTGCAAGTAGAGCCCTTCAACTTTCCGTGTGCTCCGATTGACAATGGCGCGCGGGTGGTCTTAGCCTTTGGTCCAGTAAGGTAATCCAAGGGGAGGCCCATGGCCGCGCTCAGCAAAGAAGACCTGGCCGTCATCATCGGCAATGATTTCGCCGAAAGCTCCGGCGGTCTCGCCGACAAGTTCATCAAGAAGCTGGAGCCCAAGCCACCGTCCAGCCTCACCCGCACGGGCGCCTATATGACCATGGCCATCGCGCTTGTGTCCATCATCGGCGCCGCCTATCTGTCCCTCCAGATGACGGACAAGAACACCGTCCTTCCCATCGCCGGCTTCTCGGCCATCGCCTGCGGCTGGGTGCTCTGGTGCGGCATGAAGGTGCTGCAGGGCTACAACACCGGCGGGAACCGCATCAACACCGTGCTGGCGATGATCACCAACTCGCTCATCGGCTCGATCCTCGTGCTCTTCGCGGGCTTCGGCCAGCCGATGCAGTCGATGATCCTGTCGGTCTTCGCGGCTGCGAACCTGATCGCGATCTTCTGCTGGTTCTGGGAAACCACGGACTGCATCGACTGAAGGCGGCGCCATTCGCGTCAGCATTGATCGGGCGGTGGACGAACTCCACCGCCCTTTTGTTTTGTCTTTGATATCGCTTCGTGAATTGCAAAGCTGGGGCAGCGTGATTCGTCACGGCCACGCCCTCGGAGCTTTCATGAAAGGATTTGCGGATCCCTGCGCCGCGCGCCCGGGCCTCAGGGTCGCCGCCGCCGCGCTCTGCCTCGCCCTGGGGGGCTGCGGCGCGGCGAACAAGGTCATGTCGGCCTTCGATCGCCCGCTGAACGTGAGCCCGGTGACGCAGACCTCCCTCGGCAATTTCACCGTCACCGCGGACGACGCCAGCGCACCCGTCGCCAACGCCGCCGCCGTCCAGCAGGCCGCCGCCGCCTGCGCCGCCCTTCGCTTGCAAAGCCGGACGGTGGACAGCGCCTCCACCTTCGCCGAGGGACGGCACTATTTCACCCTGGACTTCCAATGCCTGTGATCGTGCGGAACAGGCCTCATGCGGGCGGGCGCCTGATCGCCCTGCCCTTCAGCCATATGGAGCGGGCGTAGATGGTGCGCAAAGACGGAAAATTCATGATCCTGTTCGTGCTGTGCTTCGCCCTCATCAAATGGTTTTTCGGCTAGGCTCCTGCGGGCGCGGCTGCGATGGTTCATTCAGCCGCATGACGGGCCTCGGCCTGCGCCATGGCGAGGAAATAGGCGACAAGGCCCAGATCGGCCTGCTTCGCCATCATGGTCAGCTCAGCGCAGAGGTCGGCGATATAGGCGGCCGTGGCTTGAGACTCCTGTGATGGCCTGGATGCGGCCTGCCCATGCGTATTGTCGGCTATTCCTTGAGTGGCGCGCTCGTGGGAATTCTTCCCAAGAATGCTCATCTGCTTCTCCGATTAAGGCAAATCCCCAGTTCATAAGGCGCGAAAGACCCAAAGCGGGAAACACGATTTGCGAAGAACATCAGCTTAAAAACGAACCTGTCTAACATCTGGGCAATATACGCGTGAATCCGATCAGAGAAGCGGATGTCTACAGGAAAGCCTGTCTTACTTCATCGTAATCAACCGATCATAAGACGTGAAAGAATGTATATTTTGCTGCAACCGATTTCACAGAGGATCACGGCGTCAAGCCATGCCCGACTAATGTTTAGTTTTTTCTCCTTTCAACTTGCGACAGTCGGCTCATCATGAGCTGGTTTAGCGATGCGGGCAGGGAGGTCGCTCATGATTCCCGAACTGGCCTTCCATCATCAGGCGTCGAAACGCGTGACGGACGTCACTCGCGTTCAAGACAATCTCGACCGCCTGATGCCCACGATCATGGAATTCGCCGTCTTGGGGAGCCGGGCCGGTTTCATGTCGAGCAAGGCCGCCGTCGACATCAATGACCTGACCCTGATCGCCCTGTCCCATACCCCCTACCGCCTCGACCGCCGGGGTTGCGCGAGCCCTGAACTCTGGATCCCCTTCAGTGGGCGGCTCTATGTCTCCGACGGCCGTTCGGACTTCGAATATGGCGGGAATCGAGGCTATCTCTGCACATCCGAAACGCGCAATGCCCAGACGACGACGGTCAGCGCGCTTGGCCTGCGGTTCGATATGCAGCGGCTGAACGCCGTCCATGCCGCGATCGTCGGCGCGCCCGATGTCGCAGACATTCCCGGCCAGACGCGTCTTGTCCAACTTGACGCCCATGGGGCCGACTATCTCACCCTCATCAAAAACGTCTTGCGCCAGGTCGATGAACTGGCGCTCCACTCCGCCGTGCTGCAACGGCTGGGCGTCGATGACTCCCTTTACCGGATCATGGCCTGTCTGCTCATGCCAGGACTGCTTGGTCGGGAGGAGCCGGTCGCAGGGATGCGCAACCATGTGCATGAGCGCGTCGCCAAGCTCTGCGATTTTCTGCATGGGCATCTCAACCAGCCGGTGACGCTGACGGATATGGAGCAGATCAGCGGCCTTTCGGCGCGCGTCCTGCAATATAACTTTCAAAAGAGCTTCGGCATGCGGCCGAAGCAATGGCTCTGCAAGCAACGCCTTCACGCGGCCCACGCGGTGCTGGTGAAGTCCGATGGCCGCGTGAAGCTGACCGCGCTCGCCTACGAATACTGCTTCCCCTCACCGTCCACCTTCTCCCGCGCCTATCAGATGGAGTTCGGCGAACTGCCATCGGAGACGCTGGCGGAAAAAAGAGTGTACGCCCTGCTCTGACGCAGGCCTCAGGCAAGCACGCCGTGGCAGTGTTTAAACTTCTTGCCGGACCCGCAGGGGCAGGCCTCGTTGCGGCCGACCTTGCCCCAGGTTGAGGGATCATTGGGGTCGCGGGCCTGCGCCTCCGACCGGTCTTGACCAAGGGCGAGGGAGTGGGGCGCGAGGGCGTCAGGCGAGAGCGCGCCTGCGGCGATCAGCGCGTTGATGTCATCGAGCGAGACCTGCGCCTGCGCCGGGGCTTCGAGCGCGGCGGGATCCGGCTGCTGTTCGAAGGCGACCTCGACGCGCATGAGCTGGGCGGTCGCCATATCATGCCACTGGCTGATGAGGCCGTTGAAGAGCTCGAAGGCTTCGGACTTGTATTCGTTGAGCGGATCGCGCTGGGCGTAGCCGCGCCAGCCGATGACCTGGCGCAGATGGTCGAGCATGACGAGATGCTCGCGCCAGAAATGGTCGAGCACCTGCAGCACGACCTGCTTCTCGACGAAGCGCATGACGTCCGGCGTATTCTTTTCCGTGCGCGCCGCATAGGCCTCGTCGGACGCCTTGTGCAGGCGCTCGGCGATCTCCTCTTCGGCGATGCCGTCTTCGCGCGCCCAGTCGGCGAGGGGCAGCTCAAGGTTCAACTTGGTCTTCACATCCTCGTCAAGGCCCGCCACATCCCAGGCGTCGGGATAGGAATCCTTGGGGATATGCTTGCCCACGATGTCGTCGATGACATTGCCGCGCATGTTCGCCACGGTCTCTTCGAGCGACTCCAGCGCCATCATTTCGCGGCGCTGCTCGAAGACGACCTTGCGCTGGTCGTTCATGACATTGTCGTATTTCAGGATGTTCTTGCGCATGTCGAAGTTGCGGGCTTCGACCTTCTGCTGCGCCTTCTCCAGCGCCTTGTTGATCCAGGGATGGACGATGGCCTCGTCCTCCTTCAGGCCAAGGCGCGTGAGCATCGTGTCCATGCGGTCCGAGCCGAAGATGCGCATCAGGTCATCTTGCAGGGACAGGAAGAATTTCGAGCGGCCCGGATCGCCCTGACGGCCGCCGCGGCCGCGCAGCTGATTGTCGATGCGCCGGCTCTCGTGGCGCTCGGTGCCGATGATGTAGAGGCCGCCCGCCGCCTTGGCCTTGGCGCGGAAGTCTTCGACCTCGGCGCGGATGGCGGCCTCGCGCGCGTCGCGCTCGGGGCCCGGCTCCATGGCGCCGCATTCCTGCTGCACGCGCATGTCCACATTGCCGCCAAGCTGGATGTCGGTGCCGCGGCCCGCCATGTTGGTGGCGATGGTGATGGCGCCGGGCACGCCGGCCTCCGCGACGATATAGGCTTCCTGCTCGTGGAAGCGCGCGTTGAGCACGGCGAAGAGCTTCGAAGGCTTGCCGTTGCGGGCGGCTTCATAAAGCTTCTGCAAACCCGCCGCATCTTCAAAGTCGATGAGCTTGTAGCCGCTCTCCTGCATGAATTCGGCGAGCTGTTCGGACTTTTCGATCGAGGTCGTGCCCACCAGCATGGGCTGCATGTTCTGACCGGCGCTTTCGATCTCGCGCAGGATCGCCTTCAGCTTCTCGGGGCCCGTGCGATAGACCTCGTCATCCTCGTCGATGCGCTGCACCGGACGGTTGGTGGGGATCTCCACGACATCAAGGCCATAGATCTCCGCGAATTCATCGGCCTCGGTGGCGGCCGTGCCGGTCATGCCCGCGAGCTTCTTGTAGAGGCGGAAATAGTTCTGGAAGGTGATGGAGGCCAGCGTCACATTCTCGGGCTGGACCTGCACATGCTCCTTGGCCTCCAGCGCCTGATGCAGGCCTTCGGAATAGCGCCGTCCGGGCATCATGCGTCCCGTGAACTCGTCGATGATGACGAGGTCGCCGTTGCGGACGATGTAATCCTTGTCCTTCTGGAACAGAGTATGGGCCTTCAGGGCCTGCTGCACATGATGGACGATGGTGACATTGGCCGCATCATAGAGCGAGCCCTCCTTGAGGAGGCCAGCTTCCCCCAGCAGCTCCTCGACATGTTCGTTGCCGGCTTCCGTCAGATTGGCGGTGCGCTGCTTCTCGTCGACCTCGAAATCCCCTTGGACAAGGCGCGGGATCAGCTGGTTGATCTGGTTGTAAAGCTCCGACTTGTCGTCGGAGGGGCCGGAGATTATGAGGGGCGTGCGCGCCTCGTCGATCAGGATCGAGTCGACCTCGTCCACGATGGCGAAGGCGTGGGGACGCTGAACCATCTGGCTCAGCTCGTATTTCATGTTGTCGCGCAGATAGTCGAAGCCGAACTCGTTGTTCGTGCCATAGGTGATGTCGGCCGCATAGGCTTCGCGGCGCTGCTCATCGTCGAGCCCATGGACGATGACGCCGACGCTCAGGCCCAGAAAATTATAGATGCGCCCCATCCAGCCGGCGTCGCGACGGGCGAGATAGTCGTTCACGGTGACGACATGCACGCCATTGCCCGCGAGCGCGTTGAGATAGGCGGCGAGCGTGGCGACCAGCGTCTTGCCCTCGCCGGTGCGCATTTCGGAAATCGCGCCCTCATGCAGCACCATGCCGCCGATGAGCTGCACATCGAAATGGCGCTGGCCAAGGGTGCGCCTGGCGGCCTCGCGCACGGTGGCGAAAGCGGGGGCCAGCAATTCGTCGAGGGTGCGGCCTGCGGCGATCTGATCGCGGAATTCCTGGGTGCGGGCGCGCAGGGCCTCGTCGCTGAGCGCGGCGACCTCCGCCTCCAGCGCATTGATCGCCGCCACCTTGGGGGCGTAGGTCTTGAGACGACGGTCGTTCGCGGAACCGAATATCTTACGCGCAAGCGCACCAAGCATTGTGGAATCCCCAGAAGGCGGCCCGGCGCCTGCGCCCGGTGAACCGGCTGAGAGATAGGATTCAGGGTCTACCTTGTCAATCTGACCCTGGGTCGGCGCCGGATTCGCGGCCCGATTCCACCCCCTGCGCCATGCTTGCGCCGCATTGGAAGCCTCTGGGTTGCTCCCGCGCGCGATTTCAAGGAAAGTGCGCCGCCCCTGTGGCGTCGTTCATCCTTGGCCGCCCGCCTTTCGATCTGGAGTGTTTATGTCTTTTCTTGACCATCAACGTCTGCGCCTCATCGCCTCCGGCGCCGTTCTCGCGCTGGCTTTCGCCGCCTCAATCCCCGCCAGCGCCAAGGTTCTGGCAAGGGTCGATGGCGTCGAGATCACGGAGGAGGATGTTCAGGTGGCGCTCGATGATCTCGGGCCAACGCTTCCCCAGCAGATCGAAGGCCCGCAGCGCGAAGCCTATGTGCTTGATTACCTGATTGATTTGCGCCTCGTCGCCAAAAAAGCCGCAGCCGACAAGATGGGCGAGGGCGCCGAGGTGGCGCGTCGGCTCGCCTATTATCGCGACAAGGTGATGATGGAGACCCTGCTGGGCAAGGTCGCCCGCGACGGGGCGACCGACGCCGCCCTGAAGCAGGTCTATGACGAGGCCGCCGCCAAGCAGAAGACCGAGGAGGAGATCAGCGCCCGCCACATCCTCCTGTCGACCGAGGACGAAGCCAAGGCCGCGCTGAAGCGCGTGCGCGGCGGGGAGGATTTCGCCAAGGTCGCCGACGACGTCTCGAAGGATCCGGGGTCCAAGGGCGGCGATCTCGGCTGGTTCACCAAGGACCGGATGGTGCCTGAATTCGGCGACGCCGCCTTCAAGCTGAAAAAGGGCGAGATTTCCGATCCCGTGAAGAGCCAGTTCGGCTGGCATGTCATCAAGCTTGAGAACCGCCGCCAGAAGTCCTTCCCCTCCTTCGAGGAGGTGAAGTCGCAGGTGGCGCAATATGTCGCCCAGAAGTCCCAGTCGGACCTCATCATGCAGCTGCGCGAGGGCGCGAAGATCGAACGCACGGAGGCGCCGGCGATTCCGCTCCTCCCGCCGCTCGGCGCGAAGTAAGACGATGGCGAAACCTGGCCGCCTTGCGATCAAGGTCGCGGCGGCCGGGCTTCTCCTGCTTTTTGCCCTCGCGACGGCCATTCTCTTCACGGCGCCCCGCCCTGGCCCCGTTGATTTCGCCACCCTGGCGCCGGGCCGGGGATCCACGCTCATCTGCCCGGCCGATCTGTGCCTTGCCGCCAGCGAGGCCCGCCCCGCTCCTGTCTTCACCATTTCCGCCGAACGCCTCGCCGCCAAGCTGCGCCGCCATGCCTCAGGCGAGGTGGGCGTCGAGGAATGGCCGGGCGAGGATCCGCTGCGCCTGCGCTTCGTCCACCGCTCGCTTCTTCTGCGCCTGCCAGAGGTCATCGACGCGCAGATCATCCCGCGCAGCAGCGGCGCCGCCAGCCTCGCCCTCTATGCGCGCCCGGCGATCCCCGCGCTCGATTTCGGCGCCGCCCGCGCCCGCATGGAGCGCTGGATAGAGGCGCTCAGCCGCTAGAGGCGGCTTGACCGTGACGCAGGGCTCCGCAAATGTGCGGCCCAATTCCCGAAGGCGCATCCGCAGGAAACACCCATGGCCCACAGCACCGCCGTCTCCCCGCTCGCCCCCACGTCCTACCCGGAGATTCTGGCCATCGAAGGCGTGCGTTTCGCCACGGCGGCGGCGGGCATCCGTTACAAGGGCCGTACGGACGTCATGCTGGCCCTGCTCGACAAGGGCACGCAGGTCGCGGGCGTCTTCACCAAGTCCAAATGCCCCTCGGCCCCCGTCGACTGGTGCCGCGCGCGCCTCAAGGGCGGCAAGGCCCGCGCGCTCGTGGTCAATTCCGGCAACGCCAACGCCTTCACCGGCAAGGTGGGCGCGAAGGCCGCAAAGCTCACCGCCGAAATCGCCGCCAGGGCGACCAGCGCGCCCATGGGCGAAATTTTTCTCGCCTCCACCGGCGTGATCGGCGAGCCCCTCGACGCCAGCAAGTTCGACGGCGTGCTCGACAAGCTCGTGGCCAAGGCCTCGCCCGATGGATTGCTGGAGGCCGCCAGGGCCATCATGACCACCGACACCTATCCCAAGGTCGCGACCGCCACGGTCGAAATCGCGGGCGTGCCCGTGACCATCAACGGCATGGCGAAGGGCGCGGGCATGATCGCGCCGGATATGGCGACCATGCTCTCCTACGTCTTCACCGATGCGCCGATCAGCGCGGCGGCCCTGCAGGCCATGCTCTCGAAATCCGTGCAGACGAGCTTCAATGCGATCACGGTCGACAGCGACACCTCGACCTCCGACACGCTCATGCTCTTCGCCACGGGCGCTGCGGCCAAGCGCGGCGCGCCCAAGATCACGGAGGCGGGCGACCGGCGCCTCGCCGCCTTCAAGAAGGCGCTCGACGCCGTGCTGCTCGACCTCGCCCATCAGGTGGTGCGCGATGGCGAGGGCTGCCGCAAATTCGTGGAGATCCGCGTCGAGGGCGCGGCCAGCGCAGCCGCCGCCAAACGCATCGCCCTGTCCATCGCCAATTCGCCGCTGGTGAAGACGGCGGTGGCGGGCGAAGACGCCAACTGGGGCCGCATCGTCGCCGCCGTCGGCAAGGCTGGCGAAAAGGCCGAGCGCGACAAGCTCGCCATCTGGTTCGGCGATTTCCGCGTGGCCCACAAGGGCTTGCGCGATGGAACCTATGACGAGGCCAAGACCTCCGCCTATATGAAGGGCGAGAAGATCGACATCACCGTGGATGTCGGCACAGGCGGCAAGGGCTCGGCCACCGTCTGGACCTGCGACCTCACCAAGGAATATGTGGCGATCAACGGGGACTACCGGAGCTGATGGCCTGTTGATTTAAGCCGCGCTCTGCGCGAACATTCGGGCATTGTCCGAATGTTCGTTGCGAGCGTCTCATGCGCAGATTTGTTTTAACGGCCATCGTTGCGGCTTCTCTCGCCTCTTGCGCCAAGCCCGACGTCGATGTGCCCTTCGACCCCCTTGAGGCCGCCTTCATTCACAAGCCCGGCAAGGGCAAGATCAACGGCCACGCCTTCTTTCGCGCCGAGAACGGGCGGGTGATCTTCGCCGCGGGCGAATATGTCTATCTCATTCCCGCGACAGCCTATGCGGACTCGCGTTTCGCGGCCTTCTTCGAGGAACGCAAATATCTGAAGGCCATGCGGCTCTTCCTGACCATGGAGTCCGATCCCGAATATCAAAAGCACATGCGCAACACGAAGGCGGAGTCCGATGGGCGCTTCAGCTTCGATCATGTCGCGCCGGGAACCTATTATGTCTGGACGCAGGCGACCTGGTACGCCGACAATTCGATCCTCCCCTCCGGCGGGATCATCTATGAGAAGGTCACGGTGAGGGGCGATGAGAAAGAGGCGGTGAAGGTCATCGTATCCGGCAAATAGTTGCGCACACGCGCCGCCCGCGTTAGGCGAGGATGATCTAGCCGGAGCCTCGCCCTTGAAAATCCTTCTCGTCGTCGCCGTCGCGCTGATTGATGCGGACGACCGCATCCTGATCGCCCAACGCCCCGAGGGAAAGGCGCTGGCGGGCCTGTGGGAATTTCCCGGCGGCAAGATCGATGCGGGCGAGCGGCCCGAAGAGGCGCTGATCCGCGAGCTGCGCGAGGAGCTGGGGATCACGGTGAAGGAGGCCTGCCTCGCCCCGCTCACCTTCGCGAGCTACGCCTACCCCGAGTTCCACCTGCTGATGCCGCTTTACGTCTGCCGCCGCTGGGAAGGCTTCGTGCAGTCGCGCGAGGGGCAGGCGCTGAAATGGGTGCGCGCGCGCGACCTGCGCCAATATCCCATGCCGCCAGCGGACGAGCCGCTGATTCCGCCGCTGGTGGAGTTGTTGGGCTAGGGGCGCGCAAGCCGGGGCAAACAAAAACGGCCCGCCGAAGCGAGCCGTTCAAATCTGAGATCAGGCGAGGCCGATCAGCTGGCGGCGGCGGCCTGCTTCTTGACGATCTCGCGCTTGATGACGCGGGCGCCCTGGGACAGCTCGCCGTCATGGGCCTTCAGCAGGAAGGCGTCGAGGCCGCCACGATGCTCGACCGAGCGAAGGGCCGCAGCCGCCACGCGGAAGCGGACGCCGCGCTGCAGGGTCTCGGAGATCAGGGTGACGTTGCACAGGTTCGGCAGGAACCGCGTGCGCGTCTTGTGATTGGAATGGCTGACGAGATTGCCGCTCTGGACGGCCTTGCCGGTCAGCTCGCAACGACGGGACATGGCACGCTTCCTTTCGAACTCATCTGCGCGGCCTTGCGGCTGCGTCCGGACATCCGGAGAGACTGTCGGGCGGGGCGAACCGGGGCGTGAAAGCCCTTGATGGAGCCGCGCCGACATGGCGCGCAGGCCCCACGGATCGAACCGCTCGGGTGATTGATCGCGGGTGTATAGTGGAGGCGCCGGGGCGCGTCAAGCCGAAGGCCCCGCCAAATCGGCTGCAAGGCTGACCCTCGGGAAGCCGTCCATGCCACGAAAGCGGCGGATTCCCAAGGCCATTGGGACGGGTTAGAAGCGCGGGGGCGCTCCAACCGGTCTGATTCGATGATCCAGATGCTGTCTATGAATGGACGTGGGCGCCGAAGCGTGGCGGCTCTGGCCCTGCTGTGGCTGGCCATGCCCCCCGGCGCCGCCATCGCCGACGGCTTCAAGGCCCGCTATTCCGTCAAACTGATCGGCCTTGCGCTCGGCAATGCGACGCTCGAAGGCTCGATCGAGCCCGACGCCTATCAGATCGACGCCACCGCCAAGCTCTCCGGGATCGCCGCCCTCGTGTCCAGCTCAAGGGGCGCCGCCAGCGCCTCGGGGCTCCTGCAGCAGGGGCGGGTCGCGCCCAACGCCTACGCCACGACCGCCGCCAACGCCACCATGACCCGCACCGTGCGCATGGCCATGGCCGCAGGCAATGTGAAGGCCTCGGAGATCGCGCCCCCCTTCGAGGAGCTGCCCGGCCGCGTGCCGGTGACGGACGCGCACAAGCAGAAGATCATCGATCCCCTGAGCGCCCTCATCATGATGAATTCCGAGGGCGGGCCGGTCATCGGCCCCGGCGCCTGCAACCGCTCCCTGCCCATCTACGACGGCTGGGCCCGCTTCACCATCAACCTGACCTATGTCGGCCAGAAGCAGGTCAAGGTCAGGGGCTACGAAGGCCCCGTGGCGGTCTGCGCCGCCCGCTATGTGGCGGTCGCCGGCCATCGCCCGGATCGCGCCGCCACCAAATTCATGGAGAACAACAAGGAGATGGAGGTATGGCTTGCGCCCATCGGGGCCAGCCGCGCCACCATTCCCTTCAAAATCTCCGTCGCCACCATGGTCGGCACGACCGTGATCGAGGCGACCGAGTTCGAGGCGAGCCCGCCCGAGAAATCCGCCTCCCGCTAGGCTCTTCCGCTGCGTCAAATCGGGACAGGCGTTAAGCATGAGCCCCGCCACAAGCGCATCGGCGGCCCCGCCAGCTCCTGATTTTTGCCCGTCCCTAGCGGCGCCAGGCCCCCTGAGCCCCCAGATATGGCGTGAACAGGCAGGGAATGGAGCGCCAGAGGTGATTCGTCGCCGATTCGTTCAGGCTTCGTGCAAAGGGTTAACGGCTCTGCCCAAAGATTATCTGTTGACACAGAGGCGCTTCGGAGTCCGCGCCAGAGTCGAAACGAGCTGTGGTCTTGAGCCTCTGGAGTCCTGCCGATTCACAAGACTTAGCTATGCTTTACATGACTCTCGCCACATCTTGCGGTGAACAAATCAAGACTCAAGAGGAGTCGCCGATTCGGGCGCGATTCGTTCCCATCCCGTTCGAAGTGTGAACGAAGACTCGACGAACTGTGCCAAATCGGGCAGATCAGGGCTCATAGAGCAGGCTCTCTTGCAGGCCATCGCGCGCAAAAGGCGTCATAGATGAATCTCGCAGTTCCCGCGCCTGCCCTGCCCCCCTCGGAGCGCCGGAAGGGCGTGACCGCCGTGCTGGGGCCCACCAACACCGGCAAGACCCACATCACCATCGAGCGGATGCTGCAATATCCCAGCGGCATGATCGGCCTGCCGCTGCGCCTGCTCGCGCGCGAGGTCTATAACAAGGTGGTGGAGAAGGCGGGCGTCAACGCGGTCGCTCTCATCACCGGCGAAGAGAAGATCAAGCCGCGCAATCCCCGCTACTGGATCTGCACCGTCGAAGCCATGCCGCGCGACCTCTTCGTCGATTTCGTCGCGGTGGATGAGATCCAGCTCGCCGCCGATCTTGACCGCGGCCATGTCTTCACCGACCGGCTGCTCAACCGGCGCGGGCGCGAGGAGACCTGGTTGATCGGCGCCTCGACCATCCAGCCCCTCATCGAGAAGCTGCTGCCCGGCGCGCCCATCGTCACGCGCCCGCGCCTGTCGACCCTGACCTTCGCAGGCGAGCGGCGCCTGTCGCGCCTGCCCGAGCGCAGCGCCATCGTGGCCTTCTCGGCGGAGGAGGTCTACGCCATCGCCGAACTGATCCGCCGCCAGCGGGGCGGCGCAGCCGTAGTGCTGGGGGCCCTGAGCCCGCGCACCCGCAACGCGCAGGTCGCGCTCTATCAGTCCGGCGAGGTCGACTACATCGTGGCCACCGACGCCATCGGCATGGGGCTCAACCTCGACGTCGGCCACATCGCCTTCGCCGGAAACCGCAAATTCGACGGCTGGCAGCATCGCCTCCTCAACAATGGCGAACTGGGGCAGATCGCGGGCCGGGCGGGCCGCTACATCAAGGATGGGGCCTTCGGCACGACCGGGCGCTGCCCCGCCCTCGACCCCGAAACGGCGCAGGCCATCGAAACCCATCGATTCGATCCGCTGCTGATGCTGCAATGGCGGAACTCGACGCTGGATTTTTCTTCGATCGAAAGCTTGCAAGCCTCCCTTGAGATGCTGCCGACCGAACCCGGCCTCACCCGCGCCCCCACGGGCGTCGATGTCGTGACCCTGGACCTGCTCTCGCGGGACGCCGACGTGCGTCGGCAGGCCAAGACCCGAGCCGATGTGCAGCGCCTCTGGGAAGTGTGCCAAATACCTGATTATCGTAAGGTTTCTCCCGCCGCTCACGCGGATCTCGCGCTCACGCTGTTCCATTTCGTGGTGCGGGCGGGGCGGGTTCCCGACGACTGGTTTCAGCGCCAGCTCGCCCAGTGCGACCGCACGGATGGGGAGATCGACACGCTCTCGGCGCGCATCGCGCAGGTGCGGACCTTCAACTTCATCGCCAATCGTCCGGACTGGCTGCGTGATCCCGAGCATTGGCAGGGCGTCACGCGTCAGGTAGAGGACAGTTTGTCCGACGCTCTTCACGAGCGCCTCGCCCACCGGTTCGTCGACCGGCGCACGAGCGTTCTGATGCGTCGCTTGAGAGAGAATGCAATGCTCGAAGCGGAAATCACCGGGTCTGGCGACGTCATGGTCGAGGGCCAGCATGTGGGAAACCTTCACGGGTTTCGGTTCACCCCTGACCCGCAGGCGGGGGGCGAGGTCGCCCGCACCCTGACCGCAGCCGCCCATCAGGCGCTGGCGAGCGAGATCGAAAGCCGCGCGGCCCGCGTCAGCGAGGCGGTGGACGAGGCCTTCGTTCTGGCCAATGACGGGGTGATCCGCTGGCTTGGCGAGCCCGTCGGCAAGCTGGCCTCCGGCGAGCAGATCCTGAGCCCCCGCGTGCGGATTCTGGCGGACGAGCAACTCACCGGCCCGGCCCTCGAAATGGTGCAGAGGCGGCTCGATCTGTGGAGCGCGCAGCACATCAAGAAACTGCTCGGCGGCCTTGCGGAGCTGGAGGCGGGCGAAGGGCTCGAAGGCATCGGCCGGGGCATCGCCTTCCAGCTCGCCGAGGCGCTTGGCGTGCTGGAGCGGTCCCGCGTCGCAAGCGAGGCGAAGTCGCTCGACCAGACGGCCCGCGCCGCCCTGCGCAAGCTTGGCATCCGCTTCGGCGCCTATCATCTCTATCTGCCCCAGCTCCTGAAGCCCGCGCCCCGCGCGCTCGCGGCCCAGCTCTGGGCCCTGAAACATGGCGGCATCGAGGGCGTGAAGGGTCTCGATGAGGTCGCTCATCTCGCCTCCACCGGCCGCACCTCCTTCGCCGCCGACAAGGACACGCCCAAGGGGCTCTATCTGGCGGCGGGCTTCCGCGTTTGCGGGGAGCGCGCGGTCCGCGTCGACATTCTCGAGCGTCTCGCCGATCTCATCCGCCCCGCCATCGCCTATCGCCCCGGCGTCACCGTCGGCGAGCCGCCTGCGGGCGCGGCGGATGGCGACAGCTTTGTGGTGACGGTCGCCATGACCTCGCTGGCTGGCTGTTCGGGCGAGGCCTTCGCCTCGATCCTGAAGTCGCTCGGCTACGCCGCCGAGAGCCGCAAGGGTCCGGCCATCACCGCGCAGATCCTGAAGCCCGCGCCCATGCAGCCGATCACGGCCTCCGCTGTGCCAGCCGAAGAGGCCGGGGAGAGCGGCGCCGAGGAGGCCAGCGCAGAAGAGGCCAGCGCCGAGGCGTTGGAAGCGGTTGCCCCGGAGGCGCCCGCCGAAGAGACGGCGCAGGCTGCGCCGGAAGAGACTGTCGTTGCCGAAGCCGTGGCTGAAGAGCCTGCGGCCGAAGAGCCCGCCGCTGAGGCGGCCGCTTCAGAGGCCCCGGTTTCTGAAGTTCAGGACGAACCCGCCGCAGCATCGGCCGAGCTTGTCGCCGAAGAGGCGGCGCCTGCAGAGGCTGTCGTTGAAGAGGCCGTCGCTGAGGAAGCGATGATCGAGGTCTGGCGTCCAAGCCGCAGGCAGCACGAGGGCCGCAGGCCCGAGCGTCCGCGTGGCCGGGGCGAGCGGGGACCGCGCCGCGATCAGCAGGGCCAGCGCCGCGACGGCGCCCAGCCCGTCGCGCCCGCCGCTGAAGGCGAGGCGGCGGCTGGCGCCGCGCAGGAAAGGCCCCAGCAGGGCCGTCGCGACCAGCGGCGGTTCGAGGGCTTCAAGGCGCGGCCCCAAGGGGAACGGCCACAAGGGGACCGGCCACATGGTGACCGCCCGCAAGGCGAGCGTCCGCAGGGAGACCGCCCTCAAGGCGAGCGTCACCGTGGAGATCGCCCCCATGGCGAGCGCCGCCATGGCGACCGGCCCTTCGGCAAGGGGCGTCCCGACCGCAATGAGCAGGGCGGCGCGCGCACCTTCGCCACGACCGAACGCCCCGCCCGCGACCGGCAGCCCGATCCCAATTCACCCTTCGCCAAGCTTCTGGCCTTGAAGGCCGAGCTCGAAAACAAGGGCAAGAAGGACTGATGTCGGCCCTTCCATCGCTTCGCTGATGGCGGGCCGGGACTTGGCCAGGGGCGCGGGCGCCGCCGCCGATCGCCAGAGGCTCGACAAATGGCTGTGGTTCGCGCGCATGGTGAAGACACGCGCGCTGGCCGCGAAGCTGGTCCAGGCAGGGCATGTGCGGCTTAATGGCGCGCGCGCGTCCGGACCCGACAAACCCGTGCGCCCCGGCGACGTCCTCACCATCGCGCTGGAGCGGCAGGTGAGGGTGCTGCGGGTCGAATCGCCCGGCGAAAGGCGCGGCCCCTATGAGGAAGCCTGCCTCCTTTATACCGACCTCGCCCCTGCGGTTGCGCCCGAATCAGAACCAACAAATTGATCTGATTTGCTATTTCACCTTCACCCCCCGGCAAGGGGCCGAGTCGCCGGGCGTGAGGCGCCAGCCTTCCTCCTGGCTGGCGCGCGCCATGATCTTGCGCCTTCACCTCAAAGGGGGTAGCAAAAAGCGAAATGTGTGCGCGGATTGATCGACCGCTCGCGCCAGGAGAAGCCGGAATGACCTACGTCGTCGTCGAAAACTGCATCAAATGCAAATACATGGATTGCGTTGAGGTTTGCCCCGTGGATTGTTTCTACGAGGGTGAGAACATGCTGGTGATTCATCCCGACGAATGCATCGACTGCGGCGTTTGCGAACCCGAGTGCCCCGCTGAAGCCATCAAGCCCGACACCGAGCCGGGCCTCGATAAGTGGTTGAAACTGAACGCGGATATGTCGAAGTCCTGGCCGAACATCACGGTCAAGCGCGATTCGCCTGCGGACGCCAAGACCTTCGACGGCAAGCCCGGCAAGTTTGACGCCTATTTCTCCGCGGAGCCGGGGGAAGGGGACTGAACGTCCCCCCTCTTTTCGCGGGTGGGAGCCTTTCCCGGGGCCCAAAAGTGCGGCGGATAAGCCACAGTCATCAAACATTTTGAAGTCTGCATCTTTTGTGGTATAGGTTTTATTAACAGTCGATCAAGGCGTTTACTGAGCTTCGCGCGGCTCCGCGTGACAGCAAGCGTAGTGCTTTCCCCATGTCGGCCCGGCCTCTTTCTTGAGCCCGAGGCCTTTTTTGCGGGAAATTGACCCGGCGCGCGGTCGCGCGAGGGTCAAGCCGAGGTCTCTGATCCGCTCACTCAGGGGTGAGCGGCCGCCGGTCCCGTCTCCAAAGCGGGATGACAGAGGGAGTACCCGAGTATGCCTTCGCCAGTTAAGTCGTCGCGTGCGGGCGCAGCGCCCAAGAACATTCAGCCGGTGACCGCCAAAACCGTTGCTGGCAAGACTGCCCCCACGAGCAAGACCGCCCCCGCGAGCAAGACCGCCCCCTCTGGAAAAGCCGCCGCCCCCAAGGCGCAATCGGCCGACGCCATGAAATCCGGAAAGGCGAAGACCATAGCCGCCGTAGCCAAACCCACCGCCGCAGCCAAGCCCACAGCCGCCAAGCCAGCAGCCGCCAAGGCCGCCGCGCCCGCGCCTGCGAAAGGCGCAGCCAAGATCGCCGCCAAAACCGCCGCGACGCCTGTGAAGGTCGAGAGCGCGAAGGCTGCAGCGGCGAAGAAGCCCGAGGCGAAGTCCGCCCCCAAAACAACTGCGGCCAAGACGCCCGCCGCCAAGACATCCGCCTCCAAGACATCCGCCTCCAAGACCCCTGCAGCCAAGACTTCTGCAACCAAGACCCCTGCGGCAAAGACCCCTGCAGCAAAGACGCCCGCCGCCAAGGCCCCTGCGGCCAAAGCTCCCGCAGCCAAGGCCTCCGCAGCCAGGACGGTTGCGAAGACCCCGGCCAAGGCGGCTGAGGCCAAGGCGCCTGTGAAGGCGGCCGCTGTCGCCAAAGCTCCGGCGACAAAGGCTCCGGTTACGAAGGCTCCCGCTGCAAAGGCTTCATCTCCGAAGGCTCCTGCGGTCCAGGCTCCGGCCGCCAAGCCGACTGCGACCAAGCCGTCCGCGACCAAGGCTCAAGCGCCCAAGGCTGAGGTTGCGAAGGCGCCCGCGAAGAAGGCGGAGGCTCCCGCCTCCAAAGCGGCGCCTGTCAAGAACGCCGAAGCCCCCGCCAAGAAAGTTGAGGCCAAGCCTGCGGCCCCCGCGCCCGCCATGAAAACCGTCAGCGACAAAGGATTGCAGACCGAAACAGCCATTACGCCAACCCCATCAGCCCTGCAGGCCACCGCGGCGCCCGTCGCCGCGCCCGTCGATTCCTCTGTCAGGCCTGCAGTGAAAATTCCTCAGACAAATGTTGGGACTGTGACCCTGAAACCTGCACCGATAGCCAACGATTCCGCCCCCTTGTCAACGCCCGTCAAGGCCGCCGTCGCGCCTGCCGCGGCGCCCGCAAAGCCAGCTCCAAAGCCCGCCGCCCAGCGCACAGGCTTCAAGGCTGGCGAACACATCGTATATCCCGCCCATGGCGTCGGTCAGATCACCGCCGTCGAGGAGCAGGAGGTCGCGGGCTTCAAGCTTGAGCTCTTCGTCATCTCCTTCGCCAAGGACAAGATGATCCTCAAGGTTCCCATGCCCAAGGTCATCGCCGGCGCCATCCGCAAGCTCGCGGACGCCGACACCGTCAAGAAGAGCCTCGACACGCTGACCGGCCGCGCGCGCATCAAGCGCACCATGTGGTCGCGCCGCGCGCAGGAATATGAGGCCAAGATCAATTCCGGCGATCTCGGCTCCATCGCCGAAGTCGTGCGCGACCTCTATCGCTCCGAAGCCCAGCCCGAGCAGTCCTATTCGGAACGCCAGCTCTATGAATCCGCACTCGACCGCATGGCGCGGGAGATCGCGGTGGTGCAGAAGCTGACCGACAGCGAGGCGCTGAAGCTGATCGAGACCCATCTGCAGAAGGGTCCGAAGCGCGGCTCCAAGGCTGAGGCGGCCGTGGATGACGCGCCCGAAGGCGAGATCGAAGAAGCCGCCTGAGCATCAGGCTTTCCAACCATCAACCCGGCCTCGCGGCCGGGTTTTTTCAGACCTCTGCAACCCGGCCTCACGGCCGGGTTTTTCATTGACGGTGAAATGCAGACGGCGCCCCGGAAGGCGCCGTTTTTGGTTGAGGAGGCTGCGGCCTTCTTATTTCGGGCGGTTGGCGATGAGGTCGTCGACCACGCTGGGATCAGCCAGGGTCGAGGTGTCGCCAAGGGCGCCGAACTCGTTCTCGGCGATCTTGCGCAGGATGCGGCGCATGATCTTGCCCGAGCGGGTCTTGGGCAGGCCGGGCGCGAACTGGATGACATCGGGGGAGGCGATCGGTCCGATCTCCTTGCGCACCCAGTTCACCAGCTCCTTGCGCAGGGCCTCGGTGGGCTCTTCGCCCGCCATCAGCGTGACATAGGCGTAGATGCCCTGGCCCTTGATGTCATGGGGGAAGCCGACCACGGCGGATTCCGACACCTTGGGATGGGCGACGAGCGCGCTTTCGACTTCGGCCGTTCCCATGCGGTGGCCGGAGACATTGATGACATCGTCCACGCGGCCGGTGATCCAGTAATAGCCGTCAGCGTCGCGGCGGCAGCCGTCGCCGGTGAAATAGGTTCCAGGATAGGTCGAGAAATAGGTCTGCACGAACCGCTCGTGATCGCCGAAGACCGTGCGCATCTGGCCGGGCCAAGAGTCCGTGAGCACCAGATTGCCCTCGCAGGCGCCATGCTGGGGCTTGCCCTCGGCGTCGACGATCTGCGGCTGCACGCCAAAGAAGGGGAGCGTGGCGGAGCCGGGCTTCTGGCCGATGGCGCCGGGCAGCGGGGTGATGAGGACGCCGCCGGTCTCTGTCTGCCACCAGGTGTCCACGATGGGGCAGCGGCCGCCGCCGACCACGCGATGATACCATTCCCAGGCTTCCGGGTTGATGGGCTCGCCGACCGAGCCCAGCAGGCGCAGGGAGGCGCGCGACGTGGCTTTCACAATGTCCTCGCCCTTCTGCATGAGGGCGCGGATGGCGGTGGGCGCGGTGTAGAAGATGTTGACCTTGTGCTTGTCGATCACCTCCCAGAAGCGCGCATCATTGGGATAGTTCGGCACGCCCTCGAACATCAGGGTGGTCGCGCCATTGGCGAGCGGCCCGTAGAGGATGTAGCTGTGGCCGGTGACCCAGCCCACGTCAGCGGTGCACCAGTAGACGTCGCCCTCGTGATAATCGAAGACATATTGATGGGTCATGGAGGCGTAGACGAGATAGCCGCCGGTGGTGTGCAGCACGCCCTTGGGCTTGCCGGTCGAGCCTGAGGTGTAGAGGATGAACAGGGGATCTTCAGCGTTCATCGGCTCGGGCGGGCAGTCCGGCGAGACCTTCGCGGCCTCCTCATGATACCAGACGTCGCGGCCGGGCTTCATGTCCACCTTGCCGCCGGTGCGCTGGACGACGACCATGGTCTTCACGGCCACCTTGTCGGCGGCGGCGTCGGCATTGGCCTTCAGCGGCACCTTGCGGCCGCCGCGCAGACCCTCATCGGCGGTGATGAGCACATCGGTGCGGGCGTCCTCGATGCGGCCGCCCAGCGAGTCCGGCGAGAAGCCCCCAAAGACCACGGAATGGGCGGCGCCGATGCGCGCGCAGGCCAGCATGGCGTAGGCCGCCTCGGGGATCATCGGCAGGTAGATGGTGACGCGGTCGCCCTTCTTGACGCCATGGGCTTTCAGCACATTGGCGAAGCGGCAGACCTGCTCGTGCAGCTCCTTGTAGGTGATGTTGCGGGAGTCGGAGGGATCATCGCCCTCGAAGATAATCGCGGTCTGGTTGGCGCGCTTGGGCAGATGCCGGTCCACGCAGTTATAGGCGGCGTTGGTGACGCCATCCTCGAACCATTTGATCGAGACATTGTGCGGGTCGAAGCTCGTGTTCTTGACGCGGGTGTAGGGGGTCATCCAGTCGATGCGCTTGCCCTGCTCGCCCCAGAAACCCTCCGGATCTGACACGGAGCGCGCGTACATGTCCTTGTACTTCGCTTCGTTGATGAAGGCGCGCTGCGCCCATTCGGCGCTGACCGGATAGATTTTCTCTGACATGGATGCTCCTCCCGGCAAGCGCAGCCGCGAAATGGCTGCGCTGACCGACCGACTGGTTGTGAGCGGATTATGCGCCAGTCGCGGCCTGCGAAACAAGCAGGCGCCGCCTCACACTTTGGTCGGCGCTACTTTTGGTCAAGCCTCATTCCGGGACTTGAGGAGGGGAGACTTGCGGCAAGGGAATTTCAGCAAGGGAATTGCGGCAAGACCTACTGGCATTCCTTGCCGGCGCGGTCGAGCGCGGCGCCGACGCCCGCCAGCGCATAGGTGTCGGTGGTGGTGTTGCCCCGCAGGGAGTCGGCCTTCACGATCAGGCGCGGACTCTTGCGCAGCGCGGCGACGAAATCGCCCTCCTGCGCGGGGTTCTTGAGCCAGAGATTGGCGCCCTTGGCGATCATGGCGAAGCTCACCGAGCCGATTTCGGCCTTGGGGGCGGAGTCCGTCTTCACGTCGAAGCCCATGACCACCGAGACCTCGTTGCGGACGCCCTCGCCCGGACGCTGCGTGATGAAGATGTAGCCGGGATCGCGCTTGAGCGTCTTGGGGGCGCGCTCCTTGGGCTCGGCCATCACATAACAGGCCTTGGCCTTGCCTGCGCCGACGGCGTAGACGCCCCAGTCGTTGATCTTGTCGATGGCCGCAGGCTTGGCGGGCGCGGCGGCCTTGGGCTCCTCTTTCTTCGCTTCCGGCTTCTTCGCCTGAGCGAAAGCGGAAGGCGTCGAACACGGGCCGAGCAACAGGGCGCCGACGGCGACAAGGAGAGCGGGAAGGGTGGTCGAGGAAGGGAGCAAGCGAATCATCTGGATATTTTACCCCATGTCGCGCCCATCTGCGCAGCATAATGTCCGGCCCGAAACAGCGAAAATTCGAGAATTCAGCTTCGATGACGCTCGCCGGTGTCAATTTGATCTTACAATGGGTTTCATTCAGTTGCAGATCATGGCAGATTGCGATCTCACCTCAGGGGAATGCCGCCTTACCCATGACGCCACTCGCTCACGAACATGCCGCCCTCATGGCGCTGGTGGCCGAACGACGTGATCGGGAGGCCTTCGCGACGCTGTTTGATTATTACAGCCCGCGGCTGAACGCCTATCTGTTGCGTCTGGGGGCTGATGGCGCGACCGCCGAGGAGATCACCCAGGAGACGATGGTCACGCTCTGGCGCAAGGCGGACCTTTTCGACCCCGCGAAGTCCAGTCTGGCGACCTGGCTCTACCGGGTGGCGCGAAACCGCCGCATCGACATCGCACGCCGCGACCGGGTGGATTTCGTCGATCCCTCCGAATACGCCCTCGACATTCCTGACGAAAAGACGCCCGACGCCGACGGCCAGCTCGACGCACAGACCCGCGAGGACGTGCTGCGGGGCGCCATGCAGGGGCTGCCGGAGGAGCAGCGCGCGCTGGTGCGCCTCGCCTTTTTCGACAGCCTGTCCCATTCCGAGATCGCCATGCGCACGGGTTTGCCGCTCGGCACCGTGAAATCGCGCATCCGCCTCGCCTTCTCGCGCCTACGGCGCACGCTTGAAGCCAGCGGGGTCGAGGACGCGGCGTGACCATGAGTCGACCGCCCGTCTGGCCAAGGTGACGGGGTCGGCGAGGGGTGCTTCTGTTCAGAAGCAACCCTGAGCCTGGACCCGCCGCGATGACATCAGCTGTTCCCGTCCCCCGCTCGCTGGCCTTCGCCGGCCTGTCCCTGCTTGTGACCATCTGCGCGCCCGCCCTTGCGCGCACGCGCGTCGCCGAACCTGCGGCGGGGCCAAGAGACAGGGTCGTGACGGCCTGGCCGCAGAAGGCGAAGGGCCCCATCCTCCTCGCCGTGTCCCTCGCCGACCAGCGCATGACGGTCTGGGACAATGGCGTCGTGGTCGCCCGCAGCCCGGTCTCGACAGGGGTCGCCGGACATGAGACCCCGCGCGGCGCCTTCACCGTGCTGCAGAAGCGGCCCATGCACCGCTCCAACATCTACAGCAGCGCGCCCATGCCCTATATGCAGCGCATCACCTGGTCGGGCGTCGCTCTGCATCAGGGCCATGTGACGGGGCGGCCTGCGTCCCATGGCTGCATCCGCCTGCCCGCCGATATCGCAAAAAGGCTCTACGGGATCACGCGGATCGGCGCCCGCGTCATCATCACGGACCAGCCGGTGGCCCCCGCCGATTTCGCCCATCCCAAACTGTTCAGCGCGGCGGCGCCCGAGCCTTCCGCCCTTGCGCCTGCGCCGGTGCGCCTCGCATCGCTGCATCCTGCGGCCATGGATCTGGCGAAGGCCGAGCCGATCCTTCCCGCCGCCACGCCCGAGCCGAAGCCCGAGCCCGAGCACCGCACGCAATCGCCGAAGGCACCGCGCGAGCCCAGCGGCCATGTCTCGGTCTTCATCAGCGGCAAGGAGCGCAAGCTCTTCATGCGCCAGGGTTTCGAGCCGATTTATGAGAGCCCGGTCGAAATCCGGGCGGGCGGGGCGCTCGGCGCGCATCTTTTCACCGCCATGGAGGTCGAGCGGGCCAGCGGCGCCGTGCGCTGGTCCCGGGTGAGCCTGCCCGTCGCGGGGGCTCACGCAAGCGAGGCGGCGGAAGCTCTGGAGCGGATCGACATCCCAGAGGAGGCCCGGCTTGAAGTGGGACGCCGCCTCAGCGCAGGCGCGTCGCTCCTCATCGCCGATCAGGGTCTGGGGCGCGAGACGGGCAAGACCGCGACAGATTTCATCCTGCTGACGCCCTGAGGGCCATTCACCTGATGTGGTCGCCCGCCGTGGCCGCGAGGATGGGGCCGGGCTTCTCCATGGAGCCCGCCTGCAGGATCAGCACATAGGAATCGCTGTCCGGCGCCGAGAGATCATTGCGCGGGATGGCGAAGCGGACGGGCGACCCCGCCCAGTCGCCGATCTTCTGCATGTGCCGCACCACATTGGCGTAGGTGACGCGGGCCCCCGCATTCTCGCCGCGCCCGATGGAGACCGTGCGCTCGCGGGCGATATGAAACAGCCAGAGCTCGCCGGTGCGCGCCGCGCCCTGCGGGGCCGCGCCAAGCTCGACCGCAAGCCCGCCCTCTTCCGGCTGCGCCGACAGGCCGACGCTGAGGGCGCCGTCCCTGCCGAAGGCGATTTTCGCAGAGGTCTTGATCTCATCCCGGTCGCTGCCCACCACATGGGACAGGCCATTGATGACGGCCTGGGGCGTATAGATCTGATGATCCCCCCGCAGGCTGGCATAGGCCCTCTGGCGCGCGGCGAAGGCGGGCAGGGCGAGCGTGTCCTTCCAGCCGATGTAATCCCAGTAATCGACCGGCAGGGTCAGGGCGATGAGGTTCGGCTGGTCCTTTGACAGCTCGCCGATCAGCGTGTCCGCCGAGGGGCAGGAGGCGCAGCCCTGCGAGGTGAAGAGTTCGATGACCGCAGGCGCGCCGCTGTCCCGCGCGATGGCGGCGCCGGCGCCAAGCGCGGCGGTCACGACCAGAGGGAGAAGCAAGCCTGTGCGCGAGACCATCGGGACCATGCCGAATGAATGAACGCACGACCATAGTCGCGGACCTTTTTCAATCGCCAGTCAATTCCCGGTGAGCAGGCCAGATTGGCTACTGGCCTGAACGCAGAAGGTTCAGCACGCGTTGTCCCGCCCGGCCATCCCGCGGCAGGGCCGCGCGCACTTGCGCATCGGCGATGGCCTGACGGGTCTTTTCACCGATCGCGCCGTCGGCGGGGCCGATGTCATAGCCGCGCCGGTTGAGCAGGGTCTGCAACTCACGCCGCTCGGCCCGCGACAGGCCGGGATCATCGGTCGGCCAGGGCGTCACGAAAGGCCCGCCGCCGCGCAGGCGGTCGGCGAGATGGGCGATGGCCAGAGCATAGGAGACCGAGGCGTTGTAGCTGAAGATCGCGTCGAAGTTGCTGGTGACGAGGAAGGACGGCCCGTCGGGCCCCGCAGGCTGCAAGAGGCCTGCGGCGCCGGAGCCCAGCGGCTGGCCATCGACCCGGCGCACACCGCGTCCAGCCCAGTGGGTCATGGATTGCTTGGCCTTGCGTCCGGTCGGGCCGGAATAGTCCTTGGGGACCGTCACCTCGAAGCCCCAGGGCTGCCCCGTCTGCCAGCCGGAGCCCCGCAGGTAATTGGCGGTCGAGCCGAGCGCGTCGGGAACCGAGCCCACCACATCGCGCCGCCCGTCGCCGTCATGGTCGACCGCGAAGCGCAGGAATGTGGAGGGCATGAACTGGGTGTGGCCGAAGGCCCCGGCCCAGGAGCCGACCAAGGCCGAAGCCGGAACGTCGCCGCTCTGGATGATCCGCATCGCGGCGAAAAGCTCGCTGCGGAAATAGGCCTGCCGGCGCCCCTCGCAGGAGAGCGTCGCCAGGGACTGGGCGAGCGGGCGCTTGCCGATGGCCCGGCCATAATCGGATTCGACGCCCCAGACCGCCACGATGGTGGCGCGGTCCACGCCATAGACCTTCTCGGCGCTGGCGAGCGGGGCGGCGTAGTCGCGCAGGCGCGTCCGACCGTCCTTTATCCGCTCTTCGTCGACGAGGCCGGCGAGATAGTCCCAGACCGGGGTGGTGAACTCGGGCTGGGTGTCGAGGAAGGCGCCTGCGTCATTCGGGGTCAGGCCTCGGGTGACCGTGTCATAAGTCGAGGCGGAGACGCCTGTGGCCATGGCCTCGGCGCGCATGTCGGCGATGCAGGCGCCGAAATCAGCGCCAAGCGCCGATGCGGTCTGTCCGCCCAGCAGGGCGAGCGTCGGAATGACGAGACGAAAGAAATCGCGCATGGGCTCACCTTACCGAACCTCATGCGCGACTGAAAGCGTCAGCGGAGCCCTGCGCCAAAGCCCGAGGGCGGCGCGTCAGGCCCAGGGGCGGGAATTCGCGAGATTTCCCTCGTAGGACGATATGCCCGAATCCTTCTGCATGGTCAGGCCGATATCATCCAACCCATTGAGCATGCAGTGTTTACGGAAGGCGTCGATGTCGAACTTGACGACGCCGCCATCGGGACCGTGGATCTCCTGGGCCTCCAGATCGATGGTCATGGTGGCGTTGGCGCCGCGCTCGGCGTCCTCCATCAACTTGTCGAGATCCTCGCGTGACACGCGGATCGGCAGCACGCCGTTCTGGAAGCAGTTGTTGAAGAAGATGTCGGCGAAGCTCGTGGAGATGATGCAGCGCACGCCGAAATCCAGCAGCGCCCAGGGAGCATGTTCGCGCGAGGAGCCGCAGCCGAAATTGTCTTCGGCGACGATGATCTTGGCGTTGCGGTAGGCCGGCTGGTTGAGCACGAAGTCCGGGTTTTCCGAACCATCCTCATTGAAGCGCAGTTCGGAGAACAGGCCCGTGCCCAGACCCGTGCGCTTGATCGTCTTGAGGTACTGCTTGGGGATGATCATGTCGGTGTCGATGTTGCGGATCTTCATGGGAGCCGCAACGCCCGTGAGCTTCGTGAACTTGTCCATCGGTCGTGCCTCTTGCGCTGGCGCTGTCTCGCGTTGACGCCTTCTAGCAAGAGCGGGCGCAGGATGAAAGGGTTGTTGGGACGGTCGGTGGTCGGGACAACATCTCGCCCTGCAGCCGACCACCTCACACTTCATTAACCAAACGCCCGCTAGCCTGACCCGATGGCCAGTCCTGACAGCGCGCCCCTTCGCATCGCGGCCCTGATCGAGCGGATCGGGCGCTTCGCCCGCGCGCGCGAGGCCGCGACCCTTGCGCCCGCCCAATGGGAGGCGCTGCGCTTCATCGCCCGCGCCAACACATTCTCGCGCCAGCCCACCGCCGTCGCCGCCTGGCTCGCCACCACCAAGGGCACGGCGTCGCAGACCCTGATGGCGCTGGAGCGCAAGGGCCTGATCCGCAAGGCCCGCCACCCCTCGGACGGACGCGCCACGCGCCTTGAGGCGACGCCCGAAGGCCTCGCGCTCCTCCAGGACGATCCCATGCGCGGCCTCGTCGAGGCCATCGCCCGCCTGCCGCCCCTCTATGCGGCGGCCCTGTCCCAGAGCCTCGCCCATATCGCGGGCGACCTTGCGCCCGAGGGCGCGCGGACGGTCTTCGGGGGATGCGAGGGGTGCAGGCATCTGGAGGCGCGCGGGCAGACCAAACGCTGCCGCAACTTCGGCGCGGACCTGTCGGGCGAAGAGACCACGCTCGCCTGCGCCGCCCATAGTCCGGCGGACTGAACCCTAGTCGGCCCGACCCTCGATCTCCTCCATATCCTCGTCCGACAGGCCGAAGTGATGGCCGATCTCATGCACCAGGACATGGGTGACCACATGGCCCAGCGTCTCCTCATGCTCGGCCCAGTAGTCGAGGATGGGGCGGCGATAGAGCCAGACCATGTTGGGGAACTCCCCTGTCTCCAGCACCGCGCCGCGATGGGCGAGGCCCCGGCCGCGGAAGAGGCCCAGAAAGTCGAATTCGGTCTCCGCCTCCATTTCTTCGAGGGTCTCCTCATCCGGAAAATCCTCGACCCGGATGACCAGCCCCTCGCAGAGGGCGCGGAACTCTTCGGGCAGGGCTGCGAAGGCCGCGTCGGCGACGGCCTCGAGATCGGCGAGGGAAGGCGCCTGGAGGCTCTTGAGGCGGGCGGGATCGGATGGGTCTGAAGACATGGGCGAGGCTCCGTCAAAACAGCCAATGGGTGAAAAGATTGACCAGCAAAGCTCCCGCCGCAAGCCAGCCCAGAGCGCGGCCGACGCGGGCGCCCCAGACCTGCGCGGGATCGCCCTCGTCAGGGGGCGTTTCTGTGGGCGGCATTTCTCCGGGGGGCGAGGGTTCGCTCATGATCGCTTCTTCCGCTGAGGCCGAGGCGGTCTCCAAACAAAAAGGCCAGCACGAAGCTGGCCTTTTATTTCAATGACTTACCGCAGTTTTGCTGCAGTCGTGCCGCGCAGCATGAAACCACCCTGAGCGCAAAATTGCTGCGCAGCAAAGCTGCAGCAATTGAGCGCCCGCGCGGCTCACTTGAGGTTGCGGACGTCCACGAACTTGCCTGCGATCGCCGCCGCCGCCGCCATGGCGGGGGAGACGAGATGGGTGCGTCCGCGGAAGCCCTGACGGCCCTCGAAGTTGCGGTTGGAGGTCGAGGCGCAGCGCTCGCCCGGCTCCAGCTTGTCGGGGTTCATGGCGAGGCACATGGAGCAGCCCGGCTCACGCCATTCGAAGCCCGCCTCGATGAAGATCTTGTCGAGGCCCTCGGCCTCCGCCTGCGCCTTCACGAGGCCCGAGCCCGGCACCACCAGGGCGTTGACGCCGGGGTGGACCTTGCGGCCCTTGGCGACATCGGCAGCCGCCCGCAGATCCTCGATGCGGCCATTGGTGCAGGAGCCGATGAAGGCGCGCTGGATCTCGATGTCCGTGATCTTCTCGCCGCCCTTGAGGCCCATATATTCGAGCGCGCGCTTGATGGAGGCGCGCTTCTGCTCGGTCGCGCCGTCCTCGATCTTCGGCACGGTCCCGTCGATGGTGATGACGTTCTCGGGGCTAGTGCCCCAGGTCACGAGCGGGGGCAGAGAGGCGGCGTCGAGCACGACCTCATGGTCGAAATGCGCGCCGGGGTCGGACTTCAGGGTGCGCCAGTAGGCGACCGCCTGCTCCCAATGGGCGCCCTTGGGAGCCTTGGGGCGACCCTTCAGATATTCGAAGGTCTTCTCATCGGGGGCGATGATGCCGGCGCGGGCGCCCGCCTCGATCGACATGTTGCAGACGGTCATGCGGCCTTCCATCGAGAGCGCCTCGATGGCCTCGCCCGCATATTCGATCACGCAGCCGGTGCCGCCGCCCGTGCCGATCTTGCCGATGATGGCGAGCACGATGTCCTTCGCGGTCACGCCGGGCGGGATCTTCCCGTTGACGGTGACGCGCATGTTCGTGGACTTCTTCTGGATCAGCGTCTGGGTGGCCAGCACATGCTCGACCTCTGACGTGCCGATGCCGTGGGCCAGAGCGCCGAAGGCGCCGTGGGTGGCCGTATGGCTGTCGCCGCAGACGATGGTCGTGCCGGGCAGGGTGAAGCCCTGCTCAGGTCCGATGATGTGGACCACGCCCTGGCGAACGTCATGCTCATCGTAATACTCAAGCCCGAAATACTTCGCGTTATCAGCGAGATATTCGATCTGCGCCTTGCTCTCGGGGTCCGTGATGGGCGCCGAGCGGTCCGTGGTCGGCACGTTATGGTCGACGACCAGCAGGGTGCGCTCGGGCGAGCGGACCTTGCGGCCGGACAGGCGCAGGCCTTCAAAAGCCTGCGGGCTGGTCACCTCGTGGACGAGGTGGCGGTCAATATACAGAAGCGTCGTGCCGTCCGGCTGAGCTTCGACGACATGGTCGTCCCAGATCTTGTCGTAGAGAGTGCGTGGCGCCATCGGTCTTCGTCCCGTCGCCGCTTGATGCGGCCCTTGTTGAAATCCACGCTTCGCATACCGCAATTGGGCGAGGGATGAAAGTGGCGCTTGCCTTCGCCGCCTTTCCCCGGACAATCTGACCTGCAACCAAGGGAATCCCCATGTCCGAGCGTCCGCCGGTAGCCCCCTATCTCACCGTCACCCCCGCAGCCGCTGGCATAGCCTTCTACACCGCGGCCTTCGGCGCCCGGCAGAAGGCCCTGATGCCCGCCCTCGACGGGGTGCGGATCATCCACTGCGAGCTCGACATCAACGGCGGCTCGGTCATGGTCGCCGACGCCTTTCCCGAATTCGCCGGGGGGGCGACGCGCCCACCCATCCCCGGCGAACCCGCGACCGCCTCGGTGAGCCTCGAATTTGCTGCGGGCAAGGAGGTGGACGAGGTCTTCAACCGCGCGACCCAGCTCGGCGCCAAGGGCGAGACCCAGCCGACAAACTCCTTCTGGGGCACACGTTTCGCCGTCTTGCGCGATCCCTTCGGCCATCGCTGGATGCTGAACGGGCCGCTGGGCGCCTGAGCCGCTTCAGCGCGTCGATGTCTTGATCCAGTCGAGATAGGCCGGCAGGCCGGCCGCGACGTCGAGCCGGAGGATCTCGGGCGTCTCATAGTCATGGACGGCGCGGATCATCGCCTCCAGCGCCGGATAGTCGGCGGTCTTCGCCTTGAACAGAAGCAGGGTCTCCTCGGCCTGGACCACGGCGCCCTCCCAGACATAATGGCTGTTCATGGGCAGGGCCTGGACGCAGGCCGCCAGCCCCTCGCCCAGCGCCCTGTCGATGAGCGCCTGCACGGTTTGCGCTGACGCGGCGGTGGTCATCACCACGGAAAAATCGCTCATGACGGCTGCGCTCCTGCTGCAATGGGCCGGTTTCACTGTATCATGGAGCCCTTGCCTCACGCCTGCTTTCGCATTCTCCTTTCACACTGTCCTTGCACACGCTCCCTTTCATGCGCCTCCTGCTCGCCAGCCTGCTGTGCATCAGCGCCGCCCCCGCCCACGCCGCGCCCTGCGGGGAGGCGGTCAGCCATGGCCTGCGGGCGGCGGCCATCGACGAGCGGCTTGAAATCAGCCTCGAAGACGGGCGGCGCCTGCGGCTGGCGGGACTGGAGCCGCCAAGGGCGAGCGCGGCCGATCCCGTCCGCCCCGCCCGAACGCGCGATCAGGTGCGGGGCTGGCTGATGCGCCCCGGCCTGACGGTGGCGCTGGAGCTGCTCGCCGCCACGCCCGACCGCTGGAGCCGCCTGCCCGCGCGGCTCTTCGCGCCGGGGGGCGACGGGAGCCTTCAATCGGTTGGCGAAGCCCTTGTCGAGGCGGGCCTCGCGCGGGTGGAGATCGACCCGCTCGCGCGGCCCTGCCTGCGTCCCCTGCTCGCCCTCGAGGCGAAGGCCCGGCGGGAGAAGCTTGGCCTCTGGACCGACCCGGCCTTCGCGGTCATGAGCGCCGCCGGCCGCGACGCCCTCGCCCTGCGGGCCGGAGAGGTTCTGCTGGTCGAGGGGCGGGTGACCGAAATTGGCTCCACGGCAAGCCGCGCCTATCTGAATTTCGGGCCCATCCGGACCGTTGATTTCGCCGCGACCGTGGCCCGCAACAATGTGGCGGCCTTCGAGAAAAGCGGGGCGTCCCTGCAATCGCTCATCGGCAGGACCGTGCGCCTGCGCGGCCTCATGGAGACCCAGTTCGGCCCGCAGATCGAACTCATGGATCCCGAAGCCATCGAAATCTCCCTGCGTCCGGGCGATTGAGGGGGATTCGCCATATTCTCGTCCGATGACGTAATGATAGAGGAGCAAATGCTGGAAGGATCATGGGCTCGAGGGTGAAGATCAGGCGGGCGGAGGCCCCCGCAGGGCGGCGCGGCGTTGGCGCGGCGCTGGCTGGCGCGCGCGTATTTCTGGCGCCCCTGTTTGCGCTTTGCCTTGCGGGCTGCGCGACCCTTGACCCCTATGGCCAGACCCCCGGCGTCGGCCCCGCCCTGCCGCCCGAGGCGCCGCGGACCACCGGCGTCGAGACGCCCGACAGCGCCCAGCACAAGCGCCTCGTCGAGATGTTCGGCGGGGAATACAGATCCTGGGGCGCGGAACGCTATCTCAACAACATCCTGGCGAAGCTGGCGGCCGCCAGCGACAAACCGGGCGAGGCCTACCGAGTGACGATCCTGAACACCCAGGTCGTCAACGCCTTCGCCCTGCCAAACGGCAATGTCTATGTGACCCGCGGCATGCTGGCTCTGGCCAATGATTCCTCAGAGCTTGCGGCGGTCATGGCCCATGAGATCGCCCATATCACCGCAGGCCACGCAGGCCAGCGCGCGGAGGCGGAGAAGGATCAGCAGCTCATCCGCAGGGTCACGGATGTCCTGCAAAAGGACAGGGGCGCAGCCGTGCAGGCGCGCGGCGCCGCCTCGCTCGCGAGCTTCTCCCGCCAGCAGGAGTTCGACGCGGACCAGATCGGCGTCCGCACCATCGCGAAAGCGGGCTACGATCCCTTCGGCGCCGCCCGGTTCCTGACCTCCCTCAGCCGCTCGGCGAGCCTGCGCGCCTCCCTCTTCAACCAGCGGGCGGGGGGACAGGAGATCGCCGCCTCCCATCCCTCGACGCCTGAACGCATCGCGCAGGCCACCGCCGCCGCCCGCGCCCTCAGCGAGCCCGGCGCGGTCGAGACCCAGCGCAGCGACTATCTCAACGCCATCGACGGCATCGACTTCGGCGACAATCCTGCGGAGGGGCTGGTGCGCGGGCGCCGCTTCACCCATCCGCGCCTCGGCTTCGGCTTCCTCGCGCCCGAGGGCTTCGTCCTTGAGAATACGCCCCAGGCGGTTCTGGGCGTTGCAGGCGGCGGCGCGGAGGCGCTGCGCCTCGACAGCGTGGCCCTTCCCACCGACACGAGCCTTGAGTCCTATCTCGCCATGGACTGGATCACGGGCCTGCAATCAGCCTCCGTGAAGAGCCTGACCATCAATGGCCTGCCCGCCGCGACCGGCCTCGCCAGAAGCGGCGAATGGCGCTTCAGGGTGGGCGTCGTGCGCCTTGGCCCGGATGTCTACCGGCTCATCTTCGCCACGACCGCGCTCACCGACCGAATGGACCAGCGTTTCCGCGACTCGCTGGAAAGCTTCCGCACGATCACGCCGGACGAGGCGGGCAAACTGCAGCCGCTGCGTCTGCGCATGGTGCGGGCGGGCGCAAGCGATACGGCGGAATCGCTGGCTGGCCGCATGGCGCTGGCGGATCGTCCGCTCGAATGGTTCCTGCTGCTCAACGGCCTTGACCGGCCGGGCGCCCTTAAGCCGGGCGAGAGCTTCAAGATCGTGTCGGACTGAATTGTGGCGGATTGATCTGCCGCCGTCATGACCCCGCGGGGCTTCACCCTGCGGCGCGGCGCTCCATATCCCTCCTGTCATGCCTCACCTCCCTCCTTCGCGGGGCGGCCTCGCGTGAATCGGCGCCTCCAAAGCGGCGCCGGAACCGATTCGCGCGGTTGATCGTTGAAAGCACATGCGCCCGATGGCGGGCGGTGGACTTTCCACCAAGCCGATGCGCCGGACCCCCGCCCTGCCTCATCGGGCGCCCCAGCATCTCCCGCCGCGCCATCGCGCCATGGGTAGAGGACCGCCGGATCATCCGGCGCGCAGCGGGAGATGGAAATGGCGCAAATGGCTGGTGTGCAGCGGCAATTCGTCAAGGCGGCCATGGCGGCGCCGTTTCTGGAGCGCGAAGAGGAGCGCGCGCTTGCGGTCCTGTGGCGCGACAATCAGGACGAGCGGGCGCTGCATCGTCTGGCCCACGCCCATATGCGGCTCGTGATCGCCCTTGCGGCGCGCTTCCGCCACTATGGCCTGCCTCTGGCTGATCTCGTTCAGGAAGGCCATGTCGGCCTGCTCGAAGCCGCCGCCCGTTTCGAGCCCGAGCGGGAGGTGCGCTTCTCCACCTACGCGACCTGGTGGATCCGCGCCTCCATGCAGGACTATATCCTGCGCAACTGGTCCATCGTGCGGGGCGGCACGAGTTCGGCCCAGAAGGCCCTGTTCTTCAATCTGCGGCGCCTGCGGGCCAAGCTTTCGCGCGAGGGCGGCTCGGTCGCTGACGGCACGCTCTACGCCTCGATCGCCCAGGCCATCGGCGTCTCTCCCGCCGATGTCGCCTTGATGGACACCCGCCTTTCGGGACCGGACGTCTCGCTCAATGCGCCGCTGGCCTCGACCGACAATTCAGGCCCGGCCGAGCGGGTGGAGTTTCTGGTGGATGGCGGCCCCCTGCCCGATGAGCTGGTGGGCGAGACCATCGATTCGGTGCGGCGCAGCGACTGGCTGCGCGAGGCCCTGCAAGTGCTCTCGGAGCGCGAATTGCGCATTCTGCGGGAGCGGCGCCTCGCCGAGGAGACCGCCACCCTTGAATCCCTTGGCGTGACGCTCGGCATCTCCAAGGAGCGGGTGCGCCAGATCGAAAACCGCGCGCTGGAGAAACTGCGCCGCGTGCTGGCCGAACGCCATCCGCAGGAGGCGCTGGGCGCGGTGGCCTGAGGGCTTTTCCGTTTCGAGGCGCAAGGTGCTACTCCTGCGCCATGACCGGCCTCTTTCCAGACAGCGAGGAGATCGTCGCCGACGTCCTGACGCCGGTGGCGGTCGACATCGCCTATTCCTACCGCGTCCCCAGAGGCATGGCGGCGGCGCCGGGGGATTTCGTGCTGGTTCCGCTCGGCTCGCGCGAAGTGACGGGCGTCATCTGGGAGGTGCGCAAGGCGCCCGGCGGCAATCTCAAGAGCGTCAAGGCGAAACGCGACCTGCCGCCGCTGGCCGAGCCCCTGCGCCAGTTCGTCGACTGGGTGGCGCGCTGGACCATGGCGCCGCGCGGCATGGTGCTGCGCATGGGCGTGCGCGCGCCGGACGCCGCCGGACCCGAGCCGATCCGCATCGGCGTGCGCCTGACCGGCGCCCTGCCCGAGCGCATGACCCCCGCCCGCAAGCGGGTGCTGGCCGCCGCCGAGGGCGGGCTCGCCTTCCAGAAATCCGTTCTGGCGGAGGCCGCCGCCGTCTCGGCCGGCGTCATCGACGGATTGGTGGACGAAGGCGCGCTGGAGGCGATCTCGCTCGCCGCCGACCCCGTCGCCCTGCCGCCGCAAGCCGATTTCGCCAGCCTGCCGCTGGAGCCTGACCAGCAGGCGGGCGCCGAGGCCCTGCGCGCCAGCGTCGCGGCGAAAAGCTTCTCCGTCTCCCTGCTTGAGGGGGTGACGGGCTCGGGCAAGACCGAGGTCTATTTCGAGGCGGTGGCGCAGGCCCTGCGCGAGGGTCGCCAGGCCCTGATCCTGATGCCCGAGATCGCCCTCACCGCGCAGTTTCTCGACCGCTTCGCGGCGCGCTTTGGCGTGCGCCCGGCCGAATGGCATTCGGGCGTCGCGAGCCGCAAACGCGCGCGCATCTGGACCGGCGCCGCGACCGGGGAGGTGAGCGTGGTGGCGGGGGCGCGCTCCGCCCTCTTCCTGCCCTTCTCCCATCTCGGCCTCATCGTGGTCGATGAAGAGCACGAGGCCGCCTACAAGCAGGAGGATGGGGTCAGCTATCACGCCCGCGACATGGCGGTGGTGCGCGGGCGCATCGAGGCCTGCCCGGTCGTTCTGGCCTCAGCCACGCCCTCTCTCGAATCGCGGGTCAACGCCCAGCAGGGACGCTACCGGCATCTGCGTCTGGAGGCGCGCTTCGGCGGGCGCAAGCTGCCGCCCATCGAGGCCATCGACCTGCGCAAGGAGGCCGCGCCGCGCGGCAAATGGATCTCGCCGCGCCTGTGCGAAGCCGTGCGCGAGACGATCTCGCGGGGCGAGCAGGCTTTGCTCTTCCTCAACCGCCGGGGCTATGCGCCGCTGACCCTGTGCCAGTCCTGCGGCCATCGTTTCGAATGCCCGAACTGCACGGCGTGGCTGGTGGAGCATCGTTTCCGCAAGGCTTTGGTCTGCCACCATTGCGGCCATATCGAACGGCGTCCCGACGCTTGTCCCGAATGCCAGAGCGTCGAGTCCCTCACCGCCTGCGGGCCGGGCGTCGAGCGGCTGGGCGAAGAGGTCGCGACGCTTTTCCCCGATGCGCGCACTCTGGTGCTCTCCTCGGATTTTCCCGGCGGCGCGGAGCGCCTGAGGCGGGAGCTGGACGCCATCGCCCAGGGCGAATTCGACATCGTCATCGGCACGCAGCTCGTGGCCAAGGGCCACAACTTTCCGGGGCTGACGCTGGTGGGCGTGGTGGATGGCGACGTGGGGCTCTCCTCGGGCGATCCGCGCGCCGCCGAGCGCACCTTCCAGCTTCTTCAGCAGGTGACCGGGCGCGCCGGGCGCGGCGACAGGCCGGGACGGGGCCTCGTGCAGACCTGGCAGCCGGACCATCCCGTGATGCGGGCGCTGCTCTCCGGCGACACCGAGCGGTTCTATGCCGAGGAGATCGCTTCGCGCGAGCGGGCGGGCCTGCCCCCCTTCGGGCGCCTCGCCGCGCTCATCGTCTCAGGCAATGACCGCGTCTCCGCCGAGACCCATGCGCGGGCGCTGGCGCGGGCGGCCCATGGCCTGCCGCCGTCCGATCGCTGGCGCGTGACGGCCCCCGGCGCCATGCCCGGCGCGGACGACGTCATGGTGCTGGGCCCTGCGGAGGCGCCCATCGCCGTGGTGCGCGGGCGCCATCGGTTTCGGCTGTTGCTGAAGGCGCCGCGCAGCACGGATCTGCAAGGCTTCCTGCGCGCCATGATCGACGCCGCGCCGCCTGAGCGCGGCGGGGTGAGGGTGGCTGTGGATGTGGACCCGCACTCCTTTCTGTGACGCGAGAAATGCTCTAGCCTGCGCTCCAACTGGAGGACACCCATGCACTTCGTCGCCCTTTGCACCGACCGCCCCGGCGGCCTCGACATCCGCATGCAGCATCGGCCCGAACATCTCGCCTGGCTCGAAGCCAACAAGGCGCGCGTGCTGCTCGCCGGCCCCTTTCTCGACGGGGCCGGACAGATGACCGGCTCCATGCTCGTGATTGAAGCTGCGGACGAAGCCGACGCCAGAGCCTTCCTCGCGGGCGACCCCTTCGCCAAGGTCGGCCTCTTCAGCGCCAGCGAAGTGAAGCCCTGGCGGCGCACTTTCGGCGCGGCTCTCTGAGGGCGGGCCCATGGCGCACTGGCTCGTCAAAAGCGAACCCTCCGTCTGGTCCTGGGACCAGCAGGTGGAGGCTGGGGCGAAGGGCACCCACTGGAACGGGGTGCGCAACCATCTCGCCAAGCAGCAGCTCATGGCCATGAAGATCGGCGACCACGCCTTCTTCTACCATTCCAACGAGGGCAAGGAGATCGTTGGGATCGTGGAGGTCATCAAGACCTTCTATCCCGACCCCAGCGATGAAAGCGGCAAGTTCGGCATGGTCGACTTCAAGGCGGTGAAGCCGCTGCCAAGGCCTGTGTCCCTCGCTGAAGTGAAGGCGACGCCCGCGCTCTCCAAAATGTCCCTCGTCACCTCCATGCGCCTCTCGGTGCAGCCGGTGACGGATGAGGAATGGGCGCTTGTGTGCAAGATGAGCGGGCTCTGACGCCAGCGAGGGCCGCCGCCGATCAGGGGAGCGACAGAATGGAGATCATCCCTCTTGGCCGACATATCGGCGCCGAGATCCGCGGCGTCGATCTTTCGCGCCCCCTCACGAGGGAGGTCCGCGACGCCATCCACGCCGCATGGCTGGACCATCTCGTGCTGTTGTTCAGGGATCAGGAGCTGACCCAGCAGAACCTGCTCGACGTCACCACGATCTTCGGACGCATCGGCCAGCTCGCGCGGCCCAAGGCCTTTCGACCGCCGGGCTTCGACGGTTTGCTCGACAACATCATGCTGATCTCCAACATCCGCGAGAATGGCGAGCCCATCGGCGCGCTGCCCGATGGGGAGATGATGTTCCATCACGACATGCTGCACGCGGCCATTCCGCACAAGGGCACCTGCCTCTATTCGGTGGAGGTTCCCTCCCATGGCGGCGACACCGTCTTCGCCAATGGCTATGCGGCCTATGAGACCCTGCCCGAAGCGGTGCGCGCGCCGCTGGAGGGCAAGCGCGCCTTCCATCACTACAACTACGGCTCGACGCAAAAGGGCGATGGCAAGGGCACGGCGGCTTTCGCCCAATCGAGCCATCCGGTGTTCCGCACCCATGACGAGACCGGCCGCAAGGCGATCTATGTGAACCGCCTGATGACCGAGCGGGTCGAGGGACTTTCCGGGGAGGAGAGCGCACGCCTGCTCGCAGAGGTCTACGACCATGCCGAAAAGGCGGACTGGCTCTACGCCCATGTCTGGCGCCCGCGCGACCTGCTCATCTGGGACAACCGCTGCTCCATGCATGCGCGCACGGATTTTCCTGCGGGCGAGCGACGCCTGATGCTGCGCACGACCGTGGAGGGCGAGGCGGCGCCGGTGTGATGCGGGAGACAAGGAACTTGGTGGAGCTGAGCGGGATCGAACCGCTGGCCTCGTCATTGCGAACGACGCGCTCTCCCAACTGAGCTACAGCCCCAAGACAGCGCGTGTGTAGCGGCAGGGGGGCGCATCTGTCAACGCAAATCGGACAATGCAGCGAAAATGGCCGCTCCTTGCCGCGCCAGACGCGGGGCGCTAAACCTTGACCACCCCTTCCGGAGGTCGAGATGCGCGCCGTATTCCACCTGATCGACAATATCCTGTGGCTTTACACATGGGCGATCATCCTCGTCGCCCTGATGTCGTGGCTGATCTCGTTCAATGTGGTCAATTTCCATAACCAGATGGTCCGCTCGGTCTGGAACGGCCTGAACGCCATTGTGGAGCCTGCACTGCAGCCGATTCGCCGGTTTCTACCCAACATGGGCGGCATCGATATTTCGCCGGTCATTCTTTTGCTGATCGTCTCGTTCCTCCGGGATTTCATCCGGGAGATGTCGTTAAGCCTCGTCTCGGGCTTCTGATGAGCCTTGAGCCCCCCTGGCGGGCGAGCGGCGAGGCCGTGCTGCTCAGCCTGCGGCTGACCCCGAAATCCTCGCGTGACGCCATCGAGGGCGTCGAGAGCCTGTCCGATGGACGCTCTGTGCTGAAGGCGCGGGTGCGGGCCGTGCCCGAAGACGGCAAGGCGAATGAGGCGCTGCTGCGCCTGCTGGCCAGGACGCTCGACCATCCCAAGCGCGCGATGAGCCTCGTCTCCGGTGCCACGGGCCGCACGAAGGTCATCCGCATCGAGGGGCCGCCGGAAGCGATAGCCACCCGGCTCGCGGCGCTCAGCGGCGGCGCCTAACGCTGGCTCTGGCTCTGGCGCAGAAATGAAGCGATCAGACCGCTGACGTTCACATCCCTGTTGAGGGCGCCGACGCTCTGGCCGCGGTCGGACCTTGCGGGACGGCCCGGCAGCGTGTGCCCGCCGCCCTCGACGCGCACCAATTCAACCAGATGCTTGCAGCCGACGAGCCGCTCCATGACGACGCGAGAGCCGTCGGTCGGGTCGCGGTCAGGGAATTCGCGGGCGACCCGCTGGTCGGAGCACTCATTGGCGGCGGCGAAGGGGGCGAGGGTGGCCTCGGCGGAGGCGATCTCCTCCTTGAAGCCCGCGAGATTCGCCCGGCCGCCCTGAAAGGGCGCGAGCGGATTGGCCGTGCCGTTCATGAGGAGAAACGCAAGAGGCGAAGGCTTGCAGCTTGCAGCCAGCGCGGTGGGCAGCCCCGCGATGAGGGCGCCGACGCCCGCCAGATAATCAGGCGCCTGACAACCCACGCGCAAGGCCAACATGCCGCCGGTCGAGACGCCCATCAGGTAGATCTTGCGCTTGTCGGCCACGCCATCGGCGACGAGCTTTCCGGCGAGGGCGCGCAGAAAGGCTGCGTCATCCGGCCCCGTCCCGCCCGTCACGTTCCAGCCGCCCTCGAGCGCGTCGGGATAGACGGCGACGGCGCCATTGGCCCGCAGGAATTCATCAAGCCCGAGATTGCTCTGGATCCGCCGCCCCGATCCATTGCTCGCGCCATGCAGCACGATGACGACGGTGCGCGGCGAGCGCTTGAGCCTTTCGGGCTCGACGAAAATGGCGGTGCGTTTCTGCCCGGCGACGTCGATGGCGAGGCGTCCGGTGAAGGCCTCGGCGGGCGCGCCGGCGCAGAGGCTCAAGGCGACGCCTGCCAGCATAAGGCCGACGAGACGCGCGCGAATGTTGGGCCAAGGCGTCATGGTGGGCTCATGCATTGGACCAAAGCGATCGGAGCGGCGGACGCGCGGGCAGGCCGCGCGACCCCAAATCAACCCTGACCGGGCTGCTGGCAGGCGACGCCCTGTTCGTTGAGATAGGTGGCGAGTTCGCCCGTCTGGAACATCTCGCGGACGATGTCGCAGCCGCCGATGAATTCGCCCTTCACATAGAGCTGGGGAATGGTCGGCCAGTTGGAGAATTCCTTCACGCCCTGGCGGATCTCCTCGTTGGCGAGGACATTCACGCCCTTGTACTCCACCCCGAGGTAATCGAGGATCTGCACGACCTGACCGGAGAATCCGCACATGGGCATCTGCGGCGTGCCCTTCATGAACAGCACGACCTCCGTGCCGGAGAGCTCCTGTTTGATTTCGTCCTGAATGCTGGCCATGTCCGTTCCTTTCTGGCCGACGTCAAGGGTGCGGCTTCAGTGCAATATAGCGAGCCTGCGGCTCCCTGCCCAGAGCGCTAGAGGGGCGCCGATGTCGTGAGCGCCAGCGCATGCAGCGCCCCGCCCATCTCGCCCTTCAGGGCGGCGTAGACGATCTGGTGCTGCTGCACCCGCGTCTTGCCCCGGAAGGCCTCGGAGACGACCTTGGCGGCGTAATGGTCGCCATCGCCCGCCAGATCCTGAATCTCCACCTGGGCGTCGGGCAGCGCGGCCTTGATGAGACGCTCGATTTCAATCGCTTCCATCGCCATGGGGCGGCTCCTTTTCACTACCGGACGTCATCTGCGCCTCGATGCGTTCAACGACCGCAGCGGCGGATTCATAACAGGGTATGGTGACGCCGCCAGTCAGCATCACCACACATTTTTCACGATCCGTATATTGCACGGCCAGAATCTCCGCAGCGCGGATGTAGTTCACTCCAGCCATGGCTTTCACCTGAATGAAGATCATCACGAATGCTCACTTTGGAGAAGCGGCCATATAGGCGGGCAGCCAGCCCTCATGGGCGCTTGAGAGAGTGGAGATGGGAATGGGGCTCTCGCCCGGCAGCGTCAGGGATTGAGCGCCCGTCCGCCCGATGGCCTGCAAGGGAACGCCCGCCGCCCTGGCCGCAGCCTCGATGGCGCCGACGTCCTGCGGACGGGCGGTGAGCACATAGCGCGCCTGATCCTCGCCAAAGAGGAAGCCGTGCATGTCGGGCGCAGTGGCGTCGATGGCTGCGCCGACGCCGCCCGCCATGGCCATCTCGGCGAGCGCGACCGCAAGGCCGCCGTCGCTGAGATCATGGACCGCCGTGACCTTCCCCTGGCCGATCAGGCCACGCACGAAATCGCCGTTGCGGCGCTCGGCGGCCAGATCGACCGGAGGCGGAGCGCCTTCCTCGCGCCCGCAGACCTGCCACAGATACATGGACTGGCCGAGCCAGCCCCTTGTCTCGCCCACGAGCAGAATGGCCTCGCCCGGGGCCTTGAAGGAGAGGCTGGCGGCCTTGGCCACATCGTCGATGCGCCCGACGCCGCCGATGGAGGGGGTGGGCAGGATGCCGCGTCCCTGCGTCTCGTTGTAGAGCGAGACATTGCCGGACACGATCGGGAAATCGAGGGCGCGCGCGGCGTCGCCGATGCCCTCGAGACAGCCCACGAACTGACCCATGTAGTCGGGCTTTTCGGGATTGCCGAAGTTGAGGTTGTCGGTCAGCGCGAGGGGCGTGGCGCCGACGGCGGTCAGGTTGCGCCAGCATTCGGCCACGGCCTGACGGCCGCCCTGAACGGGGTCGGCCTCGCAATAGCGTTGCGTCACATCGGTGCAGAGGGCGAGGCCCTTGGGGCCATCGCCAATGCGCACCACGGCCGCATCGCCGCCGGGCTGCTGAACGGTGTTGCCGAGGATCAGATGGTCATATTGCTCCCAGACCCAGCGCTTGGAGCACAGGTCCGGCGAGCCGATGAGCTGGATGAGCGCGTCCCGGTTCGACATGGGCGGCGTGACGGAGCCTGCGGCGATGACAGGCTTTGGCGGGGTCGGGATGTGGGGACGATCGTAAAGCGGGGCTTCGTCGCCAAGCTCCATGATCGGCAGATCGGCCTTCACCTGCCCCTGATGCTTCACCACGAAACGCAGAGTGTCGGTCGTCTTGCCCACGATGGCGAAGTCGAGGCCCCATTTGCGGAAGACCGCCTCAGCCTCCGCTTCCTTTGCGGGGTCGAGCACCATGAGCATGCGCTCCTGGCTTTCGGAGAGCATCATCTCATAGGCGCTCATGCCCTCTTCGCGGCAGGGCACGGCGTCAAGATCCAGCTCGATGCCAAGGCCGCCCTTGGCGCCCATCTCCACCGCCGAAGAGGTGAGGCCGGCCGCGCCCATGTCCTGAATGGCGATGACGCAGCCTTTGCCCATGATTTCAAGGCAGGCTTCAAGCAGCAGCTTTTCCGAGAAGGGATCGCCGACCTGAACGGTGGGGCGCTTCTCCTCCGCGTCCGCCTCGAAACTGGCGGAGGCCATGGTCGCGCCATGGATGCCGTCGCGGCCGGTCTTGGAGCCGAGATAGACGATGGGACGGCCCACGCCCGTCGCCTTGGCGTAGAAGATCGAATCAGCGCGCGCGATGCCCACCGCCATGGCGTTGACGAGGATGTTGCCGTCATAGCGCGTATGGAAATTCACGGAGCCGCCGACCGTCGGCACCCCGAAGGAATTGCCATAGCCGCCGATGCCCGCGACGACGCCCGACACGAGGTGGCGCGTGCGCGGATGGTCGGGCGAGCCGAAGCGCAGCAGGTTGAGGCAGGCGATGGGCCGCGCGCCCATGGTGAAGACGTCGCGCAGAATGCCGCCCACGCCCGTCGCCGCGCCCTGATAGGGCTCGATGAAGGAGGGGTGGTTGTGGCTCTCCATCTTGAAGACGCAGGCGAGCCCGTCGCCGATGTCGATGACGCCCGCGTTCTCGCCCGGCCCCTGAATGACCCAGGGCGCTTTCGTGGGCAATTTGCGCAGATGCAGGCGCGAGCTCTTGTAGGAGCAATGCTCGTTCCACATGGCCGAGAAAATGCCCAGCTCCGTGATCGTCGGCTCGCGGCCGATCAGCTTCAGGATGCGCTGGTGTTCATCGGGCTTGAGGCCATGTTCAGCGACCAAGGCCGGGGTGATCGAGGGTTCGTTGCGCAGCAAGGCGAGGGGCCTTTCAGTATAGGACAGCAATAGGACCGATCGGCTCAAGCCGCCCGGCTGAAGCTCGCCATGCTCTCGAACAGGCCGCGGCCATCCGTGCCCCCGACAAGCGGGTCGATGAGGTTCTCGGGATGGGGCATCATGCCCAGCACGTTGAGCTTTTCGGAATAGATTCCCGCGATGTCGTGGGTCGAGCCATTGGGATTGGCGGCGCCGCCGATATGGCCCGCCTCGTCGCAATAACGGAAGGCGACGCGGCCCTCGCCTTCAAGGCGGCGGATCGTCTCGTCATCGGCCTCGTAATTGCCTTCGCCATGGGCGATGGCGACCTTGATGATCTGATCTTTCGCATAGGCGGAGGTGAAGGAGGTGTCGGCGCGCTCGACCCTCAGATGCTGCATCTTGCAGATGAAGCGCAGGTCGCGGTTGCGCATGAGCACGCCCGGCAGCAACCCGCTCTCGCAGAGGATCTGGAACCCGTTGCAGATGCCCACCACAAGGCCGCCGCGCGCCGCATGAGCCCGCACGGCGTCCATGATGTTGGCGCGGCCCGCGATGGCGCCGCAGCGCAGATAATCGCCATAGCTGAAGCCGCCGGGCACCAGAACGAGATCCGTGCCGGCGGGCAGTTCATGCTCGGCGTGCCAGACGAGGGTCGGCTTGTGGCCGGAGGCCTGCTCGATGGCGCGCATGGCGTCGCCTTCGCGATTGAGGCCGGGGAAGAGAAGGACGGCGGCTTTCATGGGCGCCTCAGAGAATGTCGATTCGATAATTCTCAACGACGAGATTGGCGAGCAGCTTCTCGCTCGCCGCCTTCAACGCCGCCTCGGCCTGCGCGGGGTCGGCCGCGTCGATCTCGATGTCGAAGACCTTGCCCTGACGAACGCTGGCCACGCCTTCCACCCCAAGCGAGCGCAGAGCGCCTTCGATGGCCTTCCCCTGGGGGTCGAGCACGCCGTTCTTCAGGGTGACGGTGACGCGGGCTTTCATCAGTCGGTCTCTCGCAAGGGGGATCAAATGAAAGCGGCGGAGCCTGCCCGCCGCTTCAGTTCTTACTGGACGAGCTTGGGCCCGCCCGAACGCGGCGGCTCGTTTTCCTGCATGATGCCCAGACGGCGCGCGACCTCGGTATAGGCCTCGACCAGACCGCCCATGTCGCGGCGGAAACGATCCTTGTCGAGCTTGTCGTTCGACTTGATGTCCCAGAGCCGGCAGGAGTCGGGAGAGATCTCGTCGGCGACGACGATGCGCATCATCTCGCCTTCCCACATGCGCCCGCATTCCATCTTGAAATCGACAAGGCGGATGCCGACGCCAAGAAACAGGCCGCAGAGGAAATCATTGACGCGGATGGCCAGCGCCATGATGTCGTCGATCTCCTGGGGCGTCGCCCAGCCGAAGGCGGTGATGTGCTCTTCCGACACCATGGGGTCGTTGAGCGCATCGTTCTTGTAATAGAATTCGATGATGGAGCGGGGCAGCTGCTTGCCCTCCTCCATGCCCAGCCGCGTCGACAGCGAGCCCGCCGCCACATTGCGCACCACGACCTCAAGCGGAATGATCTCGACTTCGCGGATCAGCTGCTCGCGCATGTTGAGGCGACGAATGAAATGGGTGGGGACGCCGATTTCATTCAGGTGCTGGAACACGAATTCGGAGATCCGGTTGTTCAGGACACCCTTGCCTTCGATGACTTCATGCTTCTTGGCGTTGAAGGCGGTGGCGTCATCCTTGAAGTGCTGGATGAGGGTGCCAGGCTCGGGGCCCT
>CANGFT010000022.1 GCA_947453205.1 Beijerinckiaceae bacterium | reverse complement strand
TCGCGGGCGTGGGCGCCGCGGCTTTCCTTGCGCTCGACCGCCGAATCCATGGTCACCACCGCCTGAACGATGAGATTGTCGAATTCGAGGGTCTCCAGCAGATCCGAGTTCCACATCAGCGAACGGTCGGTGATGTTGATGTCGCCGACGCCGGACCAGACCTCGTGGATTAGCTTCGAGCCCTGCTCCAGAACCTCGCCGGTGCGGAACACCGCGCAATTGTTCTGCATGGTGCCCTGCATCTTGTCGCGCAGCTGCGCGGTCGGCGTGCCGCCCTTGGCGTAGCGGAACTTGTCGAGGCGCGAGAGCGCCAGATCAGCCGAGTCCGAGGGAAGGTTGGGCTTGGACTCGCCGGGGGTGACGAGTTCGGCGGCGCGCAGGCCGGCGGCGCGGCCGAAGACCACGAGATCGATGAGGGAATTCGAGCCGAGGCGGTTGGCGCCGTGGACCGAGACGCAGGCCGCTTCGCCAAGGGCCATCAGGCCGGGGACGATCGTATCGGGATCGCCGCCGCGCTTGGTCAGCACTTCGCCATGATAGTTCGTGGGAATGCCGCCCATGTTGTAGTGAACGGTCGGGAGGACCGGGATCGGCTCCTTCGTCACATCGACGCCCGCGAAGATGCGCGCGCTTTCCGAAATGCCGGGCAGGCGCTCGTGCAGGATCTTCGGATCGAGATGATCGAGGTGGAGATAGATGTGATCCTTGTTCTTGCCGACGCCGCGGCCTTCGAGGATCTCGATGGTCATGGCGCGCGAGACCACGTCGCGCGAGGCCAGATCCTTGGCGGAGGGCGCATAACGCTCCATGAAGCGCTCGCCCGCGCTGTTGGTGACATAGCCGCCTTCGCCGCGCGCGCCCTCGGTGATGAGGCAGCCCGAGCCATAGATGCCCGTGGGATGGAACTGCACGAACTCCATGTCCTGCAGCGGCAGGCCGGCGCGCAGCACCATGGCGTTGCCGTCGCCCGTGCAGGTATGGGCGGAGGTGGCGGAGAAATAGGCGCGGCCATAGCCGCCGGTCGCCAGAATGGTCTGGCTGGCGCGGAAGCGGTGGATCGAGCCGTCGTCCATCTTGATGCAGACGACGCCAAGGCAGCGCCCGCTCTGATCCATGATGAGGTCGATGGCGAAATATTCGATGAAGAACTCGGTCGAGTTGCGCAGGGCCTGGCCATAGAGCGTGTGCAGGATGGCGTGGCCGGTGCGGTCGGCGGCCGCGCAGGTGCGCTGGGCCGTGCCCTGGCCGTAGTTGGTGGTCATGCCGCCGAAGGGGCGCTGGTAGATCTTGCCCTCTTCGGTGCGCGAGAAGGGCACGCCCCAATGCTCGAGCTCGTAGACGGCCTCGGGCGCGTTGCGGCAGAGATATTCGATGGAGTCCTGATCGCCCAGCCAGTCCGACCCCTTCACGGTGTCATACATGTGCCAGCGCCAGTCGTCAGGGCCCATGTTGCCGAGCGAGGCGGAGATGCCGCCCTGCGCCGCCACCGTATGGGAGCGGGTCGGGAAGACCTTGGAGATGCAGGCGGTGCGCAGGCCAGCCTGCGAGCAGCCGACGGTCGCGCGAAGCCCGGCGCCGCCGGCGCCGACGACCACGACGTCGAAGGTGTGGTCGGTGATTGGATAGGCCCTGCCGTTCACGCCGGGCGCGGTGGTTCCGGTTGCATTGGCCATGGTGTGCTAGCCCCTCGAAAGCCTGTTCAGACGAAGCTGATGCGCAAGATTGCGTAGACGCACGCAAGCCCGACCGCAAAGCTGAAGAAAAGATTGCCCAGCAAAGACCATGTCTTGGCGTGCTCGCCATGGACATAGTCCTCGATGATGGTCTGCATGCCGAGCTTCATATGGTAGACGCTCGTCAGCAGGAACAGCAGCATGATGATCGCGTTCAGCGGCGCGCCGAGCGTCGCGCGCACCGTGTTGTAGTCCTTGCCGACCAGCGTCAGCACGATCCACACGAAAGCGATGGTCAGCGGCAGCAGCGCCACCGAGGTGATGCGCATGTGCCAGGCGTGTTTGGTGCCGGATTTGGCGGAGCCCAGATGCCGGACTTCGGCCATGGGCGTGCGCATGCGGGACGTGTTGGACATCAGCGTTTCCCCTCAGCGAACCATATAGGCGGCGATCCAGACGAGGACCGTCAGGACGACGCCGCCGATCACCGTGGCCTGCGCGAGATATTCGCGCTCGGGATGATCCATGCCGCGGCCCAGATCCCAGATGAAATGGCGCAGGCCGCCCATGAGATGGTGGAACAGGGACCAGGTGAAGCCGAACAGGATCAGCCGACCGATGGGCGAGGCCAGGAACCAGGAAGCGGTCTCGAAGCTCCTGGCGTCGGTCGCGGCGGCGAGCAGCCACCAGGCCAGAAGCAGCGTGCCCGCATAGAGCGCTGCGCCGGTGATTCGGTGCGTGATCGACATCATCATGGTGAGCATCGGGCGATAAATGCCCAGATGCGGGGATAGGGGCCTGTTCAGCGCCGGATTGACAGGGCGAGTATCGAGCTCGGCCATCTGGTTTCCCTCTTTGGCGAAATGCCCGGCCTCACTAATGGAAGTTGAGCTTTCGCGCAACGCTTGCGCTGGCGCCGAACGCGCCCGCTCAGCCCGCAGGCCGCCTCCCGAGGGCCCCTGACAGAAGCTTGACCGCATCCTGCGAAGCCCAGTCGGCGGGGCCCGGCATGACCCCGATCTCACAGCCCTCGGGGTCGATCAGGAGGGTCGTGGGAAGGCCCACGACCTTGCCCGCCTTCTTGAGGATCTGGAAGACGTCAGCCGTCGGATTGGCGTAAAACGCCAGCTTTTCGACCCCCGCCTCCCTAAGGAAGGACTGTCGGCGCTCAAGGCGCGTGGTGTCGATGTTCACGGCGACGACCTCGAAATCTGGACCGCCCAATGCGGCCTGAAGCCGGTCGAGGGAGGGCATCTCCTCACGGCAGGGGACGCACCAGGTCGCCCAAAGGTTCAAGAGCACGGTGCGTCCTTTGAACGCAGCCAGCGTCAGCGCTTCCCCCTGCGGCCCCGAAAAGGCGATGGGGGTCGCCTCGCGCGGGGTCTTCGAAACCGCGAGCGAGGCCACCTGCCCGCGGGCAAGCGGAGCGATCTCCTGCGCGCGGGCCGCCGCCGCCATGCAGACGCCCGGCGCAGTTTCCTTGCCGGCGCGGCCGTAAATCCCGTATAGGACGCCGGCGCCGGCGACGAGCGCGACGATCAGGGCGGCGGGAAACCCGATTCTGCGAGGACTTGCTTCGTTCGACATGCCGGGACCAGAACCTCAGGGGTGCGCATGAGCAACAAGATGTGGGGCGGGCGGTTCGCCAGCGGTCCCGACGCTATCATGGAGGAGATCAACGCCTCCATCGGTTTCGACTATCGCCTCGCCGCCCAGGACATTCGCGGATCGCGCGCCCATGTGGCCATGCTGGCGGCGGCGGGGATCGTCAGCCCCGCCCATGCCCAGGCCATCACGCGCGGTCTAGACCAGGTTCAGGCGGAAATCGAGGCCGGAACCTTCACCTTCTCGCGCGCGCTCGAAGACATCCATATGAACGTGGAGTCCAGGCTCGCCGAAATCATCGGACCGGACGCCGGGCGCCTGCACACCGCGCGCTCGCGCAACGATCAGGTCGCCGTCGATTTCCGCCTCTGGATCCGCGACACCGTGGATGACCTCGACGCCCAGATGCGCGAGCTGCAGCAGGCCCTCGCCGACCGGGCGCTTGAACATGCGGGCGCGGTCATGCCCGGCTTCACCCATCTGCAATCGGCCCAGCCCGTGACCTTCGGCCACCATCTGCTGGCCTATGTGGAGATGCTCGCCCGCGACCGGGGCCGCCTCGCCGACGCCCGCAAGCGCCTCAACGAATGTCCGCTGGGCGCGGCGGCGCTGGCGGGAACCTCCTTCCCCATCGACCGGGAGGCCACCGCCCGCGCGCTCGGCTTCGACCGGCCCACCGCCAATTCCCTCGACAGCGTGTCGGACCGCGACTTCGTGCTGGAGGTTCTTGCGGCGGCGGCGATCTGCGCGGTGCATCTGTCGCGGCTCGCCGAGGAGATCGTGCTCTGGGTCACGCCCCAGTTCGGCTTCGTGCAGCTGTCCGACAAGTTCACGACGGGCTCCTCGATCATGCCGCAGAAGCGCAATCCCGATGCTGCGGAGCTGGTGCGCGGCAAGGCGGGCCGGGTGATCGGCGCGCTGAACGGGCTGATGATCGTGATGAAAGGCCTGCCGCTGACCTATTCCAAGGATATGCAGGAGGACAAGGAAGGCGCCTTCGACTCGCTGCAGTCCCTGTCGCTGTGCATCGCCGCCATGACCGGCATGATCCGCGACCTCCAGCCGGAGCTGAAGCGGATGAAGGCCGCCGCCGGGGCGGGCTTCTCCACCGCGACCGATCTGGCGGACTGGCTGGTGCGCGAGCTCAAGATGCCCTTCCGACAGGCCCATCATGTGACGGGATCGCTGGTGAAGCTCGCCTCCGACCGCAAGATCGGCCTCGAAAAGCTTTCGCTCGCGGACATGCAGGGCGTGGAGCCCGGTATCACCCAGGCGGTTTTCGATGTGCTGGGAGTCGAGAAATCCGTCCGCAGCCGCAAGAGCTACGGCGGAACCGCCCCCGCCAATGTGCGGGCCCAGGCCAAGCGCTGGGTGGCGCGGCTGGCCAGAGAGGCGGCGAAAGCGGGCGCCTGACGCGTCAAAAAGCCGCACTCACTCCCCCTCCCCCTGTGGGGAGGGTCGGCAGCGAAGCTGACGGGGCGGGGGTCTGCGCAGGCTGATCGTGAGCGCATTTGCTGAGGCGTTCACCAGCAAAGGCCTCACGACCCCCACCCCTCACCCCTCCCCACAAGGGGGAGGGGAGCGGTCAATGTTCCGCTCGTACAAGCGAGATTCAGCGCCTGAACTACCCTCCCCCCTGTGGGGAGGGTCGGCCGCGCCAGCGGACGGGGTGGGGGTCTGCGCAGGCTGATCGGGAGCGCGTCTGCTCAGGCGCCAGACTGCGAAGGCCTCACGACACCCCTCCCCGGGAGGGGCAGGGAAATCAGGCGCTGCGCGGATGTTCCCGCAACGCGGCTTTTGCCTCTATAGTGCGGGGAACACGGAGATCAGGCTTGTCGATCCAGACCATCACCAGATGCGCCGCCATCGCGCTCGTCGCCCTTGGGCTCGGCGGTTGCGGCCGCCGCGGCAGCCTCGAGACGCCGCCGGGCGCGGCCACAACGCAGGCGCCGGCGAGCCCGAACGCCATCGGCGCCGGCCTTGACGGCGCCAAGGCGCAGAAGCCTCAGGGCATCTCGCCGCCCAACGAGCCCTTCATCCTCGATCCGCTGCTCTGAGCGAACAAAACCATGCATCATTTCGCCTATCGCAACGGCGTGCTTCACGCCGAAGACATCTCGCTTCCCGCAGTGGCGGCTGAGGTTGAAACGCCCTTCTATTGTTATTCGAGCGCGACCCTGCGGCGCCATTTCGAAGTCTTCCGCTCGGCCTTTGCGGACATGCCTGTCCTCGTGTGCTTCGCCATGAAGGCGAACTCCAATCAGGCTGTGCTGCAGACCCTGGCGAAGCTTGGCGCAGGCATGGATGTGGTCTCGGAGGGCGAGCTGCGCCGGGCGCGGGCGGCGGGCGTGCCGGGCGAGCGCATCACCTTTTCAGGCGTCGGAAAGACCGCGCGGGAGATCGCGCTGGCGCTTGATGAAAAGATCCTCTGCTTCAACGTGGAGTCCGAACCCGAGCTCCTGGCCATCTCGGCCATCGCGCAGCAGAAGGGCGTGACGGCGCCGATCTCCATCCGCGTGAATCCCGATGTGGACGCGCGCACCCACCACAAGATCTCGACCGGCAAGTCGGAGAACAAATTCGGCATTCCAATCTCGCGCGCCAGGGAGGTCTATGCGCAGGCCGCGCATCTGCCGGGCCTTCGCGTGACCGGCGTCGACATGCACATCGGCTCGCAGATCACCGATCTCGAACCCTTCGACAACGCCTTCGCGTTGCTGGCGGAATTCGTGCGCGCCCTGCGGGCCGACGGCCATGCGATCGACCATGTCGATCTCGGCGGGGGGCTGGGGATTCCCTACCGCGAGGGCGAAGACCCCGACGCCTACCATCCCGAACGCTATGCGGAGGTGGTCCGCAGACATGCGAAGGCGCTGGGCTGCCAGCTTGTCTTCGAACCCGGCCGCCTGATCGTGGGCAACGCCGGCGTGCTCATCACGAAGGTGATCTATGTGAAGCGCGGCGAGGGCAAGACCTTCGTCATCGTGGACGCAGCCATGAACGATCTTGTGCGCCCCACCCTCTATGAGGCCCATCACGACGTGAAGCTGGTGCGCGAGCCGGCGGCCGATGCGCCGACCCACAAGGCCGATGTGGTCGGCCCCGTCTGCGAGACCGGCGATTATCTGGCTCTGGCGCGCGACCTGCCCGAACTCGCCCCCGGCGATCTCATCAGCATCATGTCGGCGGGCGCTTACGGCGCCGTGCAGGCGGGCACCTACAATTCGCGCCTGCTCGTGCCGGAGGTGCTGGTCAACGGCGCGGACTGGGCGGTGATCCGGCCCCGCGGGAGCTATGAAGAATTGATCGCGCTCGACCGGATTCCAGCCTGGCTTGCCTGAAGGGACTTTCAGGGCTGGAAACCGGCGCGCGGCGTGTTACCTTGCAAGTCAGAGCCGCAGGAGCCAGCCCGAGCAGCGATGAGCGAGCCCCAGTCGCCCCAAAGACCCGCCGGACGGCTCGACCGTCTCGCCGCCCGCGCGGGATGGACCATCGCGTGGGAGCGCATCTGGCCGACGGCTGCGGCGTTTTTGACGCTCGGCGGCTTCTTTCTGTCGGTTTCCTTTCTGGGCCTTTGGCTGGAGACGCCGCGCTGGGGCCGCATCCTCGGCGTCGCGATCTTCGCCGCCCTCGCCCTCGCCGCCCTTTCTCCGCTGGTCTTTTTCAGGCGCCCGAGCCGGGCCGAGAGGCTCGCCCGCATCGACCGCGATTCCGGCCTCCCCCACCGCCCCGCCACGGCGCTGGAGGATGCGCTGGCCAATGACGGCGGCGATCCCTCCACACGCCTGCTCTGGGAGCTGCATCGCCAGCGCATGGAGCGGGCCGCCGCCGCCCTCAGACTGGCCCTGCCCTCGCCACGCCTCGCCGAGCGCGACCGTTACGCCCTGCGCGCCCTTGCGCTGGTGAGCGTCGTCGCCACCGCTTTCGTGGCGGGTCCGGAGAAATACGCCCGCACGCTCGCCGCCTTCGACTGGAGCACCGAGGGGGCGCTGTCGCAGGGCTACCGGCTTGACGCCTGGATCGATCCGCCCGGCTACACCGGCAAGCCTCCGGTGATCCTGAACCTGCGCGATGAGGCGGGCGCGCGCGCGAGCCGCCGCGTCCCGGCGCCCGTGGGATCGACCATTGTGGTGCGCAGCTCGCAGGGCTCCAATGTCTCGGTCGAGATCGGCGGCGCCCTTGAGGTCGTCAAGGCGCAGGCGAAGCAAGGGGCGTCCGAGGCCGACGAAGGCGAGATGCGCTGGAGCCTGAAGGGCGACGGCAAGCTCACGCTGAAGCGCTTCGGCGCGGTCGTCGCAAGCTTCGATCTCGACGCAGCGGCTGATCGCCCGCCCACCATCGCCCTGACAGGCGAGGCCACCCAGAACAGCCGGGGCTCCCTGACCCTCTCCTACAAGATCGACGACGACTATGGCGTGACCGACGCCCGCGCCGATTTCGCAAGGCCCGTGCTCGCGGGCAAGCCTGTGACGGGACGCATGCTCGTGGGGCCTCCGAAGATGGAGCTTGCGCTGCCCGCAGGCGCAGGCGGCCTTGGCGAGGCCCAGACCACCACCGACCTTTCCGAACATCCCTGGGCCGGCGCGCGCGTCACCATGACCCTCGCCGCGCGGGACGAGGGCGGCAATGAGGGCCAGAGCGAGCCGGTGGAGGTGACCCTGCCCCAGCGGACCTTCGTCAAGCCCATGGCGAAGGCGCTCGTCGAGCAGCGGCGCAAGCTCGTGCTCGCGCCGGATGACAAGGGCCGGGTGCTCGGCGCCGTCAAGGCCCTGATGATCGCCCCTGACCAGTTCGGCGTCGCCGCGGGCGTCTATCTGGGGCTCCACAACATCACGAACCGCCTGACCCGCGCCCGCAAGGACGCGGACCTTCTGGGCGTGGCCGACTTCATGTGGGAGATGGCGCTGCGCATCGAGGACGGGGGCCTCAGCGACGCCGAACGCGATCTGCGCGCCGCCCAGCAGCAGTTGCGCGACGCGCTCAACCGGGGCGCGCCCGATGACGAGATCCGCAAGCTGATGGACCAGATGCGCGCGGCCCTCGACAAATTCCTCAACGAGCTCGCCCATCAGGCGCAGCGCGAAGGACGCGATCAAGAGCCCCAGAGCCGCGCGGACAACAATACGCGCACCGTCACCCCGCAGGATCTCCAGTCCATGCTCGACCGCATCGAGGAGATGATGCGCAACGGGCAGACGGCGGAAGCCCAGCGCATGATGGAGCAGTTGCAGCAACTGCTCGAAAATCTGCAGAGCGCCCGCCGCCAGCGCGGAACCGACCCCATGGCGCGGGAGATGAACCGCGCGCTCGACGAGCTCGACCAGATGACGCGCGACCAGCAGGAGCTGCGCGACAACACCTTCCGCAATGAAAATGGCAAGCAGCGCCGCAATCAGGCCCAGCGCCAGCGCGACCGCAGCCAGCAGGGCATGCCGCAGGGCCAGCGGGGACAACCCGGCCAGCAGGGCGACCAGGGCGACCAGGGCGACGACGAAGACGACGACCAGCAGAGCGCCGAGGGCGAGGAGGGCCAATCCCTGCAGCAGCGGCAGGAGGCCCTGCGTCAGCGGCTCGACCAGCTGCAGCGGCGCATGAAAGAGCTGGGCATGAAGGGCGACCAGAACCTCGACGACGCCGAGGGCGCCATGAAGGAGGCCGAGGGCGAGCTTGGCAAGGGCGAGCCCGGCCGCGGCAAGGCCGTGGACGCGCAGGGCCGCGCGCTCGAAGCCCTGCGCAAGGGCGGCCAGGCCATGGCCCAGCAGATGCAGCCCGGCCCCGGCGAGGAGAATGGCCCGGGCGATCCCAATGGCCCCATGCGGCAGGGGCGCGCAGGCCAGTCCGATCCGCTGGGCCGGGAATCCCACGACAAGCGCGACAATTCCCGCGCCCTCTATGATCCCCTGGGAACCCCGGCCGCCCAACGCGCCCAGAAGGTGCTCGAAGAGCTGCGGCGGCGCCTGAGCGATCCCGCCCGCCCGCGCGAGGAGCTCGACTATCTCGAACGCCTGCTGAAGCGTTACTGATCCCTTCGCGCGCTTCGCCCGTAAGAAGTTCGGGACCGCGCTTGCTCGCGGGCCTGCGGCGGATTAGTTCAGCGCCTTCCCGGCGCCCCGGATCTGAGGCTCCGGCCCTTCAGGATGGTCGTCATGTCTTACGCCGCCGCAAACTATCTCGTCGCCGTGGCCGTCGCCGTGGTTTTCGTCGTGCTGCTCATGGGGCTCGGCAACATGTTGCGGGGCGGCAGTCCCAATCTCAGCCAGAAGCTCATGCGCTGGCGCGTGGGCCTGCAATTCGGCGCCATCGTGCTCATCATGGGCGTCATCTGGCTTCGCGGATAGTCGCGCCTGACAAAGAGGTCTTCATGGTCGTTCTGAACCGCATCTACACCCGCACCGGGGACGCTGGCGAAACGGCGCTGGGCACGGGCGAGCGCCGCCTCAAGAGCGACCTGCGCGTCGAATCCTATGGCACGGTCGATGAAACCAACGCCACCATCGGCATGGCCCGCCTCTCGACGGGGCAGGATCAAAATCTGGACGCCATGCTGGCGCGCATCCAGAACGACCTCTTTGACCTTGGCGCGGATCTTTGCACCCCGGACACGGGCGAGCCCCTCGCCTATGAGCCCCTGCGGATCGTCCAGAGCCAGGTGGAGCGGCTGGAGCGCGAAATCGACGAGCTGAACGCCTCGCTCACCCCCCTGCGCTCCTTCGTCCTGCCGGGCGGATCGCCCGCCGCAGCCGCCCTGCATCTGTCGCGCACCATCTGCCGACGGGCGGAGCGCCTGATGGTCGCGCTGTCGCGCATGCCGGGGGAGGTGGTGAGCGCGCCCGCGCTGCAATATGTCAACCGTCTGTCGGACTTCCTCTTCGTCGCCTCACGCTTCGCCAATCTGAGCGCGGGCGGCGACGTCCTGTGGACCCCCGGCAAGAATCGCTGAGGGCGCGGCCCCTCGTCCCAGGCCGCGTTTGACACCTTTATTGGCGGCCATTACCAAATCCGGCGAAGATCTGGAGGAGCGTCCTCGATGAAAATTATCGTCCCCGTGAAGAGGGTCGTCGATTACAACGTGAAGATCCGCGTCAAGACCGATGGTTCGGGCGTCGATCTCGCAAATGTGAAGATGTCGATGAACCCCTTCGATGAAATCGCCATCGAGGAAGCCCTGCGCCTCAAGGAGGCGGGCAAGGCGAGCGAGGTCATCCTCGTCTCGGTCGGCCCCGCGCAGGCCGGCGAGACCATCCGCACCGGCCTCGCCATGGGCGCGGACCGGGGCGTGCTCGTGAAGACCGATCAGGCCGTGGAGCCCCTCGCCGTCGCCAAGATCCTGAAGGGGATCGCCGAGGCCGAGCAGCCCGGCCTCATCATTCTGGGCAAGCAGGCCATCGACGATGACTGCAACCAGACCGGCCAGATGCTCGCCGCCCTTCTGGGCTGGGGCCAGGGCGCCTTCGCCTCGAAGGTCGAGATCGCCGAGGGGACCGTCGACGTGACCCGCGAGGTCGATGGCGGCCTGCAGACCGTGACCCTCAAGACCCCTGCGGTCGTCACCACCGACCTGCGCCTCAATGAGCCGCGCTACGCCTCCTTGCCCAACATCATGAAGGCGAAGAAGAAACCCATCGATGAAAAGACGCCCGCCGATTATGGCGTCGACGTCTCGCCGCGCCTGACGGTGCTCAAGACCTCCGAACCCGCAGGCCGCAAGGGCGGCGCGAAGGTCGAATCGGTCGCCGATCTCGTGTCCAAACTCAAGAACGAAGCCGGGGTGCTGTGATGACGACGCTCGTTCTCGCCGATGTGGCGAAGGGAAAACTGGGCGACGCCGTCGCCAAGACGGTCGCCGCCGCCGCAGAGCTCGGCGCGCCCATCCATGTGCTGGCCACCGGCCCGGACGCGCGGGCGGCCGCCGCTGAGGCCGCGAAGCTGTCCGGCGTCGCCAAGGTGCTCGTGGCCGAAGACGCGCTCTACGCCCACCATCTGGCCGAGCCCACCGCCGCCCTGATCGCGGCGCTGGCCAGGGACTATGGCGCGGTCGTCTCCAGCGCCACCTCGGCGGCCAAGAACATCATGCCCCGCGTGGCGGCCCTGCTCGACGTGATGCAGATCTCCGAGATCACGAAAGTCATCTCCCCCGACACGTTCGAGCGGCCCATCTATGCGGGCAACGCCATCCAGACCGTGCAGTCGGGGGACAAGATCAAGGTCATCACCGTGCGCACGACCGCCTTTCAGGCGGCGCCCGCGACCGGGGATGCGCCGATCGAGGCCGTCTCCGCCGCCGCCGATCCGGGTGTCTCGAGCTTCAAGGGCGAGGCGCTGGCGCGCAGCGAACGCCCGGAGCTGACCGCCGCCCGCATCGTGATCTCGGGCGGGCGCGCCATGCAGACCTCGGAGAACTTCAAGACCTATATCGAGCCCGTCGCCGACAAGCTGGGCGCGGCCATGGGCGCCTCGCGCGCGGCTGTGGACGCGGGCTACGCCCCCAACGACTGGCAGGTCGGCCAGACCGGCAAGGTCGTCGCGCCCGAACTCTACATCGCCGTGGGCATCTCCGGCGCGATCCAGCATCTGGCGGGCATGAAGGACTCCAAGGTCATCGTCGCCATCAACAAGGACGAGGAGGCGCCGATCTTCCAGGTGGCCGACTATGGCCTCGTGGCGGACCTCTTCAAGGCCATGCCCGAGCTTGACGCCGAGCTCGCCAAGCTCAACAAATAGCGCCCTGCGCAGATGAACGCTGGACGAGCGCCGATCATGGCTTATGATCGGCCAGTCACAGGGCGAGTGAATAAATGACGCATGAGATTCTCAAGGTCGGCGTGATCGGCGCGGGGCAGATGGGCAATGGCATCGCCCAGGTATGTGCGCTCGCAGGCCTCGACGTTCTGATGAATGACGTCTCGCAGGATCGGCTCAATGCGGGGCTGGCGACGGTCGACGGGGCCATGGCGCGCGATGTCGCCAAGGGCCTGCTGACCGAGGGCGACCGCAAGGCCGCCATGGGCCGCATCGCCACGACCGTCAGTTTCGAAGACCTCGTGGACTGCGACCTCGTGATGGAGGCCGCCTCGGAAAACGAGGAGGTCAAGCGCAAGATCTTCACGCGCCTGTCGCCCTATCTCAAGCCCGGCGCCCTGATCGCCACCAACACCTCCTCGATCTCGATCACGCGGCTCGCCTCGGTCACCGACCGGCCCGAGCGCTTCATCGGCATCCACTTCATGAATCCCGTGCCGCGCATGCAGCTCGTGGAGCTGATTCGCGGCATCGCCACCGAGGACGAGACCTTCGAATCGGCCAAGGCTTTCGTGGCCCGGCTCGGCAAGACCGCCACGGTCTCGGAAGACTTCCCCGCCTTCATCGTCAACCGCATCCTGCTGCCGATGATCAACGAGGCGATCTATACGCTCTATGAGGGCGTGGGTTCGGTGGAGGCCATCGACACCGCCATGCGCCTTGGGGCGAATCACCCCATGGGCCCCCTCCAGCTCGCCGATTTCATCGGCCTCGACACCTGTCTGGCCATCATGCAGGCGCTGCATGAGGGCTTGGCCGATTCGAAGTACCGCCCCTGCCCGCTGCTGGTGAAATATGTCGAGGCGGGCTGGCTTGGCCGCAAGACCCGGCGCGGATTCTACGATTACCGCAGCGGGACGCCGATCCCCACCCGCTGACCGGGCGCCCGTCCATCCCGCGCTCTTTTTTGCCGCACCTGCGAAATCGTGAGAGCCTGGCCGCAGAAACCGGCTTCACAATCCTGTCGTCAACCCTGTAGATTATCCTCTGGGAGCCCCGGTTTGCTCCGGGGCGCATCGGCAAGAGGGCGTCCAGGTTGACGGTTCACTTCCAGCCCGTGGTGCCGCCGGAGGCTTGTCCGGCGCTTGTCCTCAACGCCGACTTCCGGCCGTTGAGCTACTATCCGCTGTCCCTGTGGTCCTGGCAGGACGCCATCAAGGCCGTCTTCCTCGACAGGGTCAACATCGTCTCCGAATATGACAAATGCGTGCGCAGCCCGACCTTCGAGATGCGCCTGCCCTCGGTCGTTTCGCTCAAGACCTATGTGAAGCCCTCGCGCCATCCGGCCTTCACGCGCTTCAACGTCTTCCTGCGGGACAGGTTCTCCTGCCAGTATTGCGGCTCGCGGGAGGAGCTGACCTTCGACCATGTGACGCCCCGCTCGAAGGGCGGGCTGACCGTCTGGGAGAATGTCGTGGCGGCCTGTTCGCCCTGCAACCTGCGCAAGGCCGACAAGATGCCTGCGGAGGCAGGCATGTTCCCGGCGCATCATCCCTTCCAGCCAACGGTCAGCGATCTCCACCAGAACGGGCGGCTGTTTCCGCCCAACTATCTGCACGAGAGCTGGTTCGACTATCTCTACTGGGATTCCCCGCTGGAGCCCTGACCCCAGCCCTTTGTCGATGAAGCCGGCCGCGAGGGCTCATGCTATAGGCGCCTTGCGAGCGCAGGGGCGCTGGCGCGCATCGGGACAGCTTGAGGACGGGCGTCTCCGCCGACGGGACCACGGACACACATGGGACGCATGATCGTGATTTTCGTCGGCCTGGCCTGCGCCGTGGCGGCGGGCGTCTTCGCCTTGCCGGTCCTCGCCCTCATGGACCCGGTGACGCGCGAGGCGGGCTTCGCCATGTTCGCCGCCAGCATCTTCGCCGCCTTCGATCTGGCCGCAAGCCCGGCCGACGCTGCGGCGACCCTGTTTCTGCTGGCGCGCAGCGTGCTGGCCGCCATCTGCATCGCGCCGCTTGGGCTGGCGGCGCTGGTGGGGGAGATCGCAGGCCTGCGGAGCTGGTTCTGGTATGCTTGTTGCTCCGGCGGGCTGGCTGCCGCCATGCCTTTCCTGCTGCGCCTCGTGGCGGGCGTGGACCGGGGCGGGGCGACGCCTGAAACACCTGCCGCCATTGCGGAGAGCCGCTTCCTGCTGCTCTTCTTTCTCGTGGGCCTGATAACAGGAAGCATTTATTGGCTGATCGCCGGACGCAGCGCCGGGACAGCTTCGAGCGAACCGGAAGGAAAAGCAGCATGAAACTGAATGCAGGCATGGCAGCAGTGGTCACAGGCGCAGCCTCGGGCCTTGGCGAAGCGACGGCGCGCATGCTGGCCGCGCAGGGCGTGAAAGTCGCGATCTTCGATCTGCAGAAGGAGCGGGGCGAAAAGGTCGCGGCCGACATCGGCGGCGCCTTCTTCATGACAGACGTCACCAATGAAGCGTCGGTGGACGCGGCTCTGGCCGGCGCCCGCGCGGCCCATGGCGTCGAGCGGCTGCTCGTCAATTGCGCAGGCGTTGCGCCCGGCAAACGCACAGTCGCCAAAAAACGCGACACGGGGGAGCTCATCGCCCATGACATCGCGACCTTCCAGAAGACCATCGCCATCAATCTGGTGGGCACCTTCATGATGATCTCGAAATGCGCGGCGGCCATGGCGGGGCTTGATCCCGTGGACGCCGATGGCCAGCGGGGCCTCATCGTCAACACCTCCTCGGTCGCGGCCGAAGATGGCCAGATCGGACAGGCCGCCTATTCGGCGTCGAAGGCTGGCGTGCTCGGCATGACCCTGCCCATCGCGCGCGATCTGTCCTCGCTGGGCGTGCGCGTCATGACCATTCAACCGGGCCTGTTCCATACGCCCATGTTCGACGCCTTCACGGACGAGGTGCGCAATTCGCTCGCCGCCAGCGTGCCCTTCCCCTCACGCCTCGGACGGCCCGATGAATACGCCAACCTCGTGCGTGTGATCTGCGAGAACGACATGCTGAACGGCGAATCGATCCGCCTCGACGGCGCGGTGCGCCTCGCGCCGAAGTAAGATCAATCCGCAGCGCTCTCCTGCGGGCCCAGCGGATATTCGGCCTCGACCACATAGGGCCCGCCGCCGACTGAATCGCGCGAGGAGTAAACGACAAACCGCTCGGCCAGAAATTGGCCGCGCGGTGGAAGGCCGCGCAGGCTGAGATAGTCAGCCATCGCCAGCGAGCTTGTGCCGCGCAGACGCGCAAGGGTCACATGGGGCGTGAACTTGCGCGTTTCGGGGGCGAGGCCGATGCGACGCATGATGCGCTCGTGCTCGGCCTGCAGCTCCATGAGTTCGGCGCCCGGCAGCACTTTGATGATGAGGGAGCGCGGCCGCTCGCCGCCGAAGAAGGAAAGCTCGCCAAGACAGATGGGCACAGCCGCGCGCCGCACCCGCCAAAGCTCCAGATAGGCCTCGCGCGCAAGGCCCTGGTCGATGTCGCCGAGAAAGCGCAGGGTGATGTGGAAGTTTTCAGGCTCGACCCAGCGCGCGCCGGACAAGCCCCCGCGCATCATCGCAAGCTCACGGGCGAGCGCCTCGGGAACCTCAATGCCGGTGAACAGTCTGGGCATCGCTCCGCCTCCTTGCGCCATGTTCGAATTGAACGATTGAAGACAGCGCAGCGTTCATTTCGCCGGCAGGAGCGTCTCGACGCTCGGCAGAATGTTCCGCACGATGGCCTCGACGCCCTGCGCATTGGGATGCAGCCCGTCAGAGAGCAGCAGCCCCGGATTTCCGGCGACGCCCTCAAGAAAGAAAGGATAGAGCGCCACGCCGAATTCGCGCGCGAGCTCGCCATAGATGGCGTTGAACTTCACCTCATAGTCGCGCCCCATGCCGGGCGCGGCGACCATGCCGGTGAGAAGCGCTGGAATTTTCTTGTCGCGCAAGCGCGTAAGGATCGTCGCGAGGGCTTTCTTGGTGATGGCGGGGTCGACGCCGCGCAGCATGTCATTGGCGCCAAGCTCGACGATGACGAGATCGGCGCCGTCGCCCACCGCCCAGTCAATCCGCTCGAGCCCGCCGCTCGCGGTGTCGCCGGACACGCCCGCGTTGCTCACCTCGACCTTATGGCCTCTCTCGCGCAGCACGCGCTCCAGCACCGTGGGGAAGGCGTTTTTCTGCGGCAGGAGATAGCCCGCCGAAAGCGAGTCCCCGAGCGTGACGATTCGCGCGGGGCCTTGCTGGGCGAAGATGGGCGAAGATAAGGCGAGCATCACGGCCACAGCCCCGGCGGTTTGCAGGATGCGTCGGCGCACACCATATGCAAGGCTTGAGATCAGCCGCAGAAGCATCTGACGGGCGGTCTGACGAGGGGATGAGAAGAGCATGCAGAATTCCATGCGATCAGCCGCCATTTCGATGCGCGACGTCCATCTCAGTCTGGGCCAAGGCGCCGCCCGCGTCCATATCCTGAAAGGCATAAGCCTGGAAATTGGCGAAGGCGAGGCCATTGGTCTCGTCGGGCCCTCCGGCTCGGGCAAATCGACCCTGCTCATGACCATGGCGGGGCTGGAGCGCCCTGACGCTGGCCAGATCGCCATCGGCGGCGAGCGGATCGACCATCTTGGCGAAGACGCGCTGGCGCGGTTTCGCGGCGCGCGGATCGGCATCGTCTTCCAGTCCTTCCATCTCGTGCCGACCATGACCGCCCTCGAAAATGTCGCGATCCCCCTGGAGCTGGCGGGACGCGCCGATGCGTTCGGGACGGCGAAGCGCGAACTCGCCAATGTCGGGCTGGGCGAGCGCCTCTCCCATTATCCCGGCCAGCTCTCGGGCGGCGAACAGCAGCGCGTGGCGCTGGCCCGCGCGCTCGCGCCCAATCCGCGCATCCTCGTCGCCGATGAGCCCACCGGCAATCTCGACGAGGCCTCTGGCTCAAGGATCATCGACCTCATGTTCGCGCTCAAGCGCGAGCGCGGGGGCACCCTGGTGCTGGTCACCCATGACACCAGCCTGGCGACGCGTTGCGACCGGATGATCCGCCTGCGCTCGGGCCAGATCGAAGCCCCGCACCATGCGGAGGCCGTGCAGTGAAGGGCTTCAGGCTGGCGCTGCGGCTGGCGCTGCGCGATCTTGGCGGGGGCCTGTCGGGCTTCCGCATCTTTCTGGCCTGCATCGCGCTGGGCGTCGCAGCCATCGTGGGCGTGGGTTCGGTGTCGCGCAGCCTCTCGGACGGGCTGGCGCGGGAAAGCCGACGCATCCTTGGCGGCGACATCGCCTTCGGCCTCATGCACCGCGAGCCGAACGAGGCCGAGCGGGCCTTTCTGGAGACGCGGGGCGCCGTCTCCACCGTGGCGACCATGCGGGTCATGGCGCGCAGGCAGGAGGGCGCGGCCGCGCTGGTGGAGATCAAGGCGGCGCCAGCAGCTTATCCCACCATCGGGGAAGCCGTGCTCGCGCCCGCCATGCCCCTGCAGGAGGCCATCGCCCTGCGCGGCGGCGTTCCCGGCTTTGTCGCGGAGGCTGCGCTCGCCGCGCGCCTTGATCTGAGGATCGGCGACCGCATCCTGATCGGCGACGCAGCCTTCGAATATCGCGCGGAGCTCAAGTCGGAGCCCGACAAGCTTGCGGGCGGCGTGGGTTTCGGGCCGCGCGTCATCATCTCCGTCGATTCGCTGCGCGCAACCGGACTCATCCAGCCGGGCTCGCTGGTGCGCTGGATCAATCGCCTGACCCTGCCCCCCGACGCCTCTGGCCAGCCCGCATCAGAGGCCCGGGTGGAGGAGGTCGCCGCGCAGGCCCGCAGCGCCCTGCCGGACGCAGGCTGGGAGATCCGCACCCGCGCCAATGTCTCGCCGCAGTTCGACAAGAACCTGCAACGCTTCACCCAGTTCCTGACCCTCGTCGGCCTGACCGCTCTGGTCGTGGGCGGGGTCGGGGTGGCCAATGCGGTGCATGGCTTCGTCGAGCGCAAGCGCAATGATCTGGCCACCCTCAAGAGCCTTGGCGCCACCGGCGGCTTCGTCTTCCTGACCAGCCTCATCGAGGTGATGCTGGCGGCGCTCATCGGCGTCGTCATCGGGCTGGGGATGGGGATGGCCATTCCCTACGGGGTCGCCGCAGCCTTCGGGGCGGTGATTCCCCTGCCTTTCGACCCCTCGGTCTATCCGGGGGAACTGGCGACCGGCGCCCTCTATGGCTTGCTGACAGGCCTTGTCTTTTCGCTGATTCCGCTCGGTCGGGCCCATGACATTTCGGTCTCGGCCCTGTTCCGCGACCAGATCGCCCCTGATTCCAGCCTCCCGCGCCTTCGCTACCTCGCCATGCTGGCGGTCGCCGCCCTGGCGCTTTGCGGGACGATTCTGTGGCTCGCGGCGGACCGCAAGCTCGCGGCCATCTATCTTGGCGCGACGCTGGCGCTCTTTGTGGCGCTGCGTCTGGTCGCCCACGCCATCATGGGCCTCGCAAGGCGGGCGCCCCATGCGCGCGGGGCGGAGCTGCGCCTCGCCATCGCCAACATCCACCGTCCCGGCGCGCTCACCCCGGCCGTGGTCCTGTCGCTGGGCCTCGGCCTCGCCCTTCTGGTGACGCTGACGCTCATCGACGGGAATGTGCGCAACCAGATCAGCCAGGCCTTGCCGGGCAAGACGCCGAGCTTCTTCTTCATGGACATCCGCAGCTCCGAGGCCGGCGCCTTCGACGCCTTCATGCGCGACCATGCGCCCGAGGCGAAGCTCGAGCGCGTGCCCATGATGCGCGGCCGGGTGGTGCGGCTGAACGATCTGCGCCCCGAAGAGGTGAAGGCGCGGGAGGACGTCGCATGGGTGCTCGAAGGGGATCGCGGCATCAGCTACGCAAAGACCCTGCCCGAAGGATCGGAGCTGGTCGCAGGCGACTGGTGGCCTGCGGACCATTCCGGCCCCGCGCTCGTCTCCATGGAGGCGGCGGCGGCCGAGGGGCTCGGCCTGAAGGTCGGCGACGAGATCACCCTGAACGTGCTCGGCCGCAACATCTCCGCCCGCATCGCCAATCTGCGCAAGGTGAACTGGCGCTCGCTCGGCATCAATTTCGTCTTCGTCTTCTCGCCCAACACATTCGCGGGCGCGCCCCATACGGAACTGGCGACCGCGACCTATCCGCCCGGGGGCGATCCGGCGCGGGAGCTGGCCCTCCTGAAAGAGGTCGCAGGCGCCTTTCCAGCCGTGACCAGCGTGCGGGTCAAGGATGCGCTCGACGCCGTGGCGGACATGACGGCGCAGCTCGCCGTCGCCATACGCGGCGCCTCGGGCGTGGCTTTGGCGGCTTCGATCCTGGTGCTGGGCGGGGCCCTGGCGGCGGGGCGGCGCACCCGCACCTATGAGGCGGTGATCCTCAAGACGCTTGGCGCGACGCGGCTGCAGCTCCTCAAGGCGATCCTCTATGAATACGGCATCCTTGGCCTCGCCACGGCCACCTTCGGGGTGCTTGCGGGGGGGCTCGCCGCCTTCGGGGTCGTCACCAAGGTCATGAAGATCGACGGCTTCGTCTGGTTCTGGTCCTCGGCGGTGACGGCGGCGGGAATCGCGCTGATCGTGACCCTTGGGCTTGGCCTTTTCGGCACCTGGCGGATCCTTGGCCAGAAGCCCGCGCCTTATCTTAGAGATCTCTAGGCAAACCGGGCCCTTCAGCTCGCGAGAGCGTGACCGGGAAGCCACTTGTGCGTTCACCAGAGGCGCTCCATATTAGGTGCGTCGTTCTCCGTCGGGGAACGGATGTGGGGCCAGTCGCCCCGAAACCTATGAGGATCATCATGTCCGACTTCGACCGCAACGCCAGCGTCTGGGGCCAGAGCGCCGTTCAGGCGGGCGCAGCCGAAATCGACCAGGGCCTGCGCGCCTATATGCTGGGCGTCTATAACTACATGACCGTGGGCCTGGCCATCACCGGCCTCGTGGCCATGGGCGCCAATATGATGGCGGTGACCGAGTCCGCAACCGGCGGGCGCGCGCTGACCGCCTTCGGTCAGGCGCTCTATCTGAGCCCGCTGAAGTGGCTCGTCATGCTTGCGCCGCTCGCCTTCGTATTCTTCTTCAGCTTCCGCATCGACCGCATGTCGTCGGCGACCGCGCGCAACGTGTTCCTGCTGTTCGCAGCGGCCATGGGCCTGTCCATGTCCTCGCTGCTGTTCATCTACACGGGCGCTTCGGTGACGCGGGCCTTCTTCATCACCTCCGCCACCTTCGGCGCGCTGAGCCTCTACGGCTACACGACCAAGCGTGACCTCTCGGCCATGGGCTCGTTCCTGATCATGGGCCTCTTCGGCCTGATCATCGCAGGCGTCGTGAACATCTTCCTGCAGAGCTCGGTGATGCAGTTCGTCATCTCGCTCATCTCGGTCGGCATCTTCGCGGGCCTCACCGCCTACGACACCCAGTCGATCAAGGAGATGTATTACGCCAACGATGACGGCGAGACCGCCGTCAAGAAGTCGGTGAATGGCGCGCTCATGCTCTATCTCGACTTCATCAACATCTTCACCTCGTTGCTGCAGCTGACCGGCAGCCGCAACGACTGATCGAGCTGACGCTTAGCAGCGAAGGCCCCGCTCACGCGGGGCCTTTTGCGTTTGGGGCGCCGATCAAACGGAGACCAGCTTCACCTTGCGGTCGAGCACGGATATCACGCGCGCGAGGTCGGACCCGCGCCGCAGGATCAGCCCGGTCGCCGCCACGACCGAATAGGCGCCCTGCTTGCGCGCCAGGCCCGGATTCTTTTCGATTCGATAAAGCGGATATTCCGAGGTGCGGCGATAGATCGAGAAGATGGCCTTGTCGGGGTTGAAGTCCATGGCGTAGTCCCGCCATTCCCCCGCAGCGACCTTGCGCCCGTAGAGGTTCAGGATCTCCCGCAACTCGCTGCGGTCGAACGACACAACCGAGGGCGCGCTGTGCTGGCTTTGCGCGGGACCAGGGGCCTGGGGAGGCGCGGGCGGCCGCGGCCGCAAAGGCGTCACATCGCCCGTATGACTGGCCTCTTTGGGCTCCTGATCGCTCACCTGCGCCTCCTGACGCGTCCATGATGAAGAAATTGCGACAGGCCTGCAAGGCGGCTGCGGAAAATCACAGTTTCGCCCGTTTCCGGTCGAAAGGACGCCCATTTCGGCGACGACATTTCACCTGTCGCAAGGGAAGGTCCGGTTGGTCGGCTTTCTGGATCAGTCAGCCCCCCAGCCCCCCGGGAACCTTTCGACCGGGCCGCGTTCCCCGGCGACGCACGGTCGGCGTGAAGCACTGCTTCCGCCGACCGTATGCTTTTGGGCCCACTCTTGAATCCTCACGCTCGCGCCGCGATATGAGGGACTGCGCTGGTTCACCCAGCCCCTTCCTTCATCTGATGAGGATTTTCTCGTGACGACGACCATCGATTCGCCAGACGCCCAATCTCACGCCTTCCAGGCGGATGTCGCGCGCCTCCTGCACCTCATGGTCCATTCGATCTATTCGGATCGGGACATCTTTCTGCGCGAACTCATCTCCAACGGCGCCGACGCCTGCGAGAAGCTGCGCTATGAAGCCCTTGCGCGGCCTGAACTCCTTGGCGAGGAGGCGCCCTTCGCCATCGAACTGACCATCGACAAGGAGGCCGGCCTGCTGACCATCGCCGACAACGGCGTCGGCATGAGCCGGGCCGATCTGGTCGATGCGCTCGGCACCATCGCCAATTCCGGCACGCGGGCCTTTCTGGAGCGCATCAGCCAGAACAACGAGGCCAAAGGCGATCAGGAGAGCGAGGCGGAAGGCGGCGCGGGCCGCGCGGGCGCCGATCTCATCGGCCAGTTCGGCATCGGCTTCTATTCCGCCTTCATGGTCGCCGACCGCGTGGTGGTGGAGACCCGCAAGGCGGGCGGCGATGAGGCCTGGCGCTGGATCTCCGAGGGCAAGGGCGAATATGTGACCGAAGCCCTGCCGCTCGACGCAGCCCCCCAGCGCGGCACGCGGGTGATCCTGCATCTGAACGCGGAGTCGAAGACCTATCTCGAAGCCTGGAAGCTCGAGAGCATCGTCACCGAACATTCGGGCGCCGTCGCCGTGCCCATCGACTTGCGCGAGGCGCCGCAGGGCGAGGCCCGCCGCCTGACCGATGGCGCCGCCGTCTGGGCCAAGCCCCGCAGCGCCGTGACGGCGGAGGAATACACCGACTTCTACCGCAGCCTTGCAGGCCAGTATGACGAGCCCGCCCTCACCATGCACTGGCGCGCGGAAGGGCGGCACGAATATACGGTGCTCGCCTTCGTGCCGGGCTCGCGCCCGCTCGATCTCTTCGATCCCGCCCGCAAGGGCCGCAGCAAGCTCTATGTGCGCCGCGTGCTCATCACCCAGGACAGCGACCTGCTGCCGGGCTGGATGCGCTTCATGCGGGTGGTCGTCGATTCGGCCGATCTGCCGCTGAACGTCTCGCGCGAGATGATCCAGACGAGCCCGGTCTTCGCCGCCATCCGCAGGGGCGTGACCAACCGCGTCCTGCAGGAGCTGACCAAGACCGCGGAGAACGACCCCGAGGCTTTCGCGAAGATCTGGGAGAACTTCGGCGCCGTGCTGAAGGAAGGGCTCTATGAGGATCCCGAGCGCCGCGACCAGCTCTTCAAGCTCGCCCGTTTCGCCACCACCACCCATCCCGAAGGCGGGCGCAGCCTCGCCGATTATGTGGCGGGACTGAAGGAGAACCAGACCTCGATCTTCTACCTCACCGGCGAGGACGCAAAGCGCATGGGCTCGAGCCCGCAGCTCGAAGGCTTCAAGGCGCGCGGCGTCGAAGTGCTGCTGCTGGGCGATCCCGTGGACGCCTTCTGGGTTTCGACGGCGGTCGGCTTCGATGGCAAGCCCTTCAAATCCGTGACCCAGGGCGGCGCCGACCTCAAGACCATTCCCCTGAGCGAGGGTGAAAAGGAGACTTCGGCCGAGACAACGGCGGAAGTCGCCGTGCTCCTCGCCTTCATGAAGCAGACCCTTGAAAGCGTGACCGCCGATGTGCGGGCCTCCGAGCGCCTCGCCGAAAGCCCGGCCTGTCTGGTGGCGGGCGAACATGGGCCGGACCGGCGGCTTGAGCGCATTCTGGCGCAGGCCGGACGGGCCGAGCTCACCAAGCCCGTGCTGGAGATCAACCCGCGCCACGCCCTCGTGCAGTCGCTGGCCAAGCGCCTTGGCGCGGAAGCCGACAAGAGCCTCGTCGAGGACGCCGCATGGCTGCTCCATGATGAAGCCCGGCTGATGGACGGGGAGCAGCTCGCCGACCCCGCCGCCTTCGCCGCGCGCCTGACGCGGGTGCTCGCCAGAGCGGCCGCCTGAGGTGGAGCGCCCCTTCGAAGGCCTGACGCCGAACACCAGCCGCCGACAGGCCATGCGCCTGCTGGCGGACGCCTTCGCGGGGGCGGGGATCGAGGATCCGTCCATCGACGCAAGGTTGCTGCTCTGCGCCGCGGCGGGCTTCGATCATGTCGCGCTGATCCGCGATCCTGATCTGCCCATCGAGGAAGAGGCGGCGGAGCTGGCGCTCGCCATGGCCCAGCGCCGCCTCGCCCGCGAGCCCGTGTCGCGGATTCTGGGCCAGCGCAGCTTCTGGAGCTTTGACCTCCTCGTGACCCCTGCGGTGCTTGATCCGCGTCCCGACACGGAGACGGTGGTCGATGGCGCCCTTGAGGTTCTGGGCGAGCGGCAGGGCGAGGCCCTGTCGATCCTCGACCTTGGAACGGGATCGGGGGCCATCCTTTGCGCGCTCCTCGACATCTTCCCGAATGGACGGGGCCTTGGCGTCGACCTGTCGCCCGGCGCCTGCGCCGTGGCGCGCGAGAACCTCGCCCGCTGCGAGCTGAACCAGCGCGGCGAGGTGCGCCAGGGCGGCTGGAGCGCGGGCCTGCCCGGTCTCTATGACCTCGTGGTCTCCAATCCTCCCTATATCGAGAGCGGGGCGCTTGCGGGCCTCGACCCGGAGGTGCGGCTCTTCGACCCCCTGCTGGCCCTCGACGGGGGGCCGGACGGGCTGACCGCCTATCGCGACATCGCCGCCCTCCTGCCCGCGCTCGTGGCGCCCGGCGGCTTCGCCATTCTGGAGGTGGGGCAGGGGCAGGCGCAGGCGGTGATGGACCTGCTGAAAGGGCAGGGCTTGCGCGATGTGCGGGCGAAACGCGACCTCGCCGGGGTGGAGCGGGCGGTGATCGGCCGGAAAGGGGCCGCATGATCCATTGGGATATTTTACGCCAGCCCCCTTGGCGGACGGAGCGAAAGCGACTAGGTTACACTCATGAGATCGCCTTCATTGGGCTGACGCAAACCTCAACAACCGTAGAATAGCGTTTCAGGGCTCTGATTTTTCAGTCCCGCGCAGAACCGTTCCGGTCGAGACAAAACGTTCCCAAGTCGATCATTTCCCGATTTCGACCCGTGAGAGGCGGGCCGGAAAGTGAGCCGGGGCCAAGTTCAGAGGCCCAAACCGGATCATGCAGGCCGGAGCCAAGGCTCCTCTGTCGCGCAATGCGCAGTGATTCGCTGATGGAGAAAGCCCCGCCAGCCCGGCGACGCCAGGGCAGAGGACGCATCCCGCAAGGACAACACCCCCAAGGATGCATCCCAAAGACGCAACGCACCCCAAAGACCTCCCAAGGATCTTCGATGAGACCAGGTCAGAATAAGCGCATGCGCGGTCGCAACAACCGCAAGGGCCCCAATCCGCTCACCCGCACCTATGAGTCCAATGGTCCGGACGTGAAGATCCGGGGAACCGCTCACCACGTCGCCGAGAAATATCTTCAGCTCGCGCGTGACGCCCAGTCCTCGGGCGACCCCGTGATGGCCGAAAGCTATCTCCAGCACGCCGAACATTACTTCCGCCTCATCGCTTCGGCGCAACTGGCGCAGGCGCAGGCCCAGATGGGCTATCAGCGCGCGCCCGGCGAGCCCGATATGGAGGAGATGGACGACGACGACGACATGGGCGGGCTTCCCGACCGTTTCGCCTCGCCGCCCGAGCGTTTCGCCCAGACCCAGGCGCCCTTCGGCGGCCAGCCCCAGCCCTATGGCCAGCCCGCCTTCGGCGGCCAGCAGCCCCAGCAGCCGCCCGCCGCCCCCCCGAACCAGCCGCAGCCCTTCCTCGACCGTCCGCCCTTCGGCGGCGAGCGGCAGCAGGGCCAGCCCTATCAGGGCGAGCGCCAGCCCCGGCCCGACCGCCCCTTCCAGGAACGCGGCGAAAGGCAGGACCGTGGCGAAAGGCAGGATCGCAATCCGCAGGACCGCAACGGGCGCAACCGCTTCGACCGCAACCGCGACAATCGCCCCCCGCGCGAATTCCGGGGCGACCAGCCCCAGCAGCCGCGTGAAGGCTTCCGCGAGCCGCGCCCCGAGATCCCCGAGGCCGAGGCCGCGCCGATCCTGCCCTCCTTCATCACCTCGCCGGTGCGCGTGAGCGTCGCCGAGCCTGACGCCCCCCAGCCCATCGTGGGGGACATCCAGCCCCGCAGCGAGGGCGAGGGCGAGGCCGGCGGCTACCACCTGCGCCCGCGCAGGCGCCGCAGGCGCGCTGACGAAGCCGCAACCGATGCGCCAGCGCCGGGCGACGCCCCTGTCGGGGAATGATCCCTTGGGGGTGAATGATCCCCGAGCGCCGAGCCTGATGAGCGCCCCTCCCCGGAGGGGCGTTTTTCATAGGGCGCGGAGCGCCGGGAAGTCATGGGGCGCGGGGCGCCAGAAGTTCATGGGGCGCGGGGCGCCAGGAGAATGATGGCCGACCCGGCCAGGCACACAAGGGCGCCGATGACGTCCCAGCGGTCAGGCCGACCGCCCTCCACGGCCCACATCCAGCCCAGGGACGCCAGGATGTAGACGCCGCCATAGGCCGCGAAGGCGCGCCCGGCGAAATCAGCGTCGATGCGCGTCAGCAGCCAGCCGAACAGCGCCAGACAGGCCATGCCCGGGCCCAGCCACCAGATGGGCTTGCCGAGGCGCAGCCATGACCAGAAGGCGAAGCAGCCGGCGATTTCGGCGAGCGCCGCGGCGAGATAGAGCGGGAAAGCGAGCATCCGAAAGGTGAAGGGACGGCCTGAGGCCGCCCCTCTCATCCGCTCAATAGAACTTGTCGAAATGCAGCTGGCCCACGGGCGCCTTGTGGGCGATCGCCATCTTCATGATGGCGTCGGCCATGGGCGGGGGGCCCGCGAAATAGATTTCGAACCCGGCCAGCGCGTCGGTGAACAACTCCACCGCCAGATCGGGCACAAAGCCGGTGCGCCCGGTCCAGCCAGCCGAATCGGGGTGGGCCGTGTCCGACACGGCGCAATGATAGAAGATGCGCGTGCCGAAGCCCGGCAGGGTCTTGAGGATCGATTCGCCGCAGATGTCGCGCGGGGTGCGTCCGCCATAGATGAAATGCAGCTTGCGCTGCGGCGACGTCGTCGAGGCCGCAAAGGCGCGGGCGATGGAGATCATGGGCGAAAGGCCCGAGCCGCCCGCCATGCACAGCACGTCGCGCGGCGATTCGTCGCGGAAATAGGCCATGCCATAGGGACCATCGAGGCCGACCTCATCGCCGGGCTTGAGCTTGTCGAAGAGCACGCTGGTGGTCTCCCCGCCCGGCACCCGGCGAATCTGGAAATCCCACCGCCCGGGCTCGCCCGCATTGGCCATGGAATAGGCCCGGCCGCCCTGAACGCCCGGTGCGCCGATCAGCGCATATTGGCCCGGCAGGAAGCCGTTGGGCGCAGCAAGCTCGAAGCGGAACTCGCGGATGTCGTGGGTGATGTCCTCGACGGCGATGAGCTTGCCCGTGGTGCGCCGGGGCAGGAACTGGCTCTTGTATTCCGGCCGCATGGGAACCTTGATCGAGCAATCGCCCAGCGGGCGCGCCTGACAGCCCAGATAACGGTTCTTGGCCTTGTCGCGCTGCTCGTTCCAGCCGGGCGGATTCTCGCGCTCATGGACGACCTCGCCGCTCAGCACTTCAAAACGGCAGTTGCCGCAGGAGCCGACATTGCACTCATAGGGCATGCCGAGGCCCGCCCGCAGCGCGGCGCGCAGCACGGTGTCATGCTCGTCACAGTCAAAGCTGATGTTGGCGCTGGGTATGGTGATCTGAGGCATGGTCTCCCGCCAGTCTGGTTCGCTTTGGTTCAGGGCGCGATGAACAAACGGCCGCGCCGCTGGTTGATCCGTATCAAGAAAGGGGGGCGCTTGGAAAGGGCGCCCCTTCCGCTGGCGGGGACGGCTTCCTACATCTTCGTCAGGCCGCCTTCGGGGGCCCATCGCAGACGCCGGCCACGCCGCTTCGGGGCGCGTCCGGGGGTCAAGGAGGTCAAGATGAATTTCGAGAAATTCACCGAACGGGCGCGCGGCTTCGTTCAATCCGCCCAATCGCTCGCCGTGCGCGAGGGCAACCAGCAGTTCACGCCGGAACATCTGCTCAAGGTTCTGCTAGACGATGAGGAGGGCCTCGCCGCCGGGCTCATCGACCGCGCGGGCGGGCGCTCGCGCGACGCGCTGACGGCGACGGAGCTGGCGCTCGGCAAGTTGCCGAAGGTGCAGGGCGCGGGGGCGGGCCAGCTTTATCTGGCGCCCACGACATCGCGCATTTTCGACTCGGCTGAAAAGATCGCGCAGAAGGCGGGCGACAGCTTCGTCACGGTGGAGCGCCTTTTGCTCGCCATCGCCATGGAGAAGAGCAGCGAGGCCGGAAAGATCCTCGCCAATGCGGGCGTGACCGCGCAAGGGCTCAACAAGGCCATCGAAGACCTGCGCAAGGGCCGCACCGCCGACAGCGCGACCGCTGAAAACGCCTATGACGCCCTGAAGAAATATGCCCGCGACCTCACGGAGGCCGCACGCAGCGGCAAGCTTGATCCGGTGATCGGCCGCGATGAGGAGATCCGCCGCGCCATTCAAGTCCTCTCGCGCCGCACCAAGAACAATCCCGTGCTGATCGGCGAGCCCGGCGTCGGCAAGACCGCCATCGTGGAAGGGCTTGCGCTGCGCATCGTCAATGGCGACGTGCCCGAGAGCCTCAGGGATAAAAAGCTGCTTGCGCTCGACATGGGCTCGCTGATCGCAGGCGCGAAATATCGCGGCGAATTCGAGGAGCGGCTGAAGGCCGTGCTCACCGAAGTGACTTCGGCCGAAGGCGGCATCGTGCTCTTCATCGACGAGATGCACACGCTCGTCGGCGCCGGCAAGGCCGATGGCGCCATGGATGCGTCGAACCTGCTCAAGCCCGCGCTGGCGCGGGGCGAGCTGCATTGCATCGGCGCGACCACGCTCGACGAATATCGCAAACATGTCGAGAAGGACGCGGCGCTGGCGCGGCGCTTCCAGCCCGTGTTCGTCTCCGAGCCCACCGTCGAGGACACCGTCTCGATCCTGCGCGGGCTCAAAGAGAAATACGAGATGCACCACGGGGTGCGCATCACCGACTCCGCCATCGTCGCGGCGGCGACCCTGTCGAACCGCTACATCGCCGACCGCTTCCTGCCGGACAAGGCCATCGACCTCGTGGATGAAGCCTCGTCGCGCCTGCGCATGCAGGTCGACTCCAAGCCCGAGGCGCTGGATGAATTCGACCGGCGCATCATCCAGCTCAAGATCGAACGCGAAGCCCTGAAAAAGGAGACCGACTCCGCCTCGCGCGACCGGCTCGGCAAGCTGGAGGGCGAGCTGAGCGAGCTTGAGGAGAAGTCGGCTTCCCTCACCGCCCGCTGGCGCGCGGAGAAGGACAAGCTGGGGCAGGCGCAGAAGCTCAAGGAGCAGCTGGAGCAAGCCCGCACGGAGCTCGCCAACGCCCAGCGCAAGGGCGACTATGCCGAGGCCGGGCGCCTGTCTTACGGCGTCGTTCCCGAGCTTGAAAAGAAGCTCGCCGCCGCTGAGGTCGAAGAGGGCGGCGCGCTCGTGGAGGAGGCGGTCACCGCCGACCATGTGGCGCAGGTCGTCTCGCGCTGGACCGGCGTGCCCGTGGATAAAATGCTCGAAGGCGAGCGCGACAAACTGCTCAAGATGGAAGAGCAGATCGGCAAGCGCGTCATCGGCCAGAAGGAAGCGGTGCGCGCGGTCTCGACCGCCGTGCGGCGCGCGCGCGCGGGACTGCAGGATCCCAACCGGCCCATCGGCTCCTTCATGTTCCTTGGGCCCACGGGCGTCGGCAAGACGGAGCTGACGAAGGCGCTGGCCTCCTTCCTCTTCGATGACGAGACCGCCATGGTCCGCATCGACATGTCCGAATATATGGAGAAACACTCGGTCTCCCGTCTCATCGGCGCGCCTCCGGGCTATGTCGGTTATGAGGAGGGCGGCGCGCTGACCGAAGCGGTGCGGCGCAGGCCCTATCAGGTCGTGCTGTTCGACGAGATCGAGAAGGCGCACCCGGATGTCTTCAACGTGCTCTTGCAGGTGCTCGACGATGGACGCCTGACCGATGGCCAGGGCCGCACCGTCGACTTCCGCAACGTGCTGATCATCATGACCTCCAATCTGGGCGCGGAATATCTCGTCATGCAGAAGGAGGGCGAGGAATCGAGCGCGGTGCATGATGAGGTGATGCAGGTGGTGCGCGCCAAGTTCAGGCCGGAGTTCCTGAACCGCGTCGATGAAATCATCCTGTTCCACCGCCTGCGCCGCGAGGACATGGGCGCCATCGTGGACATTCAGATGACGCGCCTGCAACGCCTGCTGGAGGATCGCAAGATCACCATCGAGCTTGCGCCAGCAGCGCGGCACTGGCTCGCGGAAAAAGGTTATGATCCCGCCTATGGCGCGCGTCCGCTCAAGCGCACCATCCAGAAGAATGTGCAGGATCCCCTGGCCGAGCGGATTCTCAGCGGAGAGGTGCATGACGGCGAGACCGTCCGCATCAGCGCGGTGAACGGCCTGCTCACCATCGGCGATGAGGCCATCGGCGATGCGCCGCAAATCGAAGGGCCAGCGGGATCAGGCACCATCGTGCGCTTTCCCAAGGGCGCCTGAGGCGCGCTGATTTTAAAATGCGAAGGGCGGCCAGCTTCGATCCGGGCCGGCCGCCCTTTTTATTTGAGGTTTAGTTGAACTTACGCCAGCCAGCCGAAATAAAAGGCCGTCAGCAGGAAGAGGCCCATCAGCCCGCGATAGATCACGAAGGGCCATGAGGAGAAGCGCTCCAGCAGATGCATGAGGCTCCAGATCGCCACAAAGGCCGAAAGCGAGGCGATGAGGAGGCCGAAGCAGAGCACCCCCCATCCATGGGCGTCGAGATCGGCGCGCCAGAGAACGAAAAATTCCTTCAGGCCTGCAAGGGCGATGGCGGGCAGGCCGAGCAGAAAGGAGAAGCGCGCGGCTTCATCGCGCTTGAGCCCGAGAAACAGGGCCGCCGTGAGCGTGGAGCCCGAACGCGAAATGCCCGGAATGAGCGCGCCGACCTGCGCAAGGCCGACGATCATCGCGTCCTTCAGGCTCACATGGTCGATGGTGCGCTTGTGGCTCGCCTTGATTTCCGCGATGGCGAGCAGGATCGCCATCACGAGGCAGGAGGCGCCGATGACCGGCAGCGTGCGCAGCGGCGAGCCGCAGGTGTTCAGCAGCTTCGACAGGGCGAGGCCGAAGACGCCGATGGGGATGGTGGCGAGGCCGATCCAGATGACGAAACGGAAATTCCAGTCATGGAAGTCGCGGCGCGCGACGGCCCTGAGCGAGCCCACGGCAAGCACGCGCATGTCGCGCCAGAAATAGCTGATGACCGCGGCGAGCGCCGCCATCTGCATGGCGGCGGAGAAGGCCGAGCCCGGATCCTGCCAGCCAAGCAGGGCGGGCACGATGCGCATATGGGCGGTGGAGGAGATTGGCAGAAGCTCAGTGATTCCCTGCACCACGCCAAGCACGGCCACCTTGCCATAACCCAGCGCCACGAAACCCGTATCGACGCCCTGCGTGCAAACCTCAGCCATCATCATCCCCGCTTTGGACGCCCGGCGATTCGGCGCCGCGCGCGTCCTGTTTTTCAGACAAGGGCGCGTGAATCAATCCGCCTCTAAGGGGGAGAAGCCTGCCGCAGGGTCAGCCGCGCAAAGCGGCGTCGAGATCGGCGAAGAGATCCTCCACATCCTCCGCGCCCACGGACAGGCGCAGGAGATCAGGCGGGCAGGGAGAGTCCGGACCCTCGATGGAGGCGCGATGTTCGATCAGGCTTTCGACGCCGCCGAGCGAGGTGGCGCGCTTCCACAGGCGCACCCTGGCAGCCGTGGCGATGGCGTGAGATTCGCCGCCCCTGACGCGGATCGACAACATGCCGCCAAAGCCGCCCTGCATCTGCGCGCGCGCAAGCTCATGCTGCGGATGGCGCGGCAGGCCCGGATAGAGGACCGCCTCGATCTGCGGATGGTTCTCGAGACGCGTGGCGAGTTCGAGCGCGCTGGCGCAGGCCGCGCGCAGGCGCAGATCAAGCGTGCGCATGCCGCGGATGAGAAGGTAGGCCTCGAAGGGGCCGAGAATCATGCCATGGGATGCGCGGATTCGCTGCAGGCTCGTCCATGTCTCATCGATCTTCGCCGTGACGAGCGCGCCCGCCACCACATCGGAATGGCCATTCAGATATTTCGTCGCGGCATGCATGACGAGATCGGCGCCAAACTCCAGGGGACGCGTGAGCAGGGGCGTCGCGCAGGTGGAGTCGACCGCCACACGCGCGCCCGCCGCATGGGCGGCCCGCGCTATGGCGGCGATGTCGGAAATCTCCCAGAGGGGATTGGAGGGGGTTTCGAGCCAGACGAGCTTCGTGCGGCCCGGCTGCAGCGCCGCCGCCACCGCGCCTGCATCGGCCGCGTCGACGAAGCTCACCTCAAGTCCGCGCCGCACCCCTTCGCTCGCGAGCCAGTTGCGCAGCGCCCAATACATGACGCGCGGCGCCACCACATGATCGCCCGGCGCCAAGGTCGAGAAGACCGCGACCGCAGCCGACATGCCCGAACCCAGCACCATCGCCGCGGCGCCATTCTCCAGCTGGGCGATGATGGCCTCGGCCTCGCGCACGGTTTCATTGTCCGGTCGCCCATAGACATTGCCGGAGCGATATTGATTGTCCGCATCGCGCTCATAGGTCGTGGAGACATGGATCGGCGGCACGATGGCGCGGCTCGCCGGATCGATGGCGCCGAGCGCCTGGGCGAGGAGTGTGCGGGGCTTCCACTGCGGCATCTGACCACTTCCAAACCGGATTTCGTTTTCTACGTATAACCAATCAGCAGATCGGTTACGACTCGTGGGATCAGGATATGGAACAGGCGTCACGCACCTATGGCCGGGCTGCGCATGGGGCTATTGCGGTGCTCGTCGTCTTTGCCGCGAGCTTCATCGGCAACGCCGCGACCATGCCGAACATTCCCACCTGGTATGCAGAGCTGCAAAAGCCCTGGTTCACGCCGCCCAACTGGCTCTTCGGGCCTGTCTGGAGCCTGCTCTACACCGGACTGATCATCGCCTTCTACCGCATCCTGCGTCAGGATCCGCAGACGCCGGGCCGCAGCCGCGCCATCCTTGTCTTTTGCGCGCAGATCGCGCTGAACGCGCTTTGGTCCATCGCCTTTTTCGGGCTGCGCAGTCCTGCGCTCGGCCTTGTCGTGATCGTCTTTCTCTGGCTGTCGATCGTGGCGAACATGGTGGCCTTCAGGCGCATTGATCGACCCTCGTCCTGGGCCTTTCCGCCCTATCTGGCCTGGGTGACCTTCGCCGCCGCGCTGAATGTGGCGATCTTCGCGCTGAACTAACCCTTGCGTCCGCGCTCCAGCACGAAGACGGCCTGTTCGCCGAACATGTTCCACACCCACCATGGCGCGGAGACGCCGACGGAGGCGCCTGCGCTGTCGAGCGCCACGGCGCGTTCGATGCGCGCGTCGATCTCCTCGGTCAAGGCGACGAAATCGCGGATGGTGCAGAAGTGGATGTTGGGCGTGTCGTACCAGCTATAGGAGAGATTCTTCGTCACGGGCATGCGGCCCTTCGTGGCGAGCTGCCAGCGAATCCGCCAATGGCCGAAATTGGGGAAGGAGACGATGGCGCGGCGGCCGATGCGCAGCATCTGCTCCAGCACGCGCCTTGGCTGGCGCGTGGCCTGCAGCGTCTGGGAGAGAATGACATAGTCGAAGGCGTCGTCGGGATAATCGACAAGATCGGTGTCGGCGTCGCCCTGAACGACGAAGAGCCCCTTGGCGACGCAATCATTGACGCCGCGTTGGGAGAGCTCGATGCCGCGCGCGTCGACGTCGCGGGTCTCCGCCAGAAGACGCAGCAACTCCCCATCGCCGCAGCCCACATCGAGCACGCGCGCGCCGCGCTCCACCATCTGCGAAATCAGGAGAAGATCGACGCGCGCCGCGGACATGGCCGCGCGCTCCTGATCGAAGACCGAGGCCATCAGCGCGCCCCCATGAGGCCGCGCGCCCGCGCTGCTGAATCCAGAAAACCGCGCATGGCCGCGAAGAGATCGGGCTCATCGAGCAGGAAGGCGTCATGGCCCTTGTCGGTCTCGACCTCGACGAAGGAGACAGGCGCGCCGCCTGCATTCAAAGCGTGGACCACCGCGCGCGATTCACTGGTGGGAAAGAGCCAGTCCGAGGTGAAGGAGACCACGCAAAAGCGCGTCTTCGTGCCCTTGAAGGCGCTTGCGAGCGAGCCATAGTCTTCGGCTATGTCGAAATAATCCATGGCGCGGGTGACGTAGAGATAGGAATTCGCATCGAAGCGTTCGACGAAGCTTGAACCCTGATGGCGCAGATAGCTTTCGATCTGGAAGTCCGCATCGAAGGAGAAGGTCGGCGCCGCGCGGTTCTGCAGCTTGCGGCCGAATTTGCGCTGCAAGGCCTCGTCCGAGAGATAGGTGATATGCGCGGCCATGCGCGCCACCGAAAGGCCCTTGAGCGGGCGCACGCCATGGTCGAAATAGCGCCCGCCGCGCCAGTCGGGATCGGCCATGACGGCCTGGCGCCCCACTTCATGGAAAGCGATGTTCTGGGAGGAGTGACGCGCCGCGGCCGCGATGGGCAGGGCGCTGAAGACGCGCTGCGGATAGGAGGCCGCCCATTGCAGCACCTGCATGCCGCCCATGGAGCCGCCGACGACGCAGAAGAGTTGGTCGATGCCAAGCCGGTCGATGAGCATGGCCTGCGCGCGCACCATGTCGCGGATCGTCACCACCGGCAGGTCGAGGCCCCAGGGGCGGCCCGTGGCGGGATTGATGGATGCCGGGCCGGTCGTGCCCATGCAGCCGCCCAGCACATTCGAGCAGATGACGAAATAACGGTCGGTGTCGATGGGGCGGCCGGGGCCGACCATGATCTCCCACCAGCCCGGCTTGCCCGTCACCGGATGCACATTGGCCACATGCTGGTCGCCCGTCAGCGCATGGCAGATGAGCACCGCGTTGGATTTCGCCGCGTTGAGGGCCCCATAGGTCTGGTAGGCGATGGTGAAGGGGGCGAGATTGACGCCCGCATCCATCTGCAGGGGCTGGTCGGGGCCGAAATGCGCCACCTCGCTCTGGGGCGCATGAACTTCCCGCAATCGCACATCATCAGCCGCTGCAAACGAGGACATAGCAAACCCGGACGGGATCGTTCTTTTTTCCGAACGAAGGGACTGTTTTATAGGTGTCGCTCTTTCACAGAGTCAAGCTTGAGCGATGGCCGGGCCTGTCGCCGATCCCGAGCCTTCCGTGGGGCCCTTCCGGAATCTTTTGCCAAGCCCATCGGGCGAGGCTAAACAGACGGGCTTTCCTCGCGTCTTGCGGATTCATCATGGCTGAACCTCGCCCCGAAGACCTGTTGACGGACCTGCGGGTCAACATCGACCGGATCGATGCGGCCATGCATGAGCTCTTGATCGAGCGCAGCGCCATCATCGACACGCTGATCGCCATCAAGGCGAAGCAGGGCGGCGGCTCGGCCTTCCGGCCGGGGCGCGAGGCCTCGATGATGCGCGCCATGGCCCTGCGCCACAAAGGCCTGCTGCCGCTGGAGACGGTGGAGGGCATCTGGCGCATCATCATCTCGACCTTCACCTATGTGCAGTCGAACTATTCGGTGCATGCGGACATCGCGGCCGGGGACGCGGCCATGCGCGACAGCGTGCGCTTCCATTTCGGCTTCACCGTGCCCTTCATCATCCACCACGGCCCCGCCGCCGTCATCGCGGGGGTCGCCGCCTCCGAAGGCGACCTTGGCATGGTGCGGATCGAGGGCGGGCCTTCGGGCGCGGCCTGGTGGCGCGATCTGGCGGGCGAGGGCGCCCCCAAGATCATCGCGCGCCTGCCCTTCGTGGAGCGGCCGGACCATCCCGCGGGCATGCCGATCTTCGTCATCTCGAAGCCGCTGGCGGAAGCCGCCGCGCGCGATGTGCTGATCCGCTCCGTCGTCGTCGACCGCTGGCGCGAGCCCATCCATGGCGCCCTCAGCGCGCTGGGCGTCGAGGTGCTGGGCAGCGCGGCCGAAGGCATGGGCCTGTCGCTGTTGCTCGCCACGCCCGGCGATCTCGCCATCGAGGCCCTGCGCGGCGCCTTTACGGGCGCAGGCGTCGGGGATATCCGCATCCACGATGTGGGCAGCCATGCGGCGCGCTTCGAATTCGCGCACCGCGCAGCTTCGCCCGCCTGAACCGCTGAAACACGAGTCACACCCATGAATCCCAACCGCCCCGTCCCGCGCCGCAGCGTCCTGGCGATCGAGGCCTATGTGCCCGGCAAGAGCGGCGCACCCGGCGCCGCCAAGGTCTACAAGCTCTCCTCGAACGAGACGCCGCTTGGCCCCTCGCCCAAGGCTGTCGCGGCCTTTCGCGAGGCGGCGGGCAGCCTTGAACTCTATCCCGATGGATCGGTCGCGCGCCTGCGCGCCGCCATTGGCGCGCGCTATGGGCTCGATCCCCAGCGCATCGTCTGCGGCAATGGATCCGACGACCTGCTGCATCTCATCGCCTCGGCCTTCGTGGGCGAAGGCGATGAAGGCGTCTTCACCGAGCATGGCTTCCTCGTCTACCGCATCGCCATTCTGGCGGCTGGCGGCGCGCCGGTCGTCGTGCCCGAAAAGAATCTCACGGCCGATGTGGACGCCATCCTCGCCGCCGTCACGGCGCGCACGAAGATCGTCTTCATCGCCAATCCCAACAATCCCACGGGCACCTATCTGCCGGCCTCCGAGGTCAAGCGCCTGCATGCGGGCCTGCCGCCACATGTCGTTCTCGTGCTCGACCACGCCTATGCGGAATATGTCAGGAGCGATGACTACACGAACGGGCTCGAACTCGCGGACGCCCATCCCAATGTCGTGGTCACCCACACCTTCTCCAAGATCCATGGCCTGGCGAGCCTGCGCCTTGGCTGGGCCTATGGACATCCCGAGGTCTGCGACGCCGTGAACCGGATTCGCGGCCCCTTCAACGTGAACGGCGCGGCGCTGGAGGCGGGCGTCGCCGCCATCGGCGACATCGACCATGTGAACGCCGCCATCTCCCACAACGAGCGCTGGCGGACATGGCTGGAGGCCGAGATCGGCAAGCTCGGCCTCAAGGTGACGCCGAGCGTAGGCAATTTCGTGCTGATCCACTTCCCCGAAGCGCCCGGCAAGAGCGCGGCGGAGGCCGACGACTTCCTGACAAGCCGCGGCCTCGTGCTGCGCCGCGTCTCCTCCTACGGCCTTCCCCATGCGCTGCGCATGACCGTGGGCGCGGAAGAGCCCAACCGGCTGGTGGTTCAGGCCCTCGCCGACTTCGTCGCCGGAAAGGCCTGAGCATGTCAGACCGTCTGGGCCCCGCCCTGTCCGAGCCGATCTTCCAGCGCATCACGATCATCGGCCTTGGCCTGATCGGCTCCTCCATCGCGCGCGCCGCCCGGCGCATGAACGCCGCAGGCGAAATCATCGCCGCCGACGCCTCGCCCGCCGTGCGCGCGCGGGTGGCCGAGATCGGCATGGCCGACCGGGTGGAGGCGGAGCTTTCCGACGCGGTGAAGGGCGCCGATTTCGTGGTGCTCTGCGTGCCCGTGGGCGCAACCGGCGCGGTGGCGGAGGCGATAGGCCCGCATCTCAAATCCAGCGCCATCGTCTCGGATGTGGGCTCGGTGAAGAGCGCGGTCGTCAGCGCCGTCGCCCCGCATCTGCCCGCAGGCGTCGGCTTCGTGCCCGCCCATCCCGTGGCGGGCACCGAACATTCAGGCCCGGACGCCGGCTTCGCCGCTCTCTTTCTGGGGCGCTGGTGCATCCTCACCCCGCCCGAGGGATCCGATCCCGAGGATGTGGCGAAGGTGCAGAGCTTCTGGCGCGCCATCGGCTCCAATGTGGAGGTGATGACGCCTTCCCATCATGATCTCGTGCTCGCCATCACCAGCCATGTGCCGCATCTCATCGCCTATAACATCGTGGGCACGGCGGCTGATCTCGAAGAGGTCACCCAGTCTGAGGTCATCAAGTTCTCGGCGGGCGGCTTTCGCGACTTCACCCGCATCGCCGCCTCCGATCCGACCATGTGGCGCGACATCTTCCTGCACAACAAGGAAGCCGTCCTCGAAATGCTCGGACGATTCAACGAGGATCTGGCGGCGCTTCAGCGCATGATCCGCTGGGGCGACGGCGACGGGCTGTTCGAACTCTTCACGCGCACACGGGCCATCCGCAGGGGCATCATCGAACAGGGGCAGGAGACCGCCTCGCCCGACTTCGGCCGCCGCGCAGCCGATCAGTAGAGCGGGTTCAGGACGAAGGGCAGGCGCAGCGGGCCGATCGAGGCGCGGCCCCTCTCGACATTGACGGGCAGGCGCAGCGTCCCGGTCTGGCCGCCCGAGGCCAGAGGGCCAAGGCCCAGCCCCATGCGCTGCAGGACCGGACCAAAGCCGGTGAGATTGAGGTCCATGCGCCCGGCCGGTCGATGCGCATCGTCAAGGCCGAAGGCGCCGCTCGCCTCGACCCGCGCCTCGCCCTTGGCGAGCTTCATCTCGCGGATCTCCATATTGCCCCCCGCAAGACGCCAGCGCTCCAGCGCCTGCGGCCCGCCTGTGCGGGCGGCGTCGACATGCAGGACCGTGGCGGCGAAGACCGCGTCGAGCGGACCGGCGAGGCCCGTGGCGGCGTCGAGAAGCGGCGCGTCGAGCCGCGTCAGGCGCAACGCGACGTCAAAGGCCGAGACGGCCGGGTCGCGGTCGGGGTTAGGCCGCAAATGGGCCTCGAAATGATCGGCCTTCAGCGTGAGGGGCGGGACCTCGCGGCCGCCGACGCGCAGCACCGGCCCCTCCATCTCCAGCGAATCCCGGTCGAGCGATCCCTTGCGCATGCGATGGCTGACGCGCAGCTCCTTCCAGGCGAGATTGAGATCCAGCGCCCCATCCAGCGTCCTGAAGGTGAAGGGGGAGCCGACCTCGGCCAGGATCAGCTGGGGATTGTAGAGATGGGCGGCGGCGAAGACGTCGCCAGCCGAGCCCGCGCCCTCATAGGCGCCGACCCTGCCGGTGAAGCGCGGCGCCGCGCAGCGCACCTCGAGGCGGAACGGATAGCCCCCGACGCTGCGGGTGGGGCAGAACCACTGACGGCCGAGGGCCCGCTCCTGCGCGAACCAGTCGTCGAGCCCGGCCTGCGTCATGCCCGCAGCAATGTTCCAGAAGACCGACCAGCCGATGGCGGCCACGCCCAGCGCTGCGATGGGCAGATAGAGGCCCCAGCGGGTCGGACGAGAGGGCCTGGGCGCGGAATCGGTCATGCCAGAGGGTTCCGGTGAGGATCAGGATCTTTTATACCGATTGGGGCTTTGAAATGACACGGTCACGATGACAGACAACGGGGAGCTCTGGGTGTTCGGCTATGGCTCGCTCATGTGGCGGCCGGGCTTTTCCTATGTGGAGCGGCATCTGGCCACGGTGCATGGCTATCACCGCTCGCTCTGCGTCTATTCCCATGTGCATCGGGGCACGGCGGCGCGGCCGGGACTGGTGCTGGGCCTCGATCGGGGCGGCTCGTGCCGGGGCGTGGCCTTCAGGGTTGAGGCGCAGGCGCGCGCGGCCACCATCGCCTATCTGCGCGAGCGCGAGCAGGTGACCCTGGTCTATCGCGAGGTCACGCTGCGCCCCCGGCTCGACGACGGGCGAAGGGTGGAGGCGGTCGTCTACATCGTCGATCAGCGCCATGGGCAATATGCGGGGCGTCTGCCGCAGGATGAAATTTTACGGCTGGTGCGGCAGGGCGTGGGCGTCTCCGGCCGCAACCCGGCCTATGTCGCGGCGACCCACGACCATCTGGCGCAGATCGGCGTCAGGGACGCGCGCCTCGCCGCCATCGCCGCCCGCCTTGGCGCGGACGACGCCCTGCCCTGATCAGGCGGCGCCCTCGACCGGCGCGCGCTCGTCCGGACGGGGGAAGGCGGAGGCGAGGCCCGCGTCACGCGCCAGCGCCTCTTCGGTCAGGCGGATGGTGGCGGTTTCGATCTGGTCCGAGAGCAGGCGCATGAAGGACTTCTTGTCCATGCCCGGCGCGATCGGCGGCATGAACTCCACCACGATGGTTCCGGGGCGGCGCAGGAACTGGCGCCTCGGCCAGAACAGGCCCGAATTCAGCGCGGCGGGCACACAGGCCACATTGCAGGCGCCATAGATGGCCGCCACCCCCGGCTTGTAGGAGGGCGGGGCGTGAACCGCACGACGCGTGCCCTCGGGGAAGACGATGATCTGACGCCCCTGCTCCAGCAGGGCGCGGGACTTGCGCACGGCCTGCGTCAGCGCGGAGCCGCCCTTCGCCCGGTCGATGACGATCTGTTCGGAGCTGACAAGCATCCAGCCGAAAAAGGGGATGAAGGTCAGTTCGCGCTTCAGCAGGAAGGAATAATCCGGGCAGAAGAGCGTGAGGGCGAAGGTCTCCCAGACCGACTGGTGCTTCGCCGCCAGAATGAAGGCGCCCTTGGGCACATGCTCGACGCCGCGAAACTCCACCTTCACGCCGCAGATGACGCGCAGCAGCCAGATCGAGACCCGCGCCCAGGTGCGCGCGAGCACGAAGACGGCATGACGGCCAAGGAGCATGACCGGCGCGCCCAGAAACACGAGCCCGAAGAGCACGATGTAGAAGGCCGCGTTGAAGATGAGGGAGCGCAGGAACAACATGGGCTTGTGATGCCTCAAGCCGGGCCCCTTGGGAAGGGGAGGGTTTCGCGACCCTGTGAAGAAAGCGCCGGATCGGCAGACCCTTGTCGGCGTCAGGGGCGGCGATGGAGGGATCAGCCCATCGCACGCAGATGGCGAAAGACGATGGCGCGGGAGATCGCCGCCGTCAGAAAGGCGACGGCGACGGCGAGGAGGGTGATGGCGAGATAGCCGGCGAGGCCAAGGCTGAAGCCGCCGAACATGGCCTGCAGCTGATCGGATTCGGCCGAGTTGGCGAACCAGCCCGAGAGCAGTCCCGACAAGGCGAAAGCCGCCATGGCGAAGCCGGCGCCGATGCAGCCTCCGCGCAGCCCGAGCCAGAGGAAGTGGCGCTGGAACTGGCTGGCGATGAAGCGGTCCTCCGCGCCGACGAAATGCAGGACGTCGACGATCTCGCGATTGCCCGCCATGGCGCCATGGGTGGCGAAGGTGATGGCGAGGCCCATGGCCACGAGCACGAGGGCGAAGATCAGGGTGACGAGGCCGACCAGCGCCCGCGCCATGGCCGCCAGACGTTCGAGCCAGAGGCGATGATCGTCGAGCATGGCGTTTGGCGCGCGCTCGGCCAGGGCCTTGCGCAAAAGCGCCGTGTCCATGCGCGCGGCGCCAAGCTCGACGACGATCAGGCGGGGGATCGGCAGGGCGCCAAGATCAAGCCCAGCGCCGAGCCAGGGCTCCAGCAGATGTTCGGACTGGCCCTTGTCGAAGATGCGCACATTGGCGACGCCCGGCGCGGCGCGCGCAAGCTCTGCGGCCTGACGCACATCCGCCTCGATGTCCCGGCCCGCCACCGGCTTCACCTGGATCGTCATCTCCCGGGAGACGGTCTGCGTCCAGTCGCGCGAAGCCTGGGCGACGAGCAGGCCCGAGCCTGCCGCCAGCGAAGCCAGAAAGGTCATGATGGCGATGACCGTGACGAGCGCCCTGCCTGCGATGCTCTGCGCCGGCACGAGCGGTTTGTTGCGCTTGAGGCTCATGCCCGCGAAAGCGTCCCACTGGGGCGAGAGGCCCGCCTTTTGCGCGATGCGGTCAATCATAGATATGCAACCGGCGGTCGCCCAGCACGAGGCGGCGGGCGCTGTCGAACTGATCCATGAGCGCGAGATCATGGGTGGCGATGACGACCGCCGTGCCCGAGCGGTTCAACTCCATGAAGAGGCGCAGAAGACGGCGCGCGAGGCCGGGGTCCACATTGCCGGTGGGCTCGTCCGCCAGCAGAAGCTCAGGCCGCACGATCAGGGCGCGGGCGATGGCGGCGCGCTGCTTCTCGCCGCCAGACAGCACCGGCGGCAACATATGCATGCGCTCGCCAAGGCCCACCCAGCCCAGCAGTTCGACGACCTCGGCCCGATAGGTCGCCTCCTCGCGGCCCTGCACGCGCAGGGGCAGCGCGACATTCTCGTAGGTCGTGAGATGATCGAGCAGGCGGAAGTCCTGAAAGACGACGCCGATGCGCCGCCGCAACTTTGTGATCGTGTCCTTGTCGAGGAGGGCCACGTCGCGGTCAAAGAGGGTGATGAGGCCGCGCGTCGGCTTCAGCGCGAGCAGCATGAGCCGCAGCAAAGTCGTCTTGCCGGCGCCGGAGGGCCCGGTGAGGAACTGGAAGGACCGCGGCGCGATGTCGAAGGTGAGATCCTGAAGGATCTCCGCTCCCATCCCGTAGCGCAGGCCGACATTTTCGAATCGGACCAAGGCAAACCTCGCAGCCTTCTTGAAGCTTGCGCCCCGCGCGCGGTCAAGTCCAGAGCCCGAAACACAGGGGAATCCTGCCCCGTGATAACCTGACCTTAACCATAAGCGCATTTAACTCATCGCATGAAAACCTTACTTGGGGCTTGAGCCATGCTCATCATCCAGTGTCCCGCCTGCGCCGCCGGCCTTCGCCTTCCCCGCGCCGTCCTTGCAAAAAAGGCGCGGCGCATCTGCTGCGCGGTCTGCGAGCACCGCTGGATGGAGGGGCCGATCCCTCAGGCGGAGGCGGTGCCTGCGGCTCCCATGGCCGAGGCGCCGGCGGCGCCGGAGATTTCGCTGATGGCGCGGAGCGGGCGCGCCGAGGCGGCGGCGCCAGCGCCCGCCGTCGAAGCGGCGCGGGCGAAGGCCGTCGCACTGCTGAAGAGCGTCCCGCCGGCCATGCTGGCCTTGTCGCGCCGCGTGTCGCCGCGCCTTGTTCCGCGCAGCCTGCCGCATAGGACGGCGGCCTGCGCAGGCGTGCTTCTGTTGATGTTCGCGGTCATGAAGCGCGATGTCATCGTGCGCGCCGCGCCCCCTCTGGCGGGCGCCTATGCGGCCATCGGCCTGCCCGTCAATCTGCTGGGCCTGCAATGGCGCGATGTGAAGACGAGCGTCATGGTGGAATCCTCCCAGCGCGTCCTTGCGGTGGAGGGCGAGATCAAGAATCTGCGCGAGCAGACGCAGAATGTGCCGGACATCCAGATCAGCCTGCGCGACGACGACGGGCGCGAGGTCTATCGCTGGACGACGCCCGCCCCCAAGGCGAACCTTGGCCAGAACGAGACGATCCAATTCCGGGCGCGGCTCGCCTCGCCGCCGGATTCGGCAAGAGCCCTGCGCGTCCATTTCGCCGAAGCGGGCGAGCGCTGAAACAAAGGCGGCCCCTTTTTCAAGGAGCCGCCGGAGGGATCGCCGCCTGGAATCGGGACGATTGCGTCCCGATCATTTCGCCTTGGCGGCTTTGGCGCGCTCGACGCCCTGCATGACGAGGGCCCTGGCCTCCGCCGCATCGCCCCAGCGCACGACCTTCACCCATTTTCCGGGCTCCAGATCCTTGTAGTGCTCGAAGAAATGCTTGATCTGATCGAGCGTGATCTGCGGGAGATCCGTATAATTCAGCACTTTCTCATAGCGCCTTGTCAGCTTGGGCGAGGGCACAGCCACCAGCTTTTCATCGCCGCCCGCCTCGTCCTCCATCAGGAGCACGCCGACGATCCGGCAGTTCATCACGGCGCCGGGAATGATGGCGCGGGTGTTGGCGATGATGACGTCGCAGGGATCGCCGTCTTCGGAAAGCGTATGGGGAATGAAGCCATAGTTTCCGGGGTAGCGCATGGACGTATAGAGAAACCGATCGACCATCAGGGCGCCGGAGTCCTTGTCCATTTCATATTTGATGGGCTCGCCGCCGATGGGGACTTCGATCACGACATTGACGTCGTCAGGCGGATTTTTTCCGATCGCGATTGCTTCAAGGCGCATATCAACTCCGCATCTGCATGGAGCCTCTGGAGGTCACGCCTCTCTAGGCGCAGGATTGCGCTTGGGCAAGTCAGACTAAATGCGGCGCCCGGCCCTGTTGGGCGCCAAAAGCCTACTCGAATCCAAAGGCGATGCGCTCGCGCGTCTCATGGCCGAACTGTTCGGGCGCGCAGCGCACCCTTTTTCCGCCGAGACCCTCATAGAAGGCGAGCGCGCGTTCGTTGCCCTCCAGAGCCCAGACGAGCAGGGACGGATAGCCGTTGTCCGCGAGATCGGCGCGCACCGCCTCGAAGAGCTTGCGGCCGAAGCCGAGGCCCTGGAAGTGCGGGGCGAGATAGAGCTCGAACAATTCGCCGCGATGGGGCAGGGAGGGGACGCGGTTGCGCCCGTAGCTCGCATAGCCGCCGATCTCATCGGCGAAATCGAGCACCAGAAGCCGGGAGCCGCGCGCGATGGCGGCGTCCCACCACGCAGGACCGCGCCGGGCGATCATGCGTTCGAGCTCGCGGCCGGGAATGAGGCCCCGATAGGCGTCGCGCCAGGCCGCATCATGGACGGCGGCGATGCTCTGCGCATCCACCCTGCGCGCCCTGCGAATGGTGATGACTGTCTGATCCATGGAGGGAGTGTGAACCCTCACTCCCCGAACCGCAATAGAAAGATGGAGGTAGTTTGCTGATTTAGAGAAAAATGAAACAGGAACTGCATCGTTCAAGGCATGTCCTGCCCTCCTCCGCCGGGCCTGGCATCGGCGAACGCCTCGGCACATAAATTGCTATGAAATATCTGATGGAGGTGTAAGTGACTGATTTCGCAGCTAATATTATAGCGGCCCTCACCGCCTCCAGCAGCGATCGCGCGAGGACGGCGAAGACGATCATCGCTGACGTCGACAGAGATGGCGACGGCAAGCTCTCGGGAGCCGAATTCCAGAAGGTCTTCGCAGTGCTTCAGCGCGCGGAGGATCTGGCGGGCGGAAAGGGCGCAGGACGCAGCCCCTTCTCATCCGCCGGGGCGCGGCCGACCATTTTCGATTGCACGCTCTATCCGTCTTTTTCGCAAAACTACGCCATCAGCCAGTATCAGGCGGCGAAGGTGCTGTCGGCTTTCGACAAGGACAACGACAAGGTCATCACGCTTGACGAATTGTCAGGCGTGGCCGCGTCAACGACGCCGGCGGATGGCGCCGGGGGAACCGATGCCGGCGCCGTCGACCCCACCTCCGGATCGACGACGCCACCGCCACCTCCCGGCGAACGTGCGGACGCCCTGATGGCGCAATATGATGCGGCGAAAAAAGGCTATGTCACGGTGGAGGACATCGCCGCCGCATGGATCAAGGATCCGACGCTCGGCGACCTCTCTCAACTCGCCAACATCGCCGAGGCCTGGGACGCCAATGCGGATGGCAAGATCACGCGGCAGGAGATCGTGTCGATCTTTACGGTCATGGACAATGCCGACGCCATGCTGGCCCAGATGGGCGAAACGCCGCAAGGCGCAGAAGCAGGCGCCGAGCGCGTGATCAATCTCGCGCATGTGACCGATGCGCAGCTCACGCAAATAGACATGCCTCGCGAGACGCTCGCCTCCTGGGACGCGAACAAGGATGGCGCGCTCACCCGCGCCGAGCTCATTGACGGACTGCGCGCGCTCGCCGTGCAGAACGCCCCGACGCCGACCGCCGCCGAATATGCGCAGGCCATGCTTGCGCAATTTGACGCGAACACGGACGGCGCGCTCAGCCTCGACGAGTTCGAAAAGGCCGTGGCGACAGAGATGGACGCCGCTGCTGCAAAGAATTCGTTCGAGGGCTGGGACGTCAATCAGGATGGATCGGTTTCTGCCGATGAGCTCACCAGCGGCGTCGATGCGGCGCAACGCGCGATGCAGATCATGCAAGGCTATGATCTCGACAAGAAGGGTTACTTCACGCTCGCCGATTTGCAGCGCGTGCTTGATGAATCAGCTGACAAGAACACCCGCGCTTCGGCGGCTGACATCATGGCCGTCTGGGATCTGGACGGCGATGGCCGTGTGACGACGCAGGAGGTGGTGGATCAGCTGCTGCTACAAAAGGCTGCTCAGCCCGGCGACGGCGCACCGCCGTCAGACACGACCTTGCCCACGGTTTGAGACGAACGACAGGGTTGAAGATGCGTGCATCGAATCGAAAATTAAAGACAGGCGCGACGCTGGCTGCTGCGCTTTGCGCGGCAGCCGCGCTTTGCGGCTTGCCTGCATTCGCGCAAGAGAAGCCCGCGCCGCGGCTCGATCAGCTCAAGGCGACCAAACTCAGCGTCGACACAAGCAAGCAGCAGCAGATCTGGGCCGCGGTGATGAAGACGGTGGGCGCCCATGATGCGAAGGCGAATTGCTGGACGCTGGAGACGCGAAGCCGGCGCTTCTGCATGCAGCCGGCGAAATTCGCCATGCGCAGCGCAAATGACAAAAGCGATTATTATTTCGCCATCTCCGGCAAGGACTATCAGGCCAATGCGCTGAAGACCGGCGTCGTGATGTTCATGCATTTCACCACGACGCCGGATGATAAGAGCTTCATCCTAAGGGAGCTCGACGGACTCTATGAATTCGGCACGCGGCAGGCGCCGGCGGAGGAAAAGAACTTCCGTTTCATCGAAGTCGCCATCGACACCTACGCCTGGGAGGTGACGGATCATTTCAGGATCAATGGCCTCGATCAGGAGATGACCACGCTCATTCATGTCGGCGGCGTCTTCACGCCCAAGCAGAGGCGCATGGCTGATTTCATCACCTACAAGGGCAACGAGCAGAGCTGCGGGGCTGGTCAGTCCAACTGCGTGTCGAACCGCGTCGATTATTCCTTCAGACCAGGCGCAGGCGGCTTGCACGCGCTGGAGCTGACGCTCCGAAGGAAGACCGGGGGCAAGAAGATCTTCGCGCTCGACGATTCATCGCAGGCCCTGCGCTCGGAGCCCTTCGTCGTGCGCTTCGATGCGAAAGAAGGACGCTACGCCATTCCCAGCGAGGATATGGTGGAATGGCTCGGCCGCCGCATGCCTGCGAAGCTCGCCGCGCAGCCGTGAGTCGCGTCAACGCGCGCGCATGCGGCGCCCCTTAGGCATCTTTTTCGTCTGTGCTGCCGCCACTTTGGATTTCTTTTTCGTAGCCACACGTTCTACTCCCGCAACTCACATCCTTGATTTTCAAATAGCCTTTCCAGCATCTCAACTGCGGTCCGCTCAATTCATCCTGGATGCTGATTTGTTCTATTTTTACAACCCTCTGGTGTTTTTTCGTACGAATACGGGGGGGGGGGTATTTTACGAACATTAAGTGAACTGTTTTCAAGCCAAGCAACTGACATCTGCAACACCTGCCAGTGGAGAAGATGAGGGGTAGTGGACGGAAGAATGTCGAGAGATACGACTATAATGATATTTGATAGGATTTACGCTGCAACGTTAGCTATTGAATTTGATAAGTGTTTTCTCGATATTAGCGATCGTTTTTGTCAGGCTCGCCACCCTTGGATGATCGGACATCAAGCGCCGCGTCAGGCGAAGCAATGCTACACATCCTTCAATCGAATTAGGCTTGGTTCCTAAAGCATTCGCCTGTGCTTGGCGGGCGATCCTTGCAGTTTCCGCGACTGCGGCGTCAAGGTCCCGCAATTTATATAACTCCCAATACATCTGAGCCGGTGTGAGCGGTCCGCTAGGGGACTCAAGCGCTTTGTTCCGAGCATCCAGAGCACAAAGATGTTGTCTTTTGGCGTATTTCTCTGCTTCCAGGGAAGCGAAAACTGGATCTTTGTAGGGGGCTCTCCTTTTTGCAGGGTCAACTTTAGATTTTTTCATACCGCGCTCTCCTGACGGACGAGACACGAATCAGGGGCGCCGATTCGAATACCTTGATAACACGGTTTATCTGATAAATTCATGGAACCTTTGTCGGGTCTAATTGTTATTCGTGTTATCACAGATTTCAGACAGTATAAAAACAGGCAGATGCGATCCAATACCGTGATAACACGGTTATTTTTCCGTGAATCCAGCAATTGTTTTATTTTTTTCTACGTAACCTGATAGGCATGAACGCCTAATGGTAGATGAGCCGCGGCAGATGAAAAAGCGGGGTCCCCCTCCTACGGGAAAGGGGTTGTTACTTGGCGTTCGTCTTCAACCAAGTCTGCTCAATGCTTTAGACGCTTGGATTGCTGAACAACCAACCCCCATTTCCCGCCCTGAAGCCATGCGAAAGATCTTGGTGAGCGTCCTCATGAAAGGGGTCTAAGTTACAACGACCTCTAAATTTCGACACTCATCGAGACTGGTGGCTGGATATGGCGCTGAAAGCCGTTAGAAGCACTGGCGGGCAGGGCATTCCCAAGCGCAAAGCCGCTTGAGCTTAGGACGGGCGGCGTGCGCTACATGTCGCCCGATCACGTTCTTCATTGTATGGTCGCAGCTCAAGGTCCAGAAATCGAGCTACGCAAATGGTTGGGAAAATCATTGTTGCACCATTGAACGATCTTTCTCGTGTCCTGAGCGAAATTCGCGCTGACTTCGTGATCTCAGTGTTAGGTCCGTCAGACAAAGTTGCGTTTCCGAGGGTCGCCTGCAAGAATTTGCTTCAGCTGAACTTTGATGACGCTGGCGTCTCGTCCAATCAATTGATCGCTCCCTCAAAAGCCGACATTGAGAAGATCTTGTCCTTCTCTCGCGCGTGGGGCGGCGGTGGCAACTTCATCGTTCATTGCAAGGCAGGGACGTCGCGTAGTCCTGCAGCAGCAATGATCGCAGCTGCATCAATCAATCGTCTGAATATTGCTGCGAAAGTCGCCAAAGCGCGACCCTATTTCAGACCGAACCGAACAATGCTTCGCCTTGCGGATGAAATTTTCGCTCAAGAATGTCCAATGGAGCATGGCTTGGTCGCTTTGGAAGCTTCGATCGTGCGACCAGACAAGCCAACAGACGTTAGGGCTTGCACTATAGCAGTACGGTAGCTGGCTCGGCTTATCGCGGTTTTGCTTCTCGCTTGAGACCCAAATTATGCAAAAATTTTTCGATTTCACCCTCATGATGCGCTATCGCGCGTGTAAATAACCCTGACAGACCACCTCACATTTGAGCGCCAAACCTGTCGAGACTGCTTTGGACCTGAAAAGCCGAGCAGTACAGAATTCAGTCAGGGCGCAACTTTTTCATTATTCCGGTCCGTCAAAAAGCAGAAAGTTCCAAATGGAACTGAAAGCACGACGAGGGTATCGAGACCCTCAAGCGCGTAGCGGTCACCTGACTGGCTGCTACAAGTCGCTGGCGTTGATGAAGTGGACGTAAAAGGGAGATCGCTCAGCCACCACCGCCGCTTGCTCGTCCATGCCCCTGCCCCCTCAGCCAAATCAGCTTCGGTAGCCAAGCTTAGCTCAAACGGATAAACGCCTAAATCCGTTTTCGATCCGTATATGGTTTTTGGAGAGTTTTCGAACCCGCGCCCAGCGACTGCTTGTTCGAAATAGTCCTTTGGGGTCAAGGACTTAGCTTGGAGCGGGCGAAGGGATTCGAACCCTCGACCCCAACCTTGGCAAAAAGCCCGTGTGAGGCTTTGCCGCTATTTTGAAGTAGTTATTTCGGCAGAAATTTTATCCGTTTATGTTCCGTATATTTGAGAAGGGAAAATTTCCTGAGCTCTGTAGTTCCATTTGGAACCACGATCTCACTGTTTTTCTGAGTGAATTGCCGTTTTTGATTCGGTTTCAGGTTTTTCTCTCCAATCTTGGTTTTAGGGTTTATTTCCTTTCAAAAGCCGCTTAAGTGGGATTGCTGTTCACTCGCCTAATGGAGAACAGCTTATGTCACACCTCAAGTCGCTCACACTCACCGTCAGCCCCCAACAGGGCGCGCGCAATCCCAAGCTGATTCGGCGCCAGAAAATGGTTGACCGTCTAGAAGAGCAGCTCAAGCTCGCGCAGGACCCGTCCTTTGCGCCCATCGTTCGCCGCTGGAAGAAGACCATCGCTGGTCCAAAGGTCCCTGTGGAGATCCACAAGCGCGTCCGCCCGTGGTGGCGAATGGACGGAAACGGGTCGCTAGTCCTAATCCTGCGCAACGGTCTCAAGGCTCTTGAGCTGGAGAAAGGAAAGGCGGCTATCGTGGTGGGCGCTCAGGAACAGCTGGGGGCTGTCCTGGAGACGCTAATCGCCGCTGCGAAGGCAGGGGAGCTGGACGCAGCGCTGGAAGCTGCTGGGGACGCTGGCGGGCGAGGAATTCCGAGGGCGAAGCGCGCGGCTTGAATTAGGTAACAACTGTGGACAAGCCCAGGCGCCAGCCTCTGGGCTTGTCCTTAGAAGGTCGATGGGGCGCGGTTTGCAACTTGTCATTAGTAGTGATTGATTGAATACAATTGTTTTCAAAAATGGACTGGGAAGTGACGTTATGACTTCAACAGGTTCGGAACTCGCTTCGCGAGCTATTGGACTTTTGGAAGAGTACGGTCTTGCGGAAATCGAAGGGAGACCTTTCGACAATTCGTTTGCTACCTTCACGCGCCCCTTAACGGATCAGCATCGCCTCATGGTGGTTGGCTTCAATGGTTCGAACGCTGACGAAGGTTGGACTACCAAGTCGACGTTCGAAAAAGGTCTCGAAGATCCTGACTTCTCGAATATTGATATTGGAGAGAAGGTAGGCTGGAATGGAAAGAGACGACTAGCAAGAGCTCTCAAGCGTATCCCTAACTATTTCGGTTTGGATTGGGAGGATACGATTTATACGAACGCTATTTTGGCATGCTCCCAGGATGCTGCCAGCTTAGCGGCTAAGGTCAACAACAGTCGCATTAATGGTTCCGTAAGCGCGATAAAGAATCGTTCAATGGCGTTTTTCCGCAACTTTACGATGCGTGAGTTTGAGCCTACAATCATTGTGTGTCACGGAAATGGCGAAACATCATTCTCTACCGCGAGTATTCTCCATGAGTACCTTGAAGGTGATGAAAAAGTAAGCCTCGAAACACATCCTTTTAAGCGGGCATATTGGTTTAATGGATATTATAACGGTCGGAAAATTCCCATACTGTGTTTACGGCACATGTCACGATATCGTGTAAACGAAGATGCGTTGAGAAACTTTGCAAGAGCCATCATGACACCTGAATTTGAGCGCGGTGAGTGACGTTCGAACCTGCGCAGCCGCTACTTCTACGTTTTCGCGAAAGTTCGTCGGTTCCCGCCAACTGGGGCAGAGTAGTTAGACGCGGCGCTGAAAGCCGCTAGAAACGCTGGCGGGCGGGGAATACCCAAGCGAAAAGCCGCTTGAGCTTAGAATGGGCAGCGTGCGCTACATGTCGCCCGATCACGCTCTTCATTGTATGGTCGCAGCTCAAGGTCCAGAAATCGAGCTACGCGAATGGTTGGGAAAATCATTGTTTCACCATTGAACGATCTTTCTCGTGTCCTGAGCGAAATTCGCGCTGACTTCGTGATCTCACTGTTGGGTCCATCAGACAAAATTGCGTTTCCGAAGGTCGCCAGCAAGAATTTGCTTCAGCTGAACTTTGATGACGCTGGCGTCTCTACCAATCAATTGATCGCTCCCTCAAAAGCAGATATCGAGAAGATCCTGTCCTTTTCGCGCGCGTGGGGCGGCGTTGGAAACTTCGTCGTGCATTGCAAGGCAGGGACGTCACGTAGTCCAGCTGCAGCAATGATCGCAGCAGCATCAATCAATCGTCCTGATGTCGCTGCTAAGGTTGGGAAGGGGCGTCCCTATTTCAGACCAAACCGAACCATGCTTCGCCTTGCGGATGAAATTTTCGCTCAAGAATGTAGGATGGAGCATGGATTGGTCGCTTTGGAAGCTTCGATCGTGCGACCAGACAAGCCAACAGACGTTAGGGCTTGCGCTGTTGCAGTACGCTAGCTGGCTCGGGTTCATCGCAGTTTGGCTCCTCGTTTGAGACCCAAATTTTGCAAAAATTTTTCTATTTCACGCTCATGATGCGCTATCGCGCGTATAAATAACCCTGATAGACCAACTCACATATGAGCGCCAAACCTGTCGAGACTGCTGAGGACGTGAAAAGCCCAGCCGTGCAGAATTCAGTATAGGGCGCAACTTTCTTTATTATTCAGGTCTGTCACAAGCCCACGGTTCTATTTGGAACTGGAAGCACGACGAGGGTATCGAGCCCCTCAAGCGCGTAGCAGTCACCTGACTGGCTGTTACAAGTCGCTGGCGTTGATGAAGTGGACGTAAAAGGGAGATCGCACAACCGCCCCTTACCTGGTCGCAGGTGTTCCTAAGTCAGGTGCGTGATGGGACGCAATACGCAGGTCTCAAGAACGTGCTTTGGTTGGGATAGCCGAAGTGCGTTCTAAAACACAGCCGCAGAATGAATATTATGACGCAATGATACTTTTCGCTTCGCTCAAATACTCGCTACGCTCGTTACCTGAATAGATTAATCAATCGGACCAGCGAGCGAAGCTCGTGGGACTTCAAAGTAATGAGCAATACCGGCAAAAATTCATGTTCACAGGAACGCTATATAAATCAAATGATGACAGAGACGCCATTTCCAAATTCCATCGTACGAACACTCGTACAAAGCATCTGCAACGACATGAAGACCATCAACGACTTAATAGCTGACACCAGCGATCCGATCGAACGTGATGAATTGCTAGCGAAGCTAATTTTGTGTCAGGGATCGTTGTCGTTGATCAATCTAGCATTGCTGCAAGAGGATCATTTTTTCGTTCAACGAGCAGCTGATCTGTCACGATAGACATCAATTCATTCGACAATTTCCAGGAGACATTTTGCAAAAACCAATCAAACAATTCGACGTCATGTTCCCCGTCCGTATGTCATCAAGGCTAAAGCTAGAAGGAGAAGCAGCTGCTCATGCGATGGGTATGAACTTCTCCCAATTCATCCGTCAGTCCATCAAACGAAACGTTCATCTAACAAACGAAGTTGAACGCGAGGTCTCACAACACCTCATTCGCGAAGTTCTGGAAGATGCATGACGCAGAAATCCATCGATTCTAAATGCAAGAAGATGCTACGCTCTATCAAGCTGCATCCTGATTTGAAGCCGGATGCGGTGAAGCGAATGTTGAATGAGTTAAGTGCGGACGCGACTAAGCGCGCCCGCACACAAAAGGTAGTTGTTATTATCGCAACTGATTAGGCACTCTTTTTCTGCTTACGAACCAAGCGGGTTGCAAGGTCATGAGACATGTTGGCAAGTTCGTAACACTTGATGTTGCGGAGCTTATTTGACAGGCGAAACAGTGCGTTCGGCTCCTGCGCATCCTGCATTGTCCTAATCAGTTTTCCAACGCGACGCCCACGCCCATTTGATGCGGCGTTCCAAATAGAACGAGCATTGCAGCCACGCTTGCGAAGCATGGAGGTCCAGAAGGCGCGCTTTTCTTCTGGAGAACGACGACGTGAATTGAAAACAATCGCATCGCTAAACAGCGCGACTTCACGCTTGTTCTGGAAGTTTAGTTTGATTCCCATTTCACGGGCGCAGGTACGGAGGGTCTTATTCGTGATGTTCATATCTAAATCCTTTCAGAGATTGCAGAGGCTGTTGAATTCGATGTCGTTTGCGATGGCTCGAAAATCAGGGAAACGCAGCAGCACGCGCTCGTTAAGCCATTCTCGGTCTAGGTTGTGTCCAAGTGCTATGAGCTTTGCATGCAGGTTAATGACGTATGCATTGAGGATCTCTTTGCGTTGAGCGACGGGTATCGAGAAGTTGATGCAGACAAAGCGCGATTGAATAGCATCGGTGAGCTTTGACTTGTTGTTTGCTGTCATAATGAAACGACAATTGCTTGAGTACTTTTCGATCAAACCTCGCAAGACGGCTTGATGATCTTTCGACAGGTAATCAGCTTCGTCGATGAGACAGAGCTTTCCTTTGCCTTCCAAGGAGACAGTGGTGGCGAAGTGCTCAATCCCCGTTATGGTAGAGCGCTCTTTGCGCTGGTCTGAACCGTTGAGCATGTAGGTGTCAAAGTGTGCTGCTATGATTTTCGCAGCACTCGTCTTGCCTGCTCCGGGCGCACCATAGAACAGCATGTTGGGGAGGTTGTTGCGGGTAATCGCAGCCTCAAGCCCCTTGATGATGCTATTAGGTATAGCAAGCTCCCCGAGGTGCTGCGGGCGCAGCAACTCGGACAGAAGCGATTGGTTGAAGGAAGCGAAAGTCATTAGGCAGCTTCCTTCGTGTCAGCGTTGACCAGCTTGGTAAGCGACGAAGCAAAGCGCACCGCCACGCCGTAGCGCTGGCAAATGGCTGCAAGCTCATCATGCAAGGCGACACGCTGTGCCGCATCCAATTCCTGCGTAGCGATGAAGACGTCGCTCGCAGCGCGATTGCTGCTGGGAGAGCTGCCACCAGCAATGATGGTGGTGATCTGGTTGGCGCTCATGAGAGGGCTGAGCTGCCCACTATTAGCCACCTGCTCGAACTGGTCAGGCTCCAGCTTCGCCAACTGGTAGATCGTGGTCCAAGCGGTGGGCAGCTGATCGACGTGAAGCTCCAGCAGCTCCTTCTTCCGTGCGATGGCGACGAACTTCTTGTAGGTCGAGCTCTTTTCGTCGAAGCCAACTTCCTTGAGGAACTGAGCGAACTCGGACTTGGCTAATTGCTCCTTTGCTTCGAGCACAGTGGCAGCCACCTCCAAGACCGCCTGCGCGGTCTTGCGCAGGGCATTGTGGTAGCGATCCAAATAGCTCTGAACAGCAGGGGTGATGATCTCAGAGGAAGTTCCATTCGGAACCGTGGCGAGGGTCGTAGCAGTCATATTTGTTCCTTTCAAAGCGACATCAGGAACTATTCCCAACGTCATGAAAGGATATTAACTCACGATAGATCAACGACTTAGGTAGACTATAAATGGTCAATTTGATGCGCTAGTCCTGTCCAGTTCCATTTGGAACCGCTGCAAATTGATCCGGACGCTCGTAGTACCCGGGGAAGATTCCCTTGCCGGTGTTCTGCGCAATCTGGCGTGCCTTTCTGAGATAGCGGACGACCTGCCGACGCTCATCGCCGGTATCATTGCTTCCAGAGACTCGGGATCGTCCCGCTCGCTTTTGGATGACGTCCATGTAGGCATTGATACAACTCGGTATCTCCGCTCTCGGTCGCTTATCCCCTCGCTTCGCCGTGACCTTCCGGTTCCAAGCAGTCGCCCATTTGTAATAATCCATCGCAGTCTGCTCGACGCGACGTCGACGTTCCATTTGCGCGTTTTGGACCCAGTATCGATATAGCCGCAGGTAAAGTCGCATCTTGCCGAGGTTCTTGAGAAACCGTTGGGTCGCTGGGACGTCGATCCCCTTCTCATCCAAGACTCGGATTTGGAAGCTTCCTGAAGGGGCATCACTGATGCGTTCCTTTGCTCCCTTATCTTCGAGCAACTGCCTAACCTGAGCGATGGTTTTCGAAGGGGATTGATACAGCGGAACTGCGATTATGAACTCTCGCTCGCCAACTGAGCCGTAATCCGCGCGATCCAACAGCTCCCGCACGCCAAAATTCACAGCGAATAATTCGCGCCAGTGCGTAGACCACCACGTTGAGAATGTGTCGGATTGATAATTTCCCCATGACGCATAGAGGTTGTGGTTGACCGCTGTGTCATCATCCTTCGACGCAAGTTGAAGGAATTCAAACCATAGGCGATATGGCTCGACCTGATGAGCTGGAAGCAGATTTGATCGGTCTCCGCGCCATTTCTTAGGCATCGTCACTCAGCTTGCTTTCGCGTGGGCGCGTACTCTCGTATGAGCTTTTCGTAAAATTCGGCGGCTTGCTTAAATTCAGTAAATTTCATGCCGAAAGCATCTTGGTATCGGCTCTGATGGGGGTGAGCTACGTCTCTCAGATCCATTAGCGGGTTGGGATCATCGAGTAGGTGCTTCGGCGCTTCAACGATGAAGCGGAAACTCTCCTCTGGATCTTCAAAGTGTCTTACGAGTGCCAGCGAAAAGCGCATATCCTTCACTCGGTATGCTGTGTACCGATCCGTCGCTACAGTGCCATTTCGTTTTGCGCCGCCGGTATGAGCGCGACCCGATTTTTCGAATGGAGTAAGCCCGCGAAGATATGGGTAGCCGACCGACAACGCTCGCGCTGTTTCCGGGCTAAGGTCGAATTTCTCAGACAGACTTTTTGCGAGCAGGTAGATTTCATGTGCGTAGGCGCGCTCCAGACGTGAGTGCGACACAAATCCATCCCCTCGCGATTGAGATGACAAACTTAGCCGCGATTTGTTCATCTGGTCCCCCAAATCTCCCGTGTTCAATCTCTAACTTTTCCTGATCGGTCGCCCCCCACAAGTGGCTCTCATTTTAAAACGGCAAAATTATAATCAATTTTCTTAAGTCATTGTTTTTAATCAATTTTATAGCTTTCGCCCTAGCCAAAGAATCCACAGCCCGTTACGTTTTTAGCTCATAGGAGCTTTTTATAACGAGACGGAGCTACCCAATGGGCATCGGAAAACAAGCGAAAATTCTGTCCAAAGCGCAGATGGACGCTGTCCTCAGCTACCTCACCACCACCCGCCATCCCGAACGGGACCGCGTGATCTTCCTACTGTCCGTAAAAGCTGGTTTGCGCGCGAAGGAAATAGCAGCGCTTCAGTGGGCGATGGTGACAGATGCTGAAGGGCGCTTGACCGATGCTATAAGCTTGCCCAATTCAGCCTCCAAGGGGCGGTCGGGACGGATCATCCCCCTCAACAAGGAGCTCAAGGCAGCGCTTGAGCGGTGGTACGCGCTTCGTCAGCAGGATCGCCGCCCCAGCGCCTACGTCGTCACCACCGAGCGATCCCCCAGGACGTCTTCCTATGCTGTCGTGAATAAGTTCGCCGGTTGGTATCGGGCACTTGGCTTTACCGGCGCTTCAAGCCATAGTGGTCGTCGGACAGCAATTACCAATTGGGCAAGAAAGATCTCAACGGTTGGTGGTTCGCTCAGGGACGTGCAGCTACTCGCGGGTCACTCAGCGCTGGGTACGACGCAGAGGTACATCGAGGGATCAGAGGAAGCGAAGCGGCGGGTGGTGGAGATGGTGTGATATTCGGGGCGTCCACAAGAACACGAAGCTTTCTAAATGCCAGACTGTGTTATTTCTAAGGTGGCGAGGCAAAAAAGGTTGAGGTTCAGAGGAGAGAAAGATGAGGGTGAAAGTAGCTCAAGCGTGTTTAGTTTCTATATGCGCTCTCTTATTCTCTGCGCCTTCTTCGGCGCAGGTTCCGGGGATGTCTCAGCAGCAATTTCGGGATATTGAAAGTCAATACAAACGCCGAGAGAAATCAGTTCTGGAACAAGTTTTCAATTATCAATCATATAACAACACTGAGAGCGGTGGGGGTTTATT
>CANGFT010000021.1 GCA_947453205.1 Beijerinckiaceae bacterium | reverse complement strand
TCCGAAGACGGGCGGTTTGCTTTCTGTGGCGCTTTCCCTGGGGTCGCCCCCGCCGGACGTTATCCGGCGCCGTGTCTCCATGGAGCCCGGACTTTCCTCTCCCGCAGTTTCCTGCAAGAGCGGCCGTCCAGCCGACTGGCGAGGCCCACATAGGGGCAGGGCGCCCTTGAGGTCAACCAAAAGCAGGTCGAGGCGCCGCCAAAGCCCGCCGACCGGACGCAGACGCCTCAGCCGCGCGCCATCAACCCGCGCGCCTTGGCGCAATAGCTGTGATCGGCGGCCGACATGCGGCGCGCGCCATGGCCTGACTGGTAGCGCATGACCGTGCCGCAGAGATCGCCGCCGGCCATGCGATAGGCCTTGGCCAGATAGCGCATGGCGTAGCGGATGTTGGTCTCGGGGTTCAAAAGCTCTGCGGAGCCGCCAGAAAACCCTTCGCCGCGCGCGGTCTGGGTCTTGATCTGCATCAGGCCCATGGCGCCGCTGCGGTTGGTGGCGCGCGGATTGTAGTTGCTCTCCACCTTCACGACGGCGTCCGCCAGCGCGAAGGGCACCCCGTTCTGCGCGGCATGGCGTGCGACCATGGCCCGAACACCGCCCTTTTCCGCGCTCTGGCGCAGGCTGGGCTGGCGCTCCACGGCGGCGGTGAGGCCGTCATCAATGGCGCGGGAGGCGCGGGCGCCGGAGACCGCGTCATCGGAGGGCGCATAGGCGAGCGCCTGTGAGGCGGCGTGGCCATGGCTGCGATGGCGCCGGGCGCCGGCATCGGCGGGAATGGCGGAGAGCGACGCAAGAGCGAGGGCGAGAGCGACGGAGCGGCGCATGGTGAAAGTTCTGCTCATCATCAATGAAGCTTCCTGTTCCTGTTTCTGTGACAGGGGCGGAAACTACCCAACAATGAGGCGTCAAACGGGCCATGATGGGCCAATAATGGGAATTATAAATTTCATTTTACTTTGAATTATGGCGTATCTCCCTCACATATTTCAACCATTTAATTGCCTTAAATTCTGAAATTGAATTTCACGAACTTTATATAATTTCGATTAAAACAGGAATCATCGCTGATTTATTTATCAAGCATTCCCCAAAGCCGCATTTAACCCTCGGTGTGGCCCCGGCGCATATCGACGTCCCCAGGGTAACGTGATTTTATGGCTCAGGTTTGCGATGCGCCGATCAGGGCGGATCGCGGGTCGATGGCCGGGGCCCAAGATCCGGCTTATGGAGACTACCCATGAAGAAGACCCTTGCTTGCGCGCTGGCCATATCCTCCGCCCTCGCGCTCGGCGGCTGCGGACAGACGCGTGAGGACCGCGCGGTCAATGGCGCCCTGCTTGGCGGCGCGACCGGCGCCATCATCGGCGGCGCGGCGTCGGGCAAGGCCGGCGGCGCGCTTGCGGGCGGCATCATCGGCGCGGCTGCGGGCGGCCTCCTCGGCGCCAGCACAGAGCCGCCGCGCCGCTGCCTGCGCATCCGTTACGACTATAACGGCAACCGCTATTGCGCCCGCTACGAGGCGGAGGCTTACTGAGCGAAGGCGGTTCACGACGAACAGTCGCAGATCCCCACCCCGTCCGCTGGCGGCGGCGGACCTTCCATTTGTGGAAAGGGGTGGGGGTTGTGAACGTTCGGGCGTGAGCGCCCCTCAAGACAGTCACGAGCGCATGAGCGACTTCGCACCCGACCACCCCAAGGCCACCGTCCATCCCTCGCCCAACCATGGCGAGCGGCGCGATGGGCGCCGTCCCGACTGCATCCTTCTCCATTATACGGGCATGCCGACCGCTGAAGGCGCGCTGGCGCGGCTTTGCGATCCTGCGGCGGAGGTGTCCTGCCACTATCTCGTCTTCGAGGACGGGCGCATCCTGCAGCTCGCGCCCGAGGCGCGGCGGGCCTGGCATGCCGGGGCTGGCAGATGGAAGGACGATGCGGACATCAACTCCTGCTCCATCGGGATCGAGATCGTGAACCCTGGCCATGAGGGGGGCCTGCCGCCCTACCCCTCAGCCCAGATCGAGGCGGTGATCGACCTCTGCGCCGACATCATCGCCCGCCACGGGATTCGACCGGAGCGCGTGCTCGCCCATTCCGACATTGCGCCGGGGCGAAAGCGTGATCCGGGCGAGCATTTTCCCTGGGGCGCGCTGCATGGGCGGGGAATCGGCCATCGGGTTCCGCCCGTTCCCATCAGCGGCGGGCGGTTCCTGTCACCCGGCGAAGCAGGCCAGCCCGTGGAGGCCCTGCAGGCCATGCTGGGCCTCTATGGCTACCCCTGCCCCCAGACCGGCCTCTATGATCGAGAGACCGAGGCGGTGGTGGCCGCCTTCCAGCGACGGTTCCGCCCTGCGCGGGTGGACGGGATCGCCGACGCCTCGACCATCACGACCCTGCGCGACCTGATCGCGGCCCTGCCCCTCAGTCCGCCGGGTTGATGTTCGCGTCCCTGACGACCTTGCTCCAGAGCACCGTCTCCTCGGCGATGAACCTGGCGGAGGCCTCCGGCGACATGGCCGCGGGATCGACGCTGAGGGCCTTCAGCCGCTCCAGAAAGGCGGGCTCGGCGAAGATGGCGGCGATGTCCCGGTGGATCTTGTCGATGATGGGCCTGGGCGTGCGCTCGGGCGCCATCATGCCGAACCAGGTGACCGACCGGAAACCCGGCATGCCCGCTTCAGCCATGGTGGGCACCTCCGGCACGATCTGCGAACGCTTGTCGTCCGCCACCGCCAGCATGAGGGTCGCGCCGCCCTTATGCTGGGGCACGGCGGTGCCCATATTGTCGAACATCATGTCGAGCCGCCCCGCCGTCAGGTCGAGGATCGCCGCCGGGCTGCCACGATAGGGCACATGCACCATGCCAGCGCCGAGGCGCTCGGACATGAGGCTGCCCGCCAGATGGGTGGTCGTGCCGATGCCCTGCGAACCATAGGTGATCTTGCCGGGATTGGCCTTGGCGTAGGCGATCAGCTCAGAGAGGTTTTTGACGCCGAGCGATTTGCTGACCACCAGAGCATTGGGAAAGGTGATGAGGACCGAGACCGGCGCGACCTTGGCCGGATCATAGGAGAGGGACTTGAACAGAAGATTGTTGATGGTGATCGGCCCGGGATGGCTCACCAGCAGCGTATAGCCGTCGGGCTCGGCGCGCAGGGCCTGCGCGGCGCCGATGTTGCCGCCCGCGCCCACCACATCCTCCACCACCACCGGCTGGCCCCAGCGGCGCGACAGCGCATCCCCCAGCAACCGGGTCGTGGCGTCCGCCGTGCCGCCGGTCTGTGAGTTCACGATGATGCGCACGGCGCGGTTCGGATAGTCCTGCGCCAGAGCCAGATTTGGCAGAACGAAGCTGGCTGCAAGCGCGGCGGCCATGAAGAAGCGACGCATGAGATCCTCCCGAAGATGACCGGCGGCGTCCGGGGGCGCCACCTTTTTGAAATTTGATGTAGAGCATCATGCAGGCAGACGGCTTGCGAGGCAACGCCGCCCATGCAGGGAGCAATTTTCGATGGTTTCGCGGATTTCAACGGGCGCGGCGGCTGCGCTCGCCATGATGATGGGCGCCATTTCCGGCGCCATGGCGCTTGAGGACGAGACGCTGGCGCGGTTCTACAAGGACAAGACCGTGACCATCGCGGTCGGCTCCTCGCCCGGCGGCGGGCTCGACACATTCGGCCGCCTGCTCTCGCGCCATATGGGCAAGCATATACCGGGCAAGCCCACGGTCGTCGTCTCGAATGTGCCGGGCGCCGGCGGCAATGTGCTCGCCAACAATCTCTACACGCTCGTCCCCAAGGACGGGACTTACATGGGCATCACATTCCCCAGCGTCATCATCGACCCGCTGCTCAGCGAGAACCACAGGGGATATGACCCCACGAAGTTCAACTATATCGGCAACGCCAACGCCGAAGTTCTGGTCTGTCTGCTGCGCCGCGACGTCGGCGTGAAGAGCCTTGAGGATTTCCTCAAGGCCGACCTCATCATCGGGGCCACCGCGCCTGGCAGCACCACCGCCGACTTCCCCATGATCGTGAAGGGCCTGCTTGGCGCGAAGTTCCGTCTCGTGACGGGCTATCAGGGCTCGCGCGAGGTCACGCTCGCCATCGAGAAGAACGAGGTGCAGGGCATCTGCGGCCTCGGCTGGTCGACGGTGAAGGTGCAATATCCCGACATTCTCAAGGGCGAGATGTTCGCCAGCGTCTTCGCGCAGGAAGACCTCAAGGGCCATCCCGAACTCAACGCCATGAAGGTGCCGCTGATCTATTCGCTGGCGAAAAGCGATGAGGACAAGCAGGCCCTGCAGATGTTCTACGCCCAGAACGCCTTCAGCCGCCCCTTCATCCTGCCGCCGGGCGTGCCCGCCGACCGGGTCGAGGCCCTGCGCAAGATCTTCCTCGAAACCATCGCAGACCCTGAACTGCAGGCCGATGCGCGCAAGATGAACATCGAGGCCGTGCCCACATCAGGCGCAGAATTGCAGCAGATCATCGCCAATATGTACGCCACCTCGCCCGCCGTCGTGGCGCGTGTGAAGAAGGGCATGGGGCGGTAGGACGCGCGCGGGCGGCGGATGCCTTACTCCGCCGCCTCGATCATCCGCAGCGGATCATAATTGAGCACCGGCGCGAGCCACCGCTCGACCTCGGCCACGCTCATGCCCTTGCGCCCTGCATAATCCTCGACCTGATCGCGCTCCACTTTCGCCACGCCGAAATAATGTGCGTCGGGGTGGGAGAAATAGAGCCCGCAGACCGAAGAGCCCGGCCACATGGCGAAGCTCTCGGTCAGCGTCACGCCTGTGCGCCGCTCCGCGCCCAGCAGATCAAAGATCGTGCGCTTTTCCGTATGATCGGGCTGGGCGGGATAGCCGGGCGCGGGCCTTATGCCGCGATAGGCCTCGGAGATGACCTCCTCGGGGGTCAGCGCCTCATCCCGCGCATAGGCCCAGAACTCCCGGCGCACGCGCTCATGCAGGCGCTCGGCGAAGGCTTCGGCGATGCGGTCGGCCAGCGCCTTGACCATGATCGAGCCGTAATCGTCATTGGCTCTTGCGAAGCGCGCGGCGATCTTCTCTTCCTCAGCGCCCGCCGTGACCACGAAAGCGCCGACCCAATCGGCAGGCCCGCCGATGGGCGCGACGAAATCCGACAGGGCGATGTTCGGGCGCCCGTCACGCCGCAGCAATTGCTGGCGCAGGGTATGGAGGCTCGTCAGCGCCTCGGTCCGCGACTCCCCCGTATAAAGAGCGATGTCGTCGCCATCGGACTGCGCGGGCCAGAAGCCGAGCACAGCCTTGGGATTGAACCAGCGCTCGTCGATGATGCGCTTGAGCATCTCTTGCGCGTCTTCAAACAGCTTGCGCGCGGCGGCGCCCTGACGTGGGTCGTCGAGCAAAGCGGGATACCGGCCCTTCATCTCCCAGGTCTGGAAGAAGGGCGTCCAGTCGATATAGGGGGCGAGCTCCGCGACGTCATAGCTGCGCAATGTGCGCGTGCCCGTGAAGAGCGGCTTTGGCGGCTGATAGGCGGCCCAGTCCGTGCGCAGGGCGTTGGCCCTTGCGCGGACGAGCGGCAGACGCTGCTTTTCGCTTTCCGCGCGCGCATGGGCCTCGGCCACCTTGCGGTATTCCGCCCTCAGGGTCTCCACATAGCCCTCGCGCGTGTCCGGCGACAGCAGCGCCGAGACGACGCCCACGGCGCGGCTGGCGTCGGTGACATAGACGCTCTGGCCGCGCTGGTAATTGGGATGGATCTTCACCGCCGTATGAACGCGGCTCGTGGTGGCGCCGCCGATCAGCAGCGGAACGTCGAAGCCCTCGCGCTCCATCTCGCTCGCCACGAAGCACATTTCATCAAGGGAGGGCGTGATGAGGCCGGAGAGGCCGATGACATCGACCTTCTCGCGCCGCGCGGTCTCCAGAATTTTCGATGCGGGCGCCATGACGCCAAGGTCGATGATCTCGTAATTATTGCAGGCGAGCACGACGCCGACGATGTTCTTGCCGATGTCGTGCACATCGCCCTTCACGGTGGCCATGAGGATCTTGCCCGCGCTTGAGCGCCCCGCGCCCCCCGCAGCCTTTTCCGCCTCCATATAGGGCATGAGCACGGCGACGGCCTGCTTCATCACGCGGGCGGATTTGACGACCTGCGGCAGGAACATCTTGCCGGCGCCGAAGAGGTCGCCCACCACATTCATGCCCGCCATCAACGGCCCCTCGATCACATCGAGCGGACGCGGCAGGGCAAGGCGCGCCTCCTCCACATCCTCCTCGATGAAATCGGTGACGCCGTTCACAAGGGCGTATTCGATGCGCTTGTCGACGGGCTGCTCCCGCCAGGCGAGATCCTTCTCCCGGGCCTCGACGCCTTTGCCCTTGAACGTGTCGGCGATGGCGAGCAGGCGCTCGGTGGCGTACGCGCGCCGGTTGAGCACCACATCCTCGCAGGCCTCGCGCAGTTCGGGCGGGATCTTCTCATAGACCTGCAAGGCGCCGGCGTTGACGATGCCCATGTCGAGCCCCGCCTCGATGGCGTGGAACAGGAACACGCAATGCATGGCCTCGCGCACGGGGTCATTGCCGCGAAAGGAGAAGGACAGATTGGACACGCCGCCGGACACATGGGCATGGGGCAGGCGCGCACGGATGGCCTTCGTGGCCTCGATGAAATCGACGCCATAGTTGTCATGTTCTTCGATGCCGGTGGCCACAGCGAAGATGTTGGGGTCGAAGATGATGTCTTCGGGCGGGAAGCCGACTTCCTGCGTCAACACCTTGTAAGCGCGTTCGCAGATCTCGACCTTGCGGGTGAAGGTGTCGGCTTGTCCGGCTTCATCGAAAGCCATGACCACGACGGCTGCGCCATAGCGGCGCACGAGCCGCGCCTGTTCGATGAATTTCGCCTCGCCCTCCTTGAGGGAGATGGAGTTCACCACGGCCTTGCCCTGGATGCACTTCAGGCCGGCCTCGATCACCTCGAATTTCGAGGAATCGACCATGATCGGCGCGCGGGCGATGTCGGGCTCGGAGGCGACGAGATGGAGAAAGTCCACCATGGCGCGCTGCGAATCAAGCAGGCCTTCGTCCATGTTGATGTCGATGATCTGCGCGCCATTGGCGACCTGTTCGCGCGCCACATCAAGGGCGGCGGCATATTCGCCGTTCTTGATGAGCTTGCGGAACCGCGCGGAGCCCGTGACATTGGTGCGCTCGCCCACATTGACGAAGCGGATGTCTTTGGTGAGCGTGAAGGGCTCGAGGCCGGAGAGCCGAAGCATCGGCTCGACCTTGGGCGGACGGCGCGGGCTCATGCCCTTCACGCGGTCGGCGAAGGCCGCGACATGGGCGGGCGTGGTGCCGCAGCAGCCGCCGATGATGTTGAGGAGGCCGCTTTCAGCGAATTCGCCGAGCATCCCCGCCATATATTCGGGGCTCTCGTCATAGAGGCCGAATTCATTGGGCAGGCCCGCATTGGGATAGGCGAGGGTGAATGTGTCGGCGATGCGCGAAATCTCCGCCACATGCTGGCGCAATTCGCGCGCGCCCAGCGCGCAGTTGAAGCCGACGGCGAAAGGCTCCGCATGGCGCAGAGAATGCCAGAAGGCGGCCGGCGTCTGGCCCGACAGGGTGCGGCCCGAAAGATCGGTGATGGTGCCCGACAACAGGATCGGCAGGCGCGAGCCCAGCCTGTCGAACGCCTCCCACACGCCGATGAGCGCGGCCTTGGCGTTCAATGTGTCGAAGATGGTTTCAAGCAGGATGGCGTCAGCGCCGCCTTCGATCAAGGCCTGCGCCGCCTCGCCATAAGAGACGCGCAATTCGTCGAATGAGACGGCGCGAAAGCCGGGATCGTTGACATCGGGCGACATGGAGGCCGTGCGGTTGGTGGGGCCGATGGCGCCGCAGACGAAGCGACGGCGCCCGTCCTGCGCCTCGGCGAGATCGGCCGCCTCGCGGGCGAGCCGCGCGCCTGTGCGGTTGAGATCGACGACATGGGCCTCGAGCCCATAGTCGGCCTGCGCGATCGAGGTGGAGGAGAAGGTGTTGGTCTCCACGAGATCGGCGCCGGCGAGAAAATATTTCAGGTGGATGTCGCGGATGGCGTCGGGCTGGGTGAGGTTGAGAAGATCGTTGTTGCCGCGCAGATCACGCTCGGCGTTTTTAAAGAGCGCGCCCCGAAAGCCCGCTTCGTCGAGGCGCAGATCCTGGATCATCGTGCCCATGGCGCCGTCGAGCACGAGAATGCGTTCGCGCGCGGCCTGGGTCAGCGCGGCGCGCGCCGCCTTGCCGTCAGCCATCTTGAAACTCGCCATCACGCGGCCCTTTCGGTCAGATGAGAACGCAAGCCCAGCAAATGGCAGATCGCATAGACGAGATCGGCCTTGTTCATGGTGTAGAAATGGAAGTCGGTGACGCCGTGATCGACGAGGTCCAGCACCTGTTCGGCTGCGACGGCGGCGGCGATGAGGCGGCGCGTGGCGGGATCCTCCTCCAGCCCCTCGAAACGATCCGCCAGCCATTGCGGCACGCTGGCGCCGGTCTTTTTGGCGAAGCTCGCGGTCTGCCGGAAGTTCTGCACGGGCACGATGCCCGGAACGATGGGAATGTTGATGCCGCGCGCACGCACGCGCTCGACATAACGCAGGTAATGGGCGTTATCGAAGAAGAACTGGGTGATGGCGCGCGTGGCGCCGGCGTCGACCTTGGCCTTCAGCACATCTATGTCGGCGTCGAGCGTGGCGCTTTCGGGGTGCTTCTCGGGATAGGCCGAGACCGTGACTTCGAAATCGCCCTGGCGACGAATGCCCTCGATCAGAGCCGTCGAGGTCGCGTAGCCGCCGGGATGGGGCTCATAGACGCTGCCCGGCCCGCTCACGGGATCGCCGCGCAGGGCCACGATATGGCGCACGCCCGCGGCATGATAGGCGCGCACGACCTCATCAACCTCTTCGCGCGTGGCGGCGACGCAGGTGAGATGCGCCGCAGGCTTCAGCGAGGTTTCGCGCACGATGCGCGCGACCGTTGAATGGGTGCGCTCGCGCGTGGAGCCGCCAGCGCCATAGGTCACGGAGACAAAGCTGGGATCAAGCGGCTCAAGGCGCGTGATGGCGTCCCAGAGCGCAGCTTCCATCTCCGCGCTCTTTGGCGGGAAGAATTCAAAGGAGACGCGGATATTGGCGAGGGGCGAGCGGCTGGGGCGCCGAAAGTCGTGAGCCATCACGCAATCTCCTTCAACTTGACCTCATCGGCGACCATGCGGGGGTCGTGGGCGAGCCAGATCGAGACCGTGAGCTTGTCGCCCGCGCCGGGTCCAAGATCGCGGCGCATGACGTCGACAAGCCCCGCCTCAGCCATGAAGCCCTCAATCTCCTCGCCGGAGAATCCAAGGCGGCGATGGGCGTGCTGCTCGCGCAGGAACTCATGCGCATGGGGCGCGAAATCGATGATGAGCAGCCGTCCGCCCGGCGCCAGCGCATGGGCGGCCTCGCGCACGGCGCGGCCGGGGTCATCGAGATAGTGCAGCACCTGATGGATGGTGACGAGATCGTAGCCGTTGCGCTCCACCGGCAGCGCATAAAGATCGCCCTGCCGCATCTGCACATGGCGCAGGCCCGCGCGCTCGAGATTGGTGCGCGCGACATTCAGCATGGCCGGGCTTTGGTCAACGCCCACGGCGCGTTCGGCCAGCGGCGCGAGAAGCTCGAGCATGCGCCCGGTGCCCGCGCCAAGGTCGAGCATGGCGTGCAGCGGCTTGTCGCCGACCATCTCGCGCACGGCGGCCTCCACGATGTTCTCGGCGATATGCAGTGAACGGATGCGGTCCCAGTTGGGCGCCTGTTCGGCGAAATAACGCTGCGCCTGTTCGGCGCGGGCGCGGCGCACCTCGGTCAGGCGCGAACGGTCGCTTGAGAGGACAGGGTCGCCCTGATCCATGCGGCTGAGCACCGCGCGCACGAGGCCTGCGGCGGGACCGTGATCGGCGAGGCGGAAGAAGGCCCAGGCGCCCTCGCGCCGCCGATCCACCAGCCCCGCCTCCACCAGCAGCCGCAGATGGCGCGAAATGCGCGGCTGGGATTGGCCCAAAATCGTCATGAGTTCGGAAACGGTGAGCTCGGCGTCCGCGAGCAAGGCCAGCAAGCGCAGACGCGTGATTTCGCCCGCCGCCTCCAGCGCGTCGAGGGTCGTGGCGAATGCGGCGGGCTTGGACATCAAGACAATCCGGAATGAAATATAAAGATATGTTTATCCGCATATCCCAAAACGTCAAGTGGGCGATCTGTGGGATATGTCCCATATTCCCACTGAAAAGGCGGCCCTATAGACCGGAGAACCCGGCGAAGGGGGCCCGGGTTTCAAAAACCGCAACCTTCGCCGCTGCTGTGGCGCCAGGAGGGCCGCAGCCCGCCGCAACCCCTGAAATAGTGCGGCAAAACCCCCAAGTCTCTGGCTTGCAAGGACGTTTTGTCCTCTTATCGGTCTCGATGATTCCCGGAGGCTGTCCGGGTGGGTCTGCGGGAGGGCTATTGTGACGGAGATGATGGGCGCCATGGAGCGACCGGCTGCGATGACCACCGCCCCCTCAGCCGCCGCGCCCCTGTTCCACGCGGACCTGCCGGAGGCGCCGGGCTTCGCCTCTTACCCGGCGCTTGACCTTCTTGCGGACCTCGCCCTGCACAAGCAGAGCCAGACCCCTCTGACCATCGGCCTCTTCGGCGGCCCCGGCGCCGGCAAGACCCATGCGTTGCAGGCTCTGGGTCGGCGCGCCCGCAGTCTTGCGGCGCAAGCGGAGGACGACAGCCCCTTCCTCCACGAAGCCGTCACGGTGGCGGTCGACGCACGCAATTTGCAGCCCGCCGCGACCGGCCTCGCCAGCGCCCTTCACAAGAGCCTGCTGGCCAAGGGTCCGCACACCGCCGCAGGCCGTCTCGCCGCGACAGCCCTCGAAAGCTCGACCGACCCCCAGGCCGCCGCGCAGGAGGCGGGCGCAAGGCTTGGCGAGGTGCGCGAGCGTCTGGACGCTGCCCACGAGCGGCTCGACGAACTGAAGGAGCGCCGCGCCGGCCTGACCGAAAACCTGCTGTTTGGCGGCGCCCATCGCCAGCTCGACGACTATGCGAGGCGCAACCGCAAAAGCCTCGAGTCGGCGCTGACGGCCTTCGGCTTCGCTGGCGATGCGCTGGCGACCTACAAGGAGCTTTTGCGCGATTTCGCAGCAAGGCCCGCACGGCTCACCGCCTTCTCCGACAGCCTCTGGGCCTATGCCGGGCAGACGCGCCTGCTTGTCTTCGCGGCCCTGCTGGCCTGCCTCTCCTGGGTTTTCGCCCTTGCAGCGCAGACCGGCGGCGCGGGGTTGACGGAGCTTCGCGGCGTCGCCGAGGGCGCCGCTGGCGTCGTCGACTGGGTCGAAGCGCATGCGCCAGGGTTCTTGCACATCAGCTACGGCGCCATGGGCCTCGGCGCTTTCTGCCTCGCGCTCAACATCTGGCGCGCCCTGCGCTTCGCCCTGCCGATGACCCGGGGGCTGCGGCTGCTGGAACAGGATGCGCGCGCCAGCAGGGCGGAGATCGACGGCGAAATCGCCCGTCAATCGAACGTGATCGCGCAAATGAGCGATGAGACGCTCAGGCTGGCCTCGATGCTGCGCGCCGCAGAGGCGCGGGCGCAGGAGCGGGTCGGCGGCGCGGACAAGCCCTTCGCTCAGAGGGCGCCGAGCGCAAGTGGCCAGAGCGCAAGTGGCCAGAGCGCAGTTGGCCAGAGCGCAGGTGGTCCGGACGCCGAAGCCTATCTCGACGCCATCGCCGCGGGCCTTGGCGAAGACGGCGCGCCAAGGCGCGTCATCATTCTGTTGGACGGCCTCGAGGCCTTGTCCGCCCCGCAGGCCGCGACGGTGGTCGATGAGGCCCATCATCTCCTCAACAGACCCGGTGTCGTCCTCGTCATGGCGGCCGATGCGCAGCAGCTCAGCGCGGGCTGGGGAGGCGCGGTGGAGGCCGCGCAGCGCCTTGAGCGCTATGTGCAGGCGCCCTTCAATATCCGCACGCTCCGCAACCAGCAGGCGAGCGCCACCTATGCCCAGCAACTCCTCGGCGCAACGCCGCTGCCCGAAGACAGGCCTGTCGACGCCTCGTCCAGCGCGCTCGATGCGCCGATCAAGGTCATCGAGTCCCATCTCGTCAGCAAACTCGCGGGCATGGCTGGCGACACGCCCCGTGCGGTGAAGCGCTATCTCAACTGCTGGCGCATCGCCCGCCCCATGACCCCCGACACCAGCGCGCTCGCCTTGATGCTGGCCCTCGACCATGGCGGGGATTCGGGCGAGCTTGCGGCCATGGGCGCAGCCATGGATCTTGAAGAGCCTGGCAAGGCCCTTGAGATCCACCCCGGCGAGCCGCGCCTCGCCGCAGCGCTCGCCGCCCTGAACTCCTTCCGCCCGTCGCCGCTCACCCATGCGCAGGCCCATGCGGCCTGGATGGTCGCCCGCGACTATAGCCTGCCGACACCCTGACTAAACGGCCAGCCGCCGCACGGCTTCGCGCGTCAAGGGCTCAAGGCCCTCCCCACCGGCAGCCGCGAGATCGACGAGCTGGCGGCGCATTTTGGGGGTCCAGAAGGCGCGCAGATGTTCAGCGACCGCCGCCACCGCATCATCATGGGCCTGCGAGCCCAGATTTTCCGCGATCTGGTTGGCCATGCGCACCAGCTTTTCATCATGCCTTGATGCGCTGCTCATGCGATGCGCGCTCCTTGCGCCTGCAGGTCGTCGATCACGAATGATGGGTCGGTGAAGCAAAGCGCGCCGTCATTGCGGGCGAGCGCCAGAAGGGTCATGGCGTTGGCCTTCGCGCGGGCGATGGCGAGGGTGGTCGGCGCGGAGACCGCGACAAGGGCGCGTGCGCCAAAGACCGCCGCCTTCTCCACCATTTCATAGGAGCAGCGGCTGGTGATGACGATGAAGCCGCTGCCGGGATCGACGCCCTGCCCCAGCAAGGCGCCGATCAATTTATCGAGCGCATTGTGGCGGCCGACATCCTCGCGCATGAGGTGCAGTTCGCCGGAATGATCCGCCCATGCTGCGCCATGCAGGGCGCGGACGCGGCGGTTGAGCGTCTGGCGTTCGTCGAGCAGGTGCAGCGCGCGGCGCACGCTGGAGAGCTTCAGATGGCCCGGCCCATGGTCAGGGCCGCGCGCCACAGGCAGGGCGCAGAGGTCGTCGACGCCGCACAGGCCGCAGCCTGTGCGCCCCGCCAGATTGCGCGTGCGGGCGAGATGGCGCTGCAATTTTTCGGAGGCGAGGGTCACCACGACCCGCAGCCCCTGCTCCGCTTCCTCGACCACGATTGAGCGGATGTCGGCGGGGCCGTCAATGACGCCTTCGCTCACGCTGAAGCCCAGCGCGAAATCCTCAAGATCCTGCGGCGTCGCCATCATCACCGCATAGGGCACGGGCGCATAGACGATGTTGACGGGAATCTCCACCGCACATTCGCGCGCCCCCTCTTCGGGCGCGCCGGTGAAAGAAAAGCGCGTGATGGGCTGGGTGAGCGCGGGCGCCCGGTCATTCTGCGGCATCTGCGCCCTCGCGTGCGATGCGGCGCAGCGATACGCCGGTTTCACGATCATGGTCCTGCCATGAGGAGAAATAATTCGTGCGTCGGACCTGCACCGCGGTGACCTTGTATTCCGGACAATTGGTGGCCCAGTCCGAATGATCGGTCGTCACCACATTGGCGCCGGACTCCGGATGATGGAAAGTGGTGTAGACGACGCCGGGCTGCATGCGGTCGGTGATCGTGGCGCGCAACGACACCTCGCCGATGCGGCTTGTCAAAGCCACGAGGTCGCCCTCGCGTATGCCGCGGCTCTCGGCGTCGAAGGGGTGGATCTCCAGCATGTCCTGCCCATGCCAGACATTGTTCAGGGTGCGCCGCGTCTGCGCGCCGACATTGTATTGCGACAGGATGCGGCCGGTGGTCAGCAGCAGCGGGAACAAAGGCCCGGCGCGCTCCTGCGTCGGCACGAATTGCGTCAGCATGAAGCGGCCCTTGCCGCGCACGAAATGATCGACATGCATGACGGGCGTGCCCATGTGCGCCGCCTCGTTGCAGGGCCATTGCACGGAGCCGAGCTCCTCAAGCTTCGCATAGGAGACATTGCGGAAGGTCGGCGTGAGCCTGGCGATCTCATCCATGATGTCGGAGGGATGATCGTAACGCATGTCGACGCCGAGCGCCTTCGCGAAGCCGAGCGTGACCTCCCAATCCGCCAGCCCCGCCATGGGCGCCATGACCCTGCGCACCCTGTTGATGCGGCGCTCGGCATTGGTGAAGGTGCCATCCTTTTCGAGGAAGGAGGCGCCGGGAAAGAAGACATGAGCATATTTGGCGGTCTCGTTCAGGAAGAGATCCTGCACGATCACACATTCCATGGCCTCCAGCCCGCCGACGACATGCTGGGTGTCGGGGTCGGACTGGGCGATGTCCTCGCCCTGCACATAGATGCCCTTGAAGCCGCCAGCCACGGCCTCGTCGAGCATGTTGGGAATGCGCATGCCCGGCTCACGGTCAAGCGTCACGCCCCAGAGCGATTCGAACATCTCGCGCGTCGCGTCATCGGAGACATGACGATAGCCCGAGAATTCATGGGGGAACGAGCCCATGTCGCAGGCGCCCTGCACATTGTTCTGCCCGCGCAGGGGATTCACGCCCACGCCCTCGCGGCCAAGGTTGCCTGTGGCCATGGCGAGATTGGCCATGCCCATGACCATGGTGGAGCCCTGGCTGTGTTCGGTGACGCCAAGGCCATAGTAGATGGCGCCATTGCCGCCGGTGGCGAAGAGCCTTGCGGCGGCGCGCATGTCTGCTGGCGCGACGCCGGTGATCGCCTCGACGGCTTCGGGGGAGTTGACGGGATCGGCGATGAAGCGCGCCCAGTTTTCAAACGCCGCGAGATCGCAACGCTCGCGCACGAAGGCCTCATTGACGAGGCCTTCCGTCACGATGACATGGGCGAGCGCATTGATCATCGCCACATTGGAGCCCGGCAGCAGCGGCAGATGACAGGCCGCGCGCACATGGGGCGACTTCACGAGATCAATGCGGCGCGGATCGGCCACGATGAGCTTGGCGCCCTTGCGCAACCGCCGCTTCATGCGGGAGGCGAAGACAGGATGGGCGTCGGTGGGATTGGCGCCGATGAGAAGGATCACATCGGCTTTCTCGACCGATTTGAAATCCTGCGTCCCCGCCGATGTGCCGAAGGCCATCTTGAGGCCATAGCCGGTGGGGGAATGGCAGACCCGCGCGCAGGTGTCGACATTGTTGTTGCCGAAGCCCGCGCGCACCAGCTTCTGCATGACGAAGACTTCTTCATTCGTGCAGCGGGAGGAGGTGATGGCGCCCACGGAATCGCGGCCATATTTCGCCTGAATGCGCTGGAACTCGCGGGCCGCGTGGGCGAAGGCCTCCTCCCATGAGGCCTCGCGCCAGGGATCGGTGATGGCCGCACGGATCATGGGGCTGGTGATGCGGTCCTTCGAGGTGGCGTAGCCATAGGCGAAGCGGCCCTTGACGCAGCTATGGCCCTCATTGGCTTTGCCGTCCTTGTAGGGAACCATGCGCACCACACGTTCGCCCTGCATCTCCGCCTTGAAGGAGCAGCCGACGCCGCAATAGGCGCAGGTCGTGACCTTCGAATGTTCGGGCTGGCCCATTTCGATGATGGATTTCTCGGTCAGCGAAGCCGTCGGGCAGGCCTGCACGCAGGCGCCGCAGGAGACGCATTCGGACGATAGGAAATCAACGCCGCCCGACGACACTTTGGAATCAAAACCGCGCCCCTGAATCGTCAGCGCGAAAGTGCCCTGCACCTCGGCGCAGGCGCGCACGCAGCGCGAGCAGACGATGCATTTGGATTCATCAAAGGCGAAATAGGGATTGCTCTCATCCTTCGCGCCATCAAGATGGTTTGCGCCCGCGTAGCCATAGCGCACGTCGCGCAGGCCGACCGCGCCCGCCATGTCCTGCAGCTCGCAATCGCCGTTCGCCGGACAGGTGAGGCAATCCAGCGGATGGTCGGAGATATAGAGCTCCATGACGCTCTTGCGCAGTTTGGCGAGCCGCGCGTTTTGCGTATGCACGACCATGCCCTCCTCCGCAGGCGTCGTGCAGGAGGCGGGCGCGCCGCGCCGTCCCTCGATCTCCACAAGGCACAGGCGGCAGGAGCCGAAGGCGTCAAGCATGTCGGTCGCGCAGAGCCTGGGGATCGCCGTTCCCATGCTCATCGCCGCCGCCATCACCGAGCTTCCCTGGGGCACGGTGACCTTTTCCCCGTCGATGGTGAGCGTGACCATCGTGGCGCTGGCCGCGAGCTTCGTTCCGTAGTCCACTTCCTTGATGAGGGTCATGGGCGCACCTGTTCAGCAGCCTGGCGCGCGGGCGCCTTGCGCTCGAAATCTTCAGAAAAATGTGTCAGCGCGCTGAGCACAGGCATGGGCGTCAGCCCGCCCAGCGCACAGAGCGAGCCATCGGTCATGGCGTCGCAGAGGTCGAGCAGCAGCTCCCTGTTCTTGTCGCGCGCGACGCCGGCCACGATCTTGTCGATGACCTCGACGCCGCGTGTGGAGCCGATGCGGCAGGGCGTGCATTTGCCGCAGCTTTCGATGGCGCAGAACTGCATGGCGAAACGCGCCTGTTTCGCAAGATCGACGCTGTCGTCAAAGGCCACGAGCCCGCCATGGCCGAGCATGCCCTTGGCGGCGAGCATGGCTTCATAATCAAGGGGCGTGTCGAGCAAGGCCTCGGGAAAATAGGCGCCGAGCGGTCCGCCGACCTGCACCGCCCGCAGCTTGCGCCCGCTCGCCGTGCCGCCGCCAAAATCCTCCACCAGCTCGCGGATCGTCACGCCGAAGGCGAGCTCCACGAGGCCGCCGCGCTTCACATTGCCCGCGATCTGGAAGGGCTGCGTGCCACGCGAGCGCCCCATGCCGAAATCCGCATAGGCCTTGGCGCCATGAGCGAGGATCCAGGGGACGCTCGCCAGCGAGAGGACATTGTTGATGACGGTCGGTTTGCCGAAAAGCCCTTGCACCGCAGGCAGCGGCGGCTTGGCGCGCACCTGCCCGCGCCGCCCTTCGAGGCTTTCCAGAAGCGAGGTCTCCTCGCCGCAGACATAGGCGCCTGCGCCAAGCCGCGCCTCCATGTCGAAAGCGCGGCCGGAGCCTGCGACATCAGCGCCGAGCCAACCGCCCGCGCGCGCGGCGTCGATGGCGCGCTGCATGGCGCGGAAGGCGTGGGGATATTCGCTGCGGATATAGACGAAGCCCTTTGTCGCGCCTGTCGCCAGGCCCGCAATGGTCATGCCCTCGATGAGGGTGAAGGGATCGCCCTCCATCAGCATGCGGTCGGCGAATGTGCCGCTGTCGCCCTCATCCGCATTGCAGACGACATATTTGCGGTCGGCCTCCGCCCCCGCCACCGTGCGCCATTTGATCCCCGTGGGAAAACCAGCCCCGCCGCGTCCGCGAAGGCCAGAGTCGACGACCTCCTCGACCACTTCGGCGGGCGCCATGGCGAGCGCGCGCTTGAGGCCGTCAAAGCCCCCATGGGCGCGGTAGTCCTCGAGCGAAAGCGGGTCGATCACACCGCAGCGCGCGAAAGTCAGGCGCTGCTGGCGGGCCATCCAGTCGAGATCCTCGACCTTGCCCAAGCGCGCGGGGTGTTCGCCCCCCTGCAGAAAGCCCGCGTCGAAAAGAGCGGGAGCGTCGCCCGCGCTGACCTGCCCATAGCCGATGCGTCCCTGCGGCGTCTCGACCTCGACAAGGGGCTCCAGCCAGACCATCCCGCGCGACCCGTTGCGCACGATCTCGACCGCAAGGCCCCGCGCGCGCGCCTCCTTGGCGATGGCGCGCGCGACGGCTTCGGCGCCCACCGCAAGGGCGGATGAATCGGCGGGAACGAAGATGCGCGCGCTCATGCCCTCGCCCCCTTCAACTGGCCAAGCAGGGCGTCGAGCCGCTTCTCATCAAGCCGCCCCACGGGTTCGCCATCGACAAGGGCTGCGGGAGACAGGGCGCACTGCCCGAGGCAATAGACGTTTTCGAGGGTCAGCGCGCCGTCGGCGGTGGTCTCGCCGGGGGTCAAACGATGCGTGTGGCGCAAATGCTCCACCAGACGCTCGCAGCCCATGGACTGACAGGATTCCGCCCGGCAGATGCGCAGAACATGGCGCCCGGCGGGGGCGTCGCGGAAATCATGATAGAAGCTGACCGCGCCATGGGCGTCGGCGCGCGACACATTCAGCGCCGAGGCCACAAGGGGAACCATGCGCGCGTCGATATGGCCGAACGCGTCCTGCAAGGCGTGGAGGATCGGCAGCATAGCGCCTTCAAGATGCGCCAGCCCCCCAATGATCTCCAGCGCCCGTCCCTCGTCGAAAGACAGGGGAGCCTGCGTGTCCTGACCCATAAGCTCAACCCTGACCGATTCCGCGTCCCGGATGGACTAGTCCGAATACTAGCCTTGATCGCGGCGTCACGGAACTCACATCCGGCGCCACCAGGCCACAAGCAGGCCCGTTTCGCGTCTTGCGTTAACGCCGGAGAGGGTGCGGAAGCTCCCGAGCTGCAGGGACCAGGGGCGGCCTGGATTGAGCACAAGGCTGATCTGGGCCTTGTGGGAGCGGCTTTGCGGGAAAATCGGGGTCTTCGCGGTGAAGACGCTTTGCGTCTGCGCGACGATCTGCAGGCGGTCGAGCAGGAAATAGCCAGCCGCAACCTCGGCGCGCCATTCGTCAGGCTCAGGCCCGCTGCGCCTGCGGGGCCCGGCCTCGATGGACCAGAAGCCCGGCGCGTCCCTCACCTCGAAGGAGCCGCCCATCATCAGCCGCAGATCGGTCTCGCGGCGGTTGAGGCCAGCGGCCGCAGGGTTCGCCGTTTGCGCGCCCGGCAGTCGCAGCAGGCCCTGCGCGGAAAAGACGAGATCCCCGTGAAGCGCGCGGCCCATCTCGACCCGCGCGCCCAGCTCCGACATGCCCGGTCCCCGATGCCAGGCGATGGGCGGCCCCCGCGTATAGACCTGCGCCGCCTCGAGCCTGCCAAGGAAGGTCAGCCAATCCAGCGCGCCATATTCGAGGGCGGCGTCAGCGGTCGTTTTGCGGTATAGCGGCCTCGGGGCGAGCCTCCCCCTGGCGTCGAAGGCCTCCAGAGCCGTTGTCGAGGTGAATTCCTGGATCACGAGCAACATGCCCTGCCGCTGCGCAAAGGCGCCGCCCCAGGCGGGGCGAGCGGCAAGGCAGAGCAGGATAACGGCAAGCCAACGACAGCACATGGGTGAACACGGGGGTACGCGACGCGAAGGGGGCTTGCAGCCCCTGCCCCAAGGTAAAGCTCAAGGTTACGATCATGCAACCCGGCCAGTTCGGTCCATGCCAACGGCCCATGGTGGACCGATCGGACTTCGCAGAGGAAGCGGGGGCCTCGCAGGCGGTGGCGCGGAAGCAGAAGCGGCTGAATTAGCGCGTCTGCGCCCGCATGCCCCGGCTGCCGATGGCGAAGACGAGCGCGGCGGCGCCGAGCAAGGCGATGTTCAGCCATACGCCCGCCCAATAGGCGCCGCCTGTCACATCGCTGAGCCAGCCGATGATGACGGGGCCGACGACGAAGCCGACATCCCCGAAGGTGCGCTGCACCCCCATGCCCGGCCCGAAACGCTCGCGCGGCAAAGCGGCGATGGCGAAGGTGCTGATGGCCGGATAATTCACCCCCGTGGCCGCGCCCAGCATGAAGACAGCCAGCCAGAAGCCGCCAGCGGAAGTCGAGACGTAAAAGGTGACGAGGGAGAGCGCCGTCGCCAGCGTCGACCAGAAGACGCTGGCGCGCGCCCCGAATTTGTCGATGAGCGGCGCCGAGACGGGCGCCATGGCGAAATTGACGAAGGCGGTGAGGGTGAGCGCGAGGCCGATGGTTCCAAGATCAAGCCCGAAGCTTTCAGCGCCGAGGAAGGGGATCAGCTGGAACAGGCAGGCGGTGCGCGTGAAAAAGACCACGCAGGAGACGATGCAGATCGCCGTAAAGGGCGCCGTCATCATCCCGATTTTGCTGACCGACGACGGCAGGGGCTTGCGCGCCTGCGTCTTGTCGAGCGTATCCTCGAAGGAGACGGCCGCCGTGACCGCGGCGAGCAGAGCGACGCCCGCGTAGAACCAGAACACGGAGGTGAAGCCGAAGTAATAAGCCGCAAAGCCGCCGACCGCAGGCCCCACGCTCGCCCCGAGCTGCAGGGAGGACTGGTAGAAAGCCATGTTGAGGGCCCGGCGGTTGGGCGGGCTGATGTCGGCCATGGAGGCCATGGAGGCCGTGAGATAGACGCCCGTGCCGAAGCCCTGCAGCAAACGCCAGACCAGCAGGGAGGCGAAGCCATCCGCCAGCGCGGCGCCGATGGACCCCACCATGACGATCAGTGGTCCGCCAATGAGCAGGGGGCGGCGTCCGTAGCGCTGGGACAGATAGCCCGACGGCACATTGGCGATGAGTCGGCCGACGCCATAGATGGTGACCACCGAGCCCACCATCGCGCCGCTCACGCCGAAGGTCTGGGCATACATGGAGAGCATGGGCGCGACGAGGCCGCTGCCGATCATGATGCAGGCGATCATGACCATGAGCGGCGCAAGGCGCCTCTCTTGCCGGAGGGGGTCGAAAATGCGGGTAAGGCCCATGGCCGACTGTTGTGCAGGCAATCGCCCGCCACCGCAAGCTATGGACAAAACCGGGCCATGAAGCGATTGTCGCGACCCATCAGGCGACAGCGCCTTGCCCTGCGGTCCGGGAGGTCCACCTTGAACAACGCCCAACACAGCCAGAATGACGCCGAATATGTGCTGCGCATGAAGGTCGCCGCCTGCACGCTGATGCTGGTGAACGAAAAATGCATGAATTACTCAGGCCATGTGAGCGGTCGCCTGCCCGGCGGAGACACCTTCCTCATCCAGCCCATCGACGTTCCCCGTTCGGGCCTGCGGCCTGACGATCTTCTGGTCTGCAACCTCGATGGCGAGGTGGTGCGCGGCAACGGGGATTCGAAGCCCCCGGCGGAAACGGCGCTCCATGCGGAGATCCTGCGGGCCCGGCCGGACGTCAACAGCGTCGCCCATTTCCACCACGACCTCACCAATTCCTTCACCCTGGTCGAGGACATGCCGCTGCGCATCGTCAAGAACCACGCCATCCGCTGGCGCAGCGGCATGCCCGTGCATCCCGATCCCGCCCATGTCGCGAATGCGGAGCTCGGCCGCGCCGTGGCCAACACGCTCGGGCCCCATCACGCCATGCAGATCCGCGCCCATGGGCAGGTCATCACCGCCGAATCGGTGGAGGCGGTGCTGACCGACTCCATCCATTTCGTGGAGAACGCCCAGGCCATGCACAACGCCTGCGTGCTCGGCCGCCTCGCGCCCCTGAGCGACGCGGACATGGAATCCTTCGCCAAATATTTCAAGCGCGACCGCCATGTGGACAAGCTCTGGCGCTATTACCTCGAGTGCTGGCAGACGGCGGGCGTCGTTCCCGCCGAATGGCAGATCTGACGCGATCTTGGGCCGCGCCCGAGGGAAAACAGGCGCGGCCCCGGTGGACAAGGGCGGTGCCTCCCGCTAGAACTTAGAGACCTAATGGAAATGCATGGGCGCGCGCCCATGGCCGGAAACGAGGGCGGAGCGATCATCAAGTCGTCCGGCCAGGGGTGGAACGGATGCACGACATCGATTTCGAACACGAGCACGCCCAACTGAGCGAGGCCGACAAGGCCGAGATGGCCAAGTTCATCTGGAGCCAGGAGAGCGTCGAGCTGAACACGGTCGGCATCGATATCGGCAGCTCCACCTCCCACCTGCTCTTCGCCAAGGTCACGCTGCAACGCCAGTCGCAGGGCCTGTCGAGCCGCTTCGTGGTCACCAATCGCGAGGTCGTCTGGCGCTCGCCGATCATGCTGACGCCTTTCGTCTCCGACGGCTCCATCGACGCCCATGCGCTCGATCACTTCATCCATGACGCCTACAAGCAGGCTGGCGTGAAGCGCGCCGACATCGACAGCGGCGCGGTGATCCTCACGGGCGAGGCGATCAAGCGCAAGAATGCGCGCGCCATCGACGAACTCTTCGCCAACGAGGCGGGCAAATTCGTCTGCGCCACGGCGGGCCACAAGCTCGAATGCACCCTCGCCGCCCATGGTTCGGGCGCGGTGGCCCTCTCGCGCGAGCGCCAGTGCACGGTGCTGCATGTGGACATCGGCGGCGGCACGACGAAGCTCGCCCAGATCGAAAAAGGCGTCATCAAAAGCGTTTCGGCTTTCGCCGTGGGTGGTCGCCTGCTTGCGGCCGACGCCAATGGCGAGTGGACGCGCGTCGACCAGTCGGCCTGGCTCGTCGCGCGCGAGCTGGGGATCGGCACGGATGCCAAAACGCTTGGCGATCCTGCGGTGCGCCAACGCATCGCCGCGCGCCTCGCCGAAATCGCGGTCGACCAGATCACGGGCGCGGAGCTCGACGCGCTTGGCCGCGAGCTGCAGCTCACCGAGCCGCTGGCGCGCAGCAAGGCGCCGGACGCCATCACCTTCTCGGGCGGCGTGTCCGAATATATTTTCGAGACGGAAACCCGCGACTTCGGCGACATCGCCAAGATCATCGCCATGGAGACGCGCCGCCTGCTCAGCGCGCGCAGCAAGGTGGCGGTGGTCGATCCGGGCAACCGCATCCGCGCCACGGTGATCGGCGCCTCGCAATTCACCGTGCAGGTCAGCGGCAAGACGATCTTCCTGTCGAAGGGCGACGCTCTTCCCGTCCATAATGTGCCCGTGGCGCCCATCGGCCTCGACCTGTCAGGCGAGATCGATTCCGCCGCGATCGCGCAGGCGATCCGCGACAAGGCCGAGCAGCTCGACATTCCCCCGGGCGGGCGCATGGCGGTCTCCTTCAGCTTCGCGGGCGACCCCGAATACAAGCGCCTCCACGCCATCGCCAAGGGCATCCTTGACGGGGCGGCGCCGGGCGGCAAGCGTCACGACCTCCTGCTCCTGATGATCGACGGCGACGTCGGCAAGAGCATGGGCAATCTGCTGGTGAAGGAGCTCGACTTCCCCGGAGACCTCGTCTCCATCGACGGCGTGCAGCTTCAGGAGCTCGACTATGTCGACGTCGGCGAGCTCATCACGCCGCCGGGCGTCGTCCCCGTCGTCATCAAATCCCTGCTGTTTTCATAACCCCAAGGATAGAACCATGAGCGAAAGCACCCCCGCCCGCTACGGCATCGACCCCTATCTCGACTGGATCGCCAAGGAAGGCCTGCCGGTCACCGAGGACTATGGCATCGATCTCTTCAAGGTCGAGATGAAGCTGTGGCCGCGCATCGGCGTCAAGGGCGCCGCCGTGCATCTCAAGGGCCGCGGCGACTTCTGCAACATGTTCCTGATGGAGCTGCCGCCGGGCGGCTCCACAGAGCCCCAGCGCCATCTCTACGAAGACGTCTACTATGTGCTGGAAGGCACAGGTTCGACGCAGGTCGAGCTCGCCGACGGAACCAAGCGCAGCTTCGAATGGGGTCCGAAAAGCCTCTTCGCCATTCCGCTGAACGCCAAGCACCGGCACTTCAATTCAAGCGGACGCGAGCGCGCTCTGCTGGTCACCACCACCGACATGCCGCTGGTGATGAACACCTTCCATAACGAGAAATTCGTCTTCGACACCACCTTCGATTTCTCCGAACGCGCCGGCAAGAGCGGCTACTACAGCGGCGAGGGCGACCTCATCACCGTGCGGCCGGGCAACCATATGTGGGAGACGAACTTCGTTCCCGACCTCGCGGGCATCGAGCTGAAGAGCTGGGGCGATCGCGGCGCCGGCGGCACCAACATCATGTTCGTCCTCGCGGACGGCACCATGCACGCCCATATCTCGGAAATGCCGGTCGGCACCTACAAGAAGGGCCATCGCCATGGTCCGGGCTTCCACGTCATGTGCGTGACCGGCCACGGCTATTCCCTGCTGTGGTTCGACAAGGATCAGGACTTCCTGCGCATTGACTGGAAGCATGGCGTCGTGTTCCCGCCCGCCGATCAGCAGTTCCACCAGCACTTCAACACGAGCCCGGAGCCTGCGCGTTATCTCGCCACGGGCGTCGGCGGCCTGCGCTATCCGCTGACCGTGCAGCAGCGCCGCTCGCTGCTCGGCCTCAAGCCCGGCGAAAAGGGCGCTGTCTCCACCAGCATCAAGGAAGGCGGCGACCAGTACGAATATGACGATCAGGATCCGCGCATCCAGCAGATCTGGATCGAGGAGACGAGGAAATACGGCGTCGAGCAGAAGATGGACAAATTCTTCACGAAGTAAGGCTCAGACGCCCATCAGGCAGGCTCCCCTCCGCGGAGGGGAGCTTTTCTGCTTACAAACTCCAGCCGTGAAATCCAAGGGGAACCGCATGTCGAACATCCATCTGACGCTGGCTTGTGGCGATTATGAAATCGTTCGCGCGCTCAAGGAGGGCGCGGTCAAGGTGGATGGCGTCGATCTGACCGTCCTCACCGACATCGATTCCAGCACCCGCCACTGGCGTTTCCTGCGCAACCGCGAATTCGATGTGGCGGAGGTCTCGGCGTCCTCCTATCTGCTGGCGCGCGACAATGGCATGGAGATCGAGGGCATCCCCGTCTTCCTGCATCGCCGCTTCCGCCATGAATTCGTCTTCGTGAACACGAAGAAGGGCATCCGCAGCCCCAAGGATCTCATCGGCAAGAAGGTCGGCGTGAAGTCCTTTCAGGTCAGCGCGATCTTGTGGATGCGCGGCATTCTCGAACATGAATATGGCGTGCCCCACAAGTCGATCCACTGGCATTCCGAGATCGACGAGGATGTGGAGTTCACACCTGCGCCCGACCTGAAATGGACGCGCCTTTCGGACGACCAGACGCTTGAAGAGATGCTGGTCGCGGGCGAGCTCGACGCCGTCATCCACTCCGACATCATCGAGCCCTATCTGCAGGGCGATCCGAATGTCGGGCGCCTCTTCGACGACTACAAGGCCGAGGAGGAAAGCTACTTCAAGAAGACCGGCATCTTCCCGATCATGCATGTCATGGGGATCAAGCGCGAGATCGTCGAGCGCTACCCCTGGGTGCCCGTCAATCTGTACAAGGCCTTCGACAAGGCCAAGGCCATCGGCATGAAGCGCATGTTCAACCCGCGCATCGCCCCGCTCGCCTGGTATCGCCACGCCCTCGAGGAGCAGCGCAGGCTGCTGGGCGAAGACCCCTGGGAATACGGGCTCTCCGACGCCAACCGCCACAACCTCGACACGCTCGTCGGCTATTCGCATGAACAGGGCATGTTGAAGCGCCGCTGGCCGCTGGACGAACTGTTCCTGAACGTGTCCCAGGGCCGCAAGCGCGGCGGCTTCCGCGTCTGACAGGGGAGCGAAAATCATGGCCATGAGCTTCTTCAACCCGATCTATCTCGAAAACGCCGTGCGCGCCGCGCTCGACGAGGATCTCGGCCGCGCGGGCGACATCACCACGCTGGCGACGATTCCGCCGGGCAAGCAGGCGACCTCCGTGCTCGCCGTGCGCAAGCCCGGCGTCGTCTGCGGCCTGCCCGTCGCCGAAGCCGTCTTCCGCGCCATCGACCCGAGCGTGCGCTTCGAAGCGCTGGTCGAGGATGGCGCGAAAGTTCCGGGCAACCGCACGCCCGTGGCCCGCGTGTCTGGCGACGCCCGCGCGATCCTCACCGCCGAGCGCACCGCGCTGAACTATATGTCGCGCATGTCGGGCATCGCGACGCTGACGGCGAAATATGTGGACCTCGTCGCCCACACCAACGCCAATATCTGCTGCACCCGCAAGACGACGCCGGGCCTGCGCGCCTTTGAAAAATATGCGGTGCGCTGCGGCGGCGCCATGAACCATCGCTTCGGCCTCGACGACGCCGTGCTCATCAAGGACAACCACATCGCCGTCTGCGGCGGCGTGCGCGAGGCCCTGCGCGCCGCGAAGGCCTTTGTGGGCCATCTCGTGAAGATCGAAATCGAGGTCGACACTCTCGATCAGCTGCGCGAAGTGCTGGATGAAGGCGCGGACTTCTGCCTGATCGACAATATGAGCGTGGACATGATGCGCGAGGCTGTAAAGATGTCGGCTGGCCGCGTGAAGCTCGAGGCCTCCGGCGGCGTCAATCTCGAAACTGTGAAGGTCATCGCCGAAACCGGCGTCGACCTCGTCTCATCCGGCGCCCTCACCCATTCGGCGCCCATCCTCGACCTCGGCCTCGACATCGTCATCGACTGACGAGGCGGGAAGCCCCCCATGCAAAAGCCCCGGCCTTGCGGTCGGGGCTTTCGTGTTTAAAGCGGCGCCTTCATTCAGCGGCGTTCGCATGATGCGCAGCGTTCCACGCAAGCTCTTCTGGTGAACAGCCCAGCGTGCGCCAATCATAGCCCTTCTGCACCACGCCCTCGAAGGAATGAAGCTTGCCGTGGGGCACGCGGCCCTCATGGGCGCCGATGGCCTTGCCGGTGGCTGCGAAGGTTGCGGCGGCCTCGACCATCTGGCGGCGGAACTCGACGATGGCCAGATCGCTCGCGCCAAGAATCTCGTCGCTGCGGTCCGCGATGGCGCCGATGGTCTCCCACATCACGATGTCCTGATTGGGAATGCCCGGCACGCCCGTGAAATTGCCGAGCCGCATGGCCTGCCGGTCCTGCAGATAGTTATTGGCGAGGGTGCGCACCTTGCGGAAGCTCTTGTCCACGTCGATGCCGACCTGCGCATGCAGGAACTTGCGCCAGCTTTCGGTGCTGGGCGTATTCACCCCGCCCCAGGCGATGAAGTGGAAGGCCGTATGGGTGTTGTCGATCGGCACATGCAGGATGGCGATGTTATACATGTTGTTGGAGGGTATCTGGACTGTGTAGGGCGCGATGAACAAAGTCGTGCGCACATAGTCATGGGTCGCGGCGTTGTTGATGGGGCGCCGGATGGCCGAATAACGGAAACCGAAGGCGGTGCGGTCGACGAAAAGGCGCGGCGCCTTGTCGGTGGAGGGGCGCAGCCAGTTGTTGTCCGTCGCCTTCGCGCCATCGACGCGCGCGGGCACCATGTCCGATGAATGCAGCGTCGAGGAATGAGCGGAGTCGATGGCGCCTTCGAGAATCTGCGCCCAGTTGCAATCCACAATCACCCTGGAGATCGCGATGCGCGTGTCAGGCGTCGGCTGGAAGACCGGCGGATCGAAGGCGGGCATTTCATTGGCCGGGCCCATATAGACCCAGATGAAGCCGGCGGCCTCATGGGTCGGATAGGCCTTCTGCTTCACCTTCTCCTTGAGCGTGCTCTCGGGCGGCTCCGACGACATGTCGACGGTGTTGCCGTCCACATCGAACTTCCAGCCGTGGTAGAGGCAGCGCAGGCCGCATTCCTCGTTGCGGCCGAAGGCGAGCGAGGCCTTGCGGTGCGGGCAGAATTCATCGAGCACGCCAACGCGGCCCTCGGAATCGCGGAAGACCACGAGATCCTCGCCCAGAAGGCGGATCTTGACCGGATCGCAGTCGGGCTCGGCGACCTCCTCGGAGAGGCAGGCGGGCAGCCAGTGTCGGCGCATCACGCCGCCCATGGGCGCATCGCCCTCGATATGGGTGAGGGCGATATTTTCCTCTTTGGTGAGCATGGGCTCCTCCTGCGCATAGCCGCGCGCCTTGACGCGCAACATCTTAGGCCTCTAAGACGGATAGCACGCCTGAAGGCTCCTGTCGATATACGGGCCTGCGGCGAGCCCATATTTGCGCGCCCACCCTCTTGTACCCGCCGAATGAGGCTTCTAACTTCCGCCACCAACCTGCGGCGCCACATCCGGCGCCGGCGCCGGAGCGACCCATGTCCAGCCCCGCCTTCGACACCGCCACGCTGTCCCTGCGCATCGCCGCAAGGCAGGAGATCGCGCGCGATATTTTCCGCTTCGAGCTGACCCGCCCCGATGGCGCCGATCTGCCGGAATTCACCCCCGGCGCCCATGTGAGCCTGCGCACCCCCTGCGGGCTCATCCGCAAATATTCGCTCTGCAACGATCCTGACGAGCGCGACCGCTATGTCATCGCCGTCAAACGCGAGGATCCCGGCACAGGCGGCTCCCTGTCGCTCACGCGCGAGGCGCAGGTGGGCGACATGATCGACGTCGGCGAGCCCCGCAATGATTTCCCGCTGGCCAAGAGCGTGCAGAACCATCTCTTCATCGCCGGGGGCATCGGCATCACGCCCATCTATTCCATGATGCAGCATCTCAAGAACACGGGCGCAGGCCGGTTCAAGCTCTATTATCTCACCCGCGAGCCGGACCTCACCGCCTTTCGCGAGGAGCTGAAATCCTCGGCCTATGCCGGTCAGGTGGTCATCCATCACGATCACGGCGACATCTCGCAATCCCTCGACCTCTGGCCGATCCTCGAAAAGCCCATGGGGCGGCATCTCTATTGCTGCGGCCCGCGCCCCCTGATGGAGGCGGTGCGCGACATGAGCGGGCACTGGTCAAGCGCCGCCGTTCATTTTGAAGACTTCGGCTCCTCCAAACCCGCCCACAAGCCCGACGACAAACCCTTCACCGTACGCCTCGCCCGGTCCGGGCGCAGCCTTGAGATTCCCGCGGATGTCTCGATCCTCGACACCTTGCGCGCGGAAGGGGTTCCCGTCTCCAGCTCCTGCGAGAGCGGCGCCTGCGGGGCCTGCCGCACGAAGCTGCTGGAAGGCGAGGCCGAGCACCGCGACCTCGTGCTCACGGAACGCGAGCATGCGGGCAATGTCATGATCTGCGTGTCGCGGGCGAAATCCGACACGCTGGTCCTCGACCTCTGAACGGAGCAGGCCCGATGGAACACAGAAAGCTGCGCCTCGGCGTCGCCGGCCTTGGCCGCGCCTTCAGCCTGATGCTGCCGACCCTGGCGGGGGATGAGCGCATCGCGATCGTGGCGGGCGCGGATCCGCGCGCCGAGGCCCGCGCGCAGTTCGAGCGGGATTTCGAGGGGCGCAGCTTCGCCACGGTGGAGGCCATGTGCGCGAGCCCGGACATCGACGCCATCTATATCTCCACGCCCCATCAGTTCCACCGCGCCAATGTCGAGTCGGCGGCGCGCAACGGCAAGCATGTGCTGGTGGAAAAGCCCATGGCCCTGTCGATCGACGATTGCGCCGCCATGATCGAGGCGGCGCAGCGCGGCGGGGTGCATATGGTGGTCGGCCACAGCCACAGTTTCGACCGGCCCATCGCGCGCGCGAGAGAGATCGTGGCGTCCGGCGAAATTGGCCGGCTCCGCATGATCAACGCCATGCAGTTCACCGACTTCCTCTACCGCCCGCGCCGCCCCGAGGAGCTGCGCACCCCCGAAGGCGGCGGCGTGATCTTCAACCAGGCGCCCCATCAGGTCGACAATGTCAGACTGATCGCGGGCGGGCGGGTGAAGAGCGTGCGGGCCAGCGTCGGCGTATGGGACGCCGCGCGGCCCACGGAGGGCGCCTATCAGGCCTTCCTCACCTTCGAGAACGACGTCAGCGCCGCGATCTCCTACAGCGGCTACGGTCATTTCGACACGGACGAATTCTGCGACTGGATCGCCGAAAGCGGCCAGCGCAAGGATCCCGAACGCTATGGCGGGGCGCGCGCGGCGCTGCAGGGGCTGGGCGCGCAGGCCGAGCTTGAGCTCAAGCAGCAGCTCAACTATGGCGGCGCCCGCTACGCCCCGCCCCACGGCGTCAATCCCGCGACACGCTGGCACCAGCATTTCGGCCTGCTCGTCGCCTCCTGCGAGCGCGGGGATTTGCGTCCGCAGCCCCATGGGGTCATGATCTACGGCGATTCCACACGCCGTTTCGAGGCGCTGGAGCCGCCGCGCGTGCCGCGCAGCGAGGTGATGGACGAACTGTGTGCCGCCGTCTTCGACAACAAGGCGCCGCTGCACGGAGGCGCATGGGCCATGGCCACGATGGAGGTCTGCTTCGCCATCCTGGACTCGGCGCAGCGGCAAGCAGAAATCAGGATGTCCCACCAATGCGGGCTGGACGCTTGAGCATGAAACCCGCACAGGAGCAGGCGTCGTGACCGAATCCAAACAAAAGGTCCAGCAAGCCCAGGCCATTTTGCGCCATTGGCGCGAGGCCGTGCCGGACGACCGCTTCGCCCATCTCGTCAAGGACGCAGGGCGAGGCCTGTCGCGCGCCTTGCAGATGCGCCTGACAGAACATTCCGTCTCCTTCGGCCATTGGACCTTCCTGCGCATTTTATGGGTCGAGGACGGCCTGACCCAGCGCGAACTCAGCGAACGCGCGGGCCTCATGGAGCCCACCACCTTCTCCGCGCTGAAGGCCATGGAGCAACTGGGCTATGTCGAGCGCCGCCAGCAGCCCGACAGCCGCAAGAAAGTCTATGTCTTCCTGACCGACGCAGGCCGGGCCTTGCGCGACAAGCTCGTGCCGCTCGCCGAAGAGGTCAACAAGGTCGCCCTCCAGGGCATCGACCCCGCCACCATCGCGGCGGCGCGCGACATGCTGCTCAAGATGATTCATAATCTCGCTGAGGATGAGAGCGACCAATCGCGCAAGGAGCGCCGCATGCCCTCCACCCGGCAGATTTCAAGCCTGCTGGACCGCGCCCGCAAGCCCGCGCGAGCGGCGGCGCAAGCCGGGGCGCGCAAGCCCGCAAGGCGCGATTCAAACTAACGCAAGGAGCGCCCCATAGCGGCGCAGGGAATTGAGGGGAAACAAATGGTGATGCGGGCAAGCTATGATTACGTCATCGTGGGCGCAGGCTCTGCGGGCTGCGTGCTCGCCAATCGCTTGAGCGAAGACGCGGGCGCAAGCGTGCTTCTCATCGAGGCCGGCGGGCGCGACCTCAATCCGCTGATCCACATCCCCCTCGGCATGGGCAAGATGCATGAATATAACATGCACGACTGGGGCTATCACACGGAGCCCGAGCCCAACCTCCACAATCGCGTGATCGAGGCCGCCCGCGGCAAGGTGCTCGGCGGCTCCTCCTCCATCAATGTCATGGCCTATACGCGCGGCCATCGCGGCGACTATGACCGCTGGGCGCAGAAGGGCTGCAAGGGCTGGTCCTATGCGGATGTGCTGCCCTATTTCAAACGGGGCGAGACCTTCACCGAGGGGGAGAACGCATGGCGCGGCGGCGACGGCCCGCTGCAGGTGCAGTTCGCCTCGACGCGCGACCCCCTGTTCGACGCCTGGGTGGAGGCCGCCCGCGCCACGGGCCTGCCCGTGACGGACGATTATAACGGTCAGCAGGGCGAGGGCTTCGGCCGCAGCCAATACACCATCGGCAACGGCAAGCGCTCTTCCTCGGCCGTCGCCTATCTGCGCCCTGCGCGCAAGCGTCCCAATCTGACGGTGGATGTGCGCGCGCAGGTCACGCGCGTGATGATGCGCGGCACGCATGCGACAGGCGTCGAATATGTGAAAGACAGCCTTGTCGTTCAGGCCGAGGCGCGGCGCGAGGTCATTCTCGCCAGCGGCACGTTCAACACGCCGCAGATCCTCATGCTCTCAGGGATCGGCCCCGCCGAACATCTGAAGGAGATGGGCGTCGCGCCCGTGGTCGATCTGCCCGTGGGCGAGAATCTGCAGGACCACCTTGCGGTGCTCATCATGTTCACGCGCCCGCAGAACACCAGCGTGTTTCGCGACAACATGCGCTTCGACCGCATGGCCCTGAACATGCTGCGCGCACAGTTCTTCGGAACCGGCCCCGCGACCGTCGTGCCCGGCGGCCTGCACGCCTTCATCAAGACCAATCCAGAACTCGCCGTGCCCGACATCGAATTCATGTTCCGGGGCGTGCCTACCAATGCGCATCTGTGGTTCCCGATGCTGCGTCCGGCCTATGAGGACGGCTATGGCATCCGCCCGGCGCTGCTGCATCCCGAAAGCCGGGGCAAAGTGCTGCTGCGCTCGTCCGATCCGCTGGCTGCGCCGCGCATCATGTATAATTTCTTCTCGGCGCCGAGCGATCTGCCCAAGCTGCGCGAAGGCTTCAAGCTCGCCCGCGAAGTCGCCTACAGCAAGCCGATGGAGCCATTCCGGGGCGTGGAGAAGTCGCCGGGCGAGAAGGTCAAGACGGATGGGGAGATCGACGCCTTCATCCGCAGGACCGTCATCACCGCCCACCATCCAGCCGGCTCCTGCGCGATGGGCATCGGCCCCGACAGCGTGCTCGACCCCACCCTGCGCGTGCGCGGCGTCGAGGGCCTGCGCGTGGTCGACGCCTCCGCCATGCCCGACATGGTCGGCGCCCACATCAACGCCTGCGTGTTGATGATGGCTGAAAAGGCGGCGGATATGATCCGTGGGCAAGCGCCCCTGCCCGCGCTGGAGAACGCCTGATCCAGCAGGCCGCCGGGGCGCTGGACAAGGGCGCCCCGATGTTTTCTGATGAAGCCTCACGCAAAGAGAGCGTCAAGCGAACGGGGAGGAGCCCATGCTGAATCTGACGGAAGTCGTCCACTTCACGATCCCGGTGAAGGATCTCGACAAGGCCGAAGCCTTCTATGTGAAGCTGCTGGGCCTCGAGCGGGTGCGGCGCACGGGCCATATGCTTTTCCTGCGCTGCGGACAGACCAGTTTCGTCTGCACGCTTTCGGAAAATCCGATTGACCCGAACGTGGGCGACAAGCACGAGATCCACACGGCCTTCCTCGTCACGTCAGAGGAATATGATCGCGCGAAGACGGCTCTCCCCGCGCACAATGTGCGCATCTTCAAGGAAGAAGACCGGGGAACAGGCACATTCCACGGCCGCAGCGCCTATTTCCACGATCCCGACCGCAATGTGATCGAGATCATCGACCTGCGCAAAGGCCCCGTTTCGGAGACCCAGGGCGCCTGACCGCAGGCCTCACGCCGTGCAGTAAAACGTTAATGAAGGACGGGCTTGCGGCGAAAGCGCGCAAGCCCTATCGGTTTCTTGTGGAATTCAACCGTTTCACTCTGGAGGAGTCATGAGCGAGGACATTCTCGTCGGCTATGCGGGCGACGTTCTGGAGATCACGTTCAACCAACCCGAACGTGGCAACGCCATGTCCGACCAGATGATCCGAGATCTCGGCGACATCATCGAGCGCGAGCACGAGAAGGCGCGGCTCATCGTGCTGCGCGGCAAGGGCGATGATTTCTGCGCTGGCCGTTTCAACAGCGGCCCCCGCCCCGCAGCACCCGAGGCGCTGGAGGTCCGCGAAGCCAGCGACCATGTCTTCCGCTGCTACGGCCTGCTGCGCCGCTCCAACGCCCCGGTGATTGCTGAGGTGCAGGGCCGCGCGCTCGGCTTTGGCTTCGCGCTGGCCGCCGCCGCCGACATCACCATCTGCGCCGACACCGCGCAATTCCAGGTGCCCGAGTTCAACCACAACATCATGCCGACCATGGTCATGTCGTCCATGATCGACCGCGTGCCGCTGAAGGCGCTGATGTACAATGTCTGGACCAGCCAGATGATCAGTCCTGAGCGGGCGCTGGCCATCGGCGCGGTGAGCGACATCGTTCCTGCGGCGGAGCTCGCCGACAAGGTCTCCGCCCTCGTGAAGCGCCTGTCCGACGCCGCGCGTCCGGCTGTTCTCGCGGTGAAGGAATATGGCGTCAACGCCCAGCCGATCGACATGTCGAAAGCTGTCCACTTTGCGCGCAGCCTGCACGCGCTGGTGAATTCCTCAAGCCAGCTCAAGCGCAAGTAAGCCCTACCCAGCCATTCTCTGGTGATCCCTGATGAAGTTCAATTTCTTCCACCTGATGCCCTGGCCCTATTGCGAGGAGCCGCCCACGAGCTGGCCCGTGCCAAACGCCAGCTTCGACGCCCACAAGGCCAAGGCGCTCTATGAGACCTATATCGACGCCATGGCCTATGCCGAGGAATGCGGCTTTGACTGGGTCGGCTGCAATGAGCATCATTTCAGCCCCTATGGGCTCATGTCGAACTGCAACCTCATCGGCGCCGCGCTGGTCGCGCGCACGAAGAAGATCAGGCTGGGCATGCTGGGCAATCTCGTGCCGCTGCTGAACCCTGTGCGCGTCGCCGAAGAATATGCGATGATCGATGTGATGAGCGGCGGGCGCCTGATCGCAGGCATGATGCGCGGCATCCCCCACGAATACTTCTCCTACAACATCAATCCCGATGAATCGCTCGGCCGCCTTGATGAAGCGGTGCGGCTCATCATGAAATGCTGGACCTCGCCGGAGCCCTTCCGCTGGGAGGGAACTTATTACAACTATCCCTCCGTCTCCATCTGGCCGCGGCCGATGCAAAATCCCCCGCCGATCCTGATGTCGGCCTCCAATCCCGAGGCTGCGGAATTCGCGGCGCGTCACAAGGCCATCATGGGCATGACGCTGATCGCCGACCTCGACGTGGCCCGCAAGAACATGGAGCACTATATGAAATCGGCTCGCTCCTATGGATGGGAGCCGACGCTCGGCCATTTGCTGAGCGGCCACCAGACCGTGATCGCCGAGACCGATGACGAGGCGCGCGAGATCATGCGCAATGGCCTCAAATATTTCCATCAGGTGCTGATGCGTCCGCAGCGCGAGGCGCAGACCAAGGTGCTGACGCAGTCGAACTATTACGCCAACGCCGAGGCGAAGCAGTATTTCGACAAGCGCCTCGCGACCCTGCGCGAGCGCACGCTGGAGGAGCAGATCGAGGCTGGCACGGTGCTTTGCGGCAGCCCTGAAAGCGTGGTGAAGCAGATGAAGAACATCCACAAGGCGCTGGGCCATGGCGTGTTCAACATGACCATGAAGATCGGCGACATGCCGGACGCCGCCGTCACGCGCGGCATGGAGCTGTTCCGCGACCGCGTGGCGCCGCATGTGCGCGACCTCTGAATCGATCTGACGCCGTTTCGCCAGGGGCCCGCCGAATCAGATTCGGCGGGCTTTTTTGTGGGGCGCGGCGCCCGGCGATGGATGGCTACAGCGGCGCCAATCCCCGTCTTTAGTTGAAAAACCCCGTGAAAACGGGCTTTTTTCAGCGAAAAGAGCAGGATTATCCGCGTTTTTCGGGCTTGCAGGCCTTAAACTGAATCGCAGGCCGTTGTATCGTCGCCTCAGGTTCATTGATTCTCTGGAGGAGATCGACATGGCTAAAGCAGCCGCAAAGTCCGCAGCAAAACCCAAGGCAGAGCCGAAGGCTAAGGCCGAAACCGCGAAGGTGAAGGTCGAGACCATCACCCTGCGCCAGCTCGCCACCACTCTGGCCGAGTCGCATGAACTGTCGAAGAAGGCCGCCAACGCCATTCTGGACGATCTCGTGGTGGTCGTGACCAAGCACCTGAAGAAGGGCGCCCGCGTCCGCATCGGCGGCCTTGGCATTCTGCAGGTGCGCAAGCGCGCCGCCCGCATGGGCCGCAACCCCGCCACTGGCGAGCAGATCAAGATCAAGGCCAGCAAGAAGGTCGCCTTCCGCCCGGCCAAGGAGCTCAAGGAAGCCGTCTGAGCGGCACGCCTTTCAAGCTTCAGGGGCGCATCGCAAGGTGCGCCCTTTTTCGTTTCAAGGGTCCGTTTGTTTATTGTGGCGGCGACAACTTTTTACGACAGGCAACCCATTCCCATGCGGCCTCGTTGTAGGGAAAGGCCCCTTAAGGGCTTGGCAACGCATGGAGTGAATCATGCAGACGAATTGTTTGAGCCTGACTGTGGCGAGCATCGCGCTGGGTGGTCTTTGCCTCGGGAGCGCCGCCATGGCGCAAGCGCCCTCCACCAGTCCCCAGCCCACCGCAACGACATCCAGCCCCACCCCCTCAAGCTTCATGACGGAGATGCGCCCGGGCATGTGGCGGGCCTCGAAGCTCGACGGGCTGGACGTCTACAACGACAGCAATGAAAAGGTCGGCGACATCAACGAACTGTTGCTGGACGCCTCTGGCAGGGTCTCGGGGATCATCATCGGCGTCGGCGGTTTCCTGGGAATGGGCGAGCGTTATGTGGCCGTGCCCTTCGAGCAGATCCGATGGAGCAACGAGCCCGTGCGCAGCGCGAGAACCATGACCCCGCCCTCGACATCGTCGACACCCGATCGCGGCGATGTGACGGGCTCGGTGCGCGCCCCCGCAGGCGATATGTCCACGCGCGGCTATCCCGACCACGCCTTGCTCAACATGACCAAGGAGCAGCTGCGGTCGGCGCCCGAGTTCAAATATTCGTCAGGCGGCTCGACCCGCTGAGCCAAAGCGAGCGGGGTCGCCGCAAGGCGGCTCCCGCCGCGCATAGCGCGCTGCGGTTGCGCCTCTCGGCGCGCTCAACTATCGTCCCCGACGAAGAAATTCCCTCCACAGGGCAGATCGCAGGTGACGATATGATGCGGAAGTTGACCATTTCACTGCTGGCGCTCGCCGCCTGCGCCATCGCAGCCCCCTCTTTCGCGCAAGAGAAACTCAAGCTCGCCGTCGGGCAGCGGGGGAATTGGGACACGGCCATTCCCGAGCTCGGCATCCAGAAGGGCATTTTCCAGAAGCATGGGCTTGAGCTTGAAGTGCTCTACACCCAGGGCAGCGGCGAGACGATCCAGGCGGTCATCTCGGGCTCGGTGGACCTTGGCCTCGCGGCGGGCCTCACGGGGGTGATGGGCGCGTTCGAGAAGGGCGCGCCCGTGCGTCCCGTCAGCAATTCCATGACCGGCGCTGATGATCTCTACTGGTATGTGCCTGCGGATTCGCCGATCAAGACGATCAAGGACGCCGCCGGCAAGACCATCTCCTATTCGACGCGCGGCTCCTCCACCCATGTGGCAGTGCTCGGCTTCATCAACTACTTCAAGGTCGACATGAAGCCGACGGCGGTCGGCGGCCCCTCGGCATCCTTCGCGCAGACCATGTCGAACCAGGTCGACATCGGCTGGTCCTCGGCGCCGCTGCAGCTGAAGGATCTGAAGGACGGCCGCATCCGCATGCTTGTGCGCGAAAGCGAAGTGCCGAAGTTCCAGAACATGACCGTGCGCGTGAATATTTCGAACCTCGACACCATCGCCAAGCGCAAGGGCGCCCTCGACAAGTTCATGACCGCCTATAACGAGACGCTGGACTGGATGTATTCCGATCCCGACGCCATCAAGCGCTGGGCGGACTGGACACAGACCCCGCTCGATGTGGCGCAGGGCATGCGCGACGAATATTTCCCGAAGAAAAACCTTCTGCTAGAGCGTCTGTCAGGCGTCGAGGACGCCATGACAGATGCGGTGGAGATGAAGATGATGGGCAAGGCTCTGACCAAGGCGCAGCTCGACGACCTCTTCAAGGACTATTACAAAAAGCCCTGAGCCCTCGCATCCTCACAATCAAACCTTCAGAGAGCCCCCGCTTTCACAGGCGGGGGCTTTGCTTTCACAGCAATCCCACGAGCGGCCCAGCCGAAAGGGCCGCGCCCGCCAGCGCTGCGAGAAACAGCAGGGCGTCATGAGCCGCGAGCCATGGCCGCGCGGGGCTGCCGCGATGGTGCAGCCAGAGGGTCGCAGCGGTCGTGGCGAGCGACCAGCCGACGGCCAGAAGACCCAGCACGACAGCAAAATCCATCACGTCGCCGGCGCCGCGGCTGAGGAGTTTCGCAAGGACGATGAGGCCCAATCCGCCCGCAGCGACGCTTGCGACGCCGAACCGCCTCACCAACGGCCCGACCGCGAAGGCGGGCGCATACATCGCCATGACATGGAAGGCCATCACGCCGAACATGCCGGACAGCGTGACGCCGCAGCCCACCATCTCGCCGGGCATGGCGAGCATCTGAGCGGTCATGCCGAACCATGCGGCGGCGGCGATGACGGTGGCGATGATGAAATCCTGCTTATGGAGCGCGCAAGGCGGCTCCGCCGTCGCCTCAGAAGCGACGGGGGCCGATGCAACGGCGACCGTCAGCACCAGCACCTGCGCCAGCGCCGCGCCCAGGGCGACGCCGATGTTGCGCGCGGCGGGCGAGACCTGCTCGAGCGCCAGCAGCAGCGCGGGGCCGACGAGTCCGGCCAGGGCGCCGGCGCCGAAGACGAGCGCGATGGCGAAGCTCTTTTCGGCGGCGCTCTCACCGATGGCGGCCTCGTGCCGGTAGAACAGGGTGAAGCCCTGCGCCACGCCGAGCCAGAAGGCGCCGAGGCAAAAGGGCCAGAAGGCGCCGGCCGAGAGCGCCCAGGCCATCATCAGCCCGCCTGCAAGACCGTGGGAGGCCCCCAGCGCGAAGGAGGCCCGGCGGCCGAAAGCGTCGAGCAGCCAGGAGGCGGGAAAGGTCGCGATGGCGGCGCCGATCAGCATCGCCATATAGGGCGCGGGCATCAGGGAGGGGCGCGGCGCGAGCCAGAGGCCCGCCAGAGGCAGCAGGCTTGTCGCGAGGGTCTGGGAGAGCACCGCAAGGGCGAAGCCGCCAGCAAGCTGCCCCAGCCCGCCACGCAGGCGCCGACCGGCCATGGCGACGCCCGGCGGGCAGAAGCAGGCGAGCCGCCCTGCCCGGCCGCCCTCGGGCTCAGCCTCGCTGGTCATTGGGTAGATCATCGTCGGAGAGGATTCGATGGGAGGCGCCCTTCACATCGTCATATTGCCCATTGCGCAGGGACCAGACGAAGGCGAGCAGACCCAGCAGCCCGAGGCCGATGGCGAGGGGCGCCATGAAGGCCAGCACATTCATGCAAGCCTCCGCTGCGCCGTGGGCGCTTTGATGGCGGGCTGCACGGCGCTGTCTCCGGCCTCCCCGGCCTGCGCTGAGCGCGCCGCGCGAAGCGCATTGACGGTGACGAGAATGGACGAGCCCGACATGGCCGCCGCCGCGATGAGCGGCGTCACATAGCCGAGCACGGCGAGCGGCGCGGCGATGGCGTTGTAGACGACGGCGAGGGCGAGGTTCTGCCGCATCAGGCGCCGCGCATGGCGCGCGGTCGCGATGGCCTCGGCGACGGGCCAGAGCCGCTCGCCAATGAACACAGCGTCCGCCTGGGCCTGCGCAAGCTGCACCGCCGACACCGGCGACAGGGAGCCATGGGCTGCGGCGAGCGCAGGCGCGTCATTGAGCCCATCCCCCACCATCAACACCCGCGCGCCGGAGGCCTGCATGGCTTCGATGGCCGCGATCTTGTCGGCGGGCTTCAGGCCTGCGCGCCATTCGCTCACGCCGGTCTGAACGGCGACCGCGCGCACGGCGGCTTCATGGTCGCCGGAAAGGATGGCGACGGGCAGGCCCATCGCGCGCAGGCGCGAAATTGTGGCGACGGCGTCAGGGCGCAGCATCTGGTCGATGACCAGCGGCGCAAAGGCCCGGCCGCGCCGGACATAAAGCACCGACGCGCCGGACGGGTTGACCCGCGCATATTCTGGAATCTCGCAGAAGGCGGCGCCGCCCAGCCTCCAGACCTCGCCATCGACAAGGGCCTCGACGCCGGCGCCGCTGAACTCGCGAACATCGCCGAGAACATCGCCTGCCGTGCAGGCGGCGACCGCGCCCGCAAGGGGATGGCGGCTCGACCGGCTGAGGCGCGCCGCCGCCGCCATCAGTGCTTCGGGCACATCGCTGCGATTGACCACCTGCGGGCAAGGCTGGGTCAGCGTGCCCGTCTTGTCGAAGACGACGTGATCGATTTCAGACAGGCGCTCGAGGGCTTCGGGCGTGTTCAGAAAAACCCCGGCGCGGAACAGCCGCCCGGCCGCCACCACCTGCACCGCAGGCACGGCGAGCGCGAGGGCGCAGGGGCAGGTGATGATGAGCACGGCGATGGCGCAGATGATGGCGTCATGCGCGCCCGCGCCGACAAGCAGCCAGCCAATCGCCGTGAGGGCCGCCGATGTATGAACGAAGGGCGCATAGAGCCGTGCGGCGACATCGGCGAGCCGACGATAATGGGAGCGCGCCTCGCCCGCTTTCTCGACGAGGCCCGCGACATCGTCGATGAGGCTCGCAGCGCCCGCCTTGCTGACGCGCAGGCGCAGAACGCCCTCGAAGTTGAGCGACCCCGCATAGATGGCCGCGCCCGCGCCGACCTCGCGCCGCCGCGTCTCGCCGGTGATGACGCTCTCGTCTACTGACGAGGCGCCGGACAGGACGACCGCGTCGGCGGGCGCGCGCTCGCCCGCGCGCAGCAGCACCTCGTCCCCCGGCGCAAGCGTCTCCACGGGCACGATGGTCAGCGCGCCGTCTTCCTCGATGCGATGAGCGACGCTGCCCTTCAGCGCCGCGATATTGCCTGCGGCGACGCGCGTGCGCTGCTTCATGGATTGTTCGAGCACACGCCCGAGCAGCAGGAAGACCAGCAGCATCATGGCTGAATCGAAATAGGCATGTTCGCGATGGCCCAGGGTCTCGAAGACCGACATGCCCAGCGCGAGCAATATGCCAAGTGAGATCGGCACATCCATGTTCATGCTGCGCGCGCGCAGGGCCCGGATTGCGGAGGTGAAGAAAGGCTGCCCGGCGTAGCCTGCGGCGGGAAGCGCGATCAGGGCCGAGAGCCAATGGAAGAAATCGCGCGTCTCGGCGTTGATGTCGCTCGCTTCCCCCGACCAGACGGAGACCGAGAGCAGCATGATGTTCATTGCGGCGAAGCTCGCCACCGCCAGACATTTGAGGAGATGGCTCTGGCGCGCGCTCTCCGCCGCCTCGGCCTTCTGGGGCTGGAAGGGCTGGGTCGCATAGCCGCAGCGCGCCAGATGATCCATGAGCGCTGCGGCGCTCAAAGCGCCCTGCCGCCAGACCACCGTCAGACGCCCATAGGTGATGTTGACGCGCGCCTGCTCGACGCCGGGCAGCGCAAGAGCCCTGGCTTCAATATCTGCGAAACAGGCCGCGCAATCGACCTCGGCGAGGATCAGGTCAAGCGTGAGCAGGCCCTCGACGGGGCCGCGCACATAATGAGAAAAGTCCCGCCGATCATCCATCTGTCATGGCGCCCGATCGCTGATCTCAACCCTGTTCTGAGACTGGAAGACGATTTGTCCATTCTGCGCCATGCGCAAAACAAGGCCCCAATGCCCGGCCTCTATCTCGATCTCGCCGCTGTAAAGACCCGGCTGCTGCATGGTCAGAGCCAGCGTCCTGTCGCGGGTCCGGTCCACCGGATATTGGAACTGAACCTCAACCTGCGCGTCAGCCGTCGGCGAGCCCTGCGCATCGGTCTGGGTGACGGTGACGCGCGTGCGTCCGGTGGCGACACGCGTGAGGGCGCCCGTCACCTGCCAGCATAGGGCGTCCTGCGCATGAGCCGCCTCGATCTGCTTGTTATAGGCGAGGCCATCGGTATAGGCGTGGCTGTTCGTCACGCCACGGAAGGTCTGGATGGCGAAGCGGGCCATGATGAGATTGGCGCCGACGACCACTGCGAAAAAGACGACCACCATGGCCAGAACCATGCGCCCGGTCAGAATGCGCCCCGATGGCTCAGCTTCCTTCAATGCAGCAGACACGGCGGACCCCTCACGGCAAAAAGAAATGATCTGTCACCACCGCTGCGGCGCCGGTTGCGGGCTCCAGAGCGCGGATGGCGACAGGGCGGCTTTTGGCGTCGCGATTGAAGCTCGCTGGAACTGAAACGAGAATGCGCAACTCAAGCGTCTGGTCGCGGCCCACCGAAGCCCGCAGCCGGCCCTGCGCATCAAGCGCAAGGGCTGTGCTTTCGATGCGCGCATCTCCTAGCCCTTCGACGCTGATGAGGAAAGTGCGCTCCACATCCTGCCGGTTGACGAGGCGCAGGGTGTAGCCATTGCGGATCGAGCCATCGGAGAGCGTCACATATTGCGGGTTGCGGTCATGCAGCGCCGCCACCTCGATCGTCTTGCGCGTGCTCAGGGTATAGAGCATCAGCAAGCCGACGACGCCGATCAATACGGCGTAAAGCACCGTCCGCGGACGCACCAGCCGCGTCGGCAGGGCGGGCAGGCCGGCTTCGCGAAGCCTGACGTTGTTTTCGGTGTCATAGCCGATGAGGCCGGTCGGGCGCCCGATCCGGGTCATGATGTTATCGCAGGCGTCGATGCAAAGGCCGCACTGGATGCAGTCGATCTGCAAGCCGTCGCGGATGTCGACGCCGGTGGGGCAGACGTTCACGCATTGATGGCAATCCACGCAATCGCCGCTCTTGCCGCCCGAAACGCGCAGGGCCTCGCTTTTCTTGACGGAGCCGCGCGGCTCGCCGCGATCATAGCGATAGGTGACGTTCAGCGCCCATTCGTCCGTCAGCGCCGCCTGGATGCGCGGCCATGGGCACATATAGGTGCAGACTTGTTCGCGCATGTGCCCGGCCAGAAAATAAGTGGTGAAGGTCAGGATCGCGATCCAGACATAGGCGACGGGTTCGCCCTGGAAGGTCGCGAGATTGTAGACGAGCGTGGGGGCGTCGGCGAAGTAAAGAACCCACGCGCCGCCGGTCCACCAGGCGATCATCAGCCAGGTCGAATGTTTGAGCAGCTTTTCGGTGAAGCGCTCCAGCGACAGAGGCTGGCCATCCTTCATCATGCGCTCGCGACGATCGCCCTCGATCCAGCGCTCCACCGTCAGGAAAAGATCCGTCCAGACGGTCTGCGGGCAAAGGTAGCCGCACCAGATGCGCCCCGCCAGCGAATTCATGAGAAAGAGCGAGAAGGCGGCGAGAATGAGCAGGCCCGTCAGATAATAGAATTCCTGCGGCCAGATCTCGATGAAGAAGAAATAAAAGCGGCGATTGGCGAGATCGACCAGCACAGCCTGGCCGGGCGCGTCGGGGCCACGGTCCCAGCGCACGAAGGGCAGGAAGTAATAGACGCCAAGGGTGACCAATAGGATCGCCCATTTGATCCTGCGGAAACGCCCCTCGACGCTTTGCGGATAGACCTTCTTCGAACTCGCGTAGAGCGGGAGCTCACCCCCGCTCGCCAGCAGGGCGGCGTCGTCCAGTTGTTGCTGCTTGACGCTCATCACACAGGTCCAACGGCGGCCGCTTAACGGCCTCCACCAAGGGTATGCACATAGACGGTCAGCGCCTTGATCGTGGTTTCATCAAGCCGCCCCGTCCAGGCCGGCATGACGCCGCCGCGGCCGTTGGTCAAGCCTTCGACGATGATGCTTTTGTCTGAGCCATAGAGCCAGATGGCGTCGGCGAGATTGGGCGCGCCCATATCCTGATTCCCCTGCCCCTTCTCGCCATGGCAGGAGGCGCAGTTCTCCTCGAAGACGGCGGCGCCGGCGGCAAGATCGGCGCCGGCGGGAAGCGCGAGCTTCGATAAGGAGCGCACGTAGTCCGCGACATCCGAGATCTGCTTCGCCGTCAGCACGCCCTCGCGGCCAAAGGCGGGCATGGCGCCGACGCGCGTCAGATCGTCATCGGCGGCGCGCACGCCGTGATGGATCGTTTCGGAGATCTGGTCGAGCGAGCCGCCCCAGAGCCAATCGTCATCGTTGAGGTTCGGATAGCCCTTGGCGCCGCCGCCGCCAGCGCCATGGCAGGGCGCGCAATTGTCGCCGAAGGCCGCCTTGCCCTGGGCGATGGCGAAGGTCCGCAACTGCGGGTTCTGCTCGATGTCCTGCAGGCTGGCGTTGGAGAGCGCGGCCACGATCGGGGCGCGCTGGGCGCGGAGCTTTTCGAGATCCTCGTTCACCCCCTGCCGCGAACTCCAGCCCAGCACGCCCGGCGTGAAGGACTGGATCAGGGGAACCGCGGGATAGGCGATGCAGTAGAAGAAGGCCCAGACCATGGTGGCGTAGAGAATGTTCAGCCACCAGCGCGGCAGCGGCGTGTTCAACTCCTTGATGCCGTCCCACTCATGCCCCGTGGTGTGCATGCCGGAGTGGCTGTCGATTTCGGCGTGTTTGTCGGTCTGTGTCATGGCTCAATCCTCACGAAGAGGGAATTTCGCGGCCTCGTCGAATTGCGATTGCAAGGAGGGCCAGAGCGCATAGGCGATGATCAGCACAAAGGTAGTTCCCACAATGATGAGGCTCCACAGATGCGCGTCCCTGAGAAAGGCTTCGATGGTCATGGGGCCCTCCTCAGCGGATGTTCGCTTTTTCGTCGTAGATCTTGAAGTCGACGGTCGTGCCGAGCATCTGCAGATAGGCGATGAGCGCATCGGCCTCCGTCACCCTGCCGGGCTGGCCGCCATAGTTGCGCGCCGTCGCCGTTGGATAACGCCTGGCGAAAGCCTTGGCTTCAGGGTCGTCCTCGCTCGCCTGCGCGCGGGCGTCGATGGTGGCGTTGGCGACCTGCTCGTCGGTATAGGGCACGCCCTCGAGCTTCTGCACGCGCAGATTATCGCTGAGGTTCTTCGTGTTCAGATCCGTCCGCGCCAGCCATGGATAGCCCGGCATGATCGAGGCGGAGACCACCGAGCGCGGATCGGACAGATGCTGGCGGTGCCACTCGTCGGAATATTTCGCGCCGACGCGGGCGAGGTCCGGACCATTGCGCTTTGAGCCCCACTGGAAGGGGTGGTCATACATGCTCTCGGCCGCCAGTGAATAATGGCCGTAGCGCTCGACCTCGTCGCCCAGCGCGCGGATCATCTGCGAATGGCAGAGATAGCAGCCTTCGCGCACATAGATGTCGCGCCCTGCAAGCTCGAGCGGCGTATAGGGGCGCACCCCCTCCACCTTCTCGATCGTGTTCTTCATGTAGAAGAGCGGCATGATCTCGACGAGGCCGCCGATGGAGATGACGAGCAGAACCCCGATGAGCAGGATGATCGAGTTCTTCTCGAAAACAGCGTGTCTATCCCAGAGTGACATGTGATCTCCCTCACACCGCCGCTGCGAACGCAGGTTGGCCCAGAGGCTCCGGTTCAGTTTCAGGCGCCACGATGGTCTTGTAGAGGTTCCACGCCATGATGAGAGCGCCGCCGAGATAAAGCACGCCGCCCAGAGCGCGGATGATATAATAGGGATGCATGGCCTCGACCGTCTCGATGAAGGAGAATTCGAGGAAGCCAAGGCTCGTATAGGCGCGCCACATCAGGCCCTGCAGGATGCCCGCCACCCACATGGAGGTGATGTAGAGGACGATGCCGATGGTGGAGAGCCAGAAGTGCCATTCCACCAGACGCAGCGAATAGAGCTTCGAGCGGTTCCACAGCCAGGGAACCATGCAATAGAGCGCGCCGAACGAGACATAGCCGACCCAGCCCAGCGCGCCCGAATGAACGTGGCCTATGGTCCAGTCCGTATAGTGGGACAGGGAGTTCACGACCTTGATGGACATCATCGGCCCTTCGAAGGTCGACATGCCGTAGAAGGCGAGCGACACAACCATCATGCGCAGCACGGGATCGGTGCGCAGCTTGTCCCAGGCGCCAGAAAGGGTCATCAACCCGTTGATCATGCCGCCCCAGGAGGGCATCCACAACATGATCGAGAACACCATGCCCACGGTCTGCGCCCAGTCCGGCAGGGCCGTGTAGTGCAGATGGTGCGGGCCTGCCCAGATATACATGAAGATCAGCGACCAGAAGTGGATGATCGACAGGCGGTACGAATAGACCGGCCGCTCCGCGCGCTTGGGCACGAAATAATACATGATGCCGAGGAAGCCGGCGGTCAGGAAGAAGCCCACGGCGTTATGGCCATACCACCACTGGATCATCGCATCCTGCACGCCGGTCCACACGATGTAGGACTTCGACGAGAAGATGGAGATCGGGATCGCCGCATTGTTGAAGAGATGCAGGACGGCGATGGTGGCGATGAACGCGAGGTAGAACCAGTTCGCCACATAGATATGCGGCTCCTTGCGCTTGATGATCGTCCCGAGGAACACGAGGAGGTAGACGACCCAGACAATGGTCAGCCAGAGGTCGGCGTACCATTCAGGCTCCGCATATTCCTTCGCCTGGGTGATGCCCAGCAGATAGCCCGTGCCCGCGATGACGATGAAGAGGTTGTAGCCGAGAATGACGAACCAGGGCGCAAGATCGCCCGCCAGACGCGCGCGGCAGGTGCGCTGCACCACATAGAAGGATGTGGCGATCAGCACATTGCCGCCGAAGGCGAAGATGACGGCGGACGTATGCAGCGGGCGCAGGCGCCCGAAGGAGGTCCAGGGCAGGTCGAGATTGAGCCAGGGGAAAGCGAGCTGGAAGGCGATGAGGCAGCCCACCGCGAAACCTGCGACGCCCCAGACCACGGCGGCGGCGGAGCCGAACCTGATCGGGCCGTAATTGTAATTCGGCTTGCCGTCGATCATTTGCGGCGGGGCGGCGGCCTCACGGCGAAAATAACGCGTCAACACGCCTGCGCCCGCGGCCAGACCGGCTGCGGCGAAGACATAGGCGTGGAAGGCGTATTCGGGCGTATAGGCGCGGGAGGCGACATAGAGCGCGCCAAGGGCGCCCGCAAGGCACAGAACGAACAGGCTGAGCTCGCCAAGCCACAGGGTCTTTGGACCAGGCTGGGCCCCGGCGGAAGCAGGAATGGTCATGTCATCGCCCGAGATTCAAAAGCGCGCGACCCGATGCCGCCTCGCCAATAAATCCAACCATCTGCGTTCAGCAACCCAAGCTCCTTGATTTGGATCAAGGAATGCGGTGGCCACCACAGATTTCGCCTTTAAAATGGGCTTAAATCGCTTGTCGGTTGCTTTATTATACTTTCGGCTATCGTGCGCCGCAGGCCGTCAAATCCAACCCTCGCAACACATCAATTGTCCCCTGCTGCATTCGGGGATGATGGATGCTGAAACATTATTTCAGCAATAATGACCGCCCCGATTAGGCTTCATTCGGCTGCAGGACGTTGCGCCGCGCGAAGGGGCACAGACACGATCTTGACAATATTTTGCCATAGGATGCGCGCAACGATGCCGCACGACCATGGCTTTGCTGGCGGCTTTCAGGCGCCTTGTCCGTCACTCCACCAGCTTTTTCCCGCGCGCCTTGACCGCTTGCGGCATGGCCATGAGTTCATCGACGGTCTTCTGCAGATCTTCGCCTCTGATCGGGTTTGGCTCAAGACGGGCGGCGGTGACTTCCTTGAGATAGTCGGGATCCCTCACCATCGCCGCAAAGGCCTCGCGCAGCGCCTTCACACGCTCTTGCGGAACGCCTGGCGTCGTTGCGAAGGGGTGGCCAAGGCGCGAGCCGCTGATGACGAGGCGCACGAGCTGACGGTCCTCCTCATTGGCGACGAGATCTTCAAAAGCCGGAACGCCCTCGAGATCGCGGGGCTTGGGGCCTGCATAGACGATGATGTGAATGTCCTTATTGGCGATCCAGTCAGGCTTCGACGCCTTCCAACTCGTCCACGAATTATTACGCCCGTCCGCCTCGCCGCGATCCATCGCGATGTTGATCTCGTTGACGCCCTGATAGCCCGTGATGATCTTGAAGCGCGTGCCCAGAAGTTCGTTCATGAGCCGTGGGAACGTGTAGGTGATGCCCGAGCGCCCGTTGGAGCCCGCGATCAGCTCTTTCTTGCGCGCGTCTTCAATGGTCTTGACCCCAGCGTGTTTGAAAATCGCCATGGTTTCGGCGGTGGGCGAGAGGCTGCCGATCCAGTTGAATTTGGTGGCGTCGAAATTCACGCCCTCGATGCCCATGGCCTGATAGGATGGCAGACCATTCTGCACGAGGCCCATCATGCTGCCGTCTTTGGGCGCGACATTGGCGAGATGGTTCGCCATCAGCAGCCCGGTGGCCCCGACCATGTTCTGGGCCACCGTCGAGGGCTTGCCCGGAATATGTTTGGCGATATGGCGGGAGACCATCCGCATCTGCAGGTCATATTCGCCGCCAGCGCCCACGCCCACCATGACCGTGAGGGTGCGCCCGCGATAGAAATCCTCGACCTCATCAGCCGACGCCGGAAGGGCGGCGAGAAGGAACCCGAGCGCGAGAGGCAGCCTGGAACGTGTCATGATCTTCGATCCCGGTGAAATCCGACGCCTTGCTTACACCACCCGCAAGCAAGCCCAAAATTCGAGGGGCTTTCGCAGGCTGGCGTCTTGAGCTGACAGGCCCCATTCGCCCCCTCCCGGCTTAACCTCTTGGGCTCCTGAGGGAATGCCGACCATGGCCGGAGGCGTCGCTCTTCAGGGCTTCTCAAGGGACCGCAAATCGAGCACAGGGCCGAATTTCTGCACAGCCAAGAGTGACATTTAAAAAAATATATGTTTCTATAAATGCATCACAATGAAAAACGTATCGTAATTTAGTCGGCTCTGGCGCCTTTCCGCGCGCCTGACCCGGTTGAGCGACGCATCGTCCATTTCATTTGCGAGCTTTGAAATCGTTTTGTTTTTGCACTTGGGAGTTGACCATGACGTCGTCGCTTGGCCCGGATGTCTCGCCTGTCGAAGAGACCACGCTTCTGTATCAGGACGTCGGCAAGTTGACGCTGAACACGCAGGACACCTGGTACGTCGGCGCGTCCGACGTTTCGAAGTCCAGGGCGGTCATGGACACCAAGAACGGCGGCCTGATCGCGCTGTCCTCCTACGGGCAAGCCCATGTTGCGGCCGTGAGCAGCAAATACTTTCTGGAGCAAGGCCTTAATGGCGATCCCGCCAATGGCGGCGTCGCTCGGGCGGTCTTCAACCTCTTCTCCTGGCTGTCAGGCGAGGAGCGCACGATTGGCCAGACGGACGATCTGCATGTGCTCAGCATCGCTGGAAAACAGACGCCGAGCGCAAATCAGGGCCTGTTCTGGGAATGGTTCACCGACGACACCGACTATCAGCCGAAGGACGCAAATTCTCAGATCAACGGCGATGATTTCGCTGATTATCGCGCCGCCGCCCGATATTGGCAGGCGCTCATGCCCGGAGGCGATTGGTCGCGCAGCTATGGCGCGGTGGCGATTCGCGCCGATGCGGCGGAATCCGAGGTTCAACTGGTTCGGCAATGGGCGCAGGCGGGCGGCGGCGGCGTCCTCATCACCTTTGATCCCAGCTATTCGCCGAGCGAGGCGGTCCTCGCCTTCATGCAGGAATTGGGCATGGAGGCCCATTCCGGCCGGCCGCTGGACGCGGGCGATTATACCCCGACCCCCATCGACCCCACGACCTTCGAAGCATTCCGCACACAGGTGCTCGGCGACGGGCATGGCGACATCGGCTCAACCACCCATCCAGCCTGGGTGGCGCACGACATCAACCTGCCGACCGAGGTGATGGGCGGAACGGTGGTGTGGAAGTCGCTCACGCCGGGCGTCATAGCGGATGACGGAACGCTCGTGGGGGCCGGACTGGCGACGATGGAGGCGCGGGTCACCTACGCCAATGGCGTGACGCAGACCTTCAATGTGGTTTATCGCGCCTTTGATCCCGAAGTGGGCAAGGGCGTGTCCCTGCGCCTCGTCGACGCCTCGGCGTTCAAGGTCAATGGCGACCGTCCTGACACGATCGACATCGACAAATGGCTGGACAGCAATCTGCTGGCGCAGGCGCCGATCTACAAGGGCCTCGCGCCCGCCATCAGCTGGAGCTCCAGCAGGGATGCGGATCCTGCGCCTGGCAAGGACGCGCTCTGGGTCTTTTCCGGCCAGATCACCCCGACGAAGTCCGGCGTCTACACATTCAAGCTCGACGGCGACGACAGCGCGCGCGTCTACCTACAGGCGGGCGCCGACGGTCTGGCGACGACGAATGTGACCTGGGCGCGTTCCGAAACGGAAACGCTGTCGCTCGAAGCCGGCCAATCCTATTCCTTCTGGGTCTTTTTGAAGCCCGCGACCTACGGCGGCAATGGCGTGAGCCTGACCTGGCGCCCGCCGGGCGACGCCAACTTCTCGGCCATCCCGACGAGCGTGCTGTCTCCGACCCCTGAGGGGATGTTCTCCTCTGAGCCAGGCTATCCCCTCGCCTATCTGCCGTTTGACGCCTCGCAGTCCGATGGGCCTTTGTCCTCTACCAAGATCATCGCCGATGCGTCGTTTGACACGATCTATGGGAACATCGCGCCCGTCGCCCATGACCAGACCTTCAGCCTGACGGAGAAAAATCTTTATTTCCCGATCGAAAACCTCGCGCTCACCGACGCCGTCGCCGCGCAGGTCAAGACCCTCTCCATCCGGCTCGACGCCGGCGCGAACAGCGCCAAGACCATAGACCTCATCAACCTCAGGCTTGATGGCGTGACCAATGGCGCGTCGCTGGCGCAAAAGATCGCCGCTGCGCTCAATGCGGCCAATGGCGCCGACGGGGCGAATGCGATCACCGCCTATTATGACGCCCAGACCCGCCAGCTCGTCATCAATGACGCCGAAGGGCGCAAAGTCAGCAATTTCATCCTCGCCAAGGATGCGACGGTGACGCCAGCCGTATTGTCCGGCCCCATGCAGTTGGTCGTCAAAGGGCAGGAAGCCTCCCCCGGCGTGGCGGCGATTCCATCGGTGGCGAAAATTCATTTCGCCCCGATCCCGATTGATGCGACAAACAAGAACCCGCTGGGTGACGACGTACTGGATCCCAAGATCATCACTCAGATCGGCAGCGGCGCTTGCGCGACGCGCCTGCATCTCAGCCTCGACAGCGCCGATCCCCTGAAGGATGTGGTCATCATCGACCTTCCTCGCGCCGAATTCGCCGGCGACGACATGAATGAATTCTGCGACGACCTTCACAACGCCCTGCTGACGCGAGCCGTCGATCTGACGGTCACCTGGGACGCCAAGCAGAAAGACATCATCTTCACCGACAAATCCGGCAGAACCTTCACCGACATCAAGCTCACAAACACCTGGTATTATGAGCCACTGGTCGATTGGGGTGGCGACACGACCCAAGGCGGCGTGAACGCCAATGGCGTGGTGACGCCAACCATCGTGACGCTGGGAACATTGAGCGGCACGATCTCCGTCAATGACGCCAACGGCGACACATGCAGCTATCAGCTTCTTGAAAACGGCAAGTTCGGAACCGTGACGATTGACCAGGCCACCGGCAAATGGGTCTATGCGCCCAAGGCCGACGGCACGTTCCACGGTTTCGATCAGTTCACCGTCCGGGTGTCGGATGGTCATGGCGGCTTGTCAGATCCGGTCGCCATCAGCATCACCAACGCCAAAGCGCCAGAAGTCTCCATTCCCATCATACGAACGCTGACGGTGGCCGATCCGACCTATGTGGAGCCCGAAGCCCACGGAAATCCCTTGCCGGCGGATTTCAAATTCGTGGATGTCTTCATCGCCCAGACGCATGTCGAGCGGCCGACGGACCCTTACCTGCAACTCGTCGCGGACCGATATGCGCTGATAAAGGTCAATGCGACGAGCCTGAGCGGCGCCCCCGCGCCTGACTTCATGGCCACGGTCACGGACAAGGACGGGAAGGTTCTCGGTTCGCTGCGCCTCACCGGGCCTGACCAATTGCCAAAGAGCCTTGATCTGCCGTCCAAGACCAACTTCGGCGTGCAGACCAACGACGACAGCTATGTGGCGCCTTTGCCCTCAGCCTGGATCAAGCCTGGCGTCACCGTCACCATCACGGCAGGGAACAAGCAGATCTCCCAATTCAGCCCCAATGTGGGAGGAGACGTCTCACTGACGGCCCGCCACCTAAATGTGTCCTTGTATGACGACAATCAGGGACTCTACAGCACCGGCATCGCCAGTTGGGCGGAAGACGCCCTCGCCCGGCTCGAGGTGCAGACACTCAAGGTCTATGAATATCCATTGCTGAAGCTCGAGCGGTTCGGGCTCAACATCTATAATAATTTTGGCATGATGAGCAATATCCGCAACGGGCTGCCCGGTTCGGATCTGGTCTACGGCGACGGCCTCCATTCATCCATCGTATATGAAATTGGTTTAGCCGGCAGGCTCTGGTACGCCAGTCATGACCCTGGAAACGCGGTCGCTTACGCGGGTGTTCAATACACCTTCGGCACGGGTTGGGGCGGGGGCGGCGCGGGAGGCGGCGGCAACACCATCGGCACCATGTGGCATGAAGCTTTCGGCCATGGCCTTGGCATGGGCCACGCCGCTGCAGACCCAGGCTATCCCTACAATTCCTCAAAACTGAAGGTCGAGGGGCAGGGGCAAGACGGTTTCCTTGGCCCGAACTGGGGCTATGATCAGAACACGCAGACCTATCTGCCGAATTATAAAGTAAGGGCCGATGGGACCATCGAGATGCTGACTGACCCGATGGCGGGCGGCAGCGGACAGCAGCCGCCCGGCTATGTGCTTCAGCAGTTCTCGGATTTTTATGCGCGGGGCATCTACAATACGATTTCCTCCTTCACACAATGGGTTTCCGATCCCTCCAAGAGCTGGGTTGACGGCGGGTTTGGAGGCGATGGCTATTTCCGGCGTTGGGATCCGAAGCTCACTCAGTGGGTGGTGCTGAACGCCAGCAATTCGACAGATGATCCAGATGCTCCGCGCAAGGCTGACCAGCCCATCTACTGGCTCATCGACGATGGGGTGATTTTGCCGGTGCGGACCATCGGCAATGAGGCGATGCCGCTGCATGACATCCTCAGCGGACAGGGACGCGCCTGGGACACGCAAACGCGTAACGGCGACTTTGTCCTTCGCATCACCTATTCGACGCCGACCGGGCTCGTCATCGACAATCTCATTGTTCCCCAGAACTATAATGTCTCTTCCGTCGGCATTCCGGTCAAGGGCGAGCTCGTGCGGGTCGAGCGGGTCGCGACCAACGACGCGAATGTCGATGTTTATCTCAACAACAATGTCGTCTCGACCTATGTGAACTCCGAAGCGCTCGCCAACACGGTGTTCAAGGGCGACCCTTTCTACACGGCCGAAGACGCCAATCTTGTTCTGCCGAAATACTGGAACGGATCGACGGTCACCTGGTCCACGAATGCGCCGGGGGTGATCGATCTTTCAACCGGCAAGATCGACGGCGTGAAGCTGCTCGCCAATCCGGGCGCGGCGATCAAGGCGCAATGGGTCGATGACGGCGTCTTCAACGAACAGGCCTTTGTGCTGAAGATGCCCGACACCGTCGAGGTGATGCATAAGTTGTTTGGCGTTGTTTCGGAGGTTGCGAATCCGACCACGCGCGCCATCCTTTCGACGGACAGGGCGCTGCCGACGAAGATCGACGGCGGCAAGATCGTCTGGACCTCCTCCGACCCCAGCGTCATCGACACATCAGGCCATCTCCTGAAGCAGGGCCTCGCCACCCTGACCGCAACCATCACCTGGGACAATGGCGCGGTCCAGACCTTCTACCAGACCTATGGCGCCTTGCCGCAGAACGCGCGCCTGCATGACTCCGCGCTGGTGACATACGAACTCTTCGGCCTCCCCTCAAAGGATGCAGTCGTCACCAAGCCGTCCTTGCTGGTCTCTGGCGATGACCTGCCGACCACGACCGACGTCGGCACGGTCGTCTGGTCCTCCTCCAACTCGTCCGTCACGATCAATAACGGCAAGGTGGGCGGATCAGGGCGCACAGACCTCACAGCCAAAGTCACCTTCACCGACGGAACAAGCTCGACCTACACACGCACCTTCGAGGTCGTGTCGCCGACGAGCCTTGTGGTGGGCGGACTGACCCAGCGCGTGATCAATGTCGCTGATTTCAAAATCAACGGCGTCAATCCCGCGCCTGTCGACATCGACAAATTCCTGGTCCCGGCCGTCCTCGACCGCACCCCGATTCTGACGACCATCACCTCCAACCTGACCTGGAGCGAGAACAAGGGCCTGAGCTCGACGCTGCCCGGCGCCGTCGTGAACGGCGTGCGGACAGATGGGATCTGGAGCTATTCGGGGTTCGTCATCGCGCCACAGACGGGCCACTATGAGTTCAAGCTGACGGCTGACGACAGCGCGCGTCTTTTCGTCAGCGACGAAGGCGTCAGTTCGAACCTCGGGGTGAACTATGTCAACGAGGGCACGCTCAGCGTCGACCTTGAGGCCGGGCAGGCCTTGCCGATCTGGGTCTTCATCAAGCCCGCGAACACCTGGGCCAACGAGAGCTTCTCTCTGACCTGGAAAGCCCCCGGCGCGACGGATTTCACGGCCATCCCCGGCTCCAACCTTGCGGCCATGCCGACGTCTCTCCTGCCGCCCACGTCCGGCTTCACGCCGGGCGCCCTGCCGACGCAGGTCAACGGCGTGAGCGACCCCAATCTCATGGGCATGCAGCTGCGCATCCTCGATACATCGGACCTTGCAGGCAAAGGATACAGCCTCGACCAGTATCTGACGGCTGACGTCCTCGGACGCACCCCGATCTACAGCTCCATCTTCTCCAAGCTGGAGCTTCTGGTGAAGCCAAAGGGCGGCGGCGACCTTCACGGCGTGGATCTGCCCGCCGCAGTCGTCACGCCATCGGGCGGCGTGAAGGATACTTTGTGGGTCTTCTCCGGCTTTCTCACGCCAAAGGTCGGGGGAACCTACCAATTCAGCATCGAGGCCGAAGACGCAGGCCGTTTCTACATTCAGACGAAGGCTGGCGTCTTTTCCCGCGACGATGGGGGAGGCGATGGAGAGAAGGTCTTCTCCATCGACCTGAAGGCGGGCGAGACGGTCCCCATCTGGCTGTTCTTCAAGACCCAGCCTGAGAATGGTTACTATGGCGACTGGATCTATCTGAAGTGGCAGACGCCGGGCTCAACCGCCTTCACATCGATTCCGCTGGAACAGATCCAGGCCATGCCCGATTGGGCCGTGCCGCCGTCAAGCGGCTATCCGCCGTCCCTGCTGCCATTCGACACGTCTGACGGGATCTACGAGAAGACATCGACCAAGGTCGCCCCATCCTCGGTCTTCACCACGCCGAATGTGGCGAACACCACCCAGCTCAAGTCCTCCGGCCTCGTCCTCACCGCGCAGACCACGGACGTCGTCGCTGTCGCGCGTGGCGAGTTTGACCAGACTGTGACGATCCCGGCCGAACTCGGCCTCCCCGGCATGAAGCACTGTGTCAAGCTCGTCGTTGTGCAGGCCGACGGGACGACCATGGAGCAGGATCCGCTGGAGCCCTGGACCATCACCACCCAGAAGGAGGCCGACGGTTCGACGACCCTGCGCGTCAAGGGCGTCATCGACCCCATCGCCGATCTCTCGCTGGCCTCGATCAAGGTCTATACGGATGACAATTTCCTCGACGCCGTGAAACCCGCGGTCATCGACTTCCCGGTGAACCAGGGGCCGGTCGGTCTGCTCATCCGCGGCCATGTCGCGGACTATGCGGTGGTTCAGGGCGGGGTCGGCGCCGAAACGCTGGATCGCTCGACCTCCACGACGCCGCTGGGCATCCGGGGCGGCGGCGGCAATGACCTCATCAAGGGCGGCTCGGGCGCGGACATCCTCGACGGCGGCGCGGGGGACGACACGATCTATGGCGGCGCAGGCTCCGACCGCCTGCTGCTGAGCGCGGGCAAGGACGCCCTGCACGGGCAGGCGCCGGGCGCGACCGGCGAGGCCAACGCCCTCGTCATCGTCGTGGCGGATCTCGACCACGTCAAATGGACCTGGGACGCGGCCGCAGGCGGCGCGCGTCTGGTCTCTGCCGACGACGACGTCGACCTCATGATCACGTCGCCCGGCACGGACCAATTCACTGTGAGGGGCGTCTGGCGCGGCGACGCCGCCGAGACCACCGCCGACGGCGTCCAGTCGCTGGTGGTCACGGATGGCGCGCAAACCGCGCGGGTCGCGCTGGGAACCGGCGGCGCCGACTCCCTCACCTTCACCGGGGCGGATGCGTCGATCAACAGGATCTACGCCTATGCGGGCGCTGGCGACGATCAGATCCGCCTCGGCGTCGGCAAGCCTGTCACCCTGAATGGCGGCGCGGGGGTCGATGCCGTGACCCTCGACTGGGCCGGCCTGTTCGCCGACACGACAGGCAAGACCCTGACGCTGCGGCAGGACGCCGGCGGCTATTCCTGGAGCCTTGAGGCCGTCGGCGCCGACGGGAGCAGGACCGTGCTTCTGGGCATCGACCGCAACTCCCTGACCACGAACGATTTCACCGTTCATATGCATCTTTCGACCGGAACGGTCGTGAGCCACGACATCGTCGATGTCGAGCAGCTGCTTCTGGCGCCATTGCCGGGGTTCAAGCTCACCCTGACGTCCGCTGGCGTCATCGCGGTGACCCAGGGCGCCAATGGCGATGCGGCGTATCTGCGCGTGGATCAGCCGCTCACCCTCGACGGCGGCGCCGGGACGGACGCGGCGACCTTCGCCTGGGGCGAAAATCTCACGACGACATCGGTCTCGCTGCTGGCGGGCTATGCGACCACGGCGCCGACAAACACGAAGATCCTGGCCAAGGTGGCGGACCTCGACCTCGCAACCGCGATGATCACGCTCGGGGGCTACTATGTGGGCGGCTCGGCGAAAGCCATCCTTGTCGATCGCTCCATCGCGGGGCAAGTGACTTTCTGGGCGGCGGTGCTTGATGGCTCCACCACGAAGGCCGTGAAAGTGCGCCTCGCCGATACGGCGGACGGCGTCAGCGTGACGGAGCTGCAGGCCAAAAACGCTGGTGGCGACCATTTGAGCGACGGCTATGATTTCAACGCCTCGGGCTCCGACATGACGCTCGTCTCAAGGGATGGCGATTATGGCTACGGGCTCAAATCGCTCAGCGTCGTCGCGCCCGCCTATCTCACGTTGGCGCAGGATGCCAGCGGCTGGGCGGTCCAGTCCTCGACAGGCGCGACGCTCATCAAGCTCCAGCAGACGCAGGCCGCGCAGAACGCCTATGCCCTGACCCTTACGAAGCCTGACGGGAGCACGGTGGTCGAGACGCTGACCAAGGAAGAGCTCGTGCGTTTCGAGGAGCTGCCCGGCTTCGGCTTCGACCTCTCGGCCAATGCGGTGGGCGTGCGCGGCTCCAGCTATGGGGACGTGATCGGCCTCACGAGCCTGCGAGGCACGGTTCTGGATGCGGGGGGCGGCCTCGACAAGACCCTCCTCACCTGGGCCACAGGCCAGGCGCCGTCCCTTGGAACGGGCCTCACCCTGATCCGCGACTCCAGCGCCAACAGCTGGCGCGTCACGGCGGGCGCGCAGAAAGTGCTCGATCTCGTCCAGCAGCAGGCGGGAAGCAACGCCTACCAGCTCGTGCAATGGAAGGCCGACGGCAGCTCCGTGACCCATCTGCTCTCCAATCTGGAGACGCTCGACGCAAGCGCCATCGGCGGCCTCTCGCTGGGCTATTCGGGCG
>CANGFT010000020.1 GCA_947453205.1 Beijerinckiaceae bacterium | reverse complement strand
TCTGGGGGACAAGGGGTCGTGGGTTCGAATCCCGCCACTCCGACCATTCTCTTTTTGATGCATCTGCTTCGCCCTTCGGGGCGTTTTTCATTTCAGCAGCAGCCAGGACTGAACCGTCAGCACAAGGCCGATGGCGCCGAGCACGAAGCCTGCCGCGCCACCCTGATAGACGCCCAGACCCAGCATGAAGGCGCCAAGGCAGAGATTGCGGACATGCCGGTTGAATTTCATAGGCTGAACTCTTTTGCAGCAAAGGCGGGATCAGTCTACAGCTTTTTGCGGCCACATGCTGCGCCTTCAAGCTGAACCAAAGGCCGCCGTCGAGGCTTATCTGCGTGGACCTCGCGAAAGGCTTTTGGGATGCGCATGATTCAATGGCCCATGGCGACGAAGGCTGCGATGGCGCTCACCCTTGGCGCCGGCCTCATGGGCGCTCCTGCTTATGGCCAGACCAAGCCGCCCCCGCCCCCCGAGCGCAAGAGCTTCAGCGCGCAGGATCAGGCGGCGGCGCGGCTTCCCGCCTTTCCCGATGCGCGCTTCTTCGCCGACTCCCTTCAAGACTTTCGCCGCGCCTTGCCCGAGCGGCGCGGGCCCTGGCTTGCGCTGTCCGCAGGCGGGGAGGATGGCGCCTTCGGGGCGGGCGTCCTCAGCGGCTGGACGGGCAGGGGACGGCCGGACTTCGCCGTGGTCACGGGGGTGAGCACAGGCGCGCTGATCGGCGTCTACGCCTTTCTGGGGCCGTCTTATGACGGGATGCTCGAGTCGGCCTACACCACCATCAACGCCGCCGATGTGTTCGAGGCCGCAGGCACCCATGAAAGCCTCGTCGACGCCTGGCCCCTGCGCCGTCTCATCGACCGGGCCATCACCCCGAGGCTTCTGCGCGACGTGGCGGCCGTGCATGAGAGCGGCAGGCGGCTCTTCGTCGTGACGACCAATCTCGACGCAGGCAGGCCCGTGGTCTGGAACATGGGCGCCATTGCGCGCCGGGCCAGCGATGAGGCGCTTTTGCTTTTCAAACAGGTCCTGCTCGCCTCGAGCAGCATTCCCGGCTTGTTCCAGCCCATGCTCATTCCCGTGGAAGGGCAGGGCGGCGCCTTTCAGGAGCTCCATGTGGATGGGGCGCTTGCGGGTCCGTTCTATGTGGCGCCGGAAGGCATGATCGAACCGCCGATGTCCGAGCTTTATATTCTCGTGAATGGCAAGCTCGCCGTCGATTTCGATCTGACGAGACGAAAGGTGCTGCCCATACTTGGCCGCTCCTTCTCCATAGCCCTGAAGGCGGGCGCGCGCGGCGCCATCGCCACATGGACGGGATGGGCGCGCAGCGGCGGCGTGGGCTTGAAGCTCGCGATGATTCCGGCAGGGTTCAAAATGGAGAGCAAAGGCTCTTTCGACCCCGACTATATGAAGGCCCTTTTCGCCGAAGGCCGCAGGTCAGCGCAGGTGGGGGACGCCTTCGAGGCGCGCGTTGAACCTGCCGGTGGCCAAAGCGCTATTGCAGGGCTTCCGAGGTGATGAGCGAATTGTCGCTGCCGCGAAGCTGATAGCGCAGCGGCGCGCCCGTCTGGTCAAACCACAAATCGCGATCAAGCCCGCCGCGGAGCCTGAAGTGGCGCGCGCGCTTCGAGCCCATGCGCGTCGAGATCTGCTCGTCTCCCAGATCGGTGATGGCGATCTTCAGCGGCTTGCCGGTTTCGGTATGGAAGAAATCCATGCGGTTGATGAAATCGAGCGACCAGAAGCTTGCGGGAACAGCGCCGATCGGCGCCTCCAGCCTTGCGCCGTCGGCGATGATGGCGATCTTGTCGGCGCCTGCGGCGGCGCTCACCGTGTGGGTCGCTCCATTGTCATTGGTCTGCGAGCGGAAGCTGGCGAAATGATTGTCCGTCCAGATCTCCCGCCCCGCATAGCTGAAACTGTAGGCGTTGATGAACATCACCTTCACCTGAATCTCCGTTCGAAAATCCACGGTGGTCGTCGCCCCTTCGGTTGAAATGGCGATGTCATGCTGGCCGATCTGGATTGCGTTCCGCATGATGGCGAAGGACATGCGCTGGACCTGCGGCTGCGCCTCGGGGCTGCTGGACGCAAGGGCGAGCGTCGCAAGGGCGATGAGGCCCTCCCTTAGGGAGCCCTTAACCACGCAGCACCCGCAAACTGCGCCGCCGCGGCTCGATCATGTCGCGCACTTTCGCGACAATGGCCTGCGCATCCAGTCCTGCGGCGGCGTACATGCGCTCGGGCTTGTCGTGGTTGAGGAAGAGATCGGGCAGGGTCATCGAGCGCATCTTCAGGCCTGCGCCGTCGAGCATGCCTTCCTCCAGAAGCAATTGCGCCACCTGACTGCCAAAGCCGCCGATGGAGCCTTCCTCGAGGGTGAGCAGCCCTTCATGATCGCGCGCCAGAGCAAGGATCAGTTCACTGTCGAGCGGTTTGGCGAAGCGCGCGTCGGCGACGGTTGTGGAGAGGCCCATGGCGCCCAGCGCATCGGCGGCGCACAGAGCCTCGGCCAAACGTGCGCCAAAGGAGAGGATCGCCACGCGCGAACCCTCGCGCATGATCCGCCCCTTGCCTATGGCGAGCGGCGTCGGCGCGGAGGGCATTTCAACGCCCTTTCCTTCGCCGCGCGGAAAACGGAAAGCGATGGGGCCTTCATTGTAAGCGGCGGCCGTCGTGACCATGCGCGCAAGCTCGGCTTCATCAGATGGCGCCATGATCGTCATATTGGGCAGGCAACCGAGATAGGCGATGTCGAAAGACCCTGCATGGGTCGGCCCATCCGCGCCCACAAGCCCTGCGCGGTCGATGGCGAAACGCACAGGCAGATTCTGCAAGGCGACGTCATGCACGATCTGGTCGAAGGCGCGTTGCAGGAAGGTGGAATAGATCGCGCAGAAAGGCTTCATGCCCTCCGCCGCGAGCCCTGCTGCGAAAGTCACCGCATGTTGCTCGGCGATGCCGACGTCGAATGTCCGCTTGGGGAACGCCGCTGCGAACAGATCAAGTCCGGTTCCTGATGGCATGGCGGCGGTTATGGCGAGGATGCGTTCGTCTTTCGCCGCTTCCCTGATGAGGCTTTGTGCGAAAACCTGGGTATAGGCGGGCGCGCCGGGCTTCGCCTTCACCTGCGCGCCGCTTGCAGGATCATAGGGGCCGACCCCATGCATGCGGTCGGGCGCCATCTGCGCGGGCGCATAGCCCTTGCCCTTCTGGGTGAGCGCGTGAATGAACACGGGGCCGTCGATGTCGCGGGCGCTCTCCAGGGTTGAGACGAGCTTGTCGAGATCGTGGCCGTCGAGGGGCCCAAGACAGGTGAAGCCCAACTCTTCGAACCATGAGCGATGCGCCCATTCATTCGCGCCTTCGCCCGGGGCGCTTGGTTTGGCCTGCGGGGCGCGCGCGGCGAGGCGCGCGAAATAGTCAGCCATGGCGCCGCTGGGCGCGGCGATGGACATCTGGTTATCGTTGAGCACAACGATCAGCCTTGAGCCAAGCGCGCCTGCATTGTTCAGCGCCTCATAGGCCATGCCCGCGGACATGGCGCCATCGCCGATCACCGCGATGACATTGCGCTGCTCGCCCATCATGTCGCGCGCGACGGCGAAGCCCAACGCCGATGAAATGGAGGTCGAGGAATGGGCGGCGCCGAAGGGGTCATATTCGCTCTCGGCGCGTTTGGTGAAGCCAGACAGGCCGCCGCCCTGGCGCAGAGTGAGCATTTCGCCGCGTCTGCCGGTGAGGATCTTGTGCGGATAGGCCTGATGGCCGACGTCCCAAACCAATCGGTCCCGCGGCGTATCGAACACATAATGCAGGGCCACCGTCAGTTCGATGACGCCAAGGCTCGCGCCAAGATGTCCTCCGGTGACGGCGACGGTCTCGATCACCTCCCGCCGCAGTTCCTGCGCGATGCTTTCAAGCTCGCTCTTCGCCCGCGTCTTCAATTGCGCGGGATAGGGAACAAGGTCGAGCAGCGGCGTGCGGGAGACAGGTTCTTCGAGCGTCATTCGTTCATGCATTGCGGGCGCCTCCCGGAAAGCAGAAGCCTGCTTCGTGCTGAGCGTTATGGCGCGTCATGGCGCCGGGACAAGGGTGGACGCCACGCTCCATTCAGGCGTGAACGCCTGAGCCATGATTTGGCGCCATGCTCATTCCACCTCTTCTCCCGCCTTGACGCGCGGCGGGCCCATGAGCGCGGGCTGAAACAGCACAGCCGCCGCCAGGGTGCAGACAAGCGAGAGCGCCAGCAGCTTGCCCATGCTGGATGTGCCGGGATGGCTCGAGAGCCACAGGCTGCCGAAGGCCGTGGCGCTGGTGAGGGCGCTGAAGACAATGGCGCGCGTGAGGCTGGACTGCAGAAGATTCATCACGCCCGCGCGCCAGGCCATGACGAAATAAATCTTGAACGCGACGCCCAGCCCCAGCAAAAGCGGCAGTGCGATGATGTTTGCGAAATTGAGGGGCATGTCGATCAAGACGCAGATCTCAAGCGTCACGATTCCCGCCAGCAGCAGCGGCCCAAGCGTCAACAGCACATCGCTGATGCGGCGCAGAACGATCAAGAGCAGGATCGAGATCGAAAGCAGCGCCCAGGCGCCCGCTTCGATGAAGGCGCGCACGATGGTGTCGCCTGCGCCCTGAATGGCGATGGGCGCTCCCGCCGCATTGGGCGCCACCGCGAGCACAGCCTTCGTGAAGGCGCGCATCACCTCATTATCATTGACGTCTCCCGCAGGGCTGACCTCCACGCGGGCGCGCCCGTCCCTCGCGATCCATTGATCGCGCAATTGTGTCGGGGCATCGGCTAGCGTCACTTTCTGCGCATCAAGCGAATCCCTGAGATTGCGCAGGGTCACCTGAAGCGGCGCGATCAGCCCATCGCCTGCAGCCGCCCGGCGCTCCGCCGGGGCCGCCGCGAGGCTTGCGAAGGCTGCGCCAAGGCCCTGCAGCGCCTGCGCTCCAGGCCCGCTTGCAGGCCCGACAGTTTGCGCGATGAGATGTGACACGTTCTGCAGGGATTGCACGATCTCTTCGTCAGAAGGCGCGGGCAGGGCAGGGCGGTTCAGCGCGCCTTTCAGCGCGTCCGCCTTATCAATGATGGCGAGCTTCGCATCCTGATCGCCGGGTATGAAGCTCTCAAGGTTCATCACCTCACGCACCTCGGGCAGCGAACGAAAACTCGTGGCGAGCAGTCGGGCCGCCTCCATGTCCGGGGCAAGCGTTGAGACGTTATTGTTGTTGCTGTCTTGCGCGCTCATCATTTCGCGCAGGGTCGCGACGGACTCCACCCTGTCGCTGCGCAAATTGAGCGGGTTGAAATCGAAATGAAGTCTTGCGAGCAGCGGCGTGCCCGCCAGCACGAGCCCAAGCGTGCCGCCGATGATGAACCAGCGTTTCTCCGTCAGGAAACGGTCGACCGGCGCCAGAAAGGCGTATCCGATCTCCGCAGGCTCGCCGGGCGGCTTTAAAACCGTCAGCGCGGCAGGAAGGACGGTGATGCTGGCGATGAAGGCCACGATCATGCCGACCCCCGCGATCAGTCCAAGCTCCGAGACGCCGCGGTAGACAGTCGGCAGGAACGCGAAAAAGCCGCAGGCGGTCGCCGCAGAGGCAAGCGCAAGCGGCCGTCCTGCGCGCGCGGCCGCCGCAATCAGGGCCTCATTGAGGTTTTCGAGGCGGTGGCGTTCTGCGCGATAACGAACGCTGAACTGGATGCCGAAGTCCGCGCCGATGCCGACAAATAGAACCGCGAAGGCGATGGATATCAGGTTCAGCGCGCCAACCATCATCAGGCCGAGCGCGGCGGTCACGAGAAGACCGACGGCGACGCTGAGGAGGATGGCGAGCACGATGCGCGGCGATTTCAGCGCCAGCCAGAGCAGAAAGGAGACGACGATGACCGTGCCTGTGTTGCTCGCCCATGCACCCTCCGCCACGGTTGCGAATTCCTCGTCCGCCAGCGCGACATCGCCCGTCAGGCGGACGCGCGTCTGGCTGCGGTCCAGATGAAGGTCCGCCACGGCGGAGCGTATCGCGTCCGTCGCTTTACGGCCGGGCTCAAGCGCGGAATAATCCAGCACCGGCTTCACGATCATGTAGCGCCTGAGATCGCGCGGCGCAGGCGCGGTACCGCCGAGCAGCGCGCGCCACGAGAAGGCGACATTTTCGCCTGCGAGGGTCCGCGTCACCGCGCCGGTCAGGCTGCTGAACATGGGCGCCATGTCATCAAGCCGCATGGCGCCGCGTTGTGCGCCCTGCGCGAGCATCGCCATGCCCGTCGCAACGCCTCGCAGGGACGGGTCGGCGCCAAGCGTCGCCAGCAATGGCTGCGACGCCATCGCCCCGCCGATGGTCCGCTGCACATCTTCGGTCGGGAGAAACAGAAGCGCGTTGCGCCTGAAGAAGGGCAGGTCGTCCATTCGCTCAATGCTGCGGATGGCCTCGGTTTTCTGGGCCAGCGCCATCTGCAGACGCTCCGCGCCGCTTTGCGCGGCTTCCGGCGTGGGCGCGTCTATGACCACAACGATGTTCTGATGAAGATCGGGAAAGGCCTGATCGAAGGCGAGCTGGTTCTGACGCCATGCGAGCTTGCTCGAAAGCAGGTCGTTCGTATTGGTGTTGATGGCGAAATGCCGCGCGGCGTAGGCGCCGCTGGCGGCTGAGATGAGCAGCGAGACGAGGAGCGTCAACCACGGCCTGCCGGAGGCGGCCTTCACGATGTTCACGATCAAAGCGCCAAGCATATGCCGTGCCTTCCAATACGCGCCGCGCGTTGCGGAACCCCACCTTGGTCGCAGACTTATCTAGGACGCCGCTCGGCGCTTTCGACGGCGAAGCGCGAAAGGAATCTTCATGGGCGTTCCGCTCCTGCAAATGGTCAAGATCGGCGCCTATGTGGCGATGCAGACGCTGAGGGGGCGCAAACGCTATCCGCTTGTGCTGATGCTCGAACCCTTGTTTCGCTGCAATCTCGCCTGCGCCGGCTGCGGGAAGATCGATTATCCCGACGAGATCCTCAACCAGCGCCTGCCGCTCGCTGATTGTCTTGGCGCCATCGACGAATGCGGCGCGCCTGTGGTGGTGATCGCGGGGGGTGAGCCGCTGCTCCACAAGGAGATCGGCGCCATCGTTGAAGGCGCCCTGGCGCGGGGCAAGTTTGTCACCGTCTGCACGAACGCCTTATTGCTGGAGAAGAAACTGTCGTTTTTCCGACCCTCGCCCGCCTTCAATTTCTCGGTGCATCTTGATGGCGACAAGGAGATGCATGATCGCTCGGTCTGTCAAAGCGGCGTTTATGACCGCGCCGTCGCCGCCATCAAGACGGCCAAGGCGCGCGGCTTTCGCGTGACGTTGAATTGCACGCTGTTCAACGACGCCGACCCCGAGCGCGTCGCACGCTTCTTTGACGCGGCGAAAGACCTGGGTGTCGATGGCGTCACGGTGTCTCCGGGCTATGCCTATGAGCGGGCGCCTGACCAGACGCATTTCCTGAACCGTCTGCGCACGAAGACCCTCTTCCGGGACATATTGCGCAGGGGCAGGGGAGGGCGCGATTGGCCGCTCTTCCAATCATCGCTGTTCCTTGATTTCCTCGCGGGCAATCAAACCTACGCCTGCACGCCCTGGGGCAATCCCACGCGCACGCTTCTTGGCTGGCAGCGGCCTTGCTATCTCCTGGGCGAGGGCTATGCGAAGACCTTTAAAGAGCTCATGGAGACGACCGACTGGGAGTCCTATGGCGTCGGCAATTATGAGAAATGTGCGGACTGCATGGTCCATTCGGGCTTTGAGGCGACGGCGGTGCAAGACGCTGTGCGCCATCCCCTCAAGGCGATGAAAGTCGCGCTGCGAGGCGTCAGGACCGAGGGGCCCATGGCGCCCGATTTGTCGCGGGCCGCCGAGCGTCCGGCGCAATTTGTCTTCAAGGCTCAGGTTGACCGCAAGCTGCAGGAGATCGCCACCGCGCCGCCGCAGGCTGAGTGAGCCTCACATTCCCCAGAGCGGGCGCTCCTCCTGCGCCTCACGCAGATTGCGGTGGCGGGCCAAAGCCCATAGAGGGAAATAGCGGGGATAGCCGTGGTAGCGCAGGTAGAAGACGCGCGGGAATCCCGTCGCGTTGAACCGCTCCTCCGCCCAGCATCCTCTGGAGTCGATGGTCGCCAATAGGTAGTTCACGCCCCTCTCCAACTCTGATGTGGCGCCCTCGCCCGCCGCCATCAGCCCAAGCAGAGCCCATGCGGTCTGGGTAGGGGTGCTGAGGGCAGGGATGTGGCTGGTGTGGTCGAGTTGATAGCTCTCGCCAGACTCGCCCCAGCCGCCATCCTTGTTTTGAATCTCCTTCAGCCATGCGGCGGCGCGGCGGATGGCTATGTGGCTGCCGTCGAAGCCAATCGCGTTGAGCGCGCAAAGCGCCGACCATGTCCCATAGATGTAATTCATGCCCCATCGCCCAAACCAGCTTCCATCCGGCCGTTGCTCTGCGAGAAGATGGCTGACCGCTTTTTGCAGCATGGGCTGCGTTTGCGGTCTTTGCCCCATTTGTCCCAACATGCTGACGCAGCGGGCTGTGAGGTCGGCCGTTGGCGGGTCCAGAAGGGCGCCATGGTCTGCGAAGGGAATATGGTTAAGATAATCCTTATCGTTGTTGACGTCGAAGGCGGCCCATCCTCCATTGTCGCTTTGCAGACCGCTGATCCAGTCTACGGCGCGCTCCACGGGGTGACTGTAATGAAGAGGGGCGGCGCGGTTCATGGCCATGGCGATTGCGGCGGTGTCGTCAATATCGGGATAATGAGCATTCGCGTATTGAAAGGCCCAGCCGCCGGGTTTCGCCTCTGGGCGTGTCCAGGCCCAGTCCCCCCTGACATCGAGGATCTGGCGCGGCTGAAGCCATGCGAGCGCTTTGTTCGCAGCGCCCCGCGATTGTTCGTCTCCGACCTCAAGCAGGGCGTGGCTGGCAAGCGCCGTGTCCCAGACCGGCGACACGCAAGGCTGGCAATAGGCCTCATCTTCGCGCTCGACGAGCAGCCGATCAATGGAGCGCCGCGCGGTCAAGCGTCGCGGATCGCTCGGGGGAACGCCAAGCGCGTCATACATGAGCACGCTGTTCACCATGGCGGGGAAGATCGCGCCAAGGCCATCTTCTCCATTGAGCCGCTCCTCAACGAAGGCCACGGCTGCGTCGGTGGCGCGCTTGTGCGCGGCGGCAGGAAACAGAGGCGCCGCCTTGCGCAGGATATGGTCGAGGGTTTCAAAGGCGCTCGCCAGCAGGGGCTTTTGATGCGCGCCGCGTGGCCATTTCTTCACACGGTCCGGCGGTGTTGTGAAGAGTTCGGCCACATGAATGTCCCGCAGATTTTTCGCGCGCGGCTTGAGATCACAGATGACGAGCAGGGGAACGAGCACGGTCCTCGCCCAATAGGAGATCATGTCGAGGCGGAAGGGACACCACCTCGGGGCCAGCATGATCTCGACAGGCATGGTCGGCGTCGCCCGCCAGGGCAGTTCGCCATAAAGGGCCAGAAGGATGCGCGTAAAGACATTGCTGCGCGCGGCGCCGCCATTCCCGATGATCGCCTCGCGGGCTCTGCGCATATGCGAGGCGTTGATGGGATCGCCCGCCATCTTCAGGGCGAAATAGGCCTTGACGCTTGCGCTCATGTCGAAGGCGCCTTGATGGTATAAAGGCCAGCCGCCGTGAACGCCCTGGATGCGCCGCAGATAAAGGGCGATCTTTCGCTCAAGTGCGAGGTTCGGCGCTTCCCCCAGATAATGCGTCATCAATATATATTCAGCGGGGATTGTGGCGTCGGCCTCCAGTTCGAAGATGAAATGGCCGTCCGGCTTTTGTTCCCGCAGCAGCGCATCGCGCGCTCGGGCGATGACTTCCTCCAGCGGGACGGGGTCTCGTGTTTGTTTTTCGTCATCCATGATCCGCATGGGCGAAGGTCTTTCTGAGGGTTGATGGAGTGGGGCTCTGGCGCTTTAGAAAAAGCCGCGCTTCGCGCGCAGCGGCGAAGCCTGAGGTGAGCGCGCCTTCAATGGTTGCGGGCAGGCCGGTCGCGGTCCAGTCGCCCGCGAGGAAGAGGTTTTCAAGCGCGGCGCAGGTTGAAGGGCGCCGTTTGTTTTGCTCTGGCGTCGCGGCGAAGGTCGCGCGCTTTTCACGCAGGATGCGCCATGGAGGAAGCTCGGCGCGCGACCCCGTGATGCGCGAGACCTCGCGCCAGATCCGCTGGACGAGATCCTCCGGGTCATGCGCCGACAGATGGTTGGCTGCGCTGATGGTGACGGACAGGCGGCCCGGATAGGCGAAGAGCCATTCGGTCGTGGCGTTTGTGACGGCGGTGATCGGGGCCAGTCCGTCAGGCGCCGCCGCTGCGAAATGTGCGTTGAGGATGGCGTTGAATTGCGTGGGCGTCTCAATCCAGGGCGCCAGCGCGGCGGCGATCGAGGCGGGCGTCGCGAGGATGACGAGATCGTCCGGGCGAAGCGAAATCACTTCGCCGTCAAATTGCAGCGCGCCCACGCGCCTGTCCGTCAGATGCAGGGCTTGCAGGCGATGCGCCATGAGAATGTCGACATTCTGCGTCTCAAGCAGGCGCAGCGCCGGGTCGATCAGCGCGCCTGAAAGGCCGCCGCGCACCATGACCGGCCGGCAGGCTTTCGCACCCTTCAGAATGGTTTCGCGCAGCAAGCCGCGCGCGAGCGCGCTCGAGGCCTGCGCCGGATCTGTGTTGAGCGCGGCGAGAAGCAGGGGGCGCAGCAGGCCGTCATAGAGCGCGCCGTCGCAGCGCATGATGTCGCGCAGGGGCCTGTCTTCTTGCGAGAGCGCGAGTTTCATCAGGTTGGCATAGTCGCCGAATGTCGAAAGCCCCGCGCCATCTTCCCGCGACAAGCGCCACAGGGGCAGGGGCGGCGCCCAGGGCGACAAGGTGGACCGCTTGCCGCTTGCAAGGTCGATGAAATCGAAGCGCGCGTCGGAGAGAATGGTCAGGCGGTCTCGTGCGCCGATCATATCCGCATATGCAAGGGCCTTCGCATTGCATGCGAGCATGAGATGATTGCCGTTGTCGATCTCCATGAAAAGGCGCGGGTCGAAATAAGAGCGGCATCGTCCGCCCGCCGCCTTCGCCGCTTCGTGCAGGATGATATGCGCGCCGGTTGGCGCGAGGTCTACGGCGGCTGCAAGGCCCGCAAGGCCGGCGCCGATGATGTGCACCCTCGGGCGGCTCAACCCAGACGGCTCCCGAGCAGGGCAAGCAAGGTCTGGATCTTGCTGCTTTTGACAGGCAGGCGCGGCGGGGCGAAGCCGCGGTCCATCATATGTTCGAGCTTCTGCTCGTAGACCCTCGCCATCAGGCGGGGCGCCCGCGTCTCGGCGCGCGGCCTTTGCTGCATGATGAGGCGCGCCGCCATGAAATGACGCCGCGCCAGCTGCACCAGGGGCTCGCAAGCGAGCGTGAGGTCGCTGCGCGCTATTTTTGTCGGGTCGGGTTCGCCGTAAAGGCTGGCCTCCGCGAGCATCTCGCGGGGCAGATAAATGCGACCCATGCTTGCGTCTTCATCAATGTCGCGCAGGATGTTCGTGAGCTGCAGCGCGCGCCCCAGATGATGCGCCAGGTCGAGGCCGGCCTGTCGCGGCAGGCCGAAGATGGGGGACGCGAGCCGCCCGACGGCGCTGGCGACCCGGTCGCAATAAAGATCGAGCGTCTTCATGGTGGGCGCGCGCATGTCCTTCGCCGTATCCATGACCATGCCGTCGATCACATCATGGAAGTCGCTGCGCTCCAGCTTGAAGCGGCGGATGGGCTCGGCGAGCCATGCAAGGCTGCGGTCGTCGCCATTGCCATAGATTCCGTCGATGCGCCCGCGCCAGTCCTCCAGCGCGGCGAGGCGCGGGGCGCAGGGCGCGCGCCAGTCATCGGCAATATCGTCGACTGCGCGGCAAAAGGCGTAGACCGCCATCACCGCATCGCGACGGGGCTGGGGCAATATGCGCATCGCCGTATAGAAGGAGCTGCCCGTCGCGACCTTCGGCGCCGCCGCCTCATGCGCCAGCGTCATGGGCGGCTCCTCTTTGCAGGGAGGGGCAAGGGCGCGCCAGGGAGCGAAGGAGGGTCGCGAGCCCGATGAAGATCGCGCGCGGCTTGCTCGTGCGCCCGCCGCCTTGCAAAGGGTCTTCCGCACGCAGCCGCGCCACATTGGCGCGGGCCAGCGCCACGATCACCTCGACCTCGCGCGCCAGATGACGATCACTGAGGAGCGGCGCCAGCGCCTCGCCGGCATCCAGCAATTCGTCAGCCCGCAGGGCGAGGTCGGCGATGGTCTTGCGAAGCGCGGGACTCGCCTTGTCCCTTGCGAGATCCTCCACGCAGGCGCCGTTGTGCGCGAGCATGTCGAGGGGGATATAGACGCGGTCGAGCTCGCGATAATCCCTGCCGCAATCCTGCAGGTGGTTGATGATCTGCAAAGCCGCGCAGATGGCGTCGGAGGCCGCGTGGGTCACGCGCGGCTCGCCATGCACATCAAGCACGAAACGCCCCACAGGCATGGCCGAATGGGCGCAATAATCCATCAGTTCGAGCCAGCTATGGGTGCGTTTGACGGTGGCGTCCTGACGAAAGGCGCTGAGCAGAAGCCGCGCGTGGGCATCGCTCAAGCCGCGATCGCTGAGAATGTCCTGAAGGGCCGCCGCTTCGGGCTCGCGCGCCTCGACGCCGTCGAGCGCCGCCTCCATCCGGTCGAGCAGCCTCAGCTTTTCCTCGGGCGCGAGGGTCGGATGGTCCGCCACATCATCGGCGATGCGCGCAAAGCGGTAGAAGGCGAGGATGGGCCCGCGTCGGCCCGGCGCCAGCAGAAGCGATGCGACGGGGAAGTTCTCGTCATGGCGCCCCTTGCCGCTCTGATAGGAAGAGGCTGAGCCGAACTGGGTGAGGGACATAGGCGCTGCTCCGGCTGCTCCCGTGCAGCCGAAGCATCAAGCGCCAGATGGCTGCGCAGGTTCCCTCGGCGGCCCCGACCCGAGGGATTTTTCGCAGCCCATAAGCCAAACGCCGCGCTGGGGAGCGCGGCGTCGGGCGTTTGGCGTGGCGCGATCAGGGATAGCCGGGCATGGTCCCGTCGCGGCCGGAGCCGAAGCCCCAATAGTTGCGCAGGGTCTCGGGCCCATGCTGCTTGGGGCGCAGCGGCAGCTCCTGATGCCAGGGGCGGGGATCGAAATAGCCGAGCGTCTCGTCCTTCATCTGGTCCATCTCGGTGTAGAGCTCCACGCGCACGCCATCATGGTTGCGGTGGTAGGCGGCGATGTTGTGGCCGATGATATGGCGGCCCGGCCCCCAGACCAGCAGCAGCTTGTTCTTGGCGAGATAGTCGCAGGCGCGGTGGATCTCCGGCCAGTCCTTCACCTCGAAGGCGATATGGTGAAGCTGGGGCTTGGGATCGTTCACGAGGTTGATCGTGTGGTGATCCGAGTTGCAGCGCAGGAAGCAGAAGAAATCGCCGCGGATGTCCGACAGGCGGAAGCCCAGCACTTCCTGATAGAATTTCATGACCGGCAGGATGTCGAGGCAGCGATAGGCGACATGGCCGAGCTTCAGGGGCATCACGCCATAGGGCTTGCCGTTGTCGGGCGCGAATTCATATTCGGCGTAGATGTCGATGTCCGTCCCCTTGTTGTCCTTGAAGGTGATGGAGTCGCGCACGCCGGGGCTGATTTCGCTGCGCCTTGTGGCGCTCACGCCATGTTTGGAAAGCTCTTTGATGCAGTCGTTGAGGTCCGTTCCGGGGGCGACCTGAAAGGCGAGGCGCGCAAGGCCGGCCTCCTCGCCCTTGACCAGCGCGATCGCCTCCAGCCCGACCTTGGTGGCGAGCACGGCGCTGTTCTTGTCGCGGGCGACCACATTGAGGCCGATGACCTCGTTATAATATTCGATGGCCCGGTCAAGGTTGGGGGTGGTCAGCGTGGCATGGCCGACGCGGCGAACCTGTATCATGGGTGCTCCTTGGGGTGATGGGGACTCAGCGTCCGCGCAGATAATCCTGATAGCGTTTTTGCCAGAGTTTTTCTTCCTCGGGCGAGAAATCGAGCGGCATGATCCGCACATCCCCCAGCTTGCTGATGGCGTCGGGGGGCGTGGGCGTCACATCCCTACGCACGGGCAGGCGCCCGAATTTGGAGACAGCGGTCTGACCTTCTTTGCTCAGCAGGAAGTTCGCCGCCAGACGCGCCGCATTGGGATGCGGCGCCTTGGGGTTGGCTGTCACCTGACCCAGGAGAACGGCGACGGGAGACTGGCCCCAGTAGTCGGTCGGGGCGTTGGTCATTTTCAGATTGTTGGTCAGATTGACGTAGTTGCTGATGGTGACGGCGTATTCGCCCGCCGCCACCGCGCGGGCGAGAGCCAGATGGCCGTCGACGGGCGTGGGTTTGAACTCGGTGAAGAATTGCTTCAGCAGGCGGCCGCCCTTTTCCTCGCCGTAATGGTCGATGATGGATCTGGTCCATGGAAACTCGAGGGCGTCGATGCCCACCCTCCCTATCCATTCCTTGTGGGTGAGGAACTCCTCGAAATCCCTGGGCGGCTTTTCGAGCTTCACCAGATTGGTGTTGTAGGCGGGCGTATTATAATTGGCGTAGACGCCGAACCAGCGACGGTCGGGGTCGCGCATTTGCGCGGGGACGGCGGCGGCTTCGGGCAAATCGAGCTGCGCGCGCAGCGCTGGCGGCAGGCGCGTGACCGAGGTCGTCACCAGCACATCCCAGCTCTGCTGCCCGCTTCGCGCCTCGATCTGGATCTTGGAGGTCAGGGCGGCGTCATTGCCGCGGGTGTAGTTGACCTTCACCCCCGTCGCCTTCTCGAACTCCTGCCAGAGGGGCAGTCCTTCCTGTTCGTTGACGGAGGAATAGACGTTGAGCGCGCCCTCGGTCTTCGCGGGGGCCATCAGGTCTGGCATGACCCACGAGGGCGCGCCGGTCTGCGCCATGGCGGTCGTCGCCGCGAGGCCCATGGCGAGTGTGAGGGCGATCTTGCCGAACATGTGTCCTCCCCTTGATCCAGCGACTTTGCGCCACTTTAGGCCCCTCGGGCGACTTCGTCCAATCTCAGCGCGGGCGGAAGAGTTCGTCGAACTGCTTCTTCCATTTGCGTTCGTCATCCGGGCCGAAGACCACGGGAATGATCGTGCGCCCTTTGAGGCGGGTGATGGCGTCAGGCGGGTTGGGCGTCACATCGGCGCGCACGGGAATGCGGCCGAACTGCGCGCCAAAGGCCTGCGCCTCCGCGCTGATGGCGAAATTGGCGGCGAGGCGCGCGGCGTTGGGGTGGGGCGCCTGGGCGCTCACGCCGACCTGCACCATGAAAGCCGCCACAGGATCGAGCGGGAAAATGTCCGTCGGGCCCCCGTTTGAGGCGACGTTATAGGTCAGGTTGGTGAAATTGTTGAGGGCCAGCGCATATTCCCCCGCGCCCACCGAACGGGCGAGGGCAAGGTGCCCGTCCACGACCACAGGCTGGGTCGCCGCAATGATGTCCTGGAGCAACTTGCGGGCCTTGTCCTCCCCGAAGTGCTGGAACATGGCGGAAAGCCACTGGATGTCCGCCCCGTCGATGGCGACGCGCCCGCGCCATTTCTTTCTGGCCGCGAAATCCTCGAAGCTTCTGGGCAGGTCGGCCGCTGCGACCAGCTTCGTATTATAGGCGGGCGTGTTGTAGTTGGCGGAGGAGGCGTACCAGCGCCGATCACTCGCCCGTGCGGCAGGATCAAGGGCCGCAGCTTCCGAGGGCTCGAAGGGCGCCAGAACGTCCGGCGGCAACTGGCTCACGGCGGTGGTGATGTTGACGTCCCAGCTTGGCTGCTTCGCCCGAAATTCGATGGCGATGCGGGCGTTGAGCGCCACATCCGAGGCGCGTACGAAGGTCACCTTGATCCCCGTGGCCTCCTCGAAGATCTTCCACATGGGAAGCCCTTCGGCCTCATTCACCGAGGAATAGACGGTGACGGCCCCTTCGGCCTTCGCGGCGGCCAGGAGCTCCGGCGTCATCCAGGGGCGTGTCTGGGCTTTGGCGACAGAGGCGGGCGCGAGCAAGCAGAGCGCGGCGCAGACCATGCGCAGGATTTTGATCGTCATAGGCTCCTCCCGATGTTTTCGGAGAGCTTAGGCGCGCCGTCGGGCCCCTGCAACCGGGCTGGACCTTCGCGGGGCGAGCCCCTATAGGTCGGCCATCAAATCAAGGGGATGGAACACCATGTTCAAGCTGGTAGGGCTCGCAGGCAGCATTCGCCGCGCTTCCGTATCCAAGGCGATTCTGCGGACGCTGGCTGAAAAAGCGCCAGGGGATGTTGAGGTCACGATCTGCGATCTGGCCGATATTCCCATGTATAATCAGGATCTCGAGGCTGATCTGCCGGCGCCGGTGCGGGCCCTGCGTGACGCCATCGCCGGTTGCGACGGGATGATTGTCGTCTCGCCCGAATATAATCACGGCATGTCCGGCGTCATCAAGAACGCCATCGACTGGGTCTCGCGCCCCGGCTACGCCTCGGTTCTCGTGAACAAGGGCGTGGCGATCATCACCACCTCCGAAAGCCCGCTGGGCGGCGCCCGCGCGCAAGCGGACCTCCACAAGATGTTCCTGTCCTGCCTCTCGCGCATCGCGCCGGGGCGTGAAGTCTCCATCGGCGGCACACAGAAGGGCGTCGTGGATGGCAAACTCGTGGATGAGACCCAGATCCGCCGCGCCATGACCCTCATCGACGCCATGCTGGATGAGATTTGTCTGGTGCAGGGCAGGGGGAAGCGGGGGTAAGCCTCGCCCCAAACGAGATGGGGCCGAGGCCCGAGCATCTCCTGTGCGGGCGCCTCCTCGATACGGAAAAGCCCGCCCCCCTGAAGAAGAGGGCGGGCTTCTTGTTGGTCACGAACCCGGCGTAATTCAGCCGCGGGGGTTCTTGTAGGCGTGGCAATGCACGACCAGCGGGCCGAGCTTGTCGCATTCGCCGGTCATGACGTCGCCGGGCTTCACGGGGCCCACGCCCGCAGGCGCGCCGGTGAAGATCACATCGCCCGGATAGAGCGTGTAGAAGTCGGACGCCAGCGAGATCAGCTTCTGGCAGTTGTAGATCAGGTCCGACGTATGGGCGTCGTGGCGGATCTGACCATTTACGAAGAGCTTGAAGGGCACGTTGTTGGGATCAGCGATCTCGTCCTTGGTGACGAGCCAGGGGCCGATCACGGCGTAGCTGTCGATGGACTTGCGCATGGAGCGCTCTTCGCCGCCGCGCACGGTCATGTCGAGGCTGAGGCAGTAGCCCGCCACATAGTCGAGGGCGTCGGCTTCCGAGATCTGCGAGCCTTCCTTGCCGATCACGATCATGAACTCCAGCTCATGTTCCGTCAGCTTGTCGAGGAAGCGCAGGTGGACGCCTTCGCCCGTGCCGACCATGGCGGAGTTCGCCTTGAGGAACAGGCCCGAGCCCGCGATGCCCTTGCCCGGCGGCTGATCGGGACGGCGCGCCTGCATCTCCGCCACATGGGCGTGATAGTTGGTCGGGGCTGCGATCAGCTTGGAGGGATTGGCGGTCGGGCTCAAAAGGGTGACAGCCGAGAGGGGCTTGGACGGATAGGCCGAGCCGTCGCCCACCGCTGCGCGGATCTCGTCGAGATGGGCGATCATCGGGTCGCCCCAGCGGGCCTTTTTCTTGCCAGCCAGGATCTTCTCCACGGCGGCGGTGATGTCATGGACGGTCTCGCCGGTCACGACGCCGTAGCGATCATCGTCGAATCTGCAGAACTTCATGGGTAGTCTCCTCTCTTCGGGGGCGGCGCCCCTCAATCTATGGAATAGGTTCCGTTCGAGAACATCACGCGGAGTCCGAAAGTCCCCTCGCTCACTCTCCAGCGTTCCAGCCGGTAGGTTCGAAAGCCGCCGCGATGGTAGGGGTCGCGGTCAGCGATGGCGCGCGCGGCCGCCTCATCAGCGGCCCGGATGATGATCATGCCGGGCCCACGGGGCTTGCCTGCTTCGTCCAGAAAAGGACCAGCCGCGAAAAGCACGCCGCTGGCCTCAAGTTCGTATTGATGGGCGAGGTGGTCAGCGTGGACGGCGCGCCGCTCTTGCGCCGTGGAGGTGGGCTCTGAAAAGATGACCCACAGCTCCTTGCCCAGATGCGGCCGCGCCTGCGCCTCGCTCACGGAGGGTCAGCTCGCCATCTTGCGGGAGATGATGTCCTCGCAGCGCAGGTTGCGCTCCTCGGTCAGCTTGCCGGACATGGCCTCGCGCAGGCGCTGGGAGGGAAGCGCCATGCCCCAGCGGTCGGGCATGGGCATTTTCTTCGCCCAGTATTCCGGCGTGCCCGCCATATGGGTCGCCTCGTCGATCTGCTCGACCTCGGCGGTATATTCGGTGACGAAGCCGTTGGGCTCGACGAAATAGGAGAAGATGTTGTTGCCGGGACCGTGGCGGCCCACGCCCCACTCCACATCGAAGCCGCTATGCTTCATACGGCCGGCGCCGCGCATCAGGCCGTCGAAATTGGGGACTTCATAGGCCATGTGGTTGAGCCCCGCGCCATGGCCCCGAGCGAGCGCTATGGAGTGATGATCGGAGCTGCAACGCACGAAATCCATACGCTCGGTGGAGTCCGACAGCCGGAAGCCCAGCGTCTCGCAGAAGAAACGGTTCTGCTTGTCGATATCCTCCACGTTGAGGACGATATGGGACAGTTTCATCGGCTTGGAGGAATCCTTGAAGACGGTTTCATGCCTGCCCACCTCAGCCGAAATGCTGAGGATCTGCCCTTCTGGCGTGCGCAGGCTGAAGGCGTAGCCGCCGCCTGCGACGGCTGAGCGGACCTTCGGCGCCGCGATGACCTCGACGCCGAGGGCGCAGACCTGTGCGTGCAGCGCATCCACGGCGCGGGCGTCCTGTGCGGCGAAATCGATCGAGTGAAGCGAGGCGCGGGGCGCCTCATGCAGGGTCAGGATATGATGCTCGGTCCCACCCCCGCGCAGATACATGACGCCGCCCTCGCGAGCCACGAACTCCAGGCCCCAGACCTTCTGGTAGAAGTCCGCGCTCTCGTTGAGATCGAGGACATTGAGCTCCACGCCCCTCAGGGCTGTCACGCGCGCTTCAGTCATTTTCGCCTCCAACCACTGCATTCACATTCATGTTATCGGGTCGGCCCGAACTAGGCCACCTCGGATTGCGCGCCTTCCCCACGGAAGCGCGCGCTTACCCGCCGCTCGAACCAGCGCAGCCCCGCGACTATGGCGACGAGGGGGGTGATCTGGATGACGCCCAGCGCGCAGACCGCGCCATAGCTGCCGCCTTCCTCCCACATGGTCAGGCTTATGGTGCCCAGCACATGGGTGCCGGGGCCCACGAGGAAGACCGAGGCCGAGAGTTCGCGCACGGCCAGCACGAAGACATAGAGCCAGGCGGCGATGATGATGGGCGCAAGGAGCGGCAGCAGCACCTTGACGAACATCTGGATGACGCTGGCGCCCGAGACCGCAGCCGCCTCCTCCAGCTCCTTGTGGATCTGGGTGATCCCGCTCGTGGCGAAGCGCATGCCATAGGGCATGTAGAGCGTCACATAGGCGATCAGCAGGATCCAGATCGTGTTGTAGGCGGGGATCGGCAGCATCAGATAGGCGAAGAGCACGCTCGCGCCGATGATGACGCTGGGAATGGCGATGGGGCTGAAGGCCAGCGCGTCGAGCACCCAGCCCCCGCGCGGGGCGGCGCGCTGCGTCACCCAGGCGGCGATGAAGGTGAGCGAGATCACGGCGGTCGCCGCCATGGCCGCCAGCATCACGCTGGTGTGCACCGCCTCGAGGAAGATCGGATAGTGCAGCACGAAGCTGTAGTTCGAGAAGGTGAAGGGCGACGTCGCCGCCATGAAGGGCGTCGCCAGATTGCGGAAGAAGCTCTGCCAGATCAGCGTGAGCAGCGGCAGGCCAAGCGCCAGCGCGAACATCAGGGACATGGCGATGGTGACCGGCCAGCGCAGGCGCCCCAGCTCCAGCGGGACGGGCTTGTAGCCCTTGCCGGTGATGGTGGCGTAGGCCTCGGCGTTGCGGGTGGCGCGCCGGTAGAAGAAGACCGCCAGAACGCACATCCCCAGAAGCGACATGCTGAGGGCGCTTGCGACCCCGAACTCCGGCGTCGATTGGCTGGTGGCGCGCTGAACCTCGGTCGTGAAGACATTGATGCGGGCGGGATTGCCGATGAGGCGCGGCACCTCGAAGGATTCGATGCCGCGCACGAAAAGCAGCAGGATCGTGGAGAGGATGGCGGGGCGCAGGATGGGCAGCGTCACGCGGAACAGGGTCTGGTGGGAGCGCGAGCCCGACATGGTCGCCGCCTCCTCCATGCGTACGTCAAGCATGCGCAGGGCAGGGCCCAGAAGGAGGTAGGCGAGGGGGAAGTAGTGGGACGAAAGCGCCCAGATCATCCCCGGCATGGTGTAGATGTTCAGGAGCGGCTGCGACGACCCCGTGAGGTCTTTGTAGAGCTGGTTGAACCAGCCGATGTTGGGCGAGAGCGTCAGCGTCCAGGCCATGGCGATGAGAAGGCCGGGCAGGGCGAAGGAGATCAGCGCCAGCGAGTGAAAGACCTCGCGGCCCGGCGCATCCGTCCGCTCGACCACGAAAGCGACCGCGCCGCCCATCAGGAAGGTCAGGACCGCCGTTCCCGACGCGAAGATCAGGGAGTTGCCGTAGACCTTCAGAATGCTCCAGTGGCCGTAGGCCTCGACGAAATTCGACAGGCTGAAGGGGCCGGGGCCGAAGCCCGTGTCCTCAGTGAAGGCCGTGAAGAAGAGCGCTCCCACGGGCACGACCACGAACCAGCCGCAAATCAACGAGCAGAAAATGAGCCAGAGGGTCGCTGGAGATGTGCGGGCGCCCAGGCGGGCGATGAAGCTCGACCTCGGCTCGGATTTCATGGGTTGTGAAATGGCGGTCACCGCGTGGTCTCCCCGGACAAAGCAATCAGCGCGGCTTGAAGAGGTCGTTGAACTGCTTGATGCGCCGACGGTCTTCCTCTGTGTTGAGGAGCACCGTCACGATCTTGCGCGGCTTGATCGTGTCGAGCACGTCGGGCGGATTGGTCATCACATCCGAGCGGGTCGGCAGGCGGCCGAATTTGGCGAGAAACTCCTGCGCCTCCCGGCTGATGGAGAAGTTCGCGGCCAGCAGGGCGGCCTTGGGGTGAGGCGCCAGCTTGGCGACGCCCACCTGCCCGAAGAAGAGCACGATCGGATCCATGGTCCAGAAGTCGGTCGCTCCGCCGTTCAGTTTCACGTTGACGGTCAGATTCACATAATTGTTGAGCGCGATCCAGTATTCGCCGGAGCCGACTGCACGGGCGACCGCCAGATGGCCGTTGATCGCAACCGGCTGGACGGCTGCGATGATGTCCTTAAGGAGCTGCGCGCCCTTCTCCTCGCCATAATGCATGAGGATTCCGGTCATCCAGGCGTCGTCGGTCGAGTCGATGGCGACCTTGCCGGCCCATTCCCTGTGCTTGACGAAATCCTCGTAGGTCTTGGGCAGATCCTCGGGCTTTACGAATTTCGAATTGTAGGCGGGGGAGTTATAGTTGGAATAGACGCCATACCAGCGCTTGTCGGCCGCGATGGCCTCGGGAAACAGGGCCTTGGCCTCGGACAGGTCCATCTGCTGCAGGAACTCGGGCGGAATCTTGTTCACATTGGCGGTCTGCATCACGTCCCAGGACCGCTGACCAGCCCGGTTCTCGATCAGCACGCGGGCGAGCAACTGGGAGTCGGAGGCGCGGACATAGTTGACCTTGACGCCCGTTGCCTCCTCGAAGATCTTCCAGAGCGGAAGGCCTTCTTCCTCGTTGGTCGTCGAATAGACGGTCACCGAGCCTTCCTTGCGCGCCTCTTCAAGGATGGAGGCGTCGAGCCAGGAGGGCTTGGGGGATTGGGCGCCGACCGGCGCGCAAAGGCCCACAATGCAGGCCATGGCGATGGCGAATATGCCTGAGGTCTTGTTGGCCAAGCCTATTTCCCCCTGTCGAAAACACAGCGCCGTCTCCCGCCGGGAGCGTCGATCCATTACGCTTTGTGTAACCACGCACTCGACGGAAGTCTATAGGGCGGGTCCTTGGCGCAGGCCGCCAGGCGCAGGCCTCCCGCCCAAAAGGCGTGTCTGCGGCGAGGCTTGCGTCTTGCCCATCGCTTCCTTGAGCAGGGCGATGGTCTCTGGCGACTGCTTCAGGGCTGCGCCAATCATCTTGCCGACTTCTGGGGGGGCGCCGATGATCATGCAGATGAATTCCGTCAGGAGCCTCAACGCCATGGTGCTGGGAGCTCCAATAAGGGCCCAAAGCCCGGCCTAAATGGCGTCCAGTTGGCCGCACAGGTTGCGCCTTGCGGCTGGGCCTGTAAGCTCAAGGGACCGTCTGTTCACAACCACGCGAGCGGGAGGAGATGATGAGCCGCCTGACACGCCGCCGGGCCCTTGGATGCGCGGGCGGAGCCATGGCTGCGCTCTGGCGGGGATCGGCTCTGGCCCAGACGCCCGTCGATCTGCAGCTTGCGCTCGCGGTCGACGCCTCCGGCAGCGTGGACCAGCGGCGGTTCAATCTACAGAAGCAGGGCTATGTGGCGGCCTTCCAGAATCCCAGAGTGCTCGCAGCCATCCGCTCGGGCCCCTATCAGTCCATCGCCGTGACCATGTTCCAGTGGACGGGGCCGCGCCTGCAGTTCGAGGTCATCCCCTGGATGGTCATTCGGGATGAGGCGAGCGCGCTGGACGTCTCGCGCGCCATTGACGCGGTTCCCCGGCGCATCTTCGGCGGCGGCACCTCCATCAGCGGCGCCATCGACTTCGGCGTCACCCGCTTTGCGCGCGGGGAGCTCGAGAGCGACCGCAAAGTGATTGATGTTTCGGGCGATGGGGCCAACAATGGCGGCCGGCCCGTGAGCCGCGCGCGCGACGACGCGGTCGCCCTGGGCTTCACCATCAACGGACTTCCGATCCTCTCCATCGAGCCATGGCTGGAGGAGCATTACCGGGAAGAAGTCATCGGCGGGCCCGGCTCTTTCCTGGTCGCGGCGCAGGATTTCGAGAGCTTCGGCGAGGCCATCGTGAAGAAGCTCATCGCCGAGATCGCGAATGTCCCGCCCGAGACCCTGCGCGGCTGAGGTTCAGGCGGCGGCTCTGGCGTAGCGCGATGGTCCCTGAACCGTGGTGCGCCGCATGTCGCGACGATAGGTCTTGTCGTCGAAGGGCGTGCCCCGGTGCATCGTGCAGCGATTGTCCCAGATGACGAGATCGCGCTGCGTCCAGACATGGGAATGCAGATAGCGCGGCTGGAGGGCGAAGGCGGTGAGCTCGGCGAGCAGGGCGCGTCCTTCCTCAGGCCCGATGCCGACGATTTCCGATGCGTGGGAGGCCAGAACCATCGAACGGCGCCCGGTGCGGGGATGGACGCGCACCAGCGGCTGGACCACCGGGGGCATGGTCGCGATTTCATCGGGGCGGAAATCGACCCCGCCCGCCAGCGCCCGCGAATGCCAGATGGAATGGACGGCTTGCAAATCCGCGATCCGCGTCTTCATGGCCTCCGGCAGATCGTCATAGGCCCTGCGCATATCCGCGAAATCGGTGTTTCCGCCCGTTGGCGGCACGATGCGCCCGGATAGAAAGGAATAGGTCGTATCCGCGTCGATGAACGAGCGGTCGGTGTGCCAGAGCTTGTCGGCCTCGCGCCATTGGCGCCGCCGATCAGCCTCGCCGAGGATGCCGTGTTTCTCGTCAAGGTTCGAGATGTCGTAGAGCTCCGGGCGCAGGCGCGCGTTCTGGCCGACGGCGCGGCCGTGGTTGAGCGCATAGGAGAGATCTCCGAAGCATTTGCTGATCTCGATCTGCTCGTCGTCGCTCAAATTCTGCGCGGGCAGAACGACGACGGCGTAACGGTCAAGCGCCTCCTCTACGACGCCCAGCGCTGCGGGGCTGCGGTCAAGCCGCAGGTCGAGCCCCTCGATCCGCGCCACAAAAGCGTCACTTATGGGCGTCACCGAGATCGTCATGCGCGTTTCCCCTGTTTTCTTTCGCAGGCGGGATGTTCGCGGCCCCTCCCGCTCCTGTCAACAGGGCAGGAACCGATGGGGCGGCGCTCTGTTACAACCCTGCAGGGACGTGGTCGCAGGATGGATTTCAAGATCATGAAGCCAGGGTCCGCCTTTCGGTTCCCCCAATTTACGCTCGTCCAGCACCTGCTTATCCTGAGCCTGACCGTTCTCCTGCCGCAGGCCCTGCTGGGCGCCCTCATCGCCTGGCGATACACTGATGAGCAGAGGAATGTGCTGGAGCAGACCGCCACCGTGATGGTGCGGGAACGGACCGCCTCCCTCGACCGCGAGCTTGAAGGCGTCATCGGCGCCCTGCAGGCGCTCGCGACATCCCCATTGATCGACCAGCAAAATTTTGAGCGGTTTCGCAGTCAGGCTCTCGAATTGCTCACTTTTCGGGGAACCGCCGTCATCATGCGCGACCACAATGGTCGACACATCATCAACACGCTCCAGCCGGCCGGAGCTGAAGCGCTCGTCAGCACTGACACAAATTTGCTGGCCACAGACGCCGATGTCTTCCACACGAAAGCGCCAGCCGTCTCCAATATCTACATCGGCGCGGTCACCAAGCTGCCGTTCGTGAATGTCGCGGTGCCGGTCATCCGTGATGACGAGGTGCGCTTTGTCCTGGCCATCGCGCTCGCCCCTGCTGCGCTCAGCGAGCGCCTTCTGGCCAATGTTCCGGAGGGGTGGATCGGCGGGATTTTCGACCGGAATCTGCGCATCATCGCCCGTTCACGCGATCAGGAGCGGTTCGTCGGCCAGTTTCCCAACCAGCCCAACAGGTTTCGGCTTGTCGGGGAGAGCGGCACATTCCACGGCGGCAGATCGCTTGATGGCGCGCCGGTCTTCAGCACCTTCCAGCGTTCCGCAGTATCCGGCTGGATTGTCTCCTTCGCAATCCCCGAGGAGATGCTGAACGCCCCGCTTCGGGATCTATGGCGGACGCTGCTCATCATGAGCCTGTTGGCGATCGCCCTGTCGATGTCGGGCGCCTACCTTTCGGGGCGCATTCTGCGCAGGGGGCTAGGCATGCTCGCCCGTTCAGCGCGCGCCGTCGGGCGGGAGGATTTCATACCGAGCGGGCCCACGGCGGTGATTGAGATGAATGAAGTGAGCAAATTGCTCGCCATCGCCGACGCCGACCTCAAGCAAAAGGACGCGCACCAGCGAACCTTGCTGCATGAGCTCGACCACCGCGTGAAGAACACGCTGGCCATCATACAGTCGCTGGTGACCCAGACATTCCGCGGCTCCTCATCGCCCGGCCATTTCCGCGACGCCATCATTGGCCGCATCATGGCGCTGGCGCGCTCCCATGAGGTGTTGAGCGCCGCCAACTGGAAGGATCCGGAACTCGCCAGCGTCGCCGAAGCCGTTCTCGCCCGCGAGAGCGCACGCATCCATATCGAGGGCGACAGGTTGAGCCTTGAGCCCCGCGTCGTCGTGGCTTTCGCCCAGATCTTTCATGAGCTGCTGGTCAATGCGGAGCGCCATGGCGCCCTCGCCCGTCCCGATGGCCGCGTCAACCTGTCCTGGCGGCGTGAGGGCGGCAAACTGCATCTGCTCTGGGTCGAGACCTCCAGCAAGCCCTCGGACATCGAGGCCCTGCAGGGGCTTGGCACCACGATCATCCGAATCTGCATTGAACGGCAGCTTGGCGGGGTCTGTCGGTTCGAACCGGAGGCGGCGGGCCTGCGTTTCGCAGCCACCATACCGCTTCACTCGGATCTCGGAGCCAATGCGGCTGTCATCGAGGGGCCGGGCAAGGCGGGGCAGGGAGGCGCATCCCACAATGCGGACCTGTCGCCCCGGCCTTAACCCGCCGCCTCCGGCGGGCCCTTGCGGTCAGCGCCGCCTTTGTCGTCCCGCAAGCTGCGCTTGGCGCGCCCCAGTTGCTTGCCGAGCTTGTCGACGGCGACAGCCAGGGCGACATGGGGATCCCTGTGGCGGGCTTCGGCGCTCATCATGGGAACGCCGCCGCAGTGCATCTGGACCGAACAGCGAAAGTCGAGGCCGTCCCGTCCAAAATGGACTGAGCCGCTGGTGATGCGTCCGAAATATCGGGAGGCAAGCTCCCACAGGGCGGCCCGCGCCCGCTCCGCCAGAGCCTCCCCGATCTCGACATTGGAGCCCCCGACCGTGATCGCCTTGTCGATCGCCACGTCCATCTTCACCCTCCTGATGACCATTTGGAGGAGAACGAGCCATGCCTCTTGTGGTTGCAAGGGCGGCGCGTCAGGGGTACAGCTGCGCTTGCGCCCCAATTTGGTCATATTTGGGGGGCCAAAGAAGACGTCTTCGGAAGCTTGGCCGGAGACGGGTTAAGGCTTTCGAAACCAAGAAGCCGCATTATGAGCGCCGTCAGCGGTTTTCCGCCGGGCGCTCGGGCCTTCAAAAGGGCTCATGGCGGCAGGGGAAGCACCGATGCGCAGTTCAGGGCTTTCGAGTGAAGCGTATCGCGTCATGGTTGGATCACTGTCCTTAGAGACCTCAGGCGTTGTGCGGCCCACGGCGCGATTCGTTGCGCGTGCGCTTCTTTGCGTGGTCGGGGCGGGGCTGCTTGCTGGCTGCGCTCAGCAGCCGAAGTCCGGAACGCGTTCGAAAGAATATTTCCCCTCATCCATCTATGGCCGCGCCAGCGAGCGCGTTGTGAACGAGGGCGAGCCGGTGCCGCGCGGCGGCGGGCAATATCTCGTCGGCCGCCCCTACACGATCGCAGGCAAGCGCTACGTGCCGCAGACCCAGCCCAGGGAAGCGCAGGTCGGCATGGCGTCCTACTACGGCGGCGCCTTTCACGGTCGCCGGACCGCCAATGGCGAGGTCTATGACATGAACTCCGTCTCGGCCGCCCATCCCACGATGCCGCTGCCGAGCTACGCCCGCGTGACGAACATGCGCAACGGCCGCTCCATCATCGTGCGGGTGAATGATCGCGGCCCCTATCATTCCGGCCGCGTGATGGACGTCTCCTCCCGCGTCGCCGAGGCGCTGGCCTTCAAGTCCGTCGGCACCGCCCAGATCAAGGTGGAATATGTCGGCAAGGCCGGGCTTCAGGGCTCGGACGACAACAAGCTGTTCGCCTCCCTGCGGACTGATGGCCGCCCTGCGCAGCTTGAGGGCTCGCCATCCCTGCCCACGACCATGGTGGCCCAGAACACGTCGCCGACCCCGGCGTCGGGCCAGGCTGCGCCCCAAAAGCTGGCGCAGCTTGATGAGCTTCGCGATCCGCCTGCGCCCACGACGACGGTCGCGCAGCAGCCCGCGGCGCCGCGCATCGCCGCCATGCCATCCAATGCGCCGCTGCCGCCGACGCGGCCTTTTGATCTTGGCCTGTCCTCGGGCGGATCGCCGCTCGTCAGCCGGCAAGCCTCGCTCTTCGACAACGCGTCGCGTCCGGTCCCCCAGATTGCGCCTCAGCCTTCACCTCAGACATCGCCGATGCTCGGGCTGCGCAAGGATCCCATCGCTGAAGTTCTGATGCTTCCTCCGCGCAGGCCCAAATAGGCCGATAGCCTCGCCCTTTACCTCCAATGCGCCGTTGCCGTGGGCCTCGCGTCCGTGCAGACTGAAGCCTCGTTCGCCAGAGGTTTCGGGCTTTGCGCCGGGGGTGCTTCGTGCGGTCTTTTCTTCATGTTTTTTTGCTTCAAGCCCTTCTGGGGCCTTTGACCTTCGCCCTCTGCCTCGCGCAGGCGCCATTCCAGACCATCGCGCCTTACGCTTTTCTCATGGATGCGGAGACCGGCTCGGTTCTCTTTGAAAAAAGCGCCGACACGCCGGTGACGCCCGCCTCGACCGCTAAAATCATGACGGCGGAGGTCATTTTTCGGGAATTGAAGGAAGGTCGGCTCCGGCTCGACGATGAGTTCTCCGTCAGCGAAAACGCCTGGCGCACGGGCGGCGCCATGGCGCGGGGGTCGAGCATGTTCGCCGCGCTCAACAGCCGTGTGCGGGTTGAAGACCTGATCCGCGGCCTCGTGGTCGCCTCCGGCAATGACGCCGCCATCGTTCTGGCTGAGGGGATCGCCGGAACAGAACAGGCCTTCGCCGACCGGATGACGAAACGGGCGGCGGAGCTCGGGCTTTCGCAGCTCACCTTCCGCAACGCCTGGGGCAAGGATGATCCTGGACAGAAGGTGACGGCCCGCCAGATGGCGCTTCTGTCCGCTCACCTCATCAAGACCTATCCCGACTATTACGGCTATTTCGGCGAGCGGGAGTTCACCTGGGGCAAGATCAAGCAGCAGAACCGCAACCCCTTGCTGGGAATGGGGCTCGGCGCGGACGGCCTCAAGACCGGCAATATCGACGAGGCCAGCGGCTATGGCCTCGTCGCCTCCGCCGTGCAGAACGATCAGCGCCTGATCCTCGCCATCTATGGCCTGCGCAACGCCAGGGACCGTTCGGAGGAGGCGCGCAAGCTTCTGCAATGGGGGTTCCGCGCCTTCGAGACGAAGAGCCTGTTCGGGGCGGGGGAGACTGTCGGCTCCGCCCGGCTTTACGGCGGCGAACAGATGAATGTCGCGCTCGTCACGCGCAGCCCCGTGCGGGTGCTCACGCCGCGCGGATCGACCGAGCGGCTCAACGCCAAGGTGGTCTATGACGGACCGATCATGGCCCCGGTCAGCGCAGGCGCCGAGATCGCCCGCCTCAGGGTCTATCGCGGCTCCGCGCTGGCGCTCGACGCGCAGCTGGTGGCCGCAGAGGCCGTGGCGCTCGGCCCCATCCACCGCCGCGCCTTCGACGCCGTTCTCGAACTTGGCCAATCGCTGTTTCGGACTTATGTAATGAAGCCATGAGCGCCGACACCACACCAGGGCCCGGCCGGTTCATCACGCTGGAGGGCGGGGAGGGCGCGGGCAAATCAACGCAGGCGAGGCTTCTGGCCGAGCGCCTGCGGAGCCTTGGCCATGAATGCGTGGTGACGCGCGAACCTGGCGGTTCGCCTGTGGCGGAGGCCCTGCGGGAGGTGATCCTCTCGGGCGTCGCCGCGCCCCTTGGCCCCTCGGCGGAGACCGTTCTGTTCACGGCGGCGCGCATCGTCCATATGGCCCAGACCATCATGCCTGCGCTCAAGCGCGGCGCCTTCGTCGTCTGCGACCGCTTCACCGATTCGACCCGCGTCTACCAGGGTGCGCTCGGCAAGGTGGACGCGGGCCTGATCGACGCCATGGAGCGCATCGCCGTGGGCGCGCATCGGCCTGCTCTCACGCTTGTGCTCGACCTGCCCGCGCAGACCGGCCTCGCCCGCGCCGCCGCCCGGCGCGCGGATGGTGCGGCGGATCGGTTCGAAGCGGAGGGGCTGGCCTATCACGAGGGCCTGCGCGAAGGTTTCCTCGCCATCGCAAAAGCCGAGCCCGGGCGCTGCCTGATCGTCGATGCGGCGAAGGGGCCGGAAGAGGTCGCAGCGTCGATCTGGTCCGCCGTTCAGGACAGGCTCGGACCCATTTCATGAAAAAACGCAGCGCCGAAGAGGGCGTCCCCGAGAGCGACTGCGTCGAGGATGCGCCCCACCCCCGTCACAACCACCTCCTGTTCGGCCACCACGCCGCCGAGCAGGAGATGCTGGGGGCCTATCGCGCGGGCCGTTTGCAACAGGCCTGGATCATCGGGGGCGAGGAGGGGATCGGCAAGGCGACCCTCGCCTGGCGATTTGCGCGCTTCCTTTTCGCCAATCCTCGCCATGACAGTCCGGCGGTTGCGGCGGCGCGCGATCTCTCGGTCTCTCCCGACCATCCCGCCGCCCATCGCATCGCCTCCTTGTCGCTCGGCGACCTTGCTTTGCTCAGGCGCGAGTGGAACGACAAGACCAAGAAACATTATACGGAAATCCGCATGGACGATGTGCGCCATGCGCTGGGCATGTTTCAGCACGCGGCGGGAGAGGGGGGCTGGCGCATCTGCATCGTGGACTGCGCCGAGGATCTCAACCGCTCCGGCGCCAACGCCCTGCTGAAGGTGATGGAGGAGCCGCCCCCGCGCTCGCTCTTCCTCATCGTCTCCCACCGCCCCGCCCGCATCCTGCCCACGATCCGCTCGCGGGCGCGGATGCTTCTCCTCAATCCGCTGAGCGAGGAGGAGGTGGTCCAATCCGTCCTGGCCCTTGGCGAGCCTTGGTCTGACATGAAGCCCGAGGTCGTGGCGGCCGCGAGGCGGGCAGGGGGCTCGGTTCGCCAGGCCCTGCGCTTCCTCGACAAGGATCGCATGGAGCTTGGGGAATCCGTCGAGGAGCTGCTGGCCCGCCTCCCGCAGATCGACTGGCAGGGCGTGCATCGCCTCGCCGACCGGATCGCTGGAACCGCTGCGGTGGATGAGTTCGACTCGGTGGTCGCAGCCCTGTTCGATTGGCTCGACGCGAGGGTTTGCACGGGCGCGGCGGAGGGCCAGAATGCGGGTCGCCTTGCGCCCTATGCCGAGGTATGGGAAAAAGTCGCCGATGCGGTCCGCGAGGCCGAGGCGCTGAACCTCGACAAACGCCCGCTCGTTCTGTCGATTTTCGCCGATCTCGCGAGCGCTGTCAGCGCCGCCAGACCCTGATCCGAGCCACGCAGCCGGGCGCGCGGCTCTGCAACTGGAAGCTCCATGGCCAGCAGCCGTTTCTACATCACCACCGCCATACCCTACGCCAATGGCGCGCCGCATATCGGCCACGCCTATGAGCGCATCGCCACCGACGCCATCCAGCGCTTCATGCGGCTCGACGGACGCGATGTGCTCTTCGTCACCGGCATGGACGAGCATGGGCAGAAGATGCAGCAGACGGCGGCCCGCGACGGGATCACGCCCCAGCAGCTCGCCGACCGCACAGCCGCCCAGTTCGAACGCATGGGAGAGGCGCTGAACGCCCGCGCCGACGACATCGTGCGCACGACGCAGGCGCGCCACTACGCGGCCAGCAAGGAAATGTGGCGCCGCATGGCCGCCAATGGCGACATCTATCTGTCGAAATATCCGGGCTGGTATTCGGTGCGCGACGAAGCTTTCTTCGACGAGGGCGAGCTGACCAAGGGCGAGGGCGGCAAGATGTTCGCCCCGACCGGCGCGCCGGTCGAATGGGTCGAGGAGGAGAGCTATTATTTCCGCCTCTCCGCCTGGCAGGACAGGCTGCTGGCCTACTACCGCGACCATGCGGACTTCATCGTCCCCGACAAATACCGCAACGAGATCGTGGCCTTCGTCGAGCGTGGCCTGACCGACCTTTCGATCAGCCGCTCGACCTTCAACTGGGGCGTGCCGGTGCCGGGCGACGATCGGCATGTGATGTATGTCTGGGTGGACGCCCTGACCAACTACATCACCGCCACCGGCTTTCCCGACGCACAGGCGCCGCGCGCGGAATACTGGCCCGCAGATGTCCATGTGATCGGCAAGGACATCACCCGCTTTCACGCGATCTTCTGGCCGGCCTTCCTGATGTCGGCGGGCCTGCCTGTGCCCCGGCAGATCGTGGTCCATGGCTTCCTTTTCAATCGCGGGGAGAAGATGTCGAAGTCGGTCGGCAATGTCATCGACCCCTTCACCATGGCCGAGCACTATGGCGTCGACCAGATGCGCTATTTCTTCCTGCGCGAGGTGCCCTTCGGCCAGGACGGCAACTATTCCCATGAGGCCATCGTCCAGCGCATCAACGCCGACCTCGCCAATGACCTTGGCAATCTGGCGCAACGCTCGCTCTCCATGATCGCCAAGAACTGCGGCGGCGTGGTCCCCGCGCCCGGCGCCTTCACCGAGGCCGACGCCGCCATGCTGGCGGAGGCTGATGCGCTCGCCGACAAGGCGCGGGCTGCCATGAAGGACTTTGCGCTCCACACCATGCTGGGGGACATCTGGCGCGTGGTGGCGGAAGCCAACCGCTACTTCGCCTCGGAAGAACCGTGGAGGCTGACCAAGACCGACCCTGCGCGGCGCGACACGGTCCTTTATGTGACCGCCGAAACCCTTCGCAATGTCGCGATCATGGCCCAGCCCGTCGTGCCGGACGCGGCGGGCCGGCTGCTCGATCTTCTTGGCGTCTCTCCTGAGGCGCGCACCTTCGCCCATGCAGGCGCGGCGGGACGGCTGGGCGGCGGGGCGGCGATGCCCGCGCCGGCCCCGATTTTCCCGCGCTATGTGGAAGCAGAGGAGGGGGGCTCCGCGCCCATCAAGTCCTGATGCTGATCGACTCCCACTGCCACCTCGACTTCCCCGAATTCGCGGCCGAACTCCCGGCGGTCATCAGCCGGGCGAAGGCTGCGGGCGTGGAGCGGATGATCACCATCTCGACCCGCGTTGCCAAATATGACGTCTACAGGGCCATCGCCGAGGCCCATGAGGAGGTCTGGTTCTCCGTGGGAACCCATCCCCATCAGGCCCATGAGGAGCCGGATGTCTCGGTCGAGCAGCTCGTGGGCCTCTCCAGCCATCCGCGTTGCGTCGCCATTGGCGAGGCAGGGCTCGACTATCACTATGACAAGAGCCCGCGCGATGTCGCCGAGACGGTCTTCCGTCGGCATATCGAGGCGGCGCGGCGGACCGGCTTGCCGCTGGTCATTCATTCGCGCGACGCCGACGAGGACATGGCGCGCATCCTGCGGGACGAGATGGGGAAGGGGGCTTTCACCGCCCTCCTCCATTGCTTCACCTCCAGCCGCGACCTCGCCATGGCCGGGCTTGATCTTGGCCTTTATGTCTCGTTCTCGGGCGTGCTGACCTTCAAGAATTCGCAGGAGCTGCGCGACCTCGTGCGGGACATCCCGCTGGATCGGCTGCTGGTGGAGACGGATGCGCCATTCCTCGCGCCCGTTCCGCATAGAGGCAAGCGGAACGAGCCGTCCTTTGTGGCGGAGACCGCGCGTGTGCTGGCGGAGGCGAAGGGCGTCAGTTTTTCTGAAATCACTGAAAAAACGACTGGCAACGTGCTGAAAATTTTCAGCAAAATGGCGGCGGCGCCCGCATGAGCCTGTCGGTCGTCATCCTTGGCTGCGGCTCTTCGGGCGGCGTGCCTCGCGTGGCGCAGGGCTGGGGCGTCTGCGACCCCGCCAATCCGCGCAATCGTCGGCGGCGCTGCTCTATCCTGGTCGAACAGACCGGGCCTGAGGGCGTGACGCGGGTGCTCGTCGACACCTCACCGGACCTGCGGGAGCAGTTGATCGACGCGAGGATCGACCATCTTGACGCCATACTGATGACCCATCCGCACGCCGACCATACCCACGGCATCGACGATGTGCGCCCACTGGTCCTCCACCAGCGCCGGATGCTCGACATCCACATGGACGACCAGACGTCTCAGGCGCTGCGGCGGTCCTTCGGCTACATCTTCGATATGCCCGAGGGCAGCCAGTATCCGCCTTTGCTGCGTGAGCATCGGCTGCGCGCTGGCGAGACCTGCCATATCGCTGGCGCCGGCGGCGTGCTCGAGGCCATGCCGCTGCGGCTTGACCATGGCGAGATCGAGTCCTTGGGATTCCGCTTCGGGAACATCGCCTATACACCTGACGTCAAAACGATTTTCCCAGAAACCTTTCGGCACCTCGAAGGCCTCGACCTCTGGATCGTCGACGCCTTGCGCTACACGAAGCATCCCACGCATTTCTGCCTGAGCGAGGCGCTGGAGATGATCAGGATGCTGCGCCCGAAGCGCGCGATCCTGACCAATCTGTCGACCGAGATTGACTTCAGCATTCTCGCCAGCGAACTGCCGGAGAATGTCGAGCCGGCCTATGACATGATGCGGATTGCTTGCTGAGCGAAGCTTCGAAATCCAGAGTCGTGTTTAGGTTCCATAATATTGATTATGCGTATTATGGGCATGAACTTTGAAAGCGCAAGAGCCCCGCCCCTTCGCCCGCAGCTTCATTCAGGGCGCCCAGCCCTGGGCGCAGTCGGCTCACTTTGATGGGCGGCGCCTGCTTGATCACGGCTTTTTGATCACTGCGTGCCCTGAAGCGTTCTGCCCCGGCGCTGCCGCCTCAAGCCTCAAGGAGCCCGTGAAAGTTCGACATCAAGCTCACTTCATCTGTGAGAGAACTTAATTTTAGAGGCTCAAGGCCCTTTTCTGCTCTGCAGGAACATCCGCCCCGGGCCAGCCCGCGGGATCGTGAATGTTTTTTTGCGCTCTTACGCAGGAATAAGTAGCCAAGAACGTTGCTTTGCTGCTAAATTGATGAAAGGAGCGGACACATACTGACGGCAGAACCTAATTGCGGCCTTCGCTGGCACGATATCAGGACTGGGCTACGGACGGGGGTGCTGCTCCGGCCACGTGCGTTTGCAAACGGACAAGCAGACGTTGGGCGGAGCGAAGAATGGTCGGCGGAGACTTGGTGGCATGAGCAAAGGCAAGGATTTCCGGCCCCGTAAGCGGGGCTTTGATGATGATGATGGGCCGTCGGGCTATGAGCCCCGCAACCGCCCCATGCGTCAGCCTTTCGGCGGCGGATTTGACGCCCCCATGGGCGGCATGGCGCCCCCTCCGGCGGCAGGCCCCACCCCGGGCTCGGTCGACGCCACCGTGAAATGGTTCAAGGGCGACAAGGGCTTCGGCTTTGTCGAACTCGCCAATGGCGCGGGCGACGCCTTCCTCCACATCGGCGCTCTTCAGTCCGCCGGTTATGAATCCGTGCCTCCCGGCTCCAAGATGAAGGTTCTGGTCACCCAGGGCATGAAGGGCGCTCAGGTGTCCCGCGTGCTTGAGGTCGACACCTCGACCGCTCAGGAGCCCCGTCCCCGCTTTGAAGGCGGCGGCGGTGGTGGTTTCGGCGGCGGTGGCGGCTTTGGTGGCGGCGGCATGGGTGGTTCGCGCCCGCCCCGTCGCGCCCCCGATCCCTCGACCGCCGTGGAAGTCAGCGGCAAGGTCAAGTGGTTCGACGAGACCAAGGGCTTCGGCTTCGTGGCGAGCGACGACGGCGGCAAGGATGTCTTCATCCATATCTCCGTGCTGCGCCCCGCCGGCATCGCCTCGCTGGCTGAGAGCCAGGCCGTCCAGATGCGCGTCGTTGACACGCCCAAGGGCCGTGAGGCTGTGTCCATCGCGCTCGGCTGATTTCAGCCAGGCATGAATTTTAAGGCGGCGATCCCCTCGCCGCCTTTTTTATTGGCGTGACGTCCGCCCCCCCCTTCAAGTCCTGCTCCCTAGCCAAACCCCCAGGGCTTCTTCCCATGACGGCTCCCCGAGACATTTCTTCGCTGCTCGAGCTCATGAAGGCGCTGCGCACCCCGGTCTCAGGCTGCCCGTGGGATCTTGAGCAGACCTTCGAGACCATCGCGCCCTATACGATCGAGGAGGCCTATGAGGTCGTCGACGCCATCGAGCGGGGCGATCTCGCTGATCTCAGGGACGAGCTGGGCGACCTCCTGCTGCAGGTCGTCTTTCATGCGCAGATGGCGGAGGAAGCGGGCCATTTCGCCTTCCCCGACGTGGTCGAGGCCATCGTCTCCAAGATGACGCGGCGCCATCCCCATGTCTTCGGGGAGGCGCGGGATCTTGAGCCCGCTGAGGTTAAGGCCCTCTGGGGCCAGATCAAGTCACAGGAAAAGGCCATGCGGGCCGCCTCACGCGCCGCCGCAGGCCTCCCGCCCGAACCCGAGGGCAGGGGTCTGCTCGGGGGCGTTCCAACCGCCCTGCCCGGCCTGACCCGCGCCGTGAAGCTCCAGGCCAAGGCCTCCACTGTCGGTTTCGACTGGAACGACGCCCGGATGGTGCTCGCCAAGATCGAGGAAGAGGCGCAGGAGATCAGAGCTGCGATGGACGCTGGCGCATCGAAAGCCGAGGTCGCGGGCGAAGTCGGTGATCTGCTCTTCGCCGTCGCCAATCTGGCCCGCCATGTGGACGCCGACCCGGAAGCCGCGCTGCGCAGCACCAACGCCAAGTTCGAGCGCCGCTTCGCCTATATAGAAAGCAGCCTCGCCGCCGCAGGCCGCAGCCTGCAGGAGGCGTCGCTGGAGGAGATGGACGCGCTCTGGAACGAGGCGAAATCCACCGAAGGCTGATCTGCGGGCCCGTCAGATCGCCCCGGCCCGCCCATTTTGGCTCGGTCCTTGCTTCGCTCGCGCAAGGACAATGAGGGCTTGGGCATGAATGGACTGGGTGGATTGAACAAGTCGCCGAACGGGGTCGTGATCGGCCTCGTGCAGCTTCAACTTCCGACGGTTGCGACCCCTGACGATCTTGCGCGTCAAACGCAGCGCATCGTGGAGATGGTCGCCAAGGCGCGGCGCAATCTCGCGACCATGGATCTGGTCGTCTTCCCCGAATATGCCCTGCATGGCCTGTCGATGGACATGAACCCGCAGATCATGTGCAGCCTTGATGGCCCGGAAGTGCAGGCGTTCAAGCAGGCCTGCATCGACAACAAGATCTGGGGCTGTTTCTCCATCATGGAGTTCAACCCCCACGGCAACCCCTTCAATTCCGGCATCATCATCGATGATAAGGGGGAGTTGAAGCTCTATTACCGCAAGATGCACCCCTGGACACCCGTGGAGCCATGGGAGCCCGGCGATCTCGGCATTCCCGTGATCGAGGGGCCGAAAGGCGCGAAGATCGCCCTTATCATTTGCCACGATGGCATGTTCCCGGAAATGGCCCGCGAATCCGCCTATCGCGGGGCGGAGATCATGATCCGCACTGCGGGCTACACCGCGCCCATCCGCGAAGCCTGGCGCTTCACGAACCAGTCGAACGCCTTCTGCAACCTCATGGTGACCGCCAATGTCTGCATGTGCGGATCAGACGGGTCCTTCGACTCCATGGGCGAAGGCATGATCGTGAATTTCGACGGCTCCATCATCGCGCATGGAACGAGCGGCCGCGTGGATGAGATCATCACCGCCGAGGTGCGCCCTGACCTTGTGCGCGAGGCCCGCATCAACTGGGGCGTCGAAAACAACATCTATCAGTTCGGCCATCGCGGCTTCACCGCGGTCGAGGGCGGGGCGCAGGATTGCCCCTACACCTATATGCAAGACCTCGTCGTCGGCCGCTACAGACTGCCCTGGGAAGACGAGGTGCGGGAAACCGATGGCGTCTCCTGCGGCTTTGCCCGGCCAAGCCGCCGCTATGGCCAGAAGATCGACAGTTCGACCTGAAAATCGTCAGATCGCCTGAGGTTGAGGCAACGCCGGCGCCCGCTTTTCTGGAGGGGGCCCGGCCCTTCAATGGGCCTTGTCGCTCAAGCCTGCGGCGGGGAAACGCCGCATGAAACGCTCGGTGCGGTCAGGCGACACACGCAACACCAAGCGCTGCCGCCCCTTGTGATCGGAGACGCGCGAGAGCACCTCGGTATTTTCATAAAGCCAGGCGAGGCCCTCGCCATCGCTTGGCTCGAGGCGGAGTTGATAGACGCGGCGACCTTCGGCCAGCCGATCCTCGATGGCGGCGAGCAGCGCGTCCACCCCCTGCCCCGTGACGGCCGAGACGACCATCTGCTGGCGCGCGTCGGGGCCCGGCCTGCGGGCGGCGTTGAGGATCCGCTCCTGCTGCGAGGGGTCGAGCAGATCCGCCTTGTTCCAGACCTCGATGATGCGCCTCTGCTCGGCGGCGCCTATGCCAAGGTCATTCAGGATGGCCGAGACATCGGCGCTCTGCGCCTCGGTGTCCTCATGGGATATGTCCCGCACATGCAGGATCACATCGGCCTCGATCACCTCTTCGAGCGTGGCGCGGAAAGCGCTGACGAGCATGGTCGGCAAATCCGAGATGAAGCCCACGGTGTCTGAAAGCATGACCTTCGCGCCATGGGGCAGGCGAAGGGCGCGCAGGGTGGGGTCCAGAGTGGCGAAGAGCATGTCCTGCGCCAGCACATCCGCCCGCGTCAGGCGGTTGAATAGGGTCGACTTGCCCGCATTGGTGTAGCCGACCAGCGCCACGACAGGAAAAGGCACATCCTGGCGGCTGCGCCTGTGCAGGCCGCGCGTCTTCTTCACCGCCTCAAGCTCACGCTCGATGCGGGTCATCCGCTCCTGAATAAGCCGCCGGTCTGTCTCGATCTGGGTCTCGCCGGGCCCGCCAAGGAAGCCAAAGCCGCCGCGCTGGCGCTCCAGATGGGTCCAGGACCGCACAAGGCGCGACTTCTGATAATCGAGATGGGCAAGCTCGACCTGAAGCGAGCCCTCGCGGGTGCGGGCGCGCCGTCCGAAGATTTCGAGGATCAGGCCGGTGCGGTCGATGACCTTGGCGCCAAAAGCCTTTTCGAGATTGCGCTGCTGCACGGGCGAGAGCGCGCAATCCATCATGACGAGATCGCACTCTTCTGTCTTCACGATCTCGGCCACCTCCTCGACCTTGCCCTTGCCAAGGTAGGTGGCGGGCCGGATCTGCGTGAGAGGCGCGTGGAGGGCGCCCTTCACATTGAGGTCGATGGCGCGGGTGAGGCCGGCCGCCTCCTCAAGACGCGCCTGAGGGGAGCGCAGGGCTGCGCCCGCGCCCTCCCCCGCATGGGCCTGCGCCCGCTCGGTCAAATAGGGGCCGACCACGAGAACATCCGTATGTTCAGCGCGGCGGCGTTCGAGATCGAAACCAGCGAAAATGTTGTCCGTCTTGCTCATTCGATCCCGATCATCAGAGCGCGGTTCAAGCCTTCTCGCCACCCTCTTCCGTTTCAAACATCTGGATCGGCGCGCCGGGCATGATGGTCGATATGGCGTGCTTGTAGACGAGTTGCGAGTGTCCGTCGCGGCGCAGCAGAACGCAGAAATTGTCGAACCAGGTGACGACGCCCTGGAGCTTCACGCCGTTCACGAGGAAGATCGTGAGGGGAATCTTGTTCTTGCGGACATAGTTGAGGAACGTGTCCTGAAGGTTTTGCGTGCGTTCTGCCGCCATTTTCTCTTTCCTTATGATGGCCGCTCAAAGGAGCGGCGAAGTTTGGCGAAGGGCATGCCCCATCGCCGGACCACGGCTTTTACGAACCGTGTTGCAAAGTAGACGCCAACCCGCTCCGCCGAAGCTGAGCTTTTTAAGAGATCAGGTGGGGCGGGCTGGCGATGACCGATCTGGCGCCGAGTCACGGACGCAGGCCAAACACGACCAGATGTTTAGCCAATTCCCGCCCGGCGCGCCATTGTTAAGTGCGGCGCGCCCCCATTTCGACCAGGCTTCAGTCGATGGAAAGCGATTTCAGCTTGCGATGCAGGGCCGAACGCTCCATCCCGATGAACTCCGCCGTCCGCGAGATATTGCCCCCGAACCGGCTGATCTGGGCCACCAGATATTCACGCTCGAACACTTCGCGCGCTTCCCGCAGGGGCAGGCTCATCAGTTTTTCGCCCCCGGCGCCATTGGGCGTCGCAGGCACCAGGGCGCCGATTTCCGAAGGGAGCATGGAGGCGTCGATCGCGGCATCCGGATCCCCTGCCGCCAAAATCAGCAAACGCTCGATATTGTTGCGCAGTTGGCGCACATTTCCCGGCCAGTCATGGGATTGCAGAACCGCCATGGCGTCCTGCCCCACCTTGCGGCGCGGCAGGCCCGTGGTCTGCGACAGCTGATCCATGAAGTAATCGACGAGTTCGGGAATGTCGTCGCGGTGCTCGGACAGGGCGGGCACGCGGATCGGCACGACGGAGAGGCGATGGAACAGATCCTCGCGGAACAGCCCCTCTTCGATGGCGAGGGCAAGATCGCGGCTTGTCGACGAGATGATGCGCACATCCACATGAACGCGCGTCGAGCCGCCGACTCGCTGAAAGTTCTGGTCCACGAGAACGCGCAGGATCTTGCCCTGGGTCTCCTTGGGCATGTCCGCGACTTCATCAAGATAGAGCGTGCCGCCATGGGCCTCTTCGAGGGCCCCGACCTTGCGCATGCGCCCATCGCCGCCCTCGGTGCCGAACAGCTCCTCCTCCATCGACTCCGGTGTGATGGTCGCCGCATTGAGGACCACGAAGGGACCATTGGCGCGATGGGAGGTCTCGTGGATCACGCGCACCACAAGCTCCTTGCCGACGCCCGAGGCGCCGGAGACCATGATGCGGGAGTTGGCGGGAGCGACGCGGTCGATCACCTGCCGCAACTGGTTCATGATCGTGGAGCGGCCAACGATCCGGTTTGTGGCGCCGGCCCGCGCCCGCAGCTCGCTCACCTCGCGCTTGAGCCGGGAGGTCTCCAGCGCCCGCTCGGCGACCAGCACAAGACGATCCGCCTTGAAGGGCTTTTCGATGAAGTCATAGGCGCCCAGACGGATCGCCTGCACGGCGGTTTCGATATTGCCGTGGCCTGAGATCATCACAACCGGCAGGCCGGGATGCTGCTGCTTGACGATCTCCAGAAGCTGCATGCCATCAAGGCGCGAGCCCTGCATCCAGATGTCGAGGAAGATCAGCTGCGGGCGGCGCGCTTCGATGGCGGCGAGCGCCTCGTCGGAGTTCTTCGCGGTGCGCGTGTTGTGCCCCTCATCAGAGAGGATGCCGGATACGCCTTCGCGGATGTCCGCCTCGTCATCGACGATCAATATGTCGGTCGCCATGGGTGCTTACGCCTTCTGTTTGATCGGTTGTCCGCCGTTAGGCCCTTCGGCGTTCGGCGTCATGTCGACGTTGTGAAGCGGGAACCACAGGCGCACGCGCGCGCCCTGCCCTTCCGGCGCATCGAGAAGTTCGATGCCGCCGCCATGATCCTCCAGAATCTTGGCGACAATAGGTAGCCCAAGCCCCGTCCCCTCGGCGCGGGTCGTCACATAGGGTTCAAGCAGCTTTTGCCGGCTCTCCACCGGGAAACCCTTGCCGTTGTCCACCACATCGATGGAGACGATCCCCGCAGCGTCGACGCCGAGCGAAATGTCGATGCGCGGCGCCTCGCCCCGGTCCTGCGCGGCGGCGATGCCCTCGGTGGCGTTCTTGATGATGTTGGTGAGCGCCTGCGACAGCAGCCTGCGGTCGAACCGCGCAATGACCGGATCCGGCGGCATATGCTCGACCATGGCGACATCGGGATGGCCGACACGCATCAGGAACAGCACCTGACCGATGCAGGCGGTGAGATCGTCCTCCTGCAGGCGCGCTTTGGGCATGCGCGCAAAGGACGAGAACTCGTCCACCATGCGCTTGATGTCCTCGACCTGCCGCACGATCGTATCGGTGCACTGGTCGAAGATGTCGCGATCCTGCGTGATGACGCGTCCATATTTGCGCTTCAGCCGTTCGGCCGAGAGCTGGATCGGGGTCAGCGGATTCTTGATTTCATGGGCGATGCGCCGCGCCACGTCAGCCCAGGCCGAGGTGCGCTGGGCGCTGACGAGTTCGGTGATGTCGTCGAGGGTCACGACGAAGTTCTGCGCCCCCGCCGTCAGCGCCTCGCTGGTGACGCGGATGTTGTAGATGCGTTCGCGCCCGCGGCGGCTCAGGGTGATCTGGCTTTGCGTCATGCGCGAGCGGCCCTCGCGGGCGTCGGCCATGACGGGGGCGAGCTCGGGGATCACAAGTTCGAACGGCTCGCCGATCCGCTGGTCCGCTGAAGTGTCGCCTGAGGCTTCCAGCAGTTTGGCGGCGGAGGCGTTGACCACGGTGATCCGGCCCTGCGCATCAATGCCGATCACGCCTGCAGGAACGCCGGACAGCACGGCCTCGGTGAAGACGCGCCGCTCGTCTATCAGGGCGCTTGCGGCGATCAGGCGGTTCTGCTGCAGCCTGAGCTCGGAGGTCATCTTGTTGAAGGTCTCGCCGAGATGGGCAAGATCGCCCTCCCCCTTGTTGACGGGCACCTGCACATAGAGATTGCCGGTCGAGACCTGATCGGTTGCGGAGATCAGGCGGCGGATGGGCGTCACAAGCCGCGTGGCGAAGGAGAGGCCGAGCCATGTGGCCGAGAGGACCATGATCAGCGCGATCATCACATACATGGTCGCAAAGGCGATCTGGATGTTGCGGCGATGCAGCTCGTAGGTCTCGTAAAGGCCGATCAGGCCAGCGGCCTGCGCGGGAAACTCCACCGCGAAGGGGTCGATGGGGCGCGCCGCATAAAGAAAAGTGTCCTGCGTCATCGGCACCTGCCGCAGGGCGACGAAGGTGCGGCCTTCCCCCAGGATCAGACACAAAGGCTCGTTTCTGCGCGCGTCGTCAAAATCACTGGCGTCGGGAGGCGCGAGAGCCGCTGGCGCCTTCGGGGCCGGATCTTCTCCATCGGCGTCCTGCGCGGGCTTTTCGGGCGGCAGATCGAAGCGGTCCGTCACCGTGCCGTCGGGCTTCATCAGGGCGGCGACCGAGAAATTCAGATAGCGCGCCCTTGAGTTGAAGAACTCTTCGAAGATCTGCTTGTTGGTCGTGTAGATCGGCAGGGCGCGCGACACGTCAAAGGCGGCGAGCCGGGTCTCCTGCAGCAAGGAGCGGCATTGGGACTCCCGGAACAGACGCGCCGCCTCTGCGGTGTTGTAGACGAAGCCGCGCACGTCCTGCATGAAGGCGGGGTTGAGGCTGCGCTCAAGGGTCACCGAGCCCACGATGGCGATGAGGATGGCGGGCGTCGCCGCGATCATCGAGAACAGCGTGACGATGCGGATATGCAGCCGCGCGCCCGCCGCCTGCTTGCGCCGCGCCAAAACAAGCCGGAAGACCTCGGCGATGATGAGGCCGAGCAGGATCAGGATGATCGCGAGATTGCCGATGAAAAGCCCGATCACCACATCATTGGTGGGCGAAATGGGCGTATAGTCGGCGAAGACCAGCAGCGTGCCGATCGACAGGAGAACGGCGAGCGTCACCACCACTGGCCCTAAACGGGAGAGTGTCTGCCGTTCGGTCCCGGCGGAGACCGGGGCCGGTGAATTGGGGTTGCTGTCGCTCATATGTCCTGGCTACACGTCCGGCCGCGTCAAACGTGGCCAAGATACAACGGTGTTGCCAGATTACGACATTTTTGAGAAGCCGCGCCCTTAAATTGCAGAAAGGCGCGGTTTTCAACCGGGAAGGATCACCTCGGCGCCCGCATCAACCGCACATCGAGGTCGCGCACCTTCTTGCGCAGGGTGTTTCGATTGAGCCCCAGCAGCTCGGCAGCCTTGATCTGATTTCCTCGCGTCGCCGCCAAAGCAGCTGAAATCAAAGGATATTCAATCTCTCGAAGGATGCGGTGATAGAGGCCTGGAGGGGGCAGTTGATCGCCAAATTCCTTGAACAGCGCATTGAGGTGATGTTCGACGGAGAGCGACAGGCTTGAATCGTCGGCGTTCGACTCTGTCGGCGCAGGAGCGGCGGGCGCAGGGCCATTCGCCGGCATGCGCGCCGCGCCCGACAGAAGCGGCGCGTCAGCGCCCAGCTCAAGCTCGATCAACTGGTCGGAAATCGTCTCCTGCGGATAGAGGGCGGCGAGGCGACGGATCAGGTTTTCAAGCTCGCGGATGTTGCCGGGCCAGCGGTAACGCTTCATGCGTTCGAGGGCGGCGCCTTCCATATGCTTGAGCGGCAAGCCCTCCGCCGCCGCCACCTTGAAGAAGTGGCGCACGAGGTCCGGAATGTCCTCGGAGCGTTCACGCAGGGGCGGCAGGCGCAGGGGCACGACGTTCAGGCGGAAGAAGAGATCCTCGCGGAACAGGCCCTGCTGGATCAGGATGCGCAGATCCTTGTTGGTCGCCGCCACGATCCGCACATTGGTCTTGATGTGGCTGCGCCCACCGACGGTGGTGTATTCGCCCTGCTGGAGGACGCGCAGCAGGCGCGTCTGCGCCTCCATGGGCATGTCGCCGATTTCATCGAGGAAGAGCGTTCCCCCCTCGGCCTGCTCGAAGCGGCCGGCTGAACGGGCGTTGGCGCCGGTGAAGGCCCCCTTCTCATGGCCGAAGAGCTCGCTTTCGATGAGGTCGCGCGGGATCGCCGCCATGTTGATGGCGACGAAGGGGCCCTTGGCCCGCTTGCCATAGTCATGCAGCGCGCGCGCCACGAGCTCCTTGCCCGTGCCGGACTCGCCGGTGATCATCACCGTGAGGTCGGTCTGCATGAGGCGCGCGAGGGTGCGGTAGATCTCCTGCATGGCGGGCGAACGCCCCACCAGCGGCATGCCCTCGAGCTCCTCGACCACCTCGCGCGCCGGGCGGCTGCGCGGCTCCGCCATGGCGCGGCCGACGATGGCCAGCAGCTCCTTGAGGTCGAAGGGCTTGGGCAGATAGTCATAGGCGCCGCCCTCCGACGCCTTGATGGCGGTCATGAAGGTGTTCTGCGCGCTCATGACGATGATCGGCAGATCCGGCCTCAGCTTCTTGATGCGCGGCAGGAGCTCGAAAGCGTTTTCGTCGGGCATGACGACATCGGTGATGACGAGATCACCCTCCCCCGCCTGAACCCAGCGCCAGAGGGTTCCCGCGACGCCTGTGACGCGCACATCATAGCCGGCGCGCGCAAGAGCCTGACTGATGACCGTGCGGATGGCTGCGTCGTCATCGGCAACGAGGATGTTTCCAGTCGCCATTCGGCTCATCTCCTGGTTTCAACGGACGGCAAGTTCACGCACTCAACTCACTCAGCTGCGCCCGCCCGGCCATCCATCTGGGAATACATCGGCATCAGAACCCGGAAGGTTGTCCGACGCGGATGAGACTCACATTCGATGATGCCGCCGTGGTCGCCAATGATCTTTGCGACGAGTGCAAGACCAAGGCCAGTTCCGGACGCCTTGTTCGTCACGAAGGGATCAAAGAGATGTTCGGCGATGTTCGGGGAGACGCCGGGACCATTGTCCCGCACGCAGAATTCGAGCGGCAGGCTGACAGGTTTGGCGGAAGCTGTGGTCTTCAGCCGCACGCCCGGCTTGAAGGCGGTGGTGAGTTCGATCTCGCCCTCGATCGCGTCCTCGCCGATGGCTTCGGAGGCGTTTTTCACAAGGTTCAAAAAGACTTGAATCAGCTGGTCGCGATTGGCCCAGACCGGGGGAAGCGAGGGGTCATAGACCTCGAGAAAGCGGATATGGCGGCCGAAACCGGCCTGCGCGACCCGCTTCACATGGTCCAGCACCGAATGGATGTTGACCTGTTCGCGCTCCACGGGGCGCTCGTCCGAGAAGACCTCCATGCGGTCGACGAGCTTCACGATGCGGTCAGTCTCGTCGCAGATGAGGCGGGTCAGCGTGCGGTCCTCATCGGGCACCGACATTTCCAGCAATTGTGCGGCGCCGCGAATGCCTGAGAGAGGGTTCTTGATCTCATGAGCCAGCATGCTGGCCATGGCGGAGACCGATCGGGCTGCCCCTCGATGCGTCAATTGCCTGTCCATTTTATCGGCAATTGTACGCTCTTGAAGCATAATGATTACGCCTTCGGCGCCTCCGGGGGCCGGGCAGGCGTGAATGTCGACCACCCGCTCCATCCCGATTTTCGGCGTGCCCAGATCGACCCGATACTCGTTCACGGTCGCGCCGCGTTTGCGGACATAATCGACAAGGCCCAGAAGCGGCGATCCGAAGGGCAGGATCTCTTCGAGGCTGCGGCGCACCAGCATGGCGCGGCTCATCTCGAAAAACCCCTCCGAAGCGGCGTTGGCGTCCGCCACCCTGCCCTCCGGGCTGATGGTGAGGATGGGATAGGGAAGCGCGTTGAGCAATTCGCCGGGATCGACGGCGAAAGATTTGGGTTTCAGGTTCAGCGCCATGTCAGGCGGCCTCCGCATCTGGCGTATCTTTGAAGAGCTGCGCGATCAGACGGCGCACCTCGTGGATGTCTTCGCTTGTGACAAGGCGCAGCCGATCCCGCGCCGCGCCGGGGCCGTCATCAGGGCGGGCATGGTCCGCATAGGCGGCTAGATGCTTGCGCGCATGGCGCAGGCCCGCCCGCTCGCCAAAGAGCCGCAGCAGGCCTTCGTAATGCTCCAGAGCCGCCTCGCACCGCGCCCCCTGGGAAGGCGCCTTGAACGGAGCGCCGGAGAGGCCGGCTGCGATCTCGCCGACAAGCCATGGCCTGCCAAGAGCCGCCCGGCCGATCATCACCCCGGCGGCGCCAGAGGCCTCCATCATGGCCTTCGCGTCGGCGAGAGACCCGCAATCGCCATTGGCCACGACCGGAACCGACACAGCCTCCACAACGCTGCGGATCGCGCGCCAATCGGCGGAGCCCTTGTAGAACTGGCAGCGGGTGCGCCCATGAATGGTCACGAGCTGCACCCCCGCCTGTTCGGCGCGGCGGGCGAGATCGGCTGCATTGAGGCTGCGCTCATCCCAGCCCAGCCTTGTCTTGAGGGTGACGGGGATCGACACCGCCCCGACCGTCGCCTCTATGAGCCGCAGGGCGAGATCAGGGTCGCGCATCAGGGCCGACCCCGCATAGCCCCCGGTGACGCGCTTGGCCGGACAGCCCATGTTGATGTCGATGACCGAGGCGCCGGAGGCCTCCGCCAGACGCGCGGCCTCGCCCATCCAATGGGGATCGCAACCGGCGATCTGCACGACATGCAGATCCAGCCCCGCCCCCTCGGCGCGCACGCGGCTCTCTTCCTCGCCGCGCACATAATCGTCGCAAGCCACCATCTCCGTGACGACGAGCGAAGCGCCGAACCTTGCGCTGATGCGCCGCATGGCCACATCCGTGACGCCGGACATGGGGGCGAGCACCGCGCATCCCTGCAATTCGATCGACCCGATGCGCAGGGGGGCGCCTAAAATTTCAGCATCCAGCGACATGCCTATACCATAGTCATTTTTGTGCACCGCGCAATAAGATCAATGTCGCGAGGTTTGACGCAGAACGGGAAACCGGCGACACAATCAGACCTTGCCGAGTTGGTGACCGACACGATGACGCCTGCCCCCACTCCCTCCTCTGTCGCCATTGTCGTGGTCGCCGCCGGCCGGGGCTCCCGCGCTGGCGAGGGCCTCCCCAAGCAGTACCGCACCCTGGCGGGCGAGCCGATCATCACCCATGCCTTGCGCGCCCTCCATGCAGGCGCCCCGCAGGCCCGCATGCTCGTGACCATCCATCCCGACGACCGCGCCCTCTATGACGCCGCCGTGGCGCGGCTAAACCCCGCCGCGCAGCAAGCCCTGCTGGAGCCGGTCGCGGGCGGCGCGACCCGGCAGGCGAGCGTCAAGGCCGGGCTCGAGGCTCTGGCGGGCGTGGCTCCGGATCTCGTGCTGATCCACGATTGCGCCCGTCCCTTCGCAAGCCCGGCGCTCATCGCACGCGCCATCGCCGCGGCGCAGACCCATGGCGCCGCCGTGCCGGGCCTCGCCGTCACCGATACGATCAAGCAGGTCGACGCTGGCGGGCGGATCGAATCGACGCCGCCGCGCGCCAGCCTGCGCGCCGTCCAGACCCCGCAAGCCTTCCGCTACGCGCTGATAGCGACCGCCCACAAGCTCGCCGCCTCGACGGGACAGATGGAGTTGACCGACGATGGCGCCGTGGCGGAATGGGCGGGCCATGCGGTCCATGTCTTCGAGGGAGACGCAGCGAATATGAAGGTGACCAATCCCGAGGATTTCGCCGCCGCCGAAGCGCGGATGATGGGTCAATTGCTGGACATCCGCACGGGCCAGGGCTTCGACGTCCACGCCTTCACCGAGGGCGACCAGATCTGGCTTGGCGGCGTGTCGATCCCCCACACCAGGGGCCTGCTCGGCCATTCCGATGCGGATGTGCTCATGCATGCGGTGACCGACGCCATCTACGGCGCGCTGGCGGATGGGGACATCGGCGCCCATTTCCCCCCCTCCGATCCCCAGTGGAAGGGCGCGCCCTCCGACATCTTCCTGCGCCATGCCGCCCAGAGGGTGCGCGAGCGCGGCGGCATGATCGCCCATGTGGACGGAACCGTGATCTGCGAGGCGCCCAAGGTCGGCCCCCATCGCGACGCCATCCGGGCGAAGCTTGCGCAGATCATGGGCGTGGATGTCTCCCGCGTGGCGGTGAAGGCCACCACCTCCGAACAACTCGGCTTCACCGGCCGCCGCGAAGGCGTCGCCGCCATGGCGCTGGCGACCGTGCGCCTGCCGTCTTGACCCTATTCATCGCAGCGAAATGGCTCACGATCAGCGCCTCACAACCCCCACCCCTAACCCCTCCCCACAAGGAGGAGGGGGGCTGCTGACATTGCGCGTCCACAATACCCTCCCCCCTGTGGGGAGGGTCGGACGCGCCAGCGGACGGGGTGGGGGGCGTGGGGCCTTGGGAGCATTGCGCCGATCAAAAGCGCAACGCGCTGGCGATGTGTCGACGCCATCATGCCACAAGAGAAAATAGATGCCCTCACCCTTCGACGCCGCCCTTCTCGACCGCGCCGCAGCCCTCATCAAAGCCTATGGCGCGAGGGGGGAGATGGTGGCCACGGCTGAATCCTGCACGGGCGGGCTCGTCAGCGCGCTCCTGACGGCGATCGCGGGCTCATCGGCGGTCGTCGACCGTGGCTTCGTCACCTATTCCAATGAGGCCAAGCAGGCCATGCTCGGCGTGCCCGAGGCCTTGCTGACGGCCCATGGCGCGGTGAGCGAGCCCGTCGCAAGGGCCATGGCCGAAGGCGCGCTCGCCCATTCGCGCGCCCATGTGGCTGTCGCGATAACGGGGATCGCAGGCCCCGGCGGCGGCACCGCCGACAAGCCGGTCGGCCTCGTCCATTTCGCCTGCGCCCGGCGCGGGGGCGAGACTCTGGCCATCGAGAAGCGGTTCGGCGATCTGGGGCGGGCGGAGGTCCGCCGCGCCGCCCTGCTCTGCGCGCTTGATCTCTTCGAAGCGCGCTCAGGCTGACAGCGCCTCTTCGCGATGGAAGCCCAGGGCCTCCTGCGCGGCGCGGTCCGAATAGCTGAAGATCACGCAGTCCTCCTTCGCCTCGAAGGCGAAGTCGCACCATGAGGGGACCACGAAGACGTCATGGGGCGAGAAGGCGAACCGCTCGCCCGCCACCAGCGCCACGCCCGACCCTTCGGCCACATTGAAGACGATGTTCTCGGTCGTGCGCCAGGCCTTGCCCGCGAAGCCTCTGGGCAGGAACTGCATGAAGGCGGCCATGGTGGGAAAGGGATATTTGCCATTGGCCGGATTGGCGTAGCGCAGCTTCACCCCGTGGCAGGCGTGCAGGGGCTGCGATTTGTGCAGATGATGCAGGGCCTCGCGGGTGCGGGCGTAGGGATATTTCAACAGCGGCGAGGCGGGGGCGTTCTCATTGTAATCCACCGGCAGCAAGGCTGCGCCGAAGGCGGCGGCGGAATCGCCCTCCGTGCGATAGAGGGGCTGGGTCTCGCCGGGGTAATCCTCCCGGAACGTCGCGCCGAAGAATTTCGTGAAGGCGGAATCGAGACCGTCCATCCACACAACCGGCCCCTCGCCGATGTTCCCGTGGTCGTGCCAGGCCCAGTTGGGCGTCACGATGAAATCGCCGGGGTGGATCATCACCCGCTCGCCATTGACAGAGGTATAGGCCCCCTCGCCCTCCACCACGAAACGCAGGGCGTTGGGCGTGTGGCGATGGGCGGCGGCGATCTCGCCGGGCAGGATGATCTGCAGGCCCGTGAAGAGCGTGTTGGCGATGAAGCTGGAGCCGGGCATCTGCGGGTTCTCGAGCATCAAGACGCGCCGGTCGGCGTCCTTGGTGCCGATGAGATCGCAGGACCGCAGAAGCTGAGGCTTTAAATTGTCCCATTTCCAATGGGTTGGCTGGCAGGGTGAACCTGGTTTCTGAGAAACGGTGCGCTCCCAGAGCGGGTTGAGGCCGAGCGAGCGGATGTCCTTTGAAAAGACCGCAAGTTCGGGCGTCTGGGTGGCGGCGTTCGACATCGGGTCGGTCTCCTCTGTGTTCTGCAATCAGCTTGGAAGGCTGCGGCCGTCACGCCTTCGCGTCAAGTCAGGGGCGATCAGGCTTCTTCCGCCGGGGCGGGCTTGGGTGAGGTGATGGCTGGCCGGGCGCGGCCATAGACATAGTCGGCGCGCTTCTCGAAGGCCTCGGAGAATTTTCGGAAGGCCGTGTCGAACATCGACCCCATGAGCAGGCCGAGGGTGCGGCTGCGGAATTCGTAGTCGATGAAGAACTCGACGTTGCAGGCCTGCGCGCCCTTGTCGTCATCGCGGAAGGTCCAGCGATTTTCGAGCTGCTGGAAGGGCCCTTCCACATATTCAACGAGAATCGCGAGGTTGTCGCGGTCAAGGGTCACGCGGCTGGTGAAGGTCTCGCGGATCGCGCGGTAGCCCACGTCCATTTCGGCCAGGATGACCTCAAGCCCCCTGTCGTTGGTGAGGCGGCGGCGCACGCGCAGGCCCTGACAGAGCGGCAGGAATTTGGGATAGGCCTCGACGTCGGCGACGAGGGCGAACATATCTGCGGCCGAATGGCGCACATGGCGGGTCGTGCGAAAGGACGGCATGGGGTTCCCGAACCAAAGCTGCGCCCTCATAGCACGGCGACGCGCTCATAGACCATGCGTTACGCCAGCCAAAATTCAGAGAGACGGTTTGTCGCCCCCCTTGGCCAGATGATCGCCAAAGCCGCCTGCGTCCGGGAGCCTGGACAGGAACTGGGCGATTTCATAGCGGGTGCGCAGGATGAAGATCGTACGGTTGCGTCGCTCGCGCTCGATCACTCCCATGATGCGCGGGGCGACCTCGTTCGAAAAATTCAGGATGTCGCGGAAGCGCGGCAGGCTCAGGCGCTGCACAAGGCTCAGACGCGGCTTGTCGTCGGCCGGCGCCCGGATGGCGCGGCGAAGCACGGCGAGGGCGCAGGTGGTGACGGGCAGGTCGACCCAGATGAACCAGTCGGCTCTGGGAACGCGCAGGTCGAAGGTGGCGACGTCGTTGCCTGTCATCACCCATTCGGCCCCGTCGGCGAGACTGCTCACGCGCTTGCGCCATACGGCGGCGTCGCCAGCGCCTTCGAAAGCGGCCCGCTCCCGCTCAAGATCGATCACAGGAAGCGAAAATCGCTGGGAGATGAGCTTTGCGATCTGGCCCCGTCCGGAGCCACGATTGCCGACCACGAGCACACGCCGCGGCGGCTCGACCTGAAACCGGTGCGGATGCTCCATATGGTCCCTCAGGCGTTAGGTTCTCGCGAGCCTCGCCGCCTTGAGTTTGGCGAAATCCTCCCCGGCATGATGGGAAGACCGCGTGAGCGGAGAAGCAGACACAAGGAGAAACCCCTTGGCCCCCGCTACGGTTTCATAGGATTTGAATTCTTCCGGCGTCACGAAGCTCAACACGGGGTGATGCTTGCGGGTGGGCTGGAGATATTGGCCGATGGTGAGGAAATCGACCTCCGCCGAACGCAGGTCATCCATGAGTTGCAGAACCTCGTTCCGCTCCTCGCCAAGCCCCACCATGATGCCCGATTTGGTGAAGATGGTCGGGTCCAGCTCCTTCACCCGCTGCAGCAGACGGATGGAGTGGAAGTAGCGGGCGCCGGGGCGCACGGTCAGGTATTTCGAGGGCACCGTCTCCAGATTGTGGTTGAAGACGTCCGGCCGGGCCGCGACCACAACCTCGAGCGCGCCTTCCTTGCGCAGGAAGTCCGGAGTCAGGATCTCGATGGTGGTGGCGGGCGAGCGGGCGCGGATGGCGTTGATCGTCTGCGCGAAATGCTCCGCGCCGCCATCGTCGAGATCGTCGCGGTCGACCGAGGTGATGACCACATGGCTCAGGCCCAGCTTGGCGACGGCGTCGGCGACCTTCTCGGGCTCGGCGGCGTCAAGCGGCGCAGGCATGCCCGTGCGCACATTGCAGAAGGCGCAGGCCCGCGTGCAGGTGTCGCCCATGATCATGAAGGTGGCGTGCTTCTTCTCCCAGCACTCGCCCATGTTGGGGCAGCCCGCCTCCTCGCAGACCGTGACGAGATTGTTCTCCTTCACGATGCGGTTGGTCTCGGCCCATTGGGGCGAGCCCGGCGCCTTGACGCGGATCCAGTCTGGCTTGCGCAGGATGGGCTGATCGGGCCGGTGGGCCTTCTCGGGATGGCGGGGTTTCGCCTCGGCGGCGCCCTGCCTGCGGGGATCCTTGTCGATGTCGAAGACGACAGCCATGGGTCTGGTCCTGATGCGCGGCGGGGCCGCATGTTTTGCTATCTAGGCCGGGGCGCGGCCGCGCGCAATCGGCGCCTTCGCAGGGTCTCTAACGATTGCGCGCCGCGCGCGGCGGGCCGCCTGCGGTTCCCAGCCAGATCACATGGCGCGCGCCGCTCTTGCCGCGATGGGCGCGGACCATGACTTCCTCGACCTGAAAGCCGCTTTTCCCGAAGCGGCTCTTGAAGTCGCGGTCCGGCCCCTGCGACCAGACCGCAAGAACGCCGCCCGGCTTCAGGGCGTGGCGGGCGATGGTGAGGCCGCTCATGCCATAGAGCCCGTCATTGGCGGATTGGGTCATGGCCTCCGGCCCATTGTCGACATCAAGCAAGATGGCGTCCCAGCCCCCTGCCCCCGGATTGATGAGCCTCGCCACATCCACCTGTTCGATGGTCACGCGGGGATCATCGAGGCAGCCGCCGAACAGGGAGGCCATGGGCCCGCGCGCCCAGGCGATCACTGCAGGCAAAAGCTCCGCCACTACGACCTTTGCTTCCGGGCCCAGGACCGCAAGCGCGGCGCGCAGGGTGAAGCCCATGCCAAGGCCGCCGATGAGGATGCGGGACTTTTTGCGGTCTGCGATCCTGGCGCAGGAAAGCGTCGCGAGCGCCTCTTCGGAACCGCTGAGGCGGCTGTTCATGAGTTCATTGCCGGCGAGGCGAATGGAGAACTCATCGCCGCGCTGGGACAGCTTAAGCTCCCCGCCGCCGGGGATGTTCGTTTTATCCAGATGGATCCATGGCTGCATGAGTTCAGCTATGGATCACGCGGCCATAGGCGTCCATCACAGCTTCGTGCATCATCTCCGAGAGGGTCGGATGCGGGAACACCGTGTGGATGAGTTCTTCTTCGGTGGTCTCGCAGTTCATGGCGATGACATAGCCCTGAATGAGCTCGGTCACCTCCGCGCCGACCATATGGGCGCCCAGCAGCTTGCCGGTCTTGGCGTCGAAGATGGTCTTCACGAGGCCGTCGGGCTCGCCCAGCGCAATGGCCTTGCCATTGCCCACGAAGGAGAAGCGGCCCACCTTGACCGCATAGCCAGCCTCCTTGGCCTTCGCCTCGGTGAGGCCGACGCTGGCGATCTGCGGATGGCAATAGGTGCAGCCGGGGATCATGGCCTTGTCCATGGCGTGGGTATGCAGGCCCTTGATCGTCTCGATGCAGATGACGCCCTCGTGCTCGGCCTTGTGGGCGAGCATGGGCGGGCCAGCGACGTCGCCGATGGCGTAGACGCCGGGGACATTGGTGCGCCCGAGGCCGTCGGTCACGATGGCGCCGCGATCCATCTTCACGCCGATCTTTTCGAGGCCGAGGTTCTCGGTGTTGCAGACGACGCCCACGGCGGAGATCATGCGCTCGGCCTTCAGGGTCTGCTTCACGCCCTTGTCGTCCTCGACCGTGCAGGTGACGTCATTGGCGCCCTTCTCGACCTTCACCACCTTGGTGGAGGTCATGATCTTGATGCCGGCCTTCTCGAAGCGTTTGCGGGCGATGGCGGCGATCTCGGCATCTTCGACTGGCATGATCTGCGGCAGCACTTCGACGACCGTCACCTCGCAGCCCATGGTGGCGTAGAAGCTCGCGAATTCGATGCCGATGGCGCCCGAGCCCATGACGATCAGGGACTTGGGGAAAGTTGCGGGAACCATGGCCTCGAAATAGGTCCAGATCAGCTTGCCATCCGGCTCGATTCCCGGCAGCACGCGCGGACGGGCGCCGGTCGCCACGATGATGTGCTTGGCCTGATAAGTCCCAGCCCCCAGCACGCCCTTGGGCACGGGATTCTGCGGCTGCACCACAGGCTTGCTGGAAGGGCCGACGGTGACTTCGCCAACCCTCGAAATGGTGGCCTCGCCCCAGATGACGTCGACCTTGTTCTTTTTGAGCAGGAAGGCGACGCCGCCATTGAGCTGCGCCGAGACGCCGCGCGAACGCTTCACCACCGCAGCCGGATCGAAAGTCACCTTGCCCTCGATCTTCAGGCCATAGGCCTCGGGATGCCGGGCGTAGTGATAGATCTCCGCCGAGCGCAGCAGCGCCTTGGTGGGAATGCAGCCCCAGTTGAGGCAGATGCCGCCGAGATGCTCGCGCTCGACGAGCGCGGTCTTGAAGCCAAGCTGCGCCGCGCGGATGGCGGTCACATAGCCGCCCGGCCCGCCGCCGATGATGAGGATGTCATAGGGAGTGCTCATTGGAACGGTCTCACGGCCAGAGGGAACGGAGGGAACGCACGGCTAAAGCTTGAAATTTGGAACAAATCATGAACATAATATTTTCCGTTGCATTTCCTGAAAAGAAGACAGCGAACCATGACGACCTATGACAGGGGATACGAGCGAAGCCGCATCGCAGCGCAAGACGCAGGCCACAAACTATTGCGCTCACTGAAACGTCTTGAACGATGGTTTTATGCATCAAAATTCTCGCCGGATCAGCCTAGCGCGCCTGCTGGAGCGCCAGATGGTGGACAATGGATTTCGGACGGCGCCGAGGCCGCCATAATCGAGCTCATCGCGGGAATAACGCTTGAGCAAATGGATATGAGCGTCCAAAGCTTCATCTCTGCATTTTGCAAGGGCAGCATCAACGAAGTCCTGCCAAGCGAGTTTCTTGAGGAGAAGATCGGAACGGTCTCCAACCTTGCGAAGTCTGGAGACGCAGCAGCACGCACCTGCATGAAGCTCCTGAGCCGCGGCGAATATCGAAAGGGGAAGTGACATGAAACTGCATGGCGTTCGCGATCTCCTGCCGTTCCTTAATCTATTGAAAGACCATTCGATAAGCTATCGCCTCGATCATATGCGCGCCGATTCGGTGATGGTGACATTGACCCTCGTGGGCGTCAGGGTCGAGGTCGATTTCTTCGCAGATCACATCGAATACAGCGTATTTTCGGGCGATGAACGCGCTTTGGACGATCAGGATCGACTAGCCAGATTACTGAGCAAAGACCTCTGATCGTCCATTTCCTTCATCCTATGCGCTGGTCGCTGTCTCTCGCTCACACCAGCATCGACATCGGGTTTTCGATGAGCTGCTTGAAAGCGGAGATCAGCTCCGCGCCAAGCGCGCCATCGACCGCGCGGTGATCGGTGGAGAGCGTGACGCTCATGATGGTGGCGACCGCAGGCTGGCCGTTCTTCACCACCACGCGCTGCTCGCCCGCGCCGACCGCGAGAATCGTGGCGTGGGGCGGGTTGATGACCGCCGAGAAATGCTTGATGCCGAACATGCCGAGGTTCGAGACCGCCGACGTGCCGCCCTGATATTCCTCGGGCTTCAGCTTGCGGGCGCGGGCGCGGGCGGCATAGTCCTTCATCTCGTTGGAGATGGCGGAGAGCGACTTCTTCTCGGCGCTGCGCACCACGGGGGTGATGAGCCCGCCGGGGATCGAGACGGCGACGCCGACATCGGCCGTGCGATGCTTGAGCATGGCGCCTTCGGTCCAGGTGACGTTGGCGTCGGGCACGCGCATCAGCGAGAGGGCCATGGCCTTGATGATGAAGTCATTGACCGAGACCTTGTAGGCGGGCTTGCCGTCGATCGAGGGCGCCGCCTTGTTGATCTCCTCGCGCAGGGCCAGCAGCTTGTCGAGGTCGCAATCCACCGTGAGGTAGAAATGCGGGATCGTCTGCTTGGCCTCCACGAGACGCCGGGCGATGGTCTTGCGCATGCTGTCATGCGGAATTTCTTCGAAGCTGCCGGGCTCGTAGAATTTCTTGATCTGCTCGTCGCCCATGGCGGCGACAGGCGCGCGGGCGGCCTGCGGAGCGGCTGCGGCCGCCGCGGCGGGAGCCGCCCTGACGCCGCCTGCGATGGCGGCCTTGACGTCGCGCTCAACGATGCGCCCATGCGGGCCGGTGCCGCTGACGGCGGACAGATCAAGCCCCGCGTCCTTGGCGATGCGGCGGGCGAGCGGCGAGGAGAAGACGCGCGATCCGCTGGCGGGCGCTGCGGCGGCAGGCGCCGGAGCGGCAGCAGGTGCGGCCTGCGCGGCTGGAGCCGGCGCGGGGGCGGCTGCGGCGGGAGCTGCGGCAGGCGCGCCGCCAGAGGCTGCGACGGCCTTTGGGTCTTCGCCGTCGGCGGCGATGAGGCCGATCAGTTGATTGACCGGGACATCGGCGGTCCCGCCGGGCACGACGATCTTCGCCAGCACGCCCTCATCGACCGCCTCGACCTCCATGGTCGCCTTGTCGGTCTCGATCTCGGCGATGACGTCGCCGGACTTGATGGTGTCGCCTTCCTTTTTCAACCAGCGGGCGATGTTGCCCTTTTCCATGGTCGGGGACAGCGCGGGCATGAGGATGTTGATGGGCATGGCTCGCCTCAGTTGATCACGTCTGTTTGACCGTCGTCGTCGGGAATCGACCACTCGGCCTGAAGGGTCCGATAGATTTCATCAAGCGCCTGATCGCGCAGCGCGGCACCGTCCTGCGAATACATGCGCGCCACATGACGCGCGATGTCGACAAGCAGGACGCCCCACACGGCGGGACGCTCGAAAGCGTTGGTCAAACTCACGTGCAGATCGCCTTCGACGATGAAGGCGCGCAGCACTTCCTGCCCGCCGTGAAGGATCGCTTCGGGCGGCGCAGGAAGCTCATGCACGATCTGTTCGGCCATGGATCACCGATAGAGAACAGCTTTGGCGGCTTGGATCACGTCGGCGACGGTGGGCAAGGCCAGCTTTTCGAGATTGGCCGCATAGGGCATCGGCACATCCTTGCCGGTCACGCGCGCCACGGGCGCATCGAGATAATCGAAGGCGGCCTCCATGATGCGCATGCCGATCTCGGCGGTGACGCCGCTCTGCGGCCAGCCCTCCTCCACCGCCACGCAGCGCCCGGTCTTCATGATGGAGCGCACGACGGTTTCGGTGTCCATGGGGCGGATGGTGCGCAGATCGATGATCTCCGCCTCAATGCCTTCCTTGGCCAGCTCATCGGCCGCCTTGACGCAATAGGTCATGCCGATGCCGAAGGAGACGAGGGTGATGTGATGGCCCACGCGATGCACGCGCGCCTTGCCGATGGGCACGAGATAGTCGTCGAGCTTGGGAACTTCGAAGCTCTGACCATAGAGGATTTCGTTTTCGAGGAAGATGATGGGATTGGGGTCGCGGATGGCGCTCTTCAGCAAGCCCTTGGCGTCAGCCGCCGTGTAGGGCATCACCACCTTCAGGCCGGGAATCTGCGAATACCACGCCGCAAAGTCCTGACTGTGCTGGGCCGCCACGCGGGCCGCAGCGCCGTTGGGACCACGAAACACAATGGGGCAACCCATCTGGCCGCCGGACATGTAGAGCGTCTTGGCGGCGGAGTTGATGATGTGGTCGATGGCCTGCATGGCGAAATTGAAGGTCATGAATTCGACGATGGGACGCAGGCCCGACATGGCCGCGCCGACGCCCATGCCCGCAAAGCCATGCTCGGTGATCGGCGTGTCGACCACGCGGCGCGCTCCGAACTCCTGCAGGAGCCCCTGCGTGATCTTGTAGGCGCCCTGATATTCCGCGACCTCCTCGCCCATGACGAAGACATCGCCATCCCGGCGCATTTCCTCGGCCATGGCGTCGCGAAGAGCCTCGCGCACGGTCGTCATCACCATCGGCGTGCCCGCGGGAACCTCCGGCGCCGAGGGCGCAACGGAGGCCGGCGCGCTGACGGGCGCTGCAGCGGGAGCGGGGGCCGGAGCAGGCGCCGCTGCGGGAGCGGACGCTGCGGCGGCGGGGGCGGCGTCAGCCGACTCGCCATCCTGCAGGATCACCGCGATGGGCGTGTTCACGGCGACATTGTCGGTGCCTTCCGCGATCAGGATCTTGCCGAGCACGCCCTCGTCGACCGCCTCGACCTCCATGGTGGCCTTGTCGGTTTCGATCTCGGCGATGACATCGCCTGCCCGGATGTTGTCGCCTTCCTTCTTGACCCATTTCGAAAGCTTGCCCTGCTCCATGGTCGGAGACAGAGCGGGCATGAGGATATTGGTGGCCATGATGGTCCTCACCGATGGGGCGCACGGGCCCCGAATTCATTCCAGCGAAAGGTCCGCCCGAAAGGCGGCCCATGGGTTCAAAGCGTGATGTCGGTCCACAGCTCCGACGCGTCGGGCTCGGGATCGTTCGAAGCGAATTCGGCGGCCTCGGCGACGATGGCGCGCACCTTGGCGTCGATGGCCTTCAACTCGTCCTCGGTGGCGAATTTGCCCCGCAGCAGACGGGCCCGAACCTGCTCGATCGGATCATGCTCCTCGCGCATTTTCTGCACTTCTTCCTTGGAGCGATATTTCGCGGGGTCCGACATGGAGTGGCCGCGATAGCGATAGGTCTGCATCTCCAGAATATAGGGGCCCTTGCCGGAGCGCGCCCATTCCAGCGCCTTCTCGCCAGCCGCCATCACCGCGCGCACATCCATGCCATCCACCTGCTCGCCGGGGATGTTGAAGGAGATGCCGCGCTTGGAGAAGTCCTGCTGAGCTGAGGAGCGAGACACCGCAGTGCCCATGGCGTAGCGGTTGTTCTCGATGATGTAGACGGCGGGAAGCTTCCACAGCTCCGCCATGTT
>CANGFT010000019.1 GCA_947453205.1 Beijerinckiaceae bacterium | reverse complement strand
GAACCCGACGGAACGCTCGCCTCACAGCCTGCGGCCGAGCCTCCCCGGCGGCGCGAGCCCGTGGTCCGGGGCATGCCCCGGACCACGGGCTTCAGAACCGGACAGATCACGCGCTACGAACACCGGACAACTTGACGAGCTAGCAACAGTCGGCTGGACGGACGCGACGCCAAACTCAATGCTGGGTTATTTGGCGCATTTGCGGTATGGCGGTGGCGGAAAGGTCAACGATTGAGGGAGTGACAATATGAAGACTCTTGGTTTCATCGGCACCGGCGGGATGGGCGCGGGCATGGCGGCCAATCTGATCAAGGCGGGCTATCGGCTGGTTGTGACCGACATCCGGCGGGAGCAGTCCAAGGGCCTCGAGGCGCTGGGCGCGCAATTTGCTGACTCGCCGAGGGCCGTGGCGGAATCCTGTGAGATCGTGCTCTCGATGCTGCCGAACAATGACGCCGTGAGGGCCGTGGCCTGTGGCAAGGGCGGCCTCATCGAGGCGGCGTCCGGCGCAAAGGTCTGGATCGACTTCAGCAGCATCGACAAGCAGACGATCCTTGAGGTCAACGAGGATCTTGAAAAGAAGGGTTGGTCCATCGTCGACGCGTCCGCCGGCGGGGTGGAGGAAGTGGCTGCTGCGGGGCAGCTCGCGCTCTGGCTCTCGGGCTCCAAGGCCCTGTTCGATGAGCATCAGGCGATCCTGAAGCCCATGGGCAAGTCCATCCTTCATGTGGGCGAACTCGGCAACGCCAAGCTCGTCAAGAACGCCATGGCGATGTTGGCGGCCGTGCAGCATCTCAGCCTCGTGGAGGTCTGCTGGCTCCTCAAGAAGGGGGGCCTAGATGAGGCGACCTTCGCCAATATCTTGCAGAACTCTCAGCAGGATTCCGTGGCGGTCCGGCGCATCATGGATGTGGTGGTGAGCGGAAACTACAAGCCCCGCAAGTCCTGGATGCCCAAGGACATTGGCTTCGGGCTCGACATGGCTCGGGAGATGGAGGTGCCGATGCCCTTCGTCGGCCTCGCCCAGCAGATGTTCGCCATGGCGCAGGCCACGGGCCAGGATGGCTATGAGGCGACGGGGCTCGCCTGCAACGTCTATGCGATGATCAACGGCGCGAAGAAGTAAGCGCCTCACGCTTTCCGGCGCGCCGCCGGGTATCCGGCGCGCGCCGACTCAGGCAATGATATCAATATGATGGATTGAGGGGTTCGACGGCTCCTCGGGCTCTGCACGGTCCTCTGCGCCCGTCCGCTGCTGCCTCCTGCGTTCAGGTTGCGCGTGATGTTTCAGCTTCCCGCCGCCGATATGCCAGACTATATGAGCTGTGGCGTGTTCACGTGCTGTTGCGGCTTCTGAAACAGGGCCGATGGCCTTGATGCTGTCGGGCATGTCAGTTTTCCTGCGGTTCCAGGACCGCTGCTGGTTGATCCTTCGTTTGGACGTTCGCCCTTTTCGCGGATGAGATCATTGACCTGCGTCAGTTTCGCATGTCTCGGGCAGGGTGCGTCTTGCACTGGCTTTATCAAGGCGGCGGCGTCGTGCTAGGGTGCATGCGAAACGCAATCTCAGAGTTGGCGGCTGATGTCAGATTTGAAGAAGGAAATTCTCGACCATCTCGGTCAGGAAGTGTTTTGCCGTCTCGGCGCTTCGCCGCTGCATGGCGTTGGCGTCTTCGCGATCCGCTCCATCGCCAAGGGATCGAACCCTCTTAAAAGCCGTCTTAAACATCGCGAGATCCTGTTCAGCCATGAAGAGCTGAAGGCGCTCCCGCCGGGCGTGCGCAAGCAGATCGAGATGTTCTGTTACTATGATGACGATGGCGTGTTGATCTCAACCATGGGTCTGAACACCATGGATTTCGCTATCTACCTGAACCACTCGAAGCAGCCGAATCTTCGGATGAACAAGGATGGATCCTTCGAGGCGCTTCGGAGGATCAAGATCGGTGAAGAGCTGACCATGGACTATGATCACAGCTTCGACGACGAGCATCACTTCGACTGATCAGGGGCCTTCGTTGCTCAGGGTCATCGCCTCCACCAGGACTGGCATCGGGCGCGTCACGGGCTTGACCACAGATTGCCTTTGCTTCCTGACGGGGGGCAACCGACGGTGGATCCGGTTCCAGTCCTTTTTGCGGAAATCCGTATGCAGGGGCGACGTCGGATCCAGCGCCAGCGGATGGTCCGGGTCGGTCAGTGCCAGCGAATAGATCGGCTCCAGGTCCGTCACGAACAGGGCCTTGTAGCCATAGTCGCTGACGGGACCGAGATTGTAATAGCGATAGTTGTTGCGCGCAGCCCAACGACAGGCGAGCAGGCAGGCGTACATGCCGGGCGAACGGTTCTTATAGGCCCGATTCCATTGGCAGAAACTGCCATAGATCTGGTTATAGGCGGGCAGCAGCATCGACACATCAACCAGAACCTGAACCCCCTGCGGATCGAAGACCCGAAGGATCAGCACGTCCAGATTCTGGATATAATCTACGAAGCCCTGCACCTCTCGCGTATCGATGTAGCAATTCTCGAAATGTGCGCCGCCCATCTCCCAGATGTCGTCAAAACTCAGCTGCGAGCCTTGAACCACCTCTTCCGTGACGGTGAAATTACGGAAATGGCGGTCATATTCCCGGAATTTTCTCGCGCGCCGTTCGTCCGTCCAGAAGTCATGAGATTGAGTGTCGGCAAGGCCGTAGCGGTCGTTGATCGGCACGCCATAGGTGCTGTCTGGGGGCAGAGCATAGACGATGAAGGGTTTGGGAACCTGCTTCAACATCTCTTCGGTGACGTCAATATAGGGGCACAGGGCGTCCCACCGCGTCGTGTAATAGGTGATGTCGTTATGATCGCTTTCCACGAGCAGGTTTTCATCGGTCCAGGTCTGAAAGCCGACCCGATTGACGGATGGCGACTCTTCGTGCGCCTCGACATGACAGAGGAAGCTCGGTCTTGTATTCATTTTTTGTTACCTTGCAGGGATGACTTGATTGGAAGTTTAATCAAGTCGAAATAATCAACGTCGACTTCGTGGTTTCGGGCAAGGAATTCGGGATCGCTTTTCTCCAATTTCAGAATTTCCGACTTTATCGAAAGCAAATGGCGTGACGCTTCGCTCTCGCTGTCGTGCAATTGTTCGACGTAGGTGGTCATGATCGGGCATTCGCTATCATAAAAGAACCGCCGCGAACCGGGATCGAAGGACAGGGGATAGAGACGGCATGAGAAAGGCTTCTCATCCTTCATCAAACAACCGCTCGGGCCGAGATTTTCACAAGACGTCTCTATGCATACGCTGCCAATGCGTGAGGACTCCGCTGTCGTCAATGATACTTCCAGAGGGGGGCTTCCAGGATCGACGACGCAGCATCGCTGACATGCTGCGCAATGGTCAAACAACATCTGGACCCCTCCACGTGTGACCATTGTCCATCAGTTTGAAGATCAACCACCGGGACGAATCACATTTACGGTCAATCCGCAATCGACCATCTTTTGGGCTGCAGAATCAAGTCAGTTACGTCAGCCTTGCGTGTTGTTTGCAAATCATCCGGACTTTTTCTGTTCATTGCGCTCTGGAGACGCCATGCCTCAACCGAAAAAGCAGGCGGATAGGCCGACCGTGCCTCCTTGGACCACATCGACGAAGGCCGACGCTGTTGATCCTGGATCAACAATTCGCAGCATAATCTGGGCAATAAATTTTAAATTCTACTTTTGACCGAAGCGCTCATGAACAGGCTTTCAGGAGCAAGACCTGAGGCCGCAAAGGCTGCGTTCAGACGATGAAGAAATCCGTCGCCGAAAGTCCTGGAAGGCTGCTGAATCTGGCGATCTGGACTGCCGCCGCCCCACCTATCCCGTCGGCGTCATAATAGAGTGCGCCGGTCGCGGTGTTGTAAACAAGCCGATCATCGCCATCATGCGCGGACGCATCGCTGCTTGACGACCAGAAAGCCGATGCCCCGAGCGGGCCCACGACGCCCAGACTGACGAAACTCGTCTGGCTGAAGTCCAGCACGTCAATGTTTGGCGTGAAGTCGACCAGCGTATCGATGTTTGTGACGCCTAAGGGGCCTTTGAAAACGAAATGGTCCGCTCCCGCGCCGCCAGTCAGATAGTTGGCGCCCGGGCCGCCAATGAGCGTATCGCCATAACCGCTGCCGACAATGTCAATCCGTTCGGTCTGCTTCGACAGGTCGATGATGACGCCAGTCGAGGCGTTTGCCGCAGAGATTTTTTCGACATTGACGAGTTGAGCGTTGCTTGCATTGTTCAGGTTAAGCGACGTCCCGTCGATTTTGACGATGTCCACGCCGCCGCCGCCATCGATCGTATCGGCTCCCTTAAAGCCGATGAAGGTGTCTGATTGCGAAGATCCGCTCAACTGATCCGCAAAATTGCTTCCCTCGATATTGAAGCCTTCCGACTGGTTGTAGAGGGCTATGGTGACGCCAGATGTCGCGTTGAAGGCGGAGATGGTCTCCAAATTGAGCAACTGAGCGTCCGAAGAACCGTTGAGGTTGGCTGAGGTCGCCTGGAGGAGGAGCGTATCGGCTCCTTTGCCGCCATCGACGATGTCGCTGCCGTTGAAACCATAGAACTGATCGTCGCCCGCCCCGCCTCTCAGCGTATCCGAATAGGCGCTTCCGGTGAGTTTGAAGCCCTCTGTCTGGGCTGTGAGACTGATGTTGACGCCAAGGGTCGAACCAATCGCGGAGATCGCTTCGACATTGGTCAGTTGACTGTCCGTCGCGCTGTTGAGGTTTGTCGAGGTCACCGTAAGGACCAGCGTATCGAACCCTGCGCCACCATCAATCGTATCCGCGCTGCTGAAGCCCTTGATGACGTCATCGCCACCGCCCGATGAAATGATGTCGAGGCCAACGCCACCGGTCACCGTATCGGAAAACGCGCTTCCGATGACGTTGATCCGTTCATTCTGCGCGACGAGATTGATGGTGAGCCCTCTGACGGCGTCCGCCGCCGAGATGGTTTCGATGCTCACCAGTTGCGCATTCGTGATGTTGTTGAGGTCTGAGGTCAGAACGAGCCGGTCCTCGCCAAAACCCCCGTCCACCGTGTCCATGCCAGAACTGCCGATGAAAATGTCGGCGCCTGCGCCCCCTTTGATATAATCGCTTTGATCGCTGCCGAGGATGGTGAAGCCTTCGGTTTGGCTGGACAGATCGATCACCACCCCAAGGACTGCCTTGGCGGCGGAGATGGTTTCAACATTCGTCAACTGAACATCCAGCGCCCCGTTCAGATTGAGCGAGGTCAGGAGCAGATAGAGGGTGTCGGAGCCATTGCCGCCATTGATGTAATCATTTCCAAGGTATCCCTGAATCTTGTCGTCGCCATCGCCGGTGTTGATGACATCTGCGCCGGACCCGCCCGTTATGTCATCGCCAAATGCGCTGCCGATGAGATAAAATCGCTCAGACTGCCGGCCAAGGTTGATGGTGAGGCCTTTGGTTGCGCCGGAGGCGATGACATTTTCAATGCCGGATATCTGAATATCATTGGCGCCAAGGATGTCTGCAGTCAGCACGAGCGTATCGGCGCCTGCCCCGCCGTTGACCGTATCCGATCCGCCAAAGCCCTTGATCGTGTCGTCGCCGTCGCTTGCGTCGATGTTGTTGGTTCCCGAACCGCCCGTCAGGATGTCGCTGAAGGCGCTGCCAATGAGCGTGAAGCCTTCAATCTGGCTCGCCAGATTGATGGTGACGCCACCGAGGGCAAGTTTTGCGGAGACCTCTTCGACGCTCAGCAACTGCGCGTTCGTCGCCACATTAAGATCGACGGATGTGCCGGTGATGAAGAGCGTGTCATAGCCGTTCCCGCCGTCGATCGTATCGGCGCGGAGAAAACCGTAAATCAGGTCCGACCCGTCTCCGGCTTCGATAAAGTCAACATCCTGAGTGCCAAGGATGGTGTCCTGAACGGCCGTACCCTTGATCGACTTAACCATTGATGCTCTCCTCCCACCTAAGACGGTCTGAGGAGGCGTTTTTTTATTTTGTTAACCATTATTTTTCAGAACATCCTGTGCGCTGCGCCAGGGGCGACCCGATAAGACCGCCTTCCCGGACTTGCATCAGCCGGAAATCTCGGATGTTCTATGCCAAACAGACCTCGGGAGGGCGCGTTGAATCTCGGAATTTTCCTCATGCCCCTGTCGCCGCCTGGCCGCACCATGGGCCAGGTGATGGATGAGGTGACGCAGAAGGGCCTGCTGCTCGACAGGGCGGGCTTTGACGAGTTCTGGCTCGGCGAACATTTCTCGGCCACCAGCGAGGCCATTCCCTCGCCGCTGATGTTCATGGCGAGCCTCTTGCCTCAGACGAAGAACCTCACCTTTGGAACAGGCGTCATCAGCCTCCCAAACCGGCATCCGGCCGTGATTGGAGCTGAGGTCGCGCAGTTCGACCAGATGGCCAAGGGACGTTTTCGCTTTGGCGTGGGAACCGGGAGCCTGCCCTCGGATTGGGAGCTGTTCCAGCTAGCAGATGAGCCGACGCGCAAACGCATGATGCTTGAATCGCTGGCCATGATGCAGGCGATCTGGCGGCAGGGGCCCCCTTATGAATTCAATGGCGAGTTCTGGAAATTCGCCATCGCCAGGAATGTCCATCTCGAATTGCAGATGGGGATTCTTCCCAAGCCGCATAGCCCCGAGGGGCCGCCGATCCACGTCTCGACGTCGACGCCGAACTCCAGTACAGCTTTGCTGGCCGGTGAGCGCGGCTGGGGGCCGCTTTCGAGCGCGCTCCTGACCCCCTCCAGCCTTGCGACCCACTGGGTGCAATATAGCCGGGGGCTGGCTGCGGCAGGGCGGCCCGTGGATGGCTCGAACTGGCGGGTGGCGCGGACCGTGCTTGTGGCCCCCAGCGACGCTGAGGCCGAACGACGCCTCCGCCATGCCGAGAGCGCCGTGCTCTTTTATTATGACTACATCAGGCAGGTTCTCACCCGCGCAGGAAAAATCGCCGCCCTAAAAAGCGCGCCGGATATGGCCGACAGCGATGTGACCGCCCAGAGCGTGATGATGTCGCGCGTCATCTTTGGCTCTCCGGCGACCGTGCGGGACAAATTGATCGCCTTGCGTGACAGCGTCGGGCCCTTCGACCACCTGCTGGTTTCGGGCATGGACTGGAGCGGACCAAACGAAGAATGGGAGCGCGAGTCGCTCACGCTCCTCGGCTCCGAGGTTTGGCCTGCTGTGCGTCGGCATTACGCCGCGAGCAGGCAGGGCGCCGTGGCTGCCCAGTAAGCGGCGGCGCTATGACCCGTCCAATCATCAGGACGCTTCGTATGGGCCCCATGCACGCTGGGTCGCGGGCCGCTGTTCAATCGCGTCATGCCACCGCCGGACATTCGGATAATCGCCAAGACCGATGTCCTGAACCCCGTGCAGATGGACATCGGCATACATGGAGATGTCGGCCGCGGAGTAAGCGCCGGTGAAATACTCGTTGTCGGCAAGATGCCTGTCGAGCGTCGTCAGCATGTCCTTCAGGACTTCGGTATAGTGTTTTTGCGGCTGCGGCACGGCTTCAGGGTTGCGCTTGACCCAATGGCCGAATTGCTGGGCCAGCGTGGTGAAGGTGGCGGAGCCGTAAAAGAGCCATTGATCGCACTTGATCCGGGCTATGGGATCTGTGGGGTAAAGTCCGTTGCCTGATTTCTCCGAAACATATTTCAGGATGGCTCCGGACTCGCACAGAGTGATGCGCTGGCCGCCGGGTCCGTCATGATCGACGAGCGCGGGGATCTTATGGCCGGGGCTGATCTTCAGATAGTCCGGCGCAAATTGGTCGCGGTTGCGGATGTTGATGATCTTCAGCCGATGGGGAAGGCCGGACTCCTCCATGCCCATGCGCGCTTTGTAGCCATTGTCCGTGGTCCAGAAATAGAAGTCGATCATGGTTGCCCTCCCCATTTATGTCTTCAGATTATCAGCCTCCCCGGCCAATGAAACAGGATTCGATTTGCGCGCCTGCCGCAAGGCGCGCAAACCGCCCGGCGTCGATCAGGATGGTGTGTATTTAAAAATAATACAAATATTAATTTAATTAAAACGAATTTATGCGAGCGTTTGAATTAAAGGAAGTCGGCGCTGACAGGGTTCGGCAGCCCGATCGCATCCCAGCGACAAAATGGTCGGCTTGCGGTCCTTTGAGCCTTCGAGGTAGGGGCAATACGCCGCGGCCGCCAGAAACCATACAGCAGCGTCAGCATTGACCCTGCCGTGGAGTGCTGTAAGCTTTGGCGTGACATTACGCGCCTGCCGCCAAGCAGGGCGTGCTTTGCTCTGACTCGGGAAAACAGCGATGGGTGACTATACAAACATGTCGTCTTATTACGATGTCATCATGACATCGGGATATTACGATTATGTTCAGATTGTCGATGATCTCGAGCGGCATGGTCCTTTTACGCACGTTCTCGAAATCGGATGTGGCACCGGGCTCATTCTTGAGGAGTTCGGTCGGCGCAACTCCGGGGCGCGCATCACGGGCATAGATCTCACCGAGGCCATGCTGACCCAGGCGCGCAAACGTCTGGAGCGCTTTCCCTTCATCTCGCTGGCCACGCAGAATGTGGTTGATCTCTCGCTCACTGAAAAATACGACGCCGCTTTTTCCTATGGAGGCGTCTGGTATTTTGTCATCGATGGCGAGAAAGAGCCCTTCATGGTGAGCCACATTTCTGGCGATGGTGAAAACCGCACCGGCCTCAAGAAGCTGGCCGACCAGATTTCCTCCGGCGGGATGCTGTTGCTGGGCATACAGGGTCCGCATTTCGACTATGAGACGCCGATCTCCAACGGCATGACCTATGCGCAGAAGATCACGCCTCATGCTCATGGCTTCCAGAAGGATTATTTCCTGATCGATGACGGCCGTAAGGTCATGGCCCAGACCATCGATTACCGGACCTATTCCTGGGCGGAGACGCTGGACATGTTGGGCGAGCTGGGCTTCGCCCATGTCCCGCAAACCGGCGGCAAGGGGAAGTTTCTGGCCTTCCGCAAGGCTTGATCATCCCCATGACCAAGCCATCGATCCTGTTCGTCGGCACAGGCAATATGGGCAATCCCATCGCCGCCAATCTCCTGCGCGCTGGCTACGCCCTGTCGCTCGCCGATCTCGACGAAACGAAGTTCGCCAATCTCCTGCCGCTCGGCGGGGTCAGGGCTGATGATCTTCTTGCGAGCGCCCGGCGCGCTGATGTCGTCTTCCTGTCTCTTCCGGGGCCAACACAGGTCGAGGGGCTGCTCTTGGGGCAGGGCCTGCTCGGCGCGATGAAGAAAGGCGCTGGTCTCATTGACACGACGACGAGCTCGGTTGAGCTCGCGCGGCGCATTGGCGCGCAGGCCGAGGCGCTGGGCGTTGATTATCTCGAGTCTCCCGTCACCAACGCCATCGATGGCGCGCGCGAAGGGCGACTTGGGATCTTCGCCGCTGGCTCGCAGCAGGCCTTCGAGAAATACAGGCCGATCTTCGATGTCATCGGCGAGAAGATTTTCCATGTCGGCGCTCACGGCAATGGCGCAACCATCAAGCTCATCACCAATCTCCTGTGGTTCGTGCATGCGGCTGCAGTGGGAGAGGGGCTGATGCTTGGCGCGAAGGCCGGGATCCCCCTTGATACGGTCGCTGAAGCGATCAGGGCGAGCGCTGGCGGCTCATGGGTCGCGGACCATGACATTCCCTCGATCTTCGCCGGTCATTATGATCCCAGCTTCACGCTTGACCTTTGCTGCAAGGATCTGCGCCTCGCCCATGAGATCGCAGCCGAGCAAGGCGTCGAGCTCACGATGGGGGGGCTCGCGCGCGAGCGGTTTGAGTTGGCCCGCAAGACCTATGGCGGCGACGCTGCTGAACTTCACGTCGTGCGATTGATTGAAGAGAGCGCGGGCCTGCTCCTGCGCCCGCCCTGTGGACAAAAGCCATGAACCGTCCGGAACAGACGCGCCTGCTCGCAGAAGCTCATCACCACATGCCCCAGGGCGTGGCGGAGAATTATCGTTATTGGGGCGAAGACCGCACGCTCTTCATCAAGAGCGCGCAGGGCTGCGAACTGACGGATTGCGACGGCAAGACCTATGTGGACTTCCGTCTTGGCTATGGGCCGATCATCCTTGGGTACCGCGACAAGCGCGTCGATCAGGCTGTCATCGACCAGATCACCACGGGCGGCACGCTCTCGGGGTTTTCGACGCCGCTGGACATCAAGGTGGTCCAGCAGATCAAGGCGCTTTGCCCCAATATCCAGAAGATGCGTTTCGCCAATTCCGGCACCGAGGCCGTGATGGGCGCGGTGCGCACGGCGCGCGGCTTCACGAAGCGCAAGCATATCGCCATCGTCGAGGGCAGTTTCCACGGCCTTTATGACGAGATGATGTGGAAGTCGGATCTTGAGAACTGGGATCCGCGCGGGCGCATCGAGCCATCGATCATTCCCTTCGGCGCAGGAATTCCCGACAAGACCCGCGACCTCGTCACCTTGATCCGGCTGAACGATTTCGAGATTCTCGACCAGCTTTTCCGCGACCACGGGGATGATCTGGCCGCAGTGCTTCTCGAGCCCATCATCGGCAACGCCGGCTCCATTTCAGCGACGCAGGAATGGCTGCAATATCTGCGCGATCTCTGCACGAAGCATGGCGTCATGCTGATCCTCGACGAGGTGAAGACCGGCTTTCGCGTCGCTCCGGGCGGCGCGCAGCAGCTTTACGGAATCCATGCGGACCTCACCACCTACGCAAAGGCCATGGGCAATGGCTATCCCGTCGCCGCTTTCGGCGGGCGTGCGGATGTCATGGACAGCGTCGGCTCATTCAAGGGCGGCGTTGTGCATGGGGGCACCTACACCGCCAACCTCATCGCGCTCAGCGCCGCCTCCGCGACGCTCGACATCCTCGCCCACACGGACGCCTGCAAGACAATCGACGCCGCAGGCGAAAAGATCAGCGCCATTCTGGGCCGCGTCTTCACCGCTGCGGGAATTGAACATTGCTTCGCCGGCCCCCCGGCCATGCTCGGCATCCATTTCTCTCAGAAGGTTCCGAACAATTATCGCGACTGGCGCGTGACCGATTCCGAACTCTACGCGAAGTTCGCGTGGCGATTGATCGAACACGGGCTGATGCTTGAGCCCGACTCGCGCGAGCCATGGTTCATCTGCGAGGCCCACGCTTCGATGGACTTCGGCTGGCTGGAGGATGTCGCCACCCGCGCCATGCGCGAAGCCAAGGGCTGACCAGGGCATGGCTGACCAGCGTCAGCCCTAGAACTGCATGGCCTGACCTTCGATGGTGCAGCGACGCATCAGTCTTTCCTGATCGCGCGGGAAATCCTTGCGGGCGTGGATCGAGCACCAATTATCCCAAATCACCATGTCGCCAAGCCTCCATTCATGTTCGAAGACGATGGAGGGATCCTCGGAGATCTCGAAAAGCTGCTCCAGCGCGTCTTCGCTCTCCGCTTTCGAAAGGCCCTCGATCCGTGCTGACATCAGGCGGCTGATGTAGAGCGCCTTTCGTCTGGTGGCGGGGTGGGTGATGAAGATCGGCTGTTCGAAATGCCGGACCTTGTCGAAATCGACCTCGTCAAGATTCAGCCTCTCGCGCCGCTTGTATTCGTGTATCTGCAGAACACGCCGCCCTTCAAGCCGATCACGCAGCTTTTGCGGGATGTTCTCATAGGCCTGATACATGTTCGAGAAGCAGGTCTCGCCACCCCATGTCGGCAGCTTCATCGCGTAGAGAAGCGTCGCACGATGGGGCTCCGGATAGTAGCTGGTGTCATGGTGGAACCACATCTCCCCATCGCCAAAGGCGCCGAGCGACTGACCATTGGGCTGGATGATGTTGGTCACGAGCATGAAGGGCGTATCAAAGGCCCCGCCGGGGTTTTTTCCGGGCGGCCGCCGACGGATGGTGACCTTGCCGAAAACGCCGGCGGCCTCAAGCTGACCGGCTTCGTCAAGATCCTGGTCGCGAATGACGAGGACGATATGTTCGTCAAACGCCCTTGCGATCTTCGCCCGCGTGGCCTCATCCAGAGGCTTTGAGAGATCGACGCCACTGATTTCAGCGCCAAGCGACGGATGAAGCTTCGTGATCTTCATGATCCCCCCTGTGAAGTCAGGGCCTCTGGCCCGGTTGTTGGGCAATTTGCTCTGGAGCGGGGCTGAAGGCAAGGGGCCATGTTCCCTCTTGCGTCCCCGCTGGAAATGCCATTCACTCTGCCCCAACAAGCAGGTGGGGGGAATTCTATGTCTGGAGCCGTCATCGTGACCGGCGCTGCGAGCGGCATTGGCTTTGCCTGTGTCGAAATGTTGCTTGCGCGGGGGTTCAAGGCCTGCGCCATCGACATCGCCCCCATTCCAGACGGCGCATTCGCCGGCGACCCAGACCGCCTTCTATCGGTCCCCACGGACGTCTCCGACCCCCTGGCCTGCGCTGACGCCGTCGCCGCCGCAGTGAAGAAGTTCGGCAAAATCGATGCGTTGATCCACATGGCGGCGGTTCATTCGACGCGCACATGGCGCGAGATTGACGCTGACCATATGAATGAAGTGCTGGGGATCAACGTCACCGGCGCATTCAACATGAGTCAGGCGGCTGCGCTCGAGATGGAGAAGACGGGCGGCGGCGCGATCTGTCTGGCGATGTCCGGCTCCATCATGGTGTCGGGCCTTGGCGGCCACGGCCGCGGCGGCATCGCCTATATTTCATCGAAAGCCGCCATCATCGGCGTCACGCGTGGCCTTGCCCGTTCGCTGGCGCCTATCAACATTCGCGTCAACGCCGTCAGCCCCGGCTCCACACGAACCGCCATGACCGCTGACTATAGCGAAGAAGCGGTGCGCCACGCCGGGGCGAAGACGCTGGCGGGGCGGATGGGCGAAGCCAGCGAAATCGCCTCTGTCGCGCTGTTCCTGATCTCTGACGAAGCGGGCTACATTCAGGGGCAGATCATCAACGTCAATGGCGGCGGCAGTCTGGGCCTCTAGCGCCGCCGCCAAACATGACAGGGAGTGGATGTGAGCGACCCGGCGCGGCAGATCAAACTTGGCATGTTCCTGCGTCCCGCAGGCCATCATCTCGCGGCCTGGCGCCATCCGCAGTCACAGGCAGACGCGGGCGTGAACTTCCGGCATTTTGTAGAGGTCGCCAGAACCGCCGAGCGCGGCCTCTTCGATATGCTCTTTTCAGCAGATTCCGCCACGGCCAATGCGGTCTTCACGGAGAATGGGCTGCGCCGCATGCATTATGTCGCGTGGATCGAGCCCTTCACCCTGCTTGCCGGCCTCGCCGCCGTCACCACTCATATCGGTCTCGCCTGCACCGCAAGCACGACCTATGAGGAGCCCTTTTCGCTGGCGCGCAAATTCGCCTCGCTCGATCATGTCAGCGGCGGGCGCGCGGCCTGGAATCTGGTGACGACCGGTAATCACACGGCGGCGCAGAATTTCTCGCGCGGCGAACACCCCGCGAAAACCCAGCGATACCGTCGTGCGCGCGAATTCGCGGATGTCGTCCTGGGCCTTTGGGACTCCTGGGATGACGACGCATTCATCCGCGACCGCGAGAGCGGCATCTATTTCGACCCGAAGAAGATGCACACGCTCGCCCATAGCGGCGAGCATTTCGATGTGATGGGGCCGCTGAATGTGGCGCGATCTCCGCAGGGGCGCCCCGTGCTCGTGCAGGCCGGCGCCTCGGAAGACGGCATGGAGCTTGCGGCGGAGACCGCCGAAGTCGTCTTTGCGGCTGCGCCGACCTTTGAAGAAGGCAGGGCCTTTTATAGCGACGTGAAGGGGCGCATGGCGCGGCATGGCCGTGATCCCGATGGCCTGAAGATCATGCCCGGTTTCTTCATCACGGTCGCGCGCAGCCGCGATGAAGCGAAGGAGAAGCACGCCTATCTCCAGAGCCTGCTGCACCCAGAGGTTGGTCTTGCTTTGCTTGAGCAGCGCACGGGGCTCGATCTGGCCGGCCATGACGTCGATGGACCTTTTCCCGAACTGCCGCCGGGCGAAGTGATCTCAAGCCGCGCCACGCTGATCCGCGACATGGCGATGAAGGATGGCCTCACCATACGTCAGACCTGGGAGCGCATCGCCGGTGGACGCGGTCATTTCGATTTCCATGGCTCGCCCTCGGATGTCGTCGATGTCATGGAGCATTGGTTCCGCAACGGCGCCGCCGACGGCTTCAACATCATGCCTCCGGTCATGCCGGGCGGCCTCGATGACTTTGTCGAACTCGTCGTCCCGGAGTTGCAGAGGCGCGGCCTCTATCGCACCCGCTATGAGGGATCGACGCTGCGAGATCATCTCGGTTTGAAGAGGCCCGTCAGCCGCTACGCGACATAACTGCAACGGAGTGAGCCATGAAAAAGACATTCGTCGCCCTCAGCCTCATGCTCCTCGCCCCGGGCGTCGCCCGAGCTGATTCAGTGCGCGATTTTTACGCCGGCCCCGGCAAGGTCATACGCTTCGTCATCCGCACCCCGCCGGGGGGTGGATATGATCTGCTCTCCCGGCTTCTGGCTCGCCATATGGGGCGATATATTCCGGGCAATCCGACGCTCACGCCCGTGAACATGCCAGGCGGGGGCGGCATCGTCGCCGCCAACCATCTCGCGCATGTGGCGCCCAAGGACGGTACGGTCCTTTCGATCATCAGCCAGGGCCTGGCGACGGATCAGGCGCTGGGACTGTCGCCGCAACTGACTGCTGACTTGCGAACCTTCAACTGGATCGCCAATGTTGAGTTCTCCAATCAACTGCTCGTTGTCTGGAACACCTCACCGACCCAGACTCTGGAAGACGCCAAGAGGCGGGTGACGCGCATAGGCTCCACAGGAGCCGGCTCGGCCTCTGTCCAGTTGCCGGCCTTCTATAACAATGTGCTTGGCACGAAATTCCAGATCGTCTTCGGTTACCCCGGCGGTGTCGATGTTGACTTCGCCATGGAGCGCGGCGAAGTCGAAGGGCGGGGCACCAATCCCTATTCCGACTACATGTCCGCGAAGCCCGACTGGATTCCGAAGAAGCGAATCACGCCCATCATTCAGGTCGGCATGGAGAAGGAGCCTGCTTTGCCGGATGTGCCGCTGCTGCGCGACCAACCGGTTCGAGAGGAGGATAAGCCGCTCATTGAATTCATGTCGCGTGCGGTGACTGTGGGGCGCCCGCTCGCCACGACGCCCGGCGTCCCAGCCGAACGTGTCGCCGCCCTGCGCAAGGCCTTTCATGACTTGCTTGGAGACGCAGACTTCATCGCTGACGCCAAGCGGCAGAACGCGGAAGTGCGGCCCATGTCGGGCGAGAAGCTTGGGGAGCTTTACCGTGACCTTATCGGCGCACCCCAGGACGTGAAGGATCGCGTGAAAGTTGCGCTTGAACCTCGCAAGACCGATACGCAAGAAATTCCCGGCGGCGCGAAGGCCGGGGATTGAGAGAGTCAGGGCGCTTATCCGTAAAATTGACAAAAAATTTAAATTTTAAAATGATCGTTGCATGAATGTAATGATCTGGCTTGATGAAGCAGTTCAAAAGACTGTTATCATCTTGCGAGCGCATGGCCTTTCTTGATACCCACACGCGTTCGATCATTTCAGATGCGACGGATCGCGTGGACGCTACAGCAGACTTTCGCCGCCTTCATGACGCTGGCGCTCCCATGGAGCGCGGGAAAGATTTCGGCGCCTGGATTTTCATGGCGACAGTCATCTTATCCATCGCCGTGATTGCGGTCTTGGCGCGTAACATCTTTGCTGCAGCCCATCAGTTGGAGCAGACGAAACGAAACGCCGAGATGGTTGTGCGCACGCTCGCTGACATGGGCGCCACCCGCAAGGCCGGCAAAACCGAAATCGTAGCCTGCAGACTCTCCGAGGATGCAGCCAAATCCACATGGGGGCCTTGCTGGAGCGAAATCCTCCAGGGCCCGGACATGTCTCGTCTCGCCAATGTCATGCAGCCCGCAAATGCGGTCTTTGGCGCTTCCTGCGATGGGTCTGAAGAGGCCATCGGGCGGATCATCATCGAAAAGGGCACGCCCTGGTTTTCCGCCGGGAACACGGGCACGACCTATGCGCCCAGCGATCGTGAAGATTCCATCGCGGCGGAGACGCCGCTTCGTGTTCAGGTATGCAATCGCTGGGGTGAGCCGGTGAAAGTTCAGGAGATCAAGTTCTGATGGAGCCCTCTGTGCCCAATCATCAAGACAACTCGGCGCAGCCCGCGAGCCTTGGCAAGCGCATTTATCAGTTTCTGCTTGACCCCGATGTCAAGGACAACCTTCAGCGCCCCATCGAGAACTTCATAGCGATCCTCATCCTGTCGAATGTCGGCGCCATGATGATCGAGCACATTCCCGAGGTCTATGAGCCCTATAAGAAGTGGTTCCATTTCTTCGACGTCGTCTCGATCATTATTTTCACCGCTGAATATGTAGTGCGTTTCGCCCTCTCGCCGCATCAAAAGGAGTATGTCGGCAAGCGTTTCCCGAGATTTTCCTATGCGATTTCGCCCTTCGCCGTGATCGACCTTCTGTCGATCCTGCCTTTCTATCTATCCGCCTTCATCGCGCTCGACCTTCGCGTGCTCAGGGTGCTGCGCCTGCTGCGTCTCCTGAAGCTCTTCCGCGTGCTCATTCCCGCCTGGAAGGAGTTCCGCGAGCTTAACAGGGGGCGAACCTTCCGACAGCATGTCTATGCGATGGTCTGGCCTTCCAGATATGGCGGCCAGATCCAGATCTTCTTCGACCTTTTCATCATCTTCTGGGTGCTGATTTCGGTCTTGTCCGTGCTTCTTGAGACCGTCGAGGCCGTCCATTACATTCTCGCGGTTGAGTTTGCGGTTCTTGACGCCATCGCCGTGGCCGTCTTCACGACCGAATATCTGATGCGCATGTATTCCTGCGTCGAGGATCCGAAGTTCGCCAAGGCCTATTCTGGCCGCGCGCGCTATGCGTTCACACCAGGCGCGATGATCGACATTCTCGCAGTCTTGCCCTTCTTCCTGGAGGCCTTGCTCCATCATCTCTTCGACCTGCGCTTCCTGCGAATTTTCCGCATGATGCGCCTCCTGAAGCTCACCCGCTTCAGCGATGCGACGAAACTGGTCTGGGACGGGATCAAGCGCGAAGCTGGCACCATCGGCGCCTCGTTCTTCGTGATGCTGCTCGTCATCATCCTCTGCGGTGCGCTCGGTTACTTGCTGGAGCATTCGGCCCAGCCTGACAAATTCGAGAGCATTCCGACAGCGATTTACTGGTCCGTGATCACGCTGGGCAGCGTGGGCTTTGGCGATATTGCGCCATTGACCCCCACCGGCCGCTTCCTCGCATCGTTGATGGCGCTCCTGGGCATCGCGCTCATCGCCATTCCCTCGGGCATTCTGGCTGCGGCCTTCACTGACCAGTTGCGCATGGAGCGTGACGCCATCGGCGGCAAGATCGCCGCCATGATGGAGGACGATAATATCGACGCTGACGAAAAGGCCCATCTTGAGGCGGATGCGCGCAGGCTCCACATCACCCATCAGGAATTGGACCAGATGATCGCGCTCGCGCAGCGGCGACGGTCGGAGGACCGGGCGCTGCGCACCGAATTTAACCTTGGCGTCGCTCGAAATGATCCCCAGTTGGCCCTCGATCAATTCCGGGGAATTCTGCAGCAAATGAAAGAAATCATTGACGTGTCGGATGAAAAGCTGGGCGCTTTCATCAGCCGCGGTGAAATCGTGACGCCGATGGAGCGAGCGATCTATGAGAAGATCGTTCAGGAAAAAGGCTGACCAGGGCAGTCTGCGGACCATTGAATGAAAAAGAAGAGGGGCTCTGATCGGCCCCTCTTTCTTTTTCGGCGTTCGCGTTCAGTCATTGAACGCATGAAAAATTCAATTTTCCAGAGGCTGTTCTGGAAAGAAAGAGCGATTGCTTTCTTCTGACGCCCCTCATAGCTTCCAAAGCAACGATCAAATTCGGAGATGGAGAGGGGCCGTGCGGCGCAGCGACGAAAAAATTCTGACCACCCATGTCGGCAGCCTTCCCTTTCCAACATTCGACAGCGGTCTGGCCATTGGCGACGAGTCCCACCTTAGGGAAGATGTCGCAGGCGTCGTGCAGCGCCAGCGCGATCTCGGGCTCGATATCCTCAATGAGGGCGAATATGCCAAGGGCGGCGACTGGCTGCGTTACATGCAGAACCGCTTTGCGGGATTCGCCGATATTGAAACGCCCGCCGAAAAGCCGCTGATCGAGCAGGGTCGCGACCGCGAAGATTTCGCGCAGTTCTATAAATACGCAAGCGAGCGCGGCACGCTCTTTTTTGCGCCAGGCGAGCAGATGCAGAAAAAGCGCCCCGTTCAGGCCTGCACCGGACCTGTGAGCTACAAGGGCCATGCGGAATTGCAGCAAGAGATCGACGTCACGCGCGATGTGGCTGGCGTGGACGATGTCTTTCTCACCTCCACCGCGCCCGCCAGTCTCGAGGTCTACCGCCGCAACCGCCACTACAAGACTGACGAAGCCTATGTCTTCGCCATCGCCGAGGCCATGCGGGTGGAATATGAGGCCATCCATCAGGCCGGCTTCATCCTTCAGGTGGATGACGCCTGGCTTCCCGCGCTGTGGGACCGCATAGGCATGGGCATGGGGATGGCCGCCTTTCGCGCCCGTTGCGACATGCGTGTGGAGGCGCTGAACCACGCCCTGCGGAATATCCCGGAGGATCGGGTCCGCTATCATCTTTGCTGGGGTTCATGGCACGGGCCCCATGCCCATGATCTCGAACTCGAACATATCGTCGACATCATGCTCAAGGTGAAGGCGCAGGCCTATCTCATCGAGGGCGCCAATGCGCGCCACGACCATGAGCATGCGTTGTGGGAGCGTGTGAGACTGCCCGACGGAAAGATCCTCATCCCCGGCGTCGTCACCCATTCGACGGATGTGGTGGAGCATCCCGAACTCGTCTCCCAGCGCCTGCAACGCTATGCGCGCCATGTGGGCCGCGAGAATGTGATGGCGGGCGCTGATTGCGGTTTTGGCGGGCGCTCGCATCCGCAGATCGCCTGGGCTAAGCTGAAATCGCTCGTGGAGGGCGCTGCGCTCGCAAGCAAGGCTCTGGGCTTTGCTCAGGAATAGACGCGCTCTGGAGGCTTCAACCTTGTGAAACCGTGCGATCGTTGAAACGTCACACCAACGGCGTTCGGCTTTACATCGTTCTGGGCAAACTCCAGAATGAATAAAAATATCAGGGTAGGAACTGATTATGTTGCAACCGCTCACCATGCCGGTGACATCGGAAATCGTCAGGATTGGGGAGGTGGAGATAGAGGCGCAGCGTCGCGGCCGCGGGCAGCCCTTGCTGCTTTTGCCTGGCGAAGATGCGCTTGAAATCGAATCGCCTTTTCTCGCAAGACTCGCCGAAAGCTATGAAGTGATTCTTCTATGGCCGCCGGGCTTCGGGCGCTCGAACCGCCCGGAATGGGTGACGATGGACGATGTATCCTATCTCTGCCTCGATGTGATGGCGCGTCTTGGCCTCAGCAAAGTCCCGGTCATTGGCTGTTCGCTGGGGGGCTGGATCGCTGTCGAGATGGCGACCAAGAATGATGCGCTGATGTCAAAGCTGGTGCTGGTCGATCCCTATGGGATCAAGATCGGCGGGCCGATGGATCGCGACATCGCCGACATCTACATGGTGCATCCGACGAAGCTTGCAGCCTTGAAATGGGCTGATCCTTCAAAGGGCGAGCGAGATCTTGTGAGCCGGCCTGATGATGAGCTGTTCATCATCGCGCGCAACATCGAATCCTGCGCCAGATTGTGCTGGGAGCCCTATATGCACAATCCCAAACTCAGGCGGCGTCTGCATCGCATCACGGCCCCGACGCTTTTCGTCTGGGGCGAAAAAGACGGCATCGTCACGCCGGACTATGGGCGCGCCTATGCCGCTGGGGTATCGGGCGCAAAATTCGAGCTGGTCGCCAACGCCGGCCACCTCCCGCATATTGAGCAGACGGAGGCGTTCTTCGCAGCCGTCAATCCTTTCCTCGCCTGACTGTCAAAGTAGGGGAGACGCACCATGGATTATTATTACTTCACCGAGATGCCCTATCCGCATCTGCCCCCGCATGACGAGATGTCGTCCATGCGCCTGACCATGCCCAGCAAGCTGTTTGATCCCAAGATCGGCCATCAGCTGTTGAACCGCTATCTCGACGAATATTGCTATGCCGACGATATGGGCCTCAACCTGATGGTCAATGAGCACCGCTCATCAGTGGTCTGCATTGATGTCGCGGCGCCGTTGTCGCTCGCCATTCTCGCGCGCCAGACGAAGAATGCGCGGCTGCTCGTGCTCGGAAACTCCCTCGCCAATCGTGACGATCCCATCCGCGTCGCCGAAGAAATGGCGATGGTCGACTGCATATCTGGCGGGCGCGTCGAATGCGGCATGGTGCGCGGCGTGACCTATGAGATCTTCGCCGCCAACACCAACCCGACCATGACCAATGAGCGTCTGTGGGAAGGCATCGACATGGTCACCAAGGCCTGGACCATGCACGATGGCCCCTTCAATTACGAAGGGCGTTTCTGGCATCGCCGCAACATCAATATCTGGCCGCGCCCCTATCAGCAGCCGCGTCCGCGCATCTGGGTCACCGGCTCGAATGATTTCGAGAACCTGAAGACAATCGCACAGGAGGGGCATGTCTACGCCACCTTTGTGCAGCCCCATGCCAAGGTGCGTCAGCTCTTTGACCATTATCGCGCCAACTATGTCGACAACGGCGTGCCAGGGGGCCTCGCCTATATGGCCTTCGTCTCGGTTGCTGAAACCGATGAAGAAGCCATGGCCAATGCTGATGAAATCGCCTGGTACATGCGCACCAAGGCCGAACCGCAGTTCCGCAATGTGCCGGGCTATGTCGGGCTTGAATATAATGTGCAGGCCCTCAAAGGCGCCTACACCGGCCGCACCGATGCGGTTCGCGCGCAGGGCCTCGAGTATCTGCGGGAGAACCACATCCTCATCGCCGGCACGCCAGATAAGGTCGAGCTGCAGATCCGCCAGCTGTATGATCGCGTCGGCGGCCTCGATCATCTCTTGATGATGATGCAGTGCGGTTATCTCAGTCATGAAAAGACGATGAAGAACATTCGCATGTTCGCGCAGGAGGTCATGCCCCGCCTGAAGGATCTTGGCCCCTGCATCAATCGTGCCTGGCCCGCGCAGGCGGCCGAGTGATCGTCAGTTAAAAAATTCAGGCAGGCGGATCGTCAGCGTGATGGTCCCCCGTTCGGTGTTGGGCGCGCGCGTTCGGCATGCGCATGGTTGCAAATGCGGGGCTGTGAGCGCAGATTATCGAGGTTTCAAGGGCATCCCAGAATGCCCGACGCACAGGAGGAAAAGCTTTGGCGCGTGCATTGAAGATCGCCATCGTCGGAGGCGGCATCGGCGGTTTGACCGCCGCCTGCGCCTTGCAGGAACGCGGCTTTGACGTCGAGGTCTACGAGCGTTCAGCGGAGCTCAGGGAGGTGGGCGCGGGCCTTCAGCTTGGCCCGAATGCGGTGCGCGTTCTCACTGCGCTGGGGTTTCGCGACAAGATCTTCTCCTTTTCCTATGATGCGAAGGAGTTCGTCTCGCTCAACTGGAACGATGGCGCCGTTCGCGCGCGTGAAGAGCTGGGCGCAGAGAAGAAATTCGGCGCCAAATATCTCATGGCTCATCGCGCCGATCTCTATTCGCTGATGGTCGACAGGGTGTCCGCCAAACACGTCCATCTCGGCATGACTGCGGCGGCGGTGCGCAACACGGCGGGCGGCGCTGCGGTTCGCTTCGAGAGCGGCGAAGAGATCGAGGCGGATCTGGTCATCGCATCCGATGGCATTCGCTCGAAGGTGCGCGAGCTTCTGTTTGGCGCCGACCGACCGCGTTACACCGGCCAGATCGGCTGGCGCGGCATGATCCCGATCGAGGAGGCGCCGGAATTCTTCGGGCGCGCCGGGATTTCCCCACGCACTCAATATTGCGGATTCCTCGGGCCCAAGGGCCATGTCATCATGTATCCGATCCGCGCCGGCAAGGTTCTCAATTTCTTCGCTGGCTATTTCATGGACCAGTGGGGCGAGGAATCATGGACCGTGCCAAGCTCCGTTCAGGAAATGAAGGATGCTTTCGCGGGCTGGAATCCCGAGCTCCTGGCCCTGATGGACAAGTTCGATACGGTCTTCAAATGGGGCCTGTATGACCGCGATCCCATCGAGACATGGACGCAGGAGCGCATTGCTCTGCTCGGAGACGCCGCGCATCCCATGATGCCGACCCTGGCGCAGGGCGCCGCAATATGCATCGAGGACGCCTATGCGCTCGCCCGCCACCTCGACGCGGGGCGCGCGGACGTCGTCGCCGCCTTGAAGGCCTATGAGGCGGAGCGGCGGCCGCGCGCCAATCGCGTGGTCCTGCAGGCCCGCCAGCAATATCTCAATAACAAGATGACGCCTTCGCCGCCGCCCATCAGCCGCGAATGGATCTTTGTCCATGACGCCACGACCGGCCAGGACTGGGCGTCGGCGGCGGCCAGAATGTGACAGACAAGATAAAACAGAGGGAGGGAAACATGAGGATCTGGCCTTGCGTGGCGCTTGCGGCCGCTCTGGCGCTCGCGCCTGTCACAGCTTCCGCCCAGACCAAGATCAAGCTGGGATTGACGCGCACGATGATCGTGGGCGCCACCAACACTGCGGTTGAGAAAGGCTATTTCCGCGAGGCTGGTCTTGATGTGGAGGTCAATTATCTCGACGCCTCCGCAAGCTTCGTGGTTCTTCTGGCGCGCGAGGAGCTGCAGATCGTGGAGGGCGGCGTCAGCGCGAGCTTCTTCAATGGCGTGCACCAGGGTTTGCCGGTCCGCATCGCCATGGACAATGTCTCGACGCCCGTGGGCCACTGGATCGTGCTGCGGTCGGACCTCAAGGATCAGGTCAAGTCCATCGCAGATTTCAAAGGCAGGGTGCTTGGAACCAATGCGCCGAACTCCATCTCCCTCTATGAGGCGGCGCGGGCGCTCGAGAGCGGCGGCCTGTCTCTGAAGGACGTCACCGTCAAGACGGTCGGCTTCCCCCAGATGCTCGCGGCCTTCGAGAGCAAGGCGGTTGACGCTTTCGCCATGCCCGCCCCCTGGTCGACCGAAATTCCGCAGATGGGCCTTGGCCATCAATGGGTGAATGTCGATGATGTCGTCACGCCCAAGCCCTTCGTCCTCTCCGTCGTCATGTACAATACGGATTGGGCGACGAAGCATCCCAAGGAGGCGCAAGCCTTCTTCACCGCGTTGCTGCGCGGCGCGCGGGATTATTGCGACGCCTATCACAATGGTCCAAACAGGCAGGAAATGGCCGATCGCATCGTGCGCTCGGGCGTCGGCCGCGACGTGAAGGCGCTGGAGACCTATAACTGGGGCGCGCGAAGCGTCGATGGCAAGGCCAACGCCGGATCGCTTGATGACATCCAGTCCTGGTATGTGGAGCAGGGCGTCTTGCCGGAAAAGCAGCCTATGGCGAAGGTGCTCGACACCTCCTTCGCCGCGGCCGCCAACGCGGCGCTGGGGCCCTTCAAGCCGAGCAATGCGGCCAGCCAGAAGCCCGGTTGCCGCTAGGCGCCGGCTCTTTGTCTCTTGGCAATCAGCCGACTTCGTGTAGCATTTTGTTTTGCTGTCCCCGTTCAAGGGGGCCGATCCTGGGAGGGATATATGAACCGATCCACTGCAATCCGCCGCCTGGCGGCCTCCATCTCCACGGCTGCGTTGCTGTGGGCCTCGCCGCTTATGGCGCAGGCCCCCGCCCCCGCCATCGATGATGACGACATCGGCGGCGTGGTCACCAGCGCCAAGGGACCGGAGGCGGGGGTCTGGGTCATCGCCGAGACGCGCGAGCTTGGCGTGCGCTTCATCCGCATCGTCGTCACTGACGATCAGGGCCGTTATGTCATCCCCGATCTGCCGAAGGCCAATTACGATGTCTGGGTGCGCGGCTATGGCCTCGTTGATTCCGCCAAGGTCAAGAGTGAGCCCGGCAAGCTGGTCAACCATACGGCCGTCGTTGCGCCCAATGAGGCGGAGGCGGCGAAATATTATCCGGCCATCTACTGGTATTCGATGATGAACATTCCCGCGGCCGACCAGTTCGGCGGGACGTCGGACATTCCCAAGAACCATACGCAGAACAGTTATATCAACATCATGAAGAACAATGGCTGCGTCGGCTGCCATCAGTTGGGGCAGCTTGCTACGCGCACCATTCCAAAGGCCTTTGGCGAATTCGCCAGCCACGAAGAGGCCTGGATGCGACGCATTCAGTCGGGGCAGGCGGGCGAGAGCATGGTCAACCTCATCGCCGGGGAGTTGAATTCGGTTCCGCTGAAATATCTCGGCGACTGGACGCAGCGTGTCGCCAACGGCGAGTTGCCGCACTCAAAGCCAACCCGTCCGCAGGGCGTCGAGCGCAACATCGTCGTCACTTTGCGTGACTGGCATAATGAGAAGCAATATCTGCACGACCTCATCGCCTCCGACAAGCGTTATCCCACGGTCAACGCCTACGGTCCGTTATATGGACAAAGCGAACATGCCAGCAACGACATGCCCATTCTTGATCCCGTGAAGAATGTGGCGTCGAATTTCAAGCTGCCTGTCACCGCCGAGATGCCGCTGGCGCTTGGTCCCGGCAATGCAGGGTCGGTGCATATTCTTCAGCCCTCCGCCTATTGGGGCGATGAGGACATCTGGGACAGCAAGGCGAACAATCATAATTCCATGTTCGACCGGAAGGGCCGACTCTGGCTTGCCGCAACTGGCCATGTTCCTGAGAATCCCGACTGGTGCAAGAAGGGTGGCGACCATCCCTCCGCCAAGGTCTTTCCGCTCGACCGCACCAATCGTCGCGTGACGATGTTCGATCCGGCCACGCAGAAATATGAGGCCTATCAGACCTGCTTCGGCTCCCATCATGTGCAATTCGGTTTCGACGGGAATGAGACCCTTTGGGTGTCTGGCGCCCAGAATGTCGCTGGCTGGATCAACACCAAGCTGCTCGATGAAACCCATGACATCAAGCGCGCGCAGGGCTGGACGCCGTTCGTGCTCGACACAAGCGGCGACGGCAAGCGCGGCGAATATGTCGAGCCCAATCAACCGGTCACCGAGGGTAAGGACAAGCGCATCAACGGCTCCTTCTACGCCGTCATGCCCAGTCCTGCGGATGGCTCGATCTGGGGCACTTTCCGTGGGTTCCCCGGCGCGGTGGCGCGCGTGGAGTTGGGGGCTGATCCCACCAACACCGCCATCACCGAAATCTACAATGTGCCGCTGCCCGGCTTTGGTCCGCGCGGTGGCGACATCGACAAGCAGGGCGTGGTCTGGACGTCGCTGGCCAGCGGCCATATGGGCGCCTTCGATCGTCGCAAGTGCAAGGGTCCGCTGAATGGTCCCAAGGCCACTGGCGATCATTGCCCTGAAGGCTGGACCTTCTATCAATATCCCGGTCCCGGCTTCAAAGGCATCGGCGAGAACAGCGCGGAATCGAGCTATTACTCGTGGGTCGATCAACATAACATCTTCGGCATGGGCGAGGATGTGCCTATGTCCACGGCCAATCTGATGGACGGCCTCGTCGCCCTCGGCAAGGACGGAAAGATGGTCTCGCTGCGGGTGCCCTATCCCCTGGGCTTCTACGCCAAGGGCTTTGACGGCCGCATCGATGATCCCAACGCTGGCTGGAAGGGCAGGGGCCTGTGGGCCGCCAATGGCGACCGCGTGCCCTGGCATATGGAAGGCGGCAAGGGCACAAAGCCCTTCGCGGCTCACTTCCAGTTGCGGCCTGATCCTCTGGCGAAATGAGTTCACAAACGAATCTCCCCGCCGTTGGCGGGGAGATTTTCTGACTTACTTGCGGACGTAGGGTCCGAGTTCTTTCAGGGCTGCGTCCGCGAAGGATGTGTTCACGGTCTGGTTGATGTCGACCTGACCTTCGATCCAGCCCTGAGTCTTGAAGAACTCGAAGTCGGTGCGCAAACTGTCCCAGTTGAGCCGCGCGTCAGGGTTCGAGCCCTGAGTATGCATGGTCTTATAAAGCGTGGGGTTCTTGAGGTCGGTGAACTCCATGAGGATCTTGATGACCTCGTCTGAATTGGGGCCTTTCAGGCCGCCATCGGCGAGCGCCCCATCATAAAAGCGCATGGCCTTGATGAACGCCCGCATGAAGCGTTTGGCGACCTCCGGCCGCTTCTCCGCAAAATGCGATGAATAGATGATGTGGGTGGCGTCGGAGTTCGGGTAATATTGATCGTTGGTCATGATCTTGACCGCGATCTTCTGCTCCACAGCATAGGTGGCCGCAGGCTCGGTCGTGAGGCCTGCGTCGACAGCGCCATTGGCCATTGCGGTCACATGCTGGGGATAGGCGAGATAGGTCGGTTCGATGTCCTTGAAGGACAGGCCGACGGTCTTGAGGCCCTGATTGATCGTAGACGTCGCGCCTGTGCCCGGGCCGGGGAGGGCGACCTTCATGCCCTTGAGATCCGCGAGCGTCTTGTATCGACCAGAATCCACATGCTGCTTGCGCACGATCAGCACCTGATGACCGTAGCCCGGTCGAGCATTGCCGTTGCCGCAGGCGATCTGGATCTTGATGCCGCGCGCGACAGCGTTGAAAAGCGTAGCGCTCGCCGATCCCGTTGCGACATCGATCTCGCCGGAGCCAAGCGGCGCGATCATCTTGCCGCCGGAGTCAAAGACGACGCCATTGGCCTCGATGCCCTCTTCGGCGAAATAGCCCTTCTTCAACGCCACGAGAATGGCGAAGTCGCCCGTTGAATTGGAAATGGCGATGTTGACCTTGTCGGCTGCGAGCGCCGTCCGCGGCGTCAATACTCCGGCCGCAGTCATCGCCATCATGGCGCGGCGGTTGATCGAAAATAAACCACTGGCTTTGACGTTTTCCACGCTTTGCCCTCCCTGCTTTTTTGCCAAGTCTAGGGGGAATTTGAAGCTGCGCGCAAGCGCTATCGCATTTCGTGAACGATCAACACTGCGGTCATGCAAAGCGCCGCCTCATCGCAGGCGATTACTCCTGCATTGTGGGATTTGAACGTTGATGGATGCTGTCGATGCTCACCGCTTCGGCGCGGATTCCAGCGTGTCGCTCGCCTTGGGCTGCAGCGCGATCTTGACCCTGTCGCGAACGGATTGCGGTGCTTCGATGAGTTCTCGAATGGTCTTCTCCAGCACCTCGCCCGTCATGGGGCGGACTTCCGCGTTCTGCTGCTTCGCTTCGGCGATGAATTCGGGGTCGTCGAGCGTCTCCATGAAGGCTTTCCGCAAGGCGGCGACCCGATCGGCCGGCACGCCCGGCGTCGTCGCCACGGGGCGCCCGACGGTGATCGCCTTCGACATGAACTCCAGCAAGGGCTTGTCCTCCGCCTTCACGGGTTGCTCAAGCAGCAGCGGCGTGTCGCGAAGCTCCGGCTCGCGCTCAAGTCCGACCTGGATGAGCGGGATGATGAGCTTTTGGCTGAGATATTGGGGCTTTGAGGTCTGATAGCCCGTATAGGTGTTGGTGCCGCGCCCATCGACCTCGCCGCGCTCCATGGCGAGATCGACCTCCTGACCGCCGGGATATCCCATGATGATCTTGAATTTGGTGCCGAGCAGATTGTTATAGAAGGCGGGCAGCTGCACCGAAACCGAGCCTGCGCCGGTCGAGCCGATCAGGGTCTCAGTCTTCTTCGCTTCTTCCAGCGTCTTGACCTTGGATGTATGCCAGACAACCAGAAGCTGGTTGGCGTTCACGAGATTGCCGACCCAGTTGAAGCTGCGCATGTCGACGCGCAGGCTCGGATTGAGCTGCAGCGCCTGGTCGATCGGCAGGCCCTGGCTCACCATGGTCAGGATCGTGCCATCCTTCGGCGCCATCTGGCCTACGTGATTGGCTGCGATGATTCCGCCACCCCCTGGCATGTTGATGGGCGAGATCGTGGGCGAGCCCGGTATGTGGCGCCCCATATGGCGAGCGAGCATGCGAGAATAAGAATCATAGTCTCCGCCCGGCGGGGTGCGGATGATGAACTGCATCTGCTTGCCCCGGTAGAAATCAGCGACCGGATCAGCCGCCAGCGCAGGGCAGGCGGCGAGCGTGGCAAGCAGCGCCAGGGAGACATTCTTCATCGCATTTCCTCACCGATTCCGCGCTGGTCCGGCCGCGCGCTCTTTGCTGTTTGCAGCGATCATGGCCTCAAGAGGCGCAGCAGGCAAGATGCTTCACTTTTCCTCGCGGCGGCATTGACGGATGGGGCGGTCTTGTCTTTGATGGCGCCCAACAAACATGGGAGGACGACATGACCGCCACTGCGGATAACTGGATCAATATCAAGACTTGGCCTGAGCTCATCCTGGACCGGCTTGAGGATGCGGGCGTCGCGCGCATCACCCTCAATCGCCCCGAGAAGCGCAATTGCTGGAATGAGGCGATGTGCGAGGCCTTCATGCAATCGCTAGAAATCGTTCGTGCGGACAAGGAGATCAAGGCCGTCATCACGCGCGGCGCCGGCCCCTGCTTCTCCTCGGGCCTCGACCTCAACTTTTTGAAGAGCGTCAGCGATGGTCCCCTGCTCGACTGGGATCGACCTACCCCGACGATTCAGCTCGCTGAAGCCTTGCGTGGCTTCCCGCGCATCATGATCGCGCAGGTCCATGGCTATTGTCTGGGCGGCGCCCTCGGCATCATGAATTGTCACGATCTCGTTTTCGCCGCTGAGGATGCGCAGCTTGGCATGCCCGAAATTCTGCGCGGCAGTTTCGGGCAGTTGGTCACTTCAACACTTCTCCATGGCGGCGTGCCGATCAAGAAGCTGTCCTTCATCGCTCTGGTCGGCCGCAACCTGTCGGGCGTCGAGGCCGATCAGCTCGGCATCATCTCCATGACCATGCCCGCCGCCGAGCTGGAGGCTCAGACCACCAAGATCGCCCGCGAGATCGGCTCGCGCCATCTGGCCCCGCTCGAGCACCACAAGATCACCGCCCAGATGGGCCGCGACCTCACGCTGTCGCAGGCTATCCAGCTCGACCAGCTCGTGGGTCAGCGCCTGCGCCGCGCCATGGATCCGCTGGGTGATGTCGGCGCCTATCTGAAGAGCCAGAAGGGCGGCCCCAACCTCGACTTCAAGCGCGACGACGTCTGAACCGCCTGACGGAGGCTTTTTTTCATGTTGTCAAAACTGAAGATGCAGGGCGAGGCTGTCGTCATCACCGGCGGCGGCGCGGGGATAGGCAAAGCCGCCGCCGCAGCCCTGTGCGAGATGGGCGCGACCTCGGTCATCGTCGGCCGCACCGAATCGACCCTGCTCGCCACGCAGGCCGAGTTTCGCGCAAAGGGGTGGAAATGCGAGATCTTTGTCGCCGACGTCTCGCGCGAGGAAGATGTCGGACGCCTCTCTCAATGGGTTGAGCAGTCCGGCCTTGAAGTGAAGGCCATTGTGAACAATGCGGGGAACAATTTCTCCGCGACCCTCCACGAATTGCCGACGGAGCGGTGGCGCGAGTTGATGGCGACCAACCTCGACAGCGTCTATTTCATGTGCCGCGACTTCATCCCGATGCTGCTGCGCGCCAAGGCGCCTTCCATCGTCAATGTCGCCTCGACCTTCGGCGTCATCGGCAATGCGAAAATGCCGGTCTATTGCGCGACGAAGGGCGGCGTCGTGAATCTCACGCGCCAGCTCGCGATCGACTATGGCCCGCAGGGCTTGCGGGTGAATTCGGTCTGCCCCGGCTCCACCCTCTCGCCACGTTACAAGGGCTATGTCGACAAGGGGCTGGTGAACATGGATGCGGTGCGGGCGCGCATCATGCTCGCCCGCCCGGCTGAGTGCGACGAGATCGGCGACGTCATCGCTTTTCTGGTCTCGGACGCCGCCTCCTTCGTCACAGGCGCGACCATGGTCGTGGATGGCGGTCAGACCATCCACTGAGGCTCATGGCACCATCACGGCTCCGCCATTGATGGCGACGCCCTGGCCGGTCATATAGGCCGCGTCCGCGCTCACCAGATAGGCGGCGAGGCCGGCCACATCCTCGGGATAGCCGATTCGGCCCATGGGGTTGCGGAGCTTCGCATGGGCGTGCAGCTCCGCCTCAGGCGTCGCCGCAAGCGGCATGGCGGTGAGGGACTGGCCGGGAATGATCGCGTTGACCCTGACGCCATGGCGCGCCCATTCCAGCGCCAGCGATTTCGTCAGCGAGATCATCGCCGCCTTCGTGCAGGCGTAATTGGCGCCCTTGGCGGCGCCCTCTACGGCGCGGCCGGAGGCGAGATTGATGACGACGCCGCGCCCCTGTTCGATCATCCTTGGGCCGAGGGTCTTGGCGATGAGGAAAGGCGCGGTCAGATTGACCTTGAGGGTCCATTCCCAATCCGCAAGCGTCAGTTCAATCACTTCGCCGCGCGGAAAAACGCTGGCGTTGTTGATGATGCAATAGGGAACGCCCATGGCCGCCATGGTCTCCTGCGCACAGGCGGCGATTGAGGCGGGATCCGCGAGGTCGACCTTGAAGAATCGCGCCTCGCCGCCAGCCTCCCGGACCTGCCGAACGGTTTCGCCGCCGAGCGCCGCATCGACATCCCAGACCGCGATGCGGGCGCCCATCTTCGCAAGCCGCAGCGAGAAAGCGCGACCAAATCCACCGCCCCCGCCCGTGATGATCGCGACATCGCCCGCCTTCAGTCCGTCGCGTCCTATCCCGTCCGTCATTGCGTCCTCCCGCGGTTGTGATCGGGACGGCTTTCGTGATTGTTCTGCCGCCACATGGCCTCAGACTATCCATCAAGGGCGATGCGGGCAATATGGATGCGGCGTCTGAACGCAGGGGGCGGAGACCTCCGGGGTTCATTTCCAATTGACGATCAGGACCAAAGATTGAATGATCCCGACAAACTGAAAAGGTCCATAAAGGGGCTGGTTGATGGGTGAGGAAGCAATCGAATTCGAAGTCGATGGGTCAAAGTTGTCCGTCGCCATATCTGGACAGGGACGCAACATCCTCTATCTATCCGCCGGGCTCTGGTTCGTGGACGACAGCGCCTTCGCGCAAAGATTGACCGCCCATGGCCGCGTCATCCTGCCCATCGCGCCTGGATTCGGCCCTGGCGCAGTCAATCGGCGGTGGAACAGCGTCGATGACATCGCCTATCTCTATCTCGACCTCATCGACCGTCTGAAGCTGTCGAATGTGGCGCTGGTCGGCGCCTCCTTCGGTGGATGGGTTGCGGCGCAGATGGCGATCAAGTCCTGCGCCTCCTTTTCGTCGATCACGCTGATCGACCCGGTGGGCGTGAAGGTCGGTGATCGTTTCGCCCGCGACATCGCCGATTTCTATGGTTTGCCGGACGTCGAACTGCGCGCCCGCGCCTATGCTGATCCCTCCATCTTTGAAGCGGACATCAAGAAGATTTCGGATGATGAGCTTGGCCGCAGGGTGCGCTCGCGCGAGGCGCTGGCCCGCTATGGCTGGTCGCCCTTCATGCATGACCCCAAGCTTCTTTCGCGAGTGCGGCGCATTTGCGCGCCCACCCAGTTCATCTGGGGCGCGCAGGATCGCATCGTCACGCCGGATTATGGCCGCGCCTACGCCAGCCATATCGCCGGCGCCAGCTTCACGCTGATCGACAAGGCGGGCCATGCGCCTCAGGTCGAGCAACCCCAGGCTGTGCTCGACGCTTTCATCTCTTTCGCCGACGCCTATCGCTAGAACAAGGGGTCACGACATGCGCTTTTTCCACTTCTCCGAAGAACCCTATCCGGACGCCTGGGGCGCCGAACGCTCGTCCCTGCGCATCACCATACCCAACGAGCTCTGCGATCCCGATGTCGCCCATCGGCTCTACCATCGTTATATCGACGAGTGGGTGCTGGCCGATGAGCTTGGCTACGAGATCATGCTCAACGAGCATCACTCGACAGCGACCTGCCTGACCTCTTCCGCCTCGTTGATCCTCTCCATTCTCGCGCGTCTGACCAAGCGTGCGCGGTTGCTGGTGCTGGGCGTGCCGGTCGGCAATCGCCCGGACCCCATCCGCGTCGCCGAGGAAATGGCGATGATCGACGTGATCTCGAAGGGGCGTCTCGAGTTCGGCATGATCAAGGGCGTGCCCTATGACATCGAGCCCGCCAACTCCAACGCCGTCTCGCTCATGCCGCGCTTCTGGGAGGCGCATGACCTCATCATCAAGGCGATGACGACCACCACCGGCCCCTTCAACTTCGAGGGCGACTATTTCCATTATCGCAACATCAACATCTGGCCGCGGCCCTATCAGCAGCCGCGCCCGCCGATCTGGGTCTCGACCGCCACCCCGGCCAATGCTGTCGAGATTGGCGAGCGGGGCCATGTGATGGCGAGCTTCATGGGGGGCATCGCCGAGACCGTGAAGCTGCACAAGGCCTATGCGCAGGGCTATCAGGCTGCGGGCCATGGGTCCAAGGTGCCCGTCGACCGCTTCGCCTATCTCGCCATGAGCGGCGTCGCGCGCAATGAGGCTGAGGGGCGTCGGCGCTGCGATCTCATCGCGGACTATCTGCGCACCAACGCCAAAGTCGCCGATCCCTTCAACAAGCCTCCGGGCTACTTCAGCGTCGAAGCGGCCATGCGCTCTGCGCGCTCGCCAAATCCGGGCGCATTCCGCACCCTGTTCACGCCGAAGGGTCGGCCGGTCGAGCTTTCGACAGCCTCGCTCGACGACTTCATCGAATGCGGCATCGCCTTCGCGGGCACGCCCGATCAGGTCTTCAACCAGATCTGCGCCTTCACCGATGGAATCGGCGGCCTTGGCAATATGTTGCTCATGGCGCAGGGCGGTCATCTCGGCCCCGAGGACACGGCTGACAGCATGCGTCTCTTCGCTGAGGAGGTCATGCCGCGTCTGCGCAACCGGCAGGCGCAGGCCCAGTTCTTCGAAGCGGCCTGATCCGGCGGGACGCTGTTCTGCTGAGGCGCTGGAAGGCTCGTGAGCCTTTTCCCAGCCAGTGTCGCGCCGCTTAAATGTGACGTTGCGGAAGCCTGTTCATGCTAAGTTACGACATGGGTGTCGCGGCGCGATTCGTGTTCGAGGCTTGCGCATCAGCGAGGTTTTCCGTGCGTCACAAAAGCCTGCCAATCCAGCGCTTCGCCCTTGTTGTCTACCTTGCGCTTTCATCAGCGAGCGCTTTGGCGCAGACGCCTGCGAAAGAGCCTTTCCCCTTCGACTGGCTGCGGCACGATGCTGCGCCAGCCAATCGCGCGGCTGGCTCGACTTTTTATCCGCCTGTGGAAAGTCTGGACGCTCAGAAAAGGCGCCAGCAGATCGAGCCTGCCATGGAAGAGCCGCAGGTCATGGCCGCCCCTTTGGCGGCGCCGGTGAATGACGCGCCCGCGCCTGATCGCGACCCGCAGCGCGCCGAACCCTCGCCGCCAGACTCGGCGCCCATGCCGACCGCGCGGCCCGCCATGCGCGCAGGCAAGCCGAAGCCCACGCCGCTCATGGATGAGATCGACATCGTCAACAAGCGCGCATTGACGCTGAACGAATTGAAGCTCGTTTCCCTCAAAGACGGGCGCAAGCCTTTCATCGTGAAGCCCAGTCTCAAGCCAGGCCAGAGCCTTACGATCGAGATTCCCCGCGACTGGGGATGCCTCTTTCTCGTCTGGACCCAGTTTTCCGAGGAGCCGTCCGAGCAATATGACGGCGTCGATCTGTGCGGCGATAGAAAGATCAATCTCGTCGATTAAGCCTTCATCGCTTCTCTGCCGCGAAACGACCGATCCCATATCTTGCATTCGCGGACATTATTCTAAATTGACTTAAGCTCTACTAATAATTCTTGCGTTCATTGAAGCGGCGCACCCTTGCGCTGCAACCCCGTCAGGCTGCATAAGCGTGGCGTCCCAGGCAACCTCGCCGGGGTGTGACCGCGATTATGTGAATGTTGCTCAAACCCTTATCTGAAGGAAACCTGATCTGGTCCGCGGAGATCAGAAGCCTCGAGCGGCGTCTGTCCGGCATGGATTTTTCCATCAGTCCCTCTCTTTCAAATGCGCTGGACATCCTGCGCTCCCTCGCCGCCTTTCTCGTGGTCGTCAATCACATCGGTGAAAGCCTGTTTCTTTTTCACGATCATCTCGACCCCCTCAGCCTTTTCGCGTTCCAACTGCTTTATCTCGGCCATCATTCCGTGATGATCCTCTTCGTCGTCAGCGGTTTCCTGATCGGACGCGCGGCCATTCAGGCGGCGGGCAAGGGCGGGGTCAAGATGTTCGATTACGCCATCGACCGCTCCACCCGCATCTATGTCGTGCTGTTGCCTGCATTGGTCATCGGCTTTTTTTCGGACTGGGCCCTGATCAATGTCGCGACCGGGACTGACTTCGATTATGTGCGCGAGCGCATGGGGTTCCTGATCTTTCTTGGCAACATTGTGGGCTTGCAGACCATTTACGTGCCGACATTCGGCAGCAACGGCCCGCTTTGGAGCCTGGCCTGCGAATTATGGTACTATTTTATGTTTCCTGTTTTTCTGGTCGCGCTCTTCGGCGCAGGTCTGCGCAACCGCTTGCTGGCGCTCGCCGGCCTTGTCGCTTCGGTCCTGATCGTCTCGGACGATCTTCTGCGATATGGCGCCATCTGGTGCCTTGGCGTGTTGTGCTGGCTCCCCCGATGGCCTGTGCTGCCGAAATGGCTGTCCTGGTCCTTGCTGATCGCGGCGCTCGCTTCGGCCAATAACGATTTTCTCTGGCTCAATGGATGGGGCTTCGCACATATTGTGGCGACGGCGTTCAGCGTCGCGCTCATCATCAGCAGCCACCGCTCCGACCGCGCGCCGAAGACAGGCCTGCGCTTCAAGGTTTCGAATTTCTTCGCGAAATTCACCTATAGCCTGTACCTCTATCATTATCCGCCGCTGATGCTGTTCACGGCCTGGCTCCTGCGGGACAATTTCGTTCCCTACGGCCATATGGGCGCGCAAGAGGGCGTGTTGACCATCGGTCTCCTCGTCTTCCTCTATGTCTACAGCTATGGCTGGTTCTGGGCGACGGAGCGCAACTATCACCGCTTCCGCGATTACGTAAAACAGAAAGCTGCGCCGCTGCGGGCCATGTTTGCGCCCGCCTGACTGCTGCAGCAAAAGGCCTGCGCTTTGAAGACGCAGGCCTCTCGGTTCATCTTTTAGATATAGCCATGTTCCCGGAACCAGCGTTCCGCGCCAGGATGCATGGGCACATCCATAGGAGTCGCCTCGGTCTCGCGGCCGAGTTGGTGGATACCTTCGAAAGTGCCTTTTTCCCAGGTCATGTTGTCATGGCGGGCGGCGAAGGCCGCGCAGACGTCATAGGCGACCTTCTCGGGCAGATCCGCACGCGCATAGAGCGGCCAGCCGCTGAAGTCGATGCAGTCATAGTCTGGCAGATGCGAGAAGCGTCCTGTGCGAAGCTGCACCTTGCGCCAGCCAATGGCGGCAAGATGCGCGAAGGCCTCGGGCTCAAGATTGATGAGGGCCATGCCATTGCCGAGGGCCTGCTCGATCCAGATGCTGATGCCTTCGTCAAAGACCGCATCAAGGGAGCCGTCGGCGATGCCGGCGAGCCGCCGCTTGTCATTGGGCGGGCCTGCAGGATGCACGCCGCCGCCCCATGATTTGATCTCTTCAAGGCTCATCCCATAGAAGGCGAGCAACTGCTCCACCAGCACGAGGGTCGAATGTGTCGGATCCTCGCGCAGCGAGATCTGCAGGGGATAGCGAGCCTTCTTCACATCATGAAGAGAGCTGAATCCAAGGCTCTTGCGGATCATGATGACGAAGCGGTCGACGCTGGGATAGTTGGCGATGATGCGCAGGGGCAGGGGAGCCTTGAAGACGCCGGTTCCGCGATAGGCCTGCGTCAGCAAGGCAGAAGGGTTCACGAAGGCCATGTCGATGTCGCCCCGTGCGACTGAGTGGGCCATGACCGCCGAGCCCGTCGAAAAGCGCAGCCAGGGCTTCAGCTCCTCCCCTGCGCCGCTGCCAACGGTGATGCACATGTCGCGATTGCCGCCGTATTTCGTTTCGGGGTTGCCCGCAATATGCAGCCCGAGTTCCCAGAGTATCTGGGAGCGCTTGAAGTTAGCGCCAGTGGGGAGCGTCGCCATCCATATCTCCAGTTTTTATATCCGCTCGAAGAATAGGCTCTTCGCGAGGGGATGTGAAGCGAAGCGTCTTGGGCTCCGGGGCGCAATCCCTTACATTGCCGCCACCAATGCAAGGGATCATCTCCATGAAGGCATCTTCGCTCGCCGCCGCCATCGTCTTCGCCGCCCCCTGCATGGGGCTCCATTCGGCGCAGGCTGACCCGATCGCCGATTTCTACAAGGGGCGCAACGTCACGGCTTTGGTCGGCGTCAGCGCTGGGGGCGAATATGACCTGAAGCTGCGCCTGGTGGCGCGCCATATCGGCAAGCATATCCCCGGCCGTCCCACGGTGGTGCCACAGAACATGACTGGCGCGACCGGCATGGTGATGGCGAATTTCCTCTACAACGTCGCGCCGCAGGACGGGACCTACATCGGCATCATCCAGAACGGCTTGCCGACCTCTCAGGCGGTTGGCGTCGATGGCGTCAAATTCGACGCCACGCGTTTCCAGTGGATTGGCTCTGTCGCGCCAACGACCGAGACCATGGTCACCTGGAAGACCACCGGCGTGACGACCATCGAGCAGGCGCGCCAGAAGGAAGTGATCGTCGGCGCGGTCGGCTCCTCCGGCATCACGCTTTCCTTCCCCGTCATGCTGAACGACCTCGCGGGAACGAAGTTCAAGATGGTGCTGGGTTACACAGGCTCCGGCGCTCTTGATCTGGCCATGGAGCGCGGCGAGGTTTCGGGGCGCGCCGGCTCGTGGTCAAGCCTGAAGGCGTCAAAGCCCAACTGGGTCGCCAACAAGGACATCAATGTGCTCGTTCATTCCGGCCCGAAGTCTGCGGATCTTCTCAATGTCCCAAGCACCGAGGATGTGATCTCCAACCCCGATGATCGGCAGGTGCTCGACATCGTCACCGTCGGCGACACGCTGGGCCATCCTTTCGCGACGGGCCCCGGCGTTCCCGCCGATCGTCTGGCGGCCTTGCGCAAAGCCTTCATCGACATGCTCGGCGATGCTGATTTCCGCAAGGAGGCGGCTGCCAGCAATCTCGAGGTTGACCCCGTCAGCGCCGAGGCTCTGTCGGGCGCGGTCAACCGGGCGCTGGGCGCTTCGGCCGCGTCGAAGCAACGGGCGCGCAAATATTTCCAGTGAAATGAAAAAGGGCTCCGGCGTCGCCGAAGCCCTCATCTCCGCTCAGTCACCTGAAGGACTGCGTCACGCTGGTTTGCGCGCCGCTTTTTGCTGGGCGATCTGTTCGTAAAGCGATTTCTCAAGTCCCGAGGCGTCGCCTGCCGTGTTGATGGCGTCGCCCATCTCCTCGCCGGTGACATAGACGAGTTGCTTCATCTGACTGACGAGGCCGCGGAACTGTTCGAATGCGAGTTCAGGGTCTTCCTTGGCGGCGTTCAGGTTGAACTCCGTCTTGACGTCCTTGTCCATAAGGCGGGCCCGCCGCGCGGCCTTGATCATGGCCGCGAGTTCGGCTTCCGAAATGTGGAGGCGCTTGGCGTCCGCCTCAAGCAGCGCTTTTTCATCGTTGTCGATATTATCGTCGTCCATCATCGCGGCGATCTTGGCGCCGATGTTTTCGCGCTCGATGCGAAGCTGATCGGTGAAGGCGGCGGACAGAATGCCGGAGGGAATGGCGACGAGGGCGATGCCCAAGAGCGCCATCAGCGAGGTGATGAAGCGGCCGACCGGGGTCACCGGCGATATGTCGCCATAGCCCACGCTCGAGAGCGTGATGACGGACCAGTAGATCGCGCCCGGTATGCTCTCGAATTTATCTGGCTGGGCCGCATGCTCAAGCAGATAACCAACGCTGCCGCACAGGATGATGACGAGCAACAGCACGAAGAACGAAGCGCCGATGGTGCCAGCTTCGCGCTTGATGCCGTCCCAAACAAGCTTGGTCGCGTCGCTGAAGCGGGTCAGCTTCAGCAGGCGCAACATGCGGAAAATTCGCAGGAAGCGGAGATCGAAGAGATGATGTAGCAGCGCTTCGAGGAAGAAGGGCATGACCGCCAGCGCATCGATGATGGCGCCAGGCGTCAGGCCGTAGCGGATGCGCCCGGCATAGGCTTGCTTGAATTTCGGATCCTCGACGCAGGAATACATGCGCATCAGATATTCGGTCGTGAACACCGCGACCGCGATCGAGTCGAGAACCGCAAACTCCATGGCCAGAATGTAATGCGCTGCCTCAACGGTCTCCAGAAGCACCGAGATGACTGAGATGACCACCCAGCCAATGATGAAGAGTTCGAAGAAGTCATGCATCTGGCCGCCAAAGCGCGATGGCCAGACGATGGCGTGCACATGCTGACGGAAGGTGCGCCCCTTGTTGAGTTGGCGGAATTCCTTCCAGGCGGGAATCAGCACGCGGAACAGTTTCAGCAGTCGCAGCAGACGCAGAATACGAAGGACGCGAAGATCAAGCGCGATGAAAGAGGAGAGATAGAAAGGCAGAATCGAGAGGAGGTCGATCACCGCGAAGGGCGAGATCGCATAGGAGAAGCGCGGGAAACGCTTGCCCGCCAGATCTTTCTGATAGGGCGAGAGCGTAAACCTCACGACATATTCGATCGTGAAGATGATGATCGAGAATGTGTCGAAGAAATGGAACCATTTTTTGTAGGGTTCATAGATCTCGGGGATCTGCTCGATCAGCATCGAGCCGACGTTCAGAAGAATGAGCGTGGCGACGAAATGCTCGATCGGCTTCTGCAGGTTTCCTTCGACATCGGGGTCCAGCAGAAACGAATAAAGCCGCCGACCGAGGCTCGGCGGCGGCGCTTCGGGCGGCGTTTCATTTCTTGCGATCGAGGAGGTCTCGCTCAAAACTTGATCTCCTGGACTTTAACGGCCTCGCCCCAGCGATTGCAGACCTGAATGCGCAGCGGCGTTTCGGTGGCGATGGCGTCTTCACTGTCGCTGGCCGCATAGGTCACGCCAGTGTTGCCTGCGGAGAACCAGGGCGTTCCCTTTTCGATGGTGATGCGCCCGATGGCTTCCTCGCTGCCGTCGCATGGCGGCCCGAAAACCTCGTTTCCTGCCTCCATGGCGTTCTTCAGGCCGGCGATCTCGGGCATTTTGGCGATTTCGTCCCAGCATGGGCCCCAGGTCAGCTTGCCGCCGTTTTCTTCGCTCACTTGGCAGCTGGGAAGGCCGGATTGACCCGCCTTACGTTTCGCGCCGACCTCGGTGAGCGTGCGCGCCACGAGTTCCGCGTTGCGTTTCGCGGATTCCAGATGCTGGGCGGCCGCGAAGATGTTGCGGGCCAGACTGGCGATCCCCACTAGCGAGAAGATCACGGTCGCTACGAAGATGATGGCGCCAATGTCTCTTTTGTGCGCCGGATGCCCGGCGTCTTCGTGGTGGTCGAGCTGTGTGTTTGCTGACACGCGATCCATCGCCTATGCAAAATGAAGATGCTTATGTCTAACAATAAAACCGCCAAATCGGCAAGCACTGTTCGTGCTCTTCAATGTCCAAATACATTTTATATTTTATTGTTTAAGTAACTTTTTAAGTTAAATTAGTCAAAATTTTTGCATCAAAAATTCCCGAACGAAGGGCGCGAGGTCGCCTATGTCGCGGTCGCCCCAGCCCGCCGCCACCGCGCTCGAAAGCACGGCGAGCGCGGCGGCGGTCGAGCCCATGGGCGCGCCGACGCTGGCGCCTGCCGTCAGCGCCGATTGCATGTCCTTGCGCAGGGTGCGGATGTCGAGGGTCAGGGGAGCGGCATTGCCCAGAAAATTCTCGGCCTTGTTCTGCAGCACCACATTGGTCAGCGGCGAGTTCAGGAAGACGCCCATCATCTTGTTGAGATCAAGTCCCTGGGCTGCTCCCATGGCGAGCCCTTCCGCCACGCCGTTGATGAACGAGGCCATGGCGAGGTTGAAGGCCAGCTTCATCGCATGGCCCGCCCCCACCGGACCCATGGGCGCGCAGGCGCGGGTGAGCTTTTCAAGCAAAGGGCGGGCGCGGGCGAGGTCCGCCTCGCTGGCGCCGACGAGCCCGACCAGTTGGCCCGCCTGCGCGGCCTGCACGGTCCCCAGCACAGGGCAATCCATGATCGAGGCGCCGCGGGCCTCCAGCATCCCCAGGAGATCGCGCACGGTTTGCGGGCGCAGGGTGCTCATCTCGATGAAGAGCTTGCCCCCCAGGTCCGCCTCTGCGAAGCCGCCGGACTGGGTGAAGAGGCCGCGCACCCCCTCATCTTCGGTGATGGTGGTGATGATGAGGTCGCTTCCCTCGGCGACCGCGCGGGGGCAGGACGCCAGGCTGAGGCCGCGGGCAGCGGCCTGGGTTGAGGCCTGCTCAGATTGATCCCAGCAGAGCGGCTGGACGCCGAAGGTGGCGAGGCGTTGGCCCATCGCGCCGCCCATGCGCCCCAAACCCACAAGACCGACACGCATCTCTTGCTCCCTTCAGATCAGGCGCTTGCGCCGTGGCTGGCGGCATGGCCGCCGCTCAGACGCCGAGCGCAGGCGCCACATTGTCGGGAGGCGTCGCCCAGATCTTGTGCGGTTGGCCCTCGGCGATGAGTTTGAGTTCGCGCCTCAGGATGCGCCGCCAAGCCACAATCGCCGCGTCCGAGCGGCCAAGGAACTCGTTGGACCGGTCCTCGATGGCGCCTTGCCCCGCCTGCACGGCGATGTCCTGAACCACCGCAAGATCGGGGTGGGTGGCGTCGGCATAAGCGATCTTGCCGCTCCAGATGTCGCGCACGAGGTCCATCACATCAGGCGACTGATCGCGCAGTTCATCAAGCGCGGCGCGCTGGGCGAGGAATTTCGCTGCTTCATCCCCTGAAACCCGCACCTTGCTCGTGATGATCCAGAGGCAGTTCTCGTCATCCACGGGCGTGAAGCTGAAGATGATCTCCGGCCATCCGCCAACGCCATTCATGCCCGCCAGCGGCGGCACGATCACGCGCACGATGTTCGGCGCGTAATGGAGGGTGTGGCGCACATTGCCTGTCTTGCGGCGGCCATAGCGCATGAGCCCCCAGTCGGTCTCCTCGGCGGTGATGATCGGCAGGTCGGCCGAGAGTTTGGCGTGGGAGCCGCCGGGGGCGTGGGTGAAGGCGACATGCACCTCGTCCATAGTGTTTTCAAAGCACTGCAGATAGTTGCAGGGCACTTTGTAAACCGGCCAGACGTCAATCAGGCCCTCCCCGGCAGGCTCGGGAAAGGGCGGGAAGGCCGGCTCGGCGCCCGTGCCAAAGAAGCAGAAGATGACCCCCAGGTGCTCGCGCGTCGGATAGACCTCGATCCCCACCTTTTCCTTGTACCCGGCCTCCTCGGCGGGTTGATCGACGCAGGCGCCGTCGCAACCGAATTTCCACCCGTGGTAGACGCAGCGCAGCGCGTCCTCCTCCACCCAGCCCAGATGCATGGGCGCGCCGCGATGGGGGCAGCGCGAAGCCATAACCTGCGCGCGGCCCGAATGGCCGCGGTAAAGCGTGTAGTCCTCGCCCATGATGCGGATGGGCTTGGCCCGGCCTTTTTCAACGTCAGTGGAGACGCCGACAGCCGTCCAGAACTGGCGCATGAAGATCCCGCCGGGCGTGCCCTTCATGGTGGTGGCGATGTCAACCTCGGTTGAGGATCTGTTCGACTGGACTGACGCCGTCCCTGCCATATCTTCCCGCCTCCCCTGAGGGCGGCTCGGATCGCCGCCTGTTTCCGGAGCAGCATAAGATCAAACGCGCGTTTGGCAACCGCTGGCCGGGTCTCTGGCCTGTCAGAAATGCAAGCTGGCGCCCGCGCGCAGCAGGTTGGTGCTGGTGGTGATGGCGTTTTTCGTCAACTGCGTCGCATAGCTTTGCTGGCCGAAGTCGAAGCGCAGATATTCCGCCCGCAGGAACAGGTTGCGCGTGACCGCGAATTCCGCCCCCGCGCCATAGGCCGCGCCCTTGATCGTCTTGCTGGAGCCGCCGCTGGCGTCGGTCAGTTTCGACGTGGAATATCCCCAGCCCAGCGTGCCATAGGCCAGCAGGTCGGCAAAAGCCCAGCCAGCCTTCACCCGCGCCGAGGTCAGGAAATTCTGCTTGAAAGAGGTCGTGTTCAGGCTTCCCGACTTGATCCCCGAGGCGGTGAAATCCGTCTCCACTCCGCCAACGAGCCGCGAGGCCTGAAAATTATAGCCGATATGCGCGCCCCCGACCCGGCCTGACGCATTGACGCCATTGCCAGAGCCGAGCCCGGCGCCAAGGTCCACGCCAAGGCCGACGCCGCTGAAATCCGCCGAGGCGCGCGAGGGGGTGGTCTGGAGGTCGAAATCAGCGGCGCGCGCGCCCGGACTGCACAAAAGGGCGATGACGGCGGCGCAGAGCAGGGGGGATCTGGTCATGAGGCGAACCGGGGAGAGAACAGCCCCGACAGATTAACCGATCCGACGCCGGCCCACCCGTATTCTCGGGAGGTTGGATAACAAGAGCTTAATGCTCAGGCCGTGCGGTTCAAGGTCTCGCCGATGTTCTCGATCCACATGCGGATGGTCTGGCCGGGGCGCAGGAACCGATCCTGCTCGGCGCCCGTGCCCGCCGGCGTGCCCGTGAGCACGATGTCGCCTGGCAGCAGCGTCACGCGCTCGGAGAGATAGGCGATCTGTTCGGCTGTGGAGAAGATCATCTTGCCCGTGTTCGAGTTCTGCATCAACTCGTCATCCAGCCAGAGCTTCATGGCGAGATTGTCGGGGTCGCCGATCTGGCTTGCAGGGGTGATGCAGGGGCCAAGGACGCAGCTCTTGTCGAAGCCCTTCATGCCGATGAAATCGGTCTTGAAGAGCGAACCGTCCGGCACATTGGGACGGCGCATGAACTGCGCGTCGCGCACCGATACGTCATTGGCGATGGTGTAGCCCGCCACGTGATCGAGCGCCTGCTGCACGCTCACATGCCGCGCCGGGCGGCCGATCACCGCCGCAAGCTCGATCTCCCAGTCGATCTTCTGCGCGAAGTCGGGAAGCTCGATGTCCACCCCCGTGCCCACGACGCTTTGCCGAACGGGCTTGAGGAAATGGAAGGGCTTGAGGCCGAGCGATTTCGGGTCGGGCTCGCCGGGGCGGCCCATCTTGCGGGCCATGGCGTCGGCATGGTCGGCGTAATTGGCGGCGGCGCAAAAGATCGAGCCGGGATAGAGAAGCGGCGCGAGCAGGGTCAGTCCGTCCATGGCGCCGACCTGCGTCGCCCCATCCGCCTTCTGGGCGCTGGCGGCGAGGCGGGGTTCGGCGGCGGCCCAATCCTCGACCATGGCGAGCACGCTCAAGTCCGCTGCATGGCCTGTTAGCCGCGCGGCGTCATGGACCATGCCGCCGATCTCGACGCCAGCGCGCGCCTGTCCTGATGCGTCGCGATAGGTGAGCAGTTTGAAACGGGTCATGGGCGCCTCCGCAAGATTTTCACCAAGCTTAGCAGGGCGCCCGCACGAGGCAAACGGCTCAGAGCTGCTTGATGAAGCCCGCCAGACTCATCAGCCCCTCTGGCCATGGCCCGTGGCCGGAGTCGAGGTTGATATGACCCGCCTCGCCTGCATCGAGCAGGCGGCTACCCCAGGCGTAGCTGATCTCCTCGCTCTCGTCATAGGAGGCGTAGGGGTCGTTGCGGCTCGCCACCAGAACCGAGGGAAAGGGCAGGGGCCCGCGTGGCAGGGGGCGGAAGCCTGGACCCGCCGCCTCGATCAGCACCGAATCAGCCGGTGGCGCCACCAGAAAAGCGCCGCGCACGACGCCTTCAGGCAGATGAGGGGCCGCATGGGCCACGGCGGTCACGCCAAGCGAATGGGCGATGAGCAGGACCGGACGGCTCGCTGATACGGTCGCGGCGAGGATCCGGGCGGTCCAGTTTTCAAGACGCGGATTGCGCCAGTCGTCCTGCTCCACGCGCCGGGCTGTCGAGAGCTTTGCCTCCCATCGGCTCTGCCAGTGGTCCGGCCCCGAACCGCCAAGGCCGGGAATGATGAGGATGTCAAAGTCGGAAGAACGCAAGGCAGACCTGTCGCAAGGAAGAATCAGTCGATGGCTTCGATATGGGCCGGGCGCGCATCTGGCGCAAGCCGCGCCTCAGATGAGCTTCAACCCGCGCAGGCTCGCGTGGCCGTTGCGGCCGATGATGATGTGGTCGTGAACCGCAATGCCCATGGGCCCGGCGATGGCGATGATGTCCTGGGTCATGCGGATGTCGGCGCTTGAGGGGGTGGGATCGCCCGAGGGGTGGTTGTGGACCAGAATGATCGCCGTCGCCCCGACCTCCAGCGCCCTGCGGATGACTTCGCGCGGATAGACGGGCGTATGGTCCACGGTTCCCACGCCCTGCACCTCGTCGGTGATGAGATGGTTGCGCTTGTCGAGAAAGAGGATGCGGAAGGTCTCGCGATCGGCGTTGGCCATGGCGGCGTGGCAATAGTCGATCACATCCTTCCACGAGCCCAGAACCGGCCGGTCCTGAATGGCCTGTCTTGCAAGGCGTCGCCCTGCGGCCTCGATCAGCTTGAGATCGGCCGCAGCCGATTCGCCAACGCCCTTCACCTCCATGAGCCGCTCGCGCCGCGCGCCCAGCACGCCCGCAAGGGAGCCGAAGCGGGCGATCAATTCCTTGGCGAGCGGCTTCACGTCCTTTTGGGGAATGGAGCGGAAGAGCAGCAGTTCGAGAATTTCATAGTCGGGGATGCCCTGACCGCCCGTCTCCAGAAAGCGGCTGCGAAGGCGCTCGCGGTGGCCCTTGTAATGGGGCGCCTCGGCAGGGCCCGGCGGGCCGGAGGGGGCGTCCCCCCTTGTCACGCAGAGGCGCCGAAGGGCGGATGGTGCAGACCGCCGGGGGAGAGGGTGAAGATCTCGAAGCCGGTCTCCGTCACGCCGATCGTGTGTTCAAACTGGGCTGAAAGAGAGCGGTCGCGCGTCACCGCGGTCCAGCCGTCGGACAGGATCTTCACCTGGGGGCGGCCAAGGTTGATCATGGGCTCGATGGTGAAGAACATGCCGGGCTTGAGCACCGGGCCCTCGCCGGGCCGCCCATAGTGCAGAATGTTCGGCTCGTCGTGGAAGAGCCGCCCGAGGCCATGGCCGCAGAAATCGCGCACCACCGAGCAGCGCTCGCCTTCCGCATAGGCCTGGATGGCCGCGCCGATGTCGCCTGTCGTGGCCCCCGGCTTCACGACGGCGATGCCGCGCATCAGCGACTCATAGGTCACCTGCACGAGCCGTTCCGCCCGGCGGGGAACCTCGCCGACGAGATACATGCGGCTGGAATCGCCATGCCAGCCATCGACGATCAGGGTCACGTCGATATTGACGATGTCGCCGCTCCGCATGGGCTTGTCGTCGGGGATGCCATGGCAGACCACATGATTGATCGACGTGCAGATCGACTTGGGATAGCCCCGGTAGCTCAGCGGCGCCGGATAGGCCTTGTGATCCATGGCGAATTCAAAGGCGATCTTGTCCAGCGCCTGCGTGGTCACGCCGGGCTCCACCAGCGGCGTCAGCATGTCCAGCGCTTCGGCCGCAAGTCGGCCAGCCCTGCGCATGCCCTCGAAATCGGCGGGGCCGTGCAGTTTGATCTGGCCTGTCTTGCGGGCGGGCGCCAGAGCGGCGTCGATGAAGCTCATCTCGTCTCCAGAATGGATCATTCAAACGGTCGCCCTAGTCCTAGGACAAAGCTGCGGTCATGGAAAGATGTGGTCCTTGTGATGCCCGGTTTCGAGGGGCTCAGGGTGCGATTCTGTAGGTTCCGGCGGCGGTCGCCTTGTCGAAATCGCTGACCATGGCCTCAATGGCGAGGGTCCAGTCGCCCGCTGCGGGCAGATAGAGGGCCGGGACTCGCCAGACCCCATCCTCCGAGCGCCGGGCGGTCAGCGTCAGCGGCTCAACGCCAAGCCAGGGGGCAGACAAGATGACGGCCAGTTCGATCGCCGCAACCTGCCGGGCGCTGTGGTCGAGCAGTTCGACGCTCAGTCGGTTTTCACCCATCCGACCGGGCTCGATGCGCGTCACCGTTCGGATATGGCCGCTCCAGATCTCCATCTGATCCATGCCTCGCGCCTCCAGAAGGGCGCGCGGGGGCGGTGTGAAGCGCCATCCTGCGACCACGGCGAAGATGCAGATCAACAGGGCGATTTCCCCGGCGATCGAATGTCTGATGCCCCGGATGGCGCCGTTCGCCTCGCTGAGCGCCAGGGGCGTCCCCACGCGCCGGTTCCAAAGGGCGAGCAGCAGAAGAACGCCGATGAGGCCAAGCTTCAGCAAGAGGAGGCGGCCGTAATCAGTCGCCAGCAAGGCGGTGGGGTCGCTGACCTGCACGCCTGCGATCACGCAGCCGAGGATCAGCAAGATTGAAACCGTCCCCAGCGCAATCGCCGAAAACCGTCGCAGCGCGCTTTTGAAGGCCTCGGCATCGGTGGCGGCGAGCCAGAGAAGCGGCGGCAGAGCGCCCGCCCAGATGGCCGCCGTCAGGGCGTGAAGGAAAACCGCGGGACGCATGAGCCAGACGGGATCAGCGAGCGCGGCATGGCCGCTGGCCGCCCGCGCGCCGCCGATGCAGAAAAGGATGGCGAGGCCCAGCATCTTGCTGTCCGCCTGACCGCGCAGGGCGAGGCAGGAGAGCGCGAAGGCTGCGAATTCAAGCAGCGCGGCGACTGCAAAGGAGGTGCGCGAGGCCGCGCGCCAGGGCGCGAGATCCGCAAGCCCCGTCAGGGGCAGTCCCAGCAAATCAAGTCCCTGCAGCCCGACCGACAAAATGACCAGCCCCATCCCCAGGACCAAGGCGCCCATGCTGGCCCTGCGAAAGCGGGGCGAGGGGCGCGCCGGGCTGAGCCAGCCGAAGAAAAAGGCCATGCCCGCCCCGCCGAGCAGCAGAGTCAGGTCGATGGCCCTGACCACCCAGAGGGTCATAGCCGCAGAGACGCCCTGCGCCGCCGCCGCCGATGCGCGCCCGGGCTTCCCTATGGAGAAAGACAGGGCGGCGCCGACCGGATGTCCGTCCAGCGAGACCACGCGGTAGCTCAGCACCTGCGTTCCCTCTGGCAGGCCCGGCGGCAGGTCCGCCTGCACCAGTTCGCCTTGCGAAGTCGGGATGAGGTCGTGGGCCGCGCCCCGCGCGTCGATGAGGCGCAAAGCGAGGGCTTCGACTGGTTCGTTGAAGCGCAGTTGAACCATGGGCGGCGCTTTCGTCAGCGTCGCGCCCTCGCCCGGGCTGGCGGAGACCAGAACCGCATGGGCGAAGGCGGGGCTGGCCAGAACCAGTCCCGCCAAAAGGGCCAGAAGCTGCAGCAGCCGCAGAAGCCGCACTTGCGTCACTTGCCCGGCAGGAGCTTGAGGCCGGGCGCCGGGGCCTTGAGGCCGTGCGCGCTCGCGCCTTCGGCTGGAATCTCGATCCAGCGTTCGGCGGCGCCGCTCTCGCAATCCTGCACCGTCGGGAAGTAGAGGGTGGTTCCCGGCTGGAGATCTGCGGCTATGGTCCCGATGAAGACGAATTCGTCATACCAGTCGCTGGGCAGCCCGCCCCCGCTCCAGGCGATTTCCCGCACCCCCTCCGTGAGCCGCACATGCGGGGCCTCATAGGCCTTGGCGTAGGGCGCGCGGCTGGTTTCAAGGGTCCAGCCCGGCTTGGGCATGGGCTTCACCCCGATGAACCCATCGGGAATGCGCACTCTGACCCGAAGGGTGGGCAAGGCGCCGCAGCCATGGGGCACGCGCAGCACCGCCTTGTAATTTGCGCCGACGGGCGCCTGAGGGGTCTCCAGCGTGACATGGGCGAGGACCGGACTGGCGGCGAGCGCCATCCAGGCGGCCGCAAGGCCGCTTTTCGTGAAATTGGTCATGATTCATCTCCGATGACGCCCGCAGGCGCGCGATGAGGCTGACGGGCTTGCCCGTCGATCAGGTGAAAGACGTCGGAGTGCGGCTTTCAGGCGGCCCACGCTGGCTATGGGCGAGGGTCCAGGCCTCCTCAGGAGGTCCATTGAGGCGCGTGGCGGGTGCAGGCGCGGCGGGGCGCCAGACGAGGCGCGGCCAGGGGTTGAGCGCCGGCGCCGCAGCAGGTGGCGGAGCGTCGAGCCGCGTCAGACCAAGGCAGCACTCGCCGCAAGGGGTCGAGAGCGGAGATGGAAGCCCCTCGTCGCCACCCTCGTTCAGGCAGAGGTAATGGGGATCGGCGAGGGCGTGGGTGAGGGAGCCCGGCAGGCTCGGCAGGGGCGTCGCCAGCCCACGCAAAAGCAGCGCATAGGCGAGCGCGAACATGACGAGAGCCATCCCGCCCTGTCGAAGCCACGATCCCTTCGAAAGCCCCTTGCGCATGATGCTTGTTTAACCTTGGCGGAGCGGGATGCGCAAGATGTTCGCAGGCTCAGGGGCGGGGCGCGTCGAACATGGGGCGTCGAAAATGGCGCGGTCGTCAGATCGCCAGACCATTTGCTTCAGGCGGCGCCAGACGCCTCTTCTCGATCCGAAACAACCGTCATCGAAGGCCAGAGCTTGCGCCAGCCATTCCTGGCCGCGCATTTTGAGGTGAGGTCGACCGTTCTTCGAAGCAGCCGGTCGAAACAGGCTGAGGCTCACCTTCATCCAAACAGTTCTCTTCAAATCCACGCCTGCCCGCACATCGCCACACCCTCGGTCATGGAGTTCACTTTTCATGGTTTGGGCCGTATTGTGCAGCAAAAGCCTCGTGCTTATGGTCTTCGCGACCCGCATCCGCGTGACGAAGAGTCTGCGCCCGGTCGGTTGGGGGGCGTCGCGCCAGAAATCTGGAGGCCTCGGGTCGGCGAGGGACCCAGGAAAGCTCTGGCGAAATCGCCCAGCCAAGAAAGCATAGGCTATGATCCCCGTCTCTTGCACCATCATCGCCAGGAATGAAGCGGACAGGATCGCTCGCGCCATCAACTCGGTTCGCGGCCTCGTCGATGAAGTCATCGTCATCGACTCCGGCTCAACGGATGGAACGCAGGCCCTGTGCGAATCTCTGGGCGCGCGGGTCATCCATAACGATTGGGTCGGGTATGGGCCGCAAAAGCGCTTCGCTGAAGACTGCGCCCGCAACGACATCATTCTGAACATCGACGCGGACGAGTGGCTGTCCGACGATTTGCGCGACGAGTTGCGGTCGTTGTTCTCGCAACCCTCGCTTCCCGCGGCGACTTACAAGATGCGCGTGACCATCGTCTATCCGCATCGCGAGGAGCCCGCGCCTTTCGCCGACTCCACCATCTGCCTTCGCCTGTATGACAAGCGTCAGGCCCGCTTCGCCAACAGTCTTGTTCACGACAATGTCCCGGAAACGGCGGATTGCCTGATGTTGCGCGGCCGCATGCTCCACAAGAGCTTTCGTCGGCTCGCGGATGTCGTGCGCAAGGAGCTGACATATTTCGAGCTCCAGGCGACAGAGAAGCAGAAGAGCCGATTGGGGCTTCTATTTCGATTGATGATCGAGTTCCCCTGGCAGTTCTTCCGATATTATATTCTTGCTCGTCATTGTTTCGGAGGCGTCTATGGCTTCGCGCTTTCGATTGTGCTCGCTTTCATGCGCTTCATGCGTCTGGTGATTTTTCTGGGGTTTTAGCGCGCCGGCGCCCCCGAAAGCGTCATAGGGCATGACTGGGCCGCGCCTCCTGGGCGCCTTCTGGAGCAGGCTGGGGCGCCCTGCGCGGGCGCTGCAGGTGCAGGCGGGGCGCAAGCAGGCCTTTGACATGAGGTTGTGGCCCTCCGCCCGTCACCCATGCTAAAAGCCGCCTTCAGTCGCCAGCCTGTCGTGCGGGGCTGGCCCACCGCCCCCGGTCGGAGCCCAGAATGCAGATCCAGAAGACAGCCGAGCCCGCGGGCTATGGTCAGTTCGCGCCAACCGGGCTCATGCGGGGCCTGATCGCCTGCACCCGGGGCTGCGACGCGAGTTGGGCCGGCAAGCGGATGGCCTTCCTGCTGCGGGGCCTCGCGGTGCGCTTGCTGGCCGGCAAGCCCGTGGACATCGAGTCCATCGGCGCCAGAATGCGTCTGTCGCCCTATAACAATGTCTGCGAGAAACGCATTCTCTTCACCCCCCAGTATTTCGACCCGATCGAGCGCGCGCTGCTGCAGTCCCGCATCACGCCGGACTTCGTGTTTCTGGACATCGGCGCGAACATCGGGGGTTATTCGCTTTTCGTCGCCGCCCATGCCGGGCCGGGCGCCCGCATCGTCTCCATCGAGCCGCAGCCAGAGATTTTCGAGCGGCTTGTCTACAACATCGGATTGAACGATTTCTGCGCCGTGAAGGCGCTGAACTGCGCGGTGGCCGATCTCAATGGCGAGATCACGCTATTCGTTGCGGCCGGCAACAAGGGCGAGACCTCCATGCGCATCGTCAACGCGGATTCTGCGGGTGAGCAGATCAGCGTTCCGTCCAAGACCCTGCTGAGCATCGTCAACGAAGAGCAGTTCGAGCGCATCGACGCGGTCAAGCTGGATGTGGAGGGCGCTGAGGATCTCATCCTCGAACCTTTCTTCCGCGAGGCTCCCGCGCATTTGCGGCCCAAGCTGGTTCTGATGGAGTTTTCCCATGACCGCTGGGCCGCTGATCTCGGCCATATTCTTGCGGAATGCGGCTATCGCGAGGTCATGCGCACCCGCACGAATGTGGCTTATGAGCTCAACTGAACCAGAGGCGCGCGCCCGCTGGCGCTGATCCCCTCGGGCGAGACCTTGCAGGTGACGGCTATCGCCTCAACCCCTGCCGCATGGGCTCTGGCGAAGGCCGCCGCATAGGCGGGGTCTATGTCGACTGCGAGCGTGAAGGCCTCCGCCTCCATCTGGATCAGATAGACCATCACCGCCCGCGCCCCGCCCGCCACCATGGCGGCGAGCTCGCCAAGGTGCTTGGCGCCGCGCGCGGTCACGCTGTCGGGAAATTCGGCGAGGCCGGGCTTGCGCATCATGTGGACATTCTTGACCTCGACATAGCAGGGCGGCCCGTCGTCGCGCTCCAGCAGAATGTCGACGCGGCTCGCCGCCCCATATTTCACCTCGCGGCGAAGCCTCGGCCAGGGCGCGAATTCCGGGAAGAAGCCAGTCGCGATGGCCTCCGCCACGATGGCGTTGGGATGGGCGGTGTTGATCCCGACATATTCCGGCCCGCGTCCGAAATCCGCCTCCACAACCTCCCAGGAATGCCTGAGCTTGCGGGTCGGGTTGTCCGAAATCGACAGCCAGACCCGAGAGCCCGGCGCTTTCAGCCCGAGCATGGCGCCGGGATTGGCGCAGTGCGCGGTGACGATCTCGCCGCTGTCGAGTTCGACATCGGCCAGAAACCGTTTGTAGCGCTGGATCAGGCGGCCCTGAATGAGAGGCTTGGGAAAGAACATGGCCCAGCCTGCCCGGTTGCGCCTGCGCCGGTCAACAGGCTGGCGCGGCTTTTCCCTTGCGAGGCTGCCTCGGTCTCCCTAAACCTTGGGGCGGAGGAAGACCACATGAGCCAGGATACGATCACCGCCGCCCTTCTCGTCATCGGTGACGAGATTCTGTCAGGCCGCACCAAGGACAAGAACATCGGCTATATCGCCGAATATCTCACCAACATCGGCATCGACCTCAGGGAAGTCCGCGTCGTGCCTGATGAGATGGATGAGATCGTCGAGGCGGTGAACCGGCTGCGCGCGCGCTATACCTATCTCTTCACCACCGGCGGCATCGGGCCGACCCATGACGACATCACCGCCGACGCCGTGTCGACGGCGCTTGGGGTCGAGCTTTATGAGGATCCGCGCATCATCGCGGCCATGCTGGAGCGCCTCAAGCCCGAGGATTTGAACGAGGCCCGGCGACGCATGGCGCGCATTCCCGTGGGCGCCGAACATGTGGTCAATCCCATCTCCAAGGTGCCCGGCTTCAAGATCGAGAATGTCATCGTGATGGCGGGCGTGCCCTCGATCATGCAGGCCATGATGGACGATGTGGCCCCGCGCCTGCAGACGGGCGCGCGCATGATGATGGAGACTGTGGAGGCGACTGGCGTTCCCGAAGGGACCTATGCCGCCGCTCTCTCGGACATCGCTAAGGCCCACCCCGATACGATCATCGGCTCCTATCCCCAGTTCCATGAGGGGCGCTTCCGCAACCAGATCGTTGTGCGGTCCAAGGATGGCGCGAAGCTGCAGGCGGCGGTCGAGGCCGTGGGCGCCATGCTCAAGACAATGCCGGCCTCGCCGCGCTGAGACGGCTCAGTTCTGCGCGATCCAGCGGCTGTCCACGAGCCAGCGCTGGAACGCCAGAATCGCCGCGCGATCCTTGCAGGTGGCGTAGAGCCCGTCGCATTGAGCCATCAGTTTTTCACGGCGGGCGAAGACCGGGTCTAGCGGCAGGCCAGCCGCAATCACCGTGATGACCGGCAGATTGGCGATCTCCACGATCGGGTGGGCGGCGCCCGCCAGCTTTGGCGTGAAGCCCTGCGCCTCCACGGTGAAATAGGTCTCGAAGGCCTTGGAGTCGCGGTCAAGCAGCCATGAGCGGCCCTCATCGGCGATGGCGCGGTTGTTCTCCAGCGGCACCTTGGCGAGCGCCGGTTGATGGTCGCCGTAGCCCACATGCAGAATCCGCCGGCCCGGCAGGCTCGTGCTCAGGCGCTCCCGAAAGTCGTCGCGGTCGCGTTTGGCGAGCAGCAGGCGCCAGAGATATTCGTCAAACTCGGGGTCGGCGTTCCAGCGCAGCGAATCCGTCTCGCGGATCGCGTCTGGCGAGAAGCGAAAATCCCAGGGCGAATGGGTGGACATGCTGGACACCACGACGAAGCGGGGCTTGCGCTCGCCCGGCGCTGGCGCCTCAAGGAATTTCGCGGCCTCGCCCATATAGAAGGCGTCGCGCTGGCGCTGGTCGGCCGCTTTGTGCACGCTGGTGTCGATCACCCGGTCGAAACCGATGGCCTCATAGAAACGGCCGACACCCGCAAAGCCCGCAGACGCCGGATAGATGATGGCGGTCTCATAGCCGCAGGCCTTGAGATACTGGGGCAGCGAATGGCGCAGTCGTCCGGTCATGAAATTGGCGACGAAATTTCGCAGGTTGCCGAAGGCGTTCGTCGACAGGCCCGTCAGCGCCGTGAAATCCGACAGCCATGTGCCGCCCCCGAAGGTCTCGACGCGCAGCGGATGGATGCGTCCGTCTGCCGAGGTGAAGAAGGGCGTCAACTCCTCCGGATAGGTCAGGCCGGGATAAACGCCGGGCGGCATGGAGGACTCGTTCAGCGTCATCACGATGTCCGGCGGCTCGCCCTGTGGTTTGCAGGCGATGGCGTCAGCGGGAATTGGCGCGATCGTCGCCCTCGGCGCTACCTCGATCAGCCCGTGATGGGAAAAGAGCTGGGGCAGGTCAGCGAAAGAGGTCAGGAAGGAGGAGAGCGCGAAATTGCGCTCGTTGAAGAAATCGGCGTTGCGCCCGCTCAGGGGCCATGAGCCGAGCGCCAGAAGCCCGACCGCACAGGCCATGAGCCCGACGCGGCGGCGCGGGGGCAGGCGCAGGCTCGCGTCAGCGCGCCAACTCAGGACGATGACAGCGGCGCTGGCCGCGAGCGCCGCCGCGACCATCATCCCCTGCCTGGGATAGGCGGAGAAGAAGAACTCCACCGAAGCGCCCGTGAAGAGATAGAAAGGCACGTCATAGACATGCAGATTCATCGCCACGAGCGCATATTTCGACCGCGCGGCGCCGAAGGCGAAGACGAAGAAAAGGGTGGCGAGCGCCAGTCCGGTCTTCGGGCGGCCCAGCAGGCCCGCAAGCAGGGCGATCAAGCCCAGATTTATGGCGACGACGCTGAAAAGCAGCGCGGGCTCGGGCTCGCCATGCCACAGAAACGCCAGCCAGCACAGGGCGGCGACCGTCCCCGCGATCTGCGGCCAGAAGCGAAGACGAGCGCGTTTGTGCTGCGAAAACAGGGTGTGGCCCTTCTCATGACAGATTTGCGGCACGTTCGCACGAAAGCCGGGCTTCCACAACGCGGCGAATGGGCGGGGTTTGCGCATGGCTCATGGGGATGACCGGCGCCGCGCGCTTTCCCCTGCGCTCGCCGCTTGCTATGAGGCCTGATCTGGAGGGCATCATGAGCGAACAGGCAGCCAAGGCGTTTCCCGTTTCCTGGGATCAGTTTCATCGCGATTCGCGGGCGCTGGCATGGCGCCTGTCAGGTCAGGGCGTGTTTCGCGCCATCGTCTCGATCACGCGCGGCGGCCTGGTGCCAGCGGCCATCGTCGCGCGCGAGCTTGGCGTCCGCGTCATCGAAACGGTCTCGATCGCCAGCTACAGCGGCGGCCGTCAGGGCTCCCTGAGCATTCTCAAGGGCATCGCCCCGGAAATGCTGACCGATGACGGCGCTGGAGTCCTCGTGATCGACGATCTCGTCGACACCGGCGCCACGATGAAGGTGGTCCGGGAGATGCTGCCCAAGGCCCATGTGGCGACGGTCTACGCCAAGCCGCTGGGGCGCCCCCTGGTGGATACTTTCGTGACCGAAGTGTCGCAGGACACCTGGATTTATTTCCCCTGGGACCTCGAACTGTCCTACGCCAAGCCGATCAACGGCAAGGATTGACCCTCACCGTCATTCGCAGTTTTCAGGCGAGGCGGCGCCGCCGCTGAAGGCGCCGGTCCCCTCGGGTTGAAGGTCAGCGCGTCCCCTCGCCAAGTCCGCGTGAGGCGCCTGCCGCAAGGCCGGGCCAGGCCACCGGGGCGCAGCCGGGCTCGGCGAGCGGGCTCTGTGGATCGAATAACTGGGCGACGAAGCGTTTGCCGGTCACTCCATTCGATTGCTCGCTTGCGAGATATCGGATCGGCGCCGCCATGGCCTGCGGCGACACGAGCTTCGAGCGGTCCGGCATGGATTCCACCGGTATCATGCCGGTGTCGGCGGCCCCGCCGGGGATCAGCACGTTCACTGTCACGCCCGTCCCCGCAAGGTCATCCGCCCAACTCGCCGAGCCAGCCTCGAGGCCTGATTTCGTCTGGCCATAGGGCATGTTGCCGCCCCGGATCATCGTCGAGAAACTGGTGGTGATGTTGACGATGCGGCCCCATTTGCGCGCGATCATATGTGGCGCCGCCGCCCGCGCCAGCAGGAAGGGGCCGCGCAGATTGACCGCGATCATGTTCCACCAGCGTTCGGGGTCCGCGTCCCAGAAGCGCAGGGGCTCTTCGATGAAGTTGCGTTTCATATAGACCGGCCCCAGGCCCGCGCAGTTCACGAGCATGTCGAGGTGGCCGAAGGCGGCGATGGCCTTTGCGACGGCGGCTTCGCATTGGGCCTGATCGCGCACGTCGACTTGGTGGGCGATCACGCGCCCCGCCAAGCCCTTCGCCAGAGATTCGGTCTGCGCCAGTCCCGCCGCGTCTATGTCGGCGGCCAGCACCGATGCGCCGGCCTCCGCGAGGCCCAAAGCCATAGCCCGCGCCAGGCCCGTTCCCGCGCCCGTGATGAGGCAGGTCTTTCCCGTCAGATCGTTTGCGTTCATGCGGCCGGTCCCCGTGTCGCGCGCTTCCTTTTGGCCGAGCCTAAGGGGTTGAAGCCCCTTCCCGCAAGCACGGGCGCCACACAGTCGAAATTCCTGAATGACGCTACTAGCGGTTGTATATTTTTGATGCTACACCTAAACGTAACGGTCAGCGATAGAAGTGCTGCCGATGCGTAAAGCATCTCGCGCTGAAAATGTGATCGTTGCTGTTTACGTTACGTTATGCCGTAGCGTTCTTTTTACGGGAGTTGACTTCATGGCAATATCTAATCGCGGCTTTGCTTCCATGTCGGCTGAACGGCGCCGGGAGATCGCGCGTCTGGGCGGCAAGTCGGTGCCGCGTGATTCTCGCAGCTTCGCGCGCGACCCGGATCTTGCGGCGACCGCCGGCCGCAAGGGCGGGGCGAATGTGCCGAAAGCGAAGCGGTCGTTTTCAGCCGACAATCAGCTCGCCATGGATGCGGGCCGCAAGGGCGGCCTTGTCGCCAGCGCCCGCCGCCACAAGGCTGCGACCGCCAAGGAAGACGCCGAACAGGCCTGAAGTTGGGGGCGATGGCCCGCTGCGGCGCCGCCATCGCCCGGTTTCAGTTGCGCGCAAGGCCTCGCTGGGGCACAAACAGTCCGTTCGGCGGTTTTCCGCCGATTGCGGACGTGGCGAAACTGGTAGACGCAAGAGACTTAAAATCTCTCGGGATTCCCGTGCGGGTTCGACCCCCGCCGTCCGCACCAAAAGCGACAGCGCCGGCTAGCTCCGCCCCCGATGATCATAAAGCCAGTCGAGCCGCGACATCATCAAATGCGGCCCAAGGCTGCGCATGGTCAGGTCGCGGGCGAAGGCCATGGGGCCGCTCATGTGGTAGATCGCGCCCTGCCTGCGCGATGCGATGACGACATCCGCCGCGCGTCGCCTGCGGGCGCCTTCATAATCGGCCAGCGCCGCCCTGATCTCATGGGTCCGCTGGAAGGCCCGCCCCAGCGCCCCTGCATCTTCAATGGCTTGCGCTGCGCCCTGCGCGAAAAAGGGCAGCATGGGATGGGCGGCGTCGCCGAGCAGGGCCACCCGCTCAAGGGTCCAGCGCGCCGCGGGCTCGCGGTCGAAGAGGGGCCAGCGCTTCCATTCCTTGGCCGCCCCGACCAGCAGGCGCGCGTCCCGGTGCCAGCGCGAGAAACGAGGCGCGACATCGCCGGGGCTGCCGCTGATGGCCCAGAGATCTGCGGCCTCATCGCCTCGCCAATCGTCTTCGGTGATGGCGACGATGTTGATGAGCGCCCCGCCTCGCAGGGGATAATGGACCAGGTGCGACTTTGGCCCCAGCCAGAGGCATGTTTCGAGCTTCAGGGCGCCTTTGGGCGCCTGATTGGCGGGCAGCAGGGCGCGCCACGCGGTTCGGCCGGACCAGACTGGCTGGTCTGCGGCCCCAATGCCGAGCCTTGAGCGGATCGTCGAGCGCAAGCCATCGGCGCCGATCAGCAGGTCCGCCATGATGCTGCGCGATGCGCCCGCTCGCCCGCAAGCGATTTCGACCCCTTTTGCAGTCTCCGCGAAGCCTTTCACGGGTGCGTCGGCCTCCAGTGTGATCGCGGGATCGGCGGCGCAGCGCTCCAGCAGCGCCTGTTGCAGGTCCGCGCGATGAATCACCGCCGAAGGCGCGCCCCAGCGGGCCTCGGCTATGACGCCCAGCGGGAACGAGGCCAACTCCACCCCGTCGCTGGCCCGGCGTATGCGCAGATGTTCAGGCGTGAGCGCCGCCTGCATCACCCGGTCGAGCAGGCCAAGCTCTGCAAGGACGCCCGTGGCGTTGGGGGCGAGCTGCAGGCCGGCGCCAGCCGCCTCGATGGCGCGGGCGCGTTCCAGCAGCGTCACCCGCAGCCCCGCACGCGACAGGGCGACGGCGGCGGTGAGCCCGCCGATTCCCGCGCCTGCGATGACGGCGTGCAGTTGATCCGCCATCAGGTCACGTCCGGCGCGCGCGTGTCAGGGGGAGATTCAGGCGGCCTGCGGGGTCCATTCGCATTCGGCGGGGTCCGAATGGCCATGCAGGGCGGCGTCATGGACATAGAGAGTCGAGCAATAGGGGCAGACGGCTTCGTCCGCATCGCCCATGTCGATGAAGATATGGGGATGGTCGAAGGGGGGCAGGGCGCCTATGCACATGAATTCCTTCGCGCCGACGCGCACCGAGCGAACGCCCGGCTGGTTGTGGAAATGCGGAGTGGCGTGATCGGATGCCATGCTCTGTCCCTGAAACTGGCGAAATCGCGCTGCACCATAATGAAGGCGCAGGCTTTTGGGTAGGGGGCGCATCATGTGCGCTCCCCCACGCCTTTTTCACTGGAAATATTTCCGCGCCCGGGCCTTGGCCTTGTCGGAGGCGTTGATGGCGGCCAGCGCGGCCTTTTCCAGCGTTTCCGCGCTCACGGGTTCGATCTCGATCTTGGCCGCTTCCGCCTCCTTGCGGAAGGCTGGATCCTTCAGCATGTCCGCAAAGGCCCGGCGGATCGCGGCGACGCGCTCCGGCGGCACGCCGGGCGGCATGGCGAAGGGGTGGCCGAGGGCGTTGCCGGCGGTCACGATGTCCACGACCTGACGGTCCTCCGGATCCTTGATGAGTTCTTCAAGCGAGGGGACGCCGTTGAGATCGGGCGGCTTTGGCCCTGAATAGACGAGGACGTGGATGTCCTTGTTCGTCACCCATTCGGGCTTGGAGGCGTTCCAGCTCGACCAGGAATTGTTGCGCGCGGAGACCTCGCCGCGCTCCATGGCGAGGTTGAGGGGGCCGGAGCCGGTGTAGCCCATGACCATCTTGAATTTCGTGCCGAGCAGGTCGTTCAGCATCACCGGAAAAGTGAGGGTGATGCCGGAGGATCCCACGCAGCCCGCAATGATTTCGATCTGCTTGGCCTGTTCGATGGTGGTGACGCCCGCCGTCTTCCAGACCGCCATGGTCTCGACGGTCGGCGCGATGGAGCCGATCCAGTTATATTTTGACGCGTCGAACTGCACGCCCTCCATTCCCACGGCCTGCGAGGTCGGCAGGCCGTTCTGGATGAGGCCGATGTAAGTCCCGTCCTTGGGCGCGACCTTGTAGAGATAGTTCGCCATGATCATGCCGGTGGCGCCGGTCATGTTCTGGGCGATGATGTTGGGATGGCCGGGGATATAGGCCCCCAGATGCTTCGCCACGAGGCGCAGCTGGAAATCATATTCGCCGCCGGGGCTCACGCCCACCAGCGCATACATGGTCTTGCCCTTATAGAAGTCCTCGATCGCGTCGGCGCGGGCGGCGCTGTTCAATGTTGCGCTCAGGGCGGCCGCCAGAGCAAGCGGCTTCAAGATCGACATGGCGTCCTCCGGTTTGTGAACGCCGGTCTATACGGTCGCACGCCGCCGATGCAAGCGGCGGGTCAGTCCGCCGCAGCGGCGGCGCCCTTGTCTGCCCCTATTTTCTCCAGCGCGTCCACAACGGCGTCGAAGGTCAGAAGGGTGGAGGAATGGCGGGCCTTGTAGTCGCGCACCGGCTCCAGAACCGCGATGTCAGCCCATTTTCCCGAGGTGGGCGGCGCGGCGTTCTCCTTCAGCATGCGCCGCACGTCGTCGCGCAGGGCGCGAAGCTCCTCCGGCGTCGAGCCCACGATGTTGCGCGCCATGATCGAGGAGGAGGCCTGGCCCAGCGCGCAGGCCTTCACATCATGGGCGAAATCGGCCACCTGACCATTTTTGAGAACCAGATCCACCGTGACGGTCGAGCCGCAGAGCCGCGAATGGGCTGTGGCGGAGGCGTCGGGATGCGCGAGCCGGCCAAGGCGCGGGATTTCCGCCGCCAGCTCCAGGATCCGCTTGTTGTAGACGTCGTTCATCATGTCGGCAGGATCTTTCGCAACCGTTCGCTTTCAGGCGGCATCTATGCTTAGCATATAGGGAGGACGCGGGGCTTTCAAAACCACCAGCCATAAAAGCCTGCCGGTCATCAATGCGCAGCAAGCGAGGGGCGAAAAAATAATGCAGTCCGGCCTGTGGTCCGGCTTCGGCTTCGCCCCGTATCACCAACAGTCAATCACATGAACAGGAGGGCGCCACCATGGATGCTGTGGTTAAGACCTTGAACCCGAATTCCCGGACCCGTCCTTCCGTCGCCCCGGCGCCGGCCGTCCGGCCGACCCGCGAAGAAGCCGAGGCCGCTGTGCGGGTTCTGCTGCGCTGGGCGGGCGATAATCCCGCACGTGAAGGCCTCCTTGATACGCCCAAGCGCGTCGTGAAAGCCTATGAAGAGCTGTTCAAGGGCTATCAGCAGGACGCAGAGGCCCAGCTTTCCACCATCTTCGAAGAAGTGGAAGGCTATGACGACATGGTTCTGGTGAAGGACATTCCCTTCACCTCCCATTGCGAACACCACATGGTGCCCTTCGTGGGCAAGGCGCATGTCGCTTATTTCCCTGCTGAAGGCGTCGTCGGCCTGTCGAAGCTCGCCCGCGTGGTCGAGGTCTTCGCCCGCCGCCTGCAGACGCAGGAGACCATGACCGCCCAGATCACCGACACGATCGACAACGCGCTGAAGCCCAGGGGCATCGCAGTGCTGATCGAGGCGGAGCACATGTGCATGTCCATGCGCGGCGTGCAGAAGCAGGGCGCCTCCACCATCACCACCCGCTTCACCGGCGTCTTCCGCGACGATCCGGCCGAGCAGGCGCGCTTCTTCAGCATGGTGCGCGGATTCCGCTGAAGACTGGGGCTCGTGCTTTCTGCGCGGGCCACTTTGCTTTATAGCAGCCGCCAAAGATCAGCATCCAACGACTACCCCCGTCCGCCGCCGCGGCTTATCCTCGCCCTTCTGAGGGGAGGTGAGGGGTGGTGGTCGTTGGATCTTTGCCGTCCAGCGGTGGCTTCCAGCCTCAGGTCCGATCCCATGTCCGCCAGTTTCGCCCCGCGCGGCGCCAAACATGAGCTTGAAGAGGGCGCAGGCTTCGCGCCGAAATTTGACGCCGACGGCCTCATCGTCTGCATCACCACCGAGGCGACGAGCGGCGACATCCTCATGGTCGCCTATATGAACCGCGAGAGCCTTGCGCTCACGCTTGAAACCGGCGTCGCCCATTACTGGTCACGCTCGCGCAAGGCGCTCTGGCGCAAGGGCGACACGTCCGGCCAGACGCAGACCGTTATGGAGATGCGCACCGATTGCGATCAGGACGCCATCCTCATCAAGGTTGTGGCGGGCGGCGACGGCAAGGCCTGTCATACGGGCCGCCGCTCCTGCTTCTACCGGCGCGTGGAGACGAAAGACGGCCTCCATCTCGTCATCGACGAAGCCTGAGCCCCCCCTCGCCGGCTTCATGATCGCGCGAAGATGGCGTCACGGGGTCCAGCAGCCCAAAGATCAGAAGCCCCGCCAGAAAACCGCCCATATGGGCCTCCCAGGCGACCGGACCTTGCGAAAGCCCAAGGGTCGGCGACAGGACGCCGAAGAGCACGTTCAGGGCGAGCCAGAAGGCGAGAAAGGTGAAGGCGCGGGAATCCCTGAGGACGCCGCCCAGCGACAGGGCGGGCAGGCGATAGGCCTCATCCCCGGTGGCGGCATATCCTCCCGCCAGCGGGCCATGGGACTGGAAGACGAAACGAATGCAGGCGCCCGTGAGCCCCGACACCGCGCCCGAGGCCCCGATCATCGGCAGGAAATCATAGGCGTGCAGGGCGTAATGGCCCAGCGCGCCCGCCAGCGTCGTGGCGAGGCAGAACAGGATGAAGCGCAGCCAGCCGAACCGGCGCGCGACCGGCGTTCCGAAGGCGGCGAGCCACAGGGCATTGAGCCCGAGATGCGTCCAGTCCGCATGCAGGAAGCTGTAGGTGACAAGCGTCCACCATTGCGGCTCGCCATCGCCAAGGAAGAACAGTGCCGCTTGCGTCTGCGCGAAGCCTTCAAGGGCCTCCGCCACGCCGTCGGGATCAAACAGCAGGGTGAAGCGGGCGGGCGTGAAGGCGAAGGCCGCCAGCGTCTCGAGATCCTGCCGATCCGTCAGCGCATATTCGCGCAGGCCATGGATGAGCGCCAGCAAGGCCATGGCCCCGAGCGTCACGGCCGGAATGTTGAAGGCGGGTTGTCTGGGCAAGGGGGGCTTTCTCAGGAGATGCGCGTCAGGCCTTTGGCGAAACGCTTCCAGTTGCGCACATAGCCCTCGGCCGATTTTCCGAGCCTTGCTATGGCGGCCTCGTCGAGCTGGCGCACGACCTTGGCGGGACTGCCGACGATCAGCGAGCCGTCAGGAAACTCCTTGCCCTCGGTCACCAGCGCATTGGCGCCCACGAGGCAGTTCCGTCCAATGCGGGCGTTGTTGAGGATTGTGGCGCCCATGCCGATCAGGGTGTTGTCGCCGATGGTGCAGCCGTGCAGCATGGCGCGGTGGCCGATGGTGCAGCCCTCGCCAATGTCGAGGGGCGAGCCCATGTCCGTGTGCATCACCGTCCCCTCCTGCACATTGGAGCGGGCGCCGATCGTGATCCATTCATTGTCGCCGCGCAGGACGCAGCCGAACCATATGCCGACGTCTTCAGCGAGCCGCACCTTACCGATCACCTGGGCATCCGGCGCGATCCAGTAGCGGCCTTCCTCGGGGAGGTCGGGCTTTTCGCCGTCGAGCGCATAAATGGCCATGGGGTGCGGGCTCCGCTGAATAACAGAATTGTCACACATTCATGCCGAGGGCGAAACATCGGCGTCAAGCTATAATTCCCGGAGCAGATTCGCGGATCACTTGTGATGAAAGCCACCGTCGTTTCAATGCTGGCCGCTCTGGCGCTTGCTGTCGGCGTCGTCTTCGCTGTGCGGACGCCCGCCGGCCCGGAGGATTTCGCGCCCGTGAAGGTGACGGTCGCAGGCGTTCCGCTCACCCTTGATCCGCGCCTTGCCCGCGCGCCATCCGAGCTTGCGCGCCCAGCGCTCGAGGAGATCGACCTCGTCTTCGCCATGCCGGACTTTGCGCCTGCGGGTCGAGGGGCCCGGGCGAAGGCGGGGGACGCATCCATCGCAAAGCTGGTTTTCATGACCCTGCGCCGCGTCGATGACAAGATCGAGCCGCGCGAAAAGCCCGCGCGGCTTTATGCGCGCTTTCTGAGCCCGGTCGTGGAGGCCCATCCCGCCGGGCTCATCCTGCGGCGCTTCGAGCCGGGCGGTCCCTATGACGGGGAGCAGCTCTATATGGCCACCCCCGAGGGCCGCGCCTTCTGGGCGCGCTGCGCCACCCCCACCGGCCAGCTGCCGGCGACCTGCATCAGCGAAGCGCGCATCGGCGGGCTTGATCTGCGGCTGCGGTTCGATCCCGGCGCGCTCGGCGACTGGGAACGGTTGACCGCAGGCGTGGTGCGGATGGTGGAGGGGATGGGGCGGTGAGGCGCCCCTCAAAAATCCTCAAGATCGAAATCGAGGATGGCGATCTGCAGCGTGTAGGACTTGCCCTTGGGGTCGTCGGCGGAAATGACGCCGAGGAAGTCCTCGCCATTGTTCAGCTCGACCGAGTCGTTCTTCTTCATCCGCGCGATGATCTTGAGTTTCTCGGTCTCGAAGAGGCGGCGCAGATATTCCTGCAGCACTTCGCGCCCGACGGGGATCTTCATCTCGAAGGCGAAGGACCTGTCGCCGTCTTCATCATCGACGGTGATGTTTGCGATCTGGCGCTCGCCCAGCGTCACCCGAGCCGCTTCGGTGTCCTTTGGATCGAGGCTTACGCGGATGGCGTCATTATCAAAGGAATGCCGCACGAATTCCTGCAGTTTTCGAAGTTCGGTCTTGTCCATAATGGTCCCGGCGGCCTCATGCGGTTGGATCGTTGGAGTGCCAGAAAAGCCGGTGATCCGCAAGGCGGCAGGTCGACTTACGACTCCAGCTTCTCCGCCAAAATCTGATCCATGCTGCGGGCGGGCTCGGCGCAGCCTGCTTCCCCCACGACTCGCGCGGGCACGCCGGCCACGGTTTTATTGTGGGGAACCGGGCTCAGAACCACAGAGCCTGCGGCAATTCGCGCGCAATAGCCCACTTCGATATTGCCGATGACCTTGGCGCCTGCGCCGATCAGCACGCCGCGGCGGATCTTGGGGTGGCGGTCGCCGCGTTCCTTGCCCGTGCCGCCGAGCGTCACGCCATGCAGGATCGAGACGTCGTCCTCGATGACGCAGGTCTGGCCCACGACCAGCCCGGTCGCATGGTCGAGGAAGACGCCCTTGCCGATGCGCGCGGCGGGGTTGATGTCGGTCTGGAAGACTTCAGACGCGCGGCTTTGCAGCCAGAGCGCGAAATCGCGGCGCCCGGCCTTCCAAAGGGCATGGGCGAGGCGGTGGCATTGCAGGGCGTGGAAGCCCTTGAAATAGAGCAGGGGCTCAATGAGCCGCATGCAGGCGGGGTCGCGGTCGGCCACCGCCAGAAGGTCGGCGCGGAAGGCCTCGCCGATCGAGGGATCGCGCGAGAGGATCTCCAGATAGGTCTGGCGGATCAGGTCGCCTGCGACGTCCTGATGGTCGAGCCGCGCGGCGACGCGGTGCACGATGGCGCTCTCCAGCGTCTCATGGTTGAGCACCGAGGCCATGAAGAAGCCGGCCAGCTCCGGCTCCTTGCGCACGGTCTCCTCCGCCTCGACGCGGATGCGCGAGAAGATGGGGTCGACCTTGCCCAGACCGATCACCCGCGCGGATTGTCCCTGGCTCATACGCTCTACTCCTGCCACTCCATCACTATAGCACGGCTGTTTGACAGCCAGAAGTCATGGCCGGACGGCCAGAAACTCAAGCACGCCCTGCTTGTAGACCTTGTCTCCCACCGCCAGATTGTGATCGCGGCCGGGAATGTCCAGAGCCATGCCCTTTGGCAGCATGGCCGCGAGCTTGTGGGGATCGCCGGCGACTGCGTCCTTGTCGCCCACCGCCACCAGCGCAGGGGTCAGGATGGCGCCGAGCTCTTCGGGTCCAAGGGTCTGGCGCGAGCCGCGAATGCAGGCGGCGAGCGCCCGCAGGTCGCTTTTCGTCTGCTCCGCGAAGGCGCGGAACATGCGCTGCATGGGATCGGTGAGGCTGTCCAGGGCTGGCGCATCCATGGCGTCTGCGATGCCCATGGGCAGGGCGACCCCCGCGACCAGATGATGCCCGAGCCCGCCCAGAACCATCGAGCGCACGCGGCTGGGATGGTTCAGCGCCATGAAGGCCGTGATGCGCGCGCCCATGGAATAGCCCATCACATCAGCCCATTCGACGCCCAGATGATCGAGCAGGGCGCAGGCGTCGCCGGCCATGAGGGGCGTGCCGTAATCCTCGGGCCTGTAGAGCTTTTCGCTCTGCCCGTGGCCGCGGTTGTCGAGGGCGATGACCCTGCGCCCCGCGCCTGTCAGGGTCTTCAGCCAGAGCGTGTTCACCCAGTTGACCGCATGATTCGAGGCGAAGCCATGAATGAGCAAAATGGGCTCATGGAGGTCCGGCCCTGTGGGGGCCACGTCGATATAGGCGAGCCGCGCCCCCGGTCCATCGAAGAATTGCATGTCTGTCCGCCCTGTCGTGCGGCGCGCACCTTAGCCGCCTGCTGCGCCGGTTCAAAGGCCGCAGCCCTCGCCATCACCGGCCACATCAGCGGTCCGCCATGGGAAGGCGGGCGCCTGCGGGACCGAATTTCACGGTCATCAAATAGTGGAACAAAGCCGAGGTCTACTCTAAAACAATCGCATATTTTGCGGCGCGGCTGGCGCAGCGGTGGGGCCTTCATCAGGCCCCCCGGACGAGCCCGGCGGATCAAGGCTGGTCAGTGAGGAAATGATGTCTGAGACGCTTCCCATCTATGTCGTCGGCGCCGGGCTTGGCGGCGTCGCAGCGGCCCTTGGCCTCGCCCGCAAGGGCTGGAGCGTCCGCATCATCGAGGCGACGCCGGAACTGGGGGTGATCGGCTATGGCATTCAGCTCGGCCCGAACGTCTTCCCCATGTTCAGGCGTCTGGGCGTCGAGGAGGCCGTCCTCAAACACGCCCATTTCCCGCCGAACATCCTGATGCTCGACGCCCTGAGCGCCAAGGACATCGTCCGCATTCCCACGGGCGAGCGATTCCTCGACCGCTTCAAGGATCCCTATGTGGTGATCCATCGCGTGGACCTGCATGGCGTGCTGCTTGATGCTGCCCGCGCCATGCCGAATGTGGAGATCCTCCCCTCCACGGAGTTCGCCTCCTACGAGAACCGCGCCGACCGCGTCCTCATCAACACGACCGACGGCCGTCAGTTCGAGGCGGCCGCCGTGATCGGCGCCGATGGGCTGGGCTCGGCGGTGCGTCGTCAGATGGTGGGCGAGGAGACGCCGCGGCCCATCGGCTATGTCGCCCACCGCACCATCGTGCCCATGGATCAGGTGTCCGGGGATGTGGGCGTCGACGATGTGATCCTGTGGGGCGGGCCGGGCTTCCACATCGTCCAGTATCCCCTGCGGAACCGCAGTCTGTTCAACATCGTCGCGGTGTTCCAGACCGAGAACATCTACGAGCGGGCCGATGAGGAGACCTATCGGCGCGTGCTCATGGAGACCTATGCCTCGGCCCATCCGCGCATGATCGAAATGTTGAAGACGATGGATCTGAAGCGGCGTTGGGTCATCGCCGACCGCGACCCGATCCGCGGCTGGAGCGATGGGCGCGTGGCCCTGCTCGGCGACGCCGCCCATCCCACGCTGCAAACCTTCGCACAGGGCGCCTGCATGGCCATTGAGGATGCGGTCGTGCTGGCGGAATGCATCGAGCTCTCCAATGGCGATTTCGCCAGCGCCTTCAAGACCTATGAGCGCGCCCGATGCCTGCGCACGGCGCGCATCATTCTGGAGAGCCGCCACATCTGGGAATTCTACCACCTGCGCGGCATCGCCGCTGAGGTGCGCAACGAGGCCTGCGCCCGCCAGAGCGAAGACGACTTCTTCCGCTGCCTCGCCTGGATCTGGGACGGCGTGCGCCCGCCGAAGGCAGTGGGGTAGGTTGCGGGCAGTCGGCAGTCGCCAGTGGGCAGTCGGGAGGTTTTATCCAGCATCTTCCTAGTATTGACAGCAAGTTATTGATTCGAAGAAACTTCTGCCGACTGCCGACTGCCGACTGCCGACTGCCGACTGCCGACTGCCG
>CANGFT010000018.1 GCA_947453205.1 Beijerinckiaceae bacterium | reverse complement strand
GAACCCGACGGAACGCTCGCCTCACAGCCTGCGGCCGAGCCTCCCCGGCGGCGCGAGCCCGTGGTCCGGGGCATGCCCCGGACCACGGGCTTCAGAACCGGACAGATCACGCGCTACGAACACCGGACAACTTGACGAGCTAGCAACAGAGCGTCTCTGGGGGGCTCTTGGGGGGCTTCCGGGCGGTCTTGCGGGCTTCCGCGCCGCCTATTCGAGGCCCAGCGGCGCACGCCATTCCGTGCCCATATTGTCGTCCGTGACGGGTTCGAGGCCCTGGGTGCGGGCCAGAACGCTCGCGCAAGGCTCCATCAGCCCCTCCTCCCTGCGGTTCTCCCGCCAGGCGTCGCGCGGGCTCATGAGTTCGCTGAGCTTCGCTGCGTCCGCCTCGCGGGACAGGTCGAGCGCAGGCCGGCCGTCTATGCGGTAGGCGAGCAAGGTGCTGCGCCAGCGTTCGAAATCCACATCCAGCGCCTCGCGCGAGAGCGCCATGTGGTTGGCGAACCGCAGGCCCTGCGGCATGGCGAGGCAGCCGGTGCGCTGCACGCGGTTCGAGGAGGTCGTGTTGTAGAAATAGAGCCCGCCGGGCGAAAGATGGGCGGCGACGAGCTCGACGAATTCCCGCGACAGAAGATTGGTGACATTGGCGCGATAGTTGAATGTGACATTGGCCACGATGGCGTCGAAACGCTCGTCGCGATGGCTCGCAAGCCATCGGCGCCCGTCGTCGGCGATGATCTTCACCTTGGGATCGGTCAGGATGCTCGCGGTCTCCCGATGTCGGCCGGACAGGGCCACATAGCCCGGATTGATCTCGATGACCGTGAGGCTCTCGACCTGCGGATGGCTGGCGATGATGCGCGCCCATGAGCCGCTGGAGAGCCCGATCATCAGCACCCTGCGCGGGGCTGGATGCAGCAGGCTCAGGGCGAAGGGGCGCACGACGCCATTGGCGTCATCGACGAGGTCCGTATTGAAGCGTCCGTCATAGACGCCGCCGCCGAGCACCACGCCATTGGCCAGCACATGAATGACGCCGCTGCGGTTTTCCACGGTCTCGACCACGGGCGAGGCCGTGTCCATGCGTTCTTTGAAGAGCAGCCGATCCCATAAATTCGCGCTCAGCAGGGGCATGGCGAGGCCCCCTGCGGCGGCGCAGGCGAGCATCGCGCCCATGGGGCTGGAGCGCAGCGAGGCGCCGGTCGCCGCTGCGAAGGCGATCAGCGTCAGCAGGGTCAGCCCGGCGACCGTCAGCGCGATTTCCTGCGTGGTCAGCGCATCCATCAGCACAAAGCCCGTGAGGACGCCGCCCGTCGCCGAACCCGCGATGTTCGCCATGTAGAGCCAGGAGACCCGCAGCCCCGCCCGTTCGTCGGCCGCCACGCCGCGCTCGGCGAGATAGGGCAGGAGCATGCCGAGCCCCCGCGCGGCCAGATAGGTCGCAAGCCCGATGATCGCCATCTGCAGGGGTTGCAGCACGCCCAGCCAGCGCAGCGCAGGCAAGCAGAAGACAAGGGCGATCAGCGCCAGCGCCAGCTCCCGGAGGACGCGCTCGGCTTGCGCCTCCGGCGGGCGTTCGTGCAGGGCGCCGGCCTCGCGCGATCCAGCGGCCACGCCGAGCAGAAAGGCGCCCAGCGTCAGCGCGAAGGCGTAGGCGAGGCCGGTGGTCGAGACATACATCAACCGAACCAGAAAGATTTCGCAGGACAGGGAGACGAAACCGCCCAGCGCGCCGAGCGCCAGCACGGTCGAAAGGGGCATCAGCGCATGCGGCTCCCGCCTCTGCGGAGGGCTTTGCGGCGCATGGGTTTCCGGCCGCTTCAGATGCAGCCAGACCGCAAAGACGGAGACGGCGGCGTTCATCGCCGCCGCGATCCAGATCGCGGCCTGCATGCCGACGAACGGGAAGATGAGAACAGCGCCGGCCACGCAGCCGAAGGCGGCGCCGATGGTGTTCACATAGTAGAGATAGCCGACGGATTGGCCTGTCAGTCCCGATGCGCGGGTGAGATGGGCCACGAGCACGGGCAGGGTCGCGCCCATGAGCAGCGTCGGGACGATGACGAGCCCCAGCGCGACGCCGGCGACGAACGGCAGGGGCGCGCCGGTGACCATGGCGCCGGTCTTTTCAAAAATGGTCAGCGAGAAGAGGCCGAAAAGGGCGGTCAGCGCCTCGATCACGGCGAGCAGGGGAATGGCCTTGCCCGCAAGACGCCGCGACAGGGCGCCGCCCGCCAGGCTGCCAAGCCCCAGCCCCACCATGAAGGCGGTGACGACGATGGTCACCGCCTCGATGTTCACGCCAAGGATGCGGAACAGGGCGCGCTGCCAGATGATCTGATAGATCAGCGCCGCGAAGCCCGAGAAGAAGAACAGCACCCCGAGCAGGCGCGTCGCGGAAGATTCGCCAGAGGTCAGGGGCCCCCGCGCTTTTTGAAAAGTCGACATGAAACACCTCTGAAAACAGAGTTGACGCAATCGGGTGGAGGAAACGAATTCATTGAATGAGAGCTTCAGCTTAACATTTTTTGAGGGGTGTAGCAACGCCGCAGGTCGTCCCGCTTTGGACTTATGCGCGGCGCCCGCTCGCCCCGCATGGCGTTAGGGACATGGGCTTTGGGGGCGGGGCGACGCCATGCTGGATGGAACGAGCGAGGAGACCGACCTGCGCATGATGCGCCAGTGCATCGCCTGCGCGCGTGAAGGGGTCGCTGCCGGGGAGTTTCCCTTCGCCTGCGTCATCGCGCGGGGCGAGGAGGTCATTTGCGTGGGCGCCAACCGGACCCGCAGGGATGGCGACGTGACCCGCCATGCCGAGATGGTCGCCATGAGCGAGGCGCAGCGCCTGCTGGGGCGCGGCGCCCTGCGCCAGTGCACGCTCTACGCCACGGTCGAGCCTTGCCCCATGTGCTCTTTCGCAGCCCGCGAGACGCGGATCGCCCGCGTTGTCTTCGGCGTCTATTCGCCGCTCATGGGCGGCCATTCGCGCTGGGATGTGCTGGCCGACGCCGCGCTCTCGGGGCGCATGGGCGAGGTCTTCGCCCCTCCGCCACAGGTGCGTGGCGGCGTGCTGGCGCAAGAGGTGGCGCAGCTCTGGCGCAGGGCGAACCCGCTCGCCTGGGGCGTGATCCGCTGGCGCGGGGTGTTCAGGCTGGCGCCCGCGCAGCCCTAATCCTCGCCCCGCAGTTGATGGAAGCCCAGCTTCTCATGCACGGGCAGGTCGGACACGCAGAAGATCAGGGCGTCCTCGCCCGCTTCGTGACGCACCCCATGCCAGCCCGGCGCGACGAAGACGTCGCCCCGGCTCCAGCTGAAGGTTTCCTCGCCGACCCGCGATGTCCCCGAGCCGCTCACGACAGCGAAGATCTGGTTTTCGGTGGAGCGGATCAGCCGGCCTTTGCGCCCTGCGCCAAGCTTCTCCATGAAAAGCGCGGTCGTGGGCATGGAGGGCGCGTCGAGGCGGATGCGCAGGCGTCCATGTTCGTCGGGCGAGGCCCTGGCGAGATCCGCCTGCATGGCCGCCATGGTGAAGACATAGGGGCTGACGCGCGTCGTCTGCGTGGCGGCCTGCAGGCCCTCCCAGAGGTCCAGAAACATGGGTTCGAGCAGCTGCACCAGCGGCACATCGAGAAAGTCGATCCAGTACCCCGGCGCCGAGCCTTCATTGCCATGGCCATGCCAGCTCATGCCCGGCGTCAGCAGCACGTCGCCCGGCTCCATGTCGATGCGCACGCCATCGACCACCGTGTAGCAGGCGTCGGCCACATCCAGCACGAGGCGCAGGGCGTTGGGCGAATGGCGGTGGGTGCGGGCCTTCTCGCCGGGCAGCAGCATCTGATAGGCGCTCACGAGGGTGCGCAGCGTCGCGTAATGGTTGCCCTCTATGGGGTTCACCATGAAGAGGTTGCGCCTCTCGGCCTGTTCGGCGTCGATCAGGCGCCCGGCGGCGTCGAGCCCGGCCTTGGCCGCCTCCCAGCGCCAGATCATGGGCTTGAAGGCGGTGCGCGGCTCTTTCCACAGGGAGGGTTCGTGCTTGTTCCAGCCCGCCATGAAGTCGAGGGGATCAAGCCGGTTGCGCAGATCGTCGAGATCGGCGGCGCTGGCGAGGTCGCTGAAGCCGGTCATGGGTGATCCTCCTGATGGCGCCGCATTGCGCATCGCCCTTGAGATGTTTATTCCAAACTACAGGCGGGCGCGGCTTCCTGCAAAGGGCGCGGCGCCGCAGGTCAAGGGCAGGAGGACGGGATGATCGGTCGCAGCATCGCGATGGCCAGCGCAATCTGTGCGGCTCTGGCGGCCACGGCGCCGCTTGCGCAGGCGCAGGACGTGGCGGATTTCTATCGGGGCAAGTCCATCAGCCTGGTGATCGGCACCTCCGCAGGCAATGACTACGACTATCGCGGCCGCCTCATCGCCCGCTACATGGGCAAATATATTCCGGGCGAGCCGACCATCGTGCCGCGCAACATGCCGGGCGGCGGCGGCATCCAGGCTGGCAACTGGCTCGCCAAGATCGCCCCGCGCGATGGGACGACGCTCCACATGATCATGCAGAACATGATGGCGGCGCAGGCCGTGCAGGCCCAGGGAATCGAGTTCGACACGCGCAAGTTCATCTGGCTCGGCAACACCACGAGCGCGCCGAACGTCATCAACACCTGGCACACCACGGGCGTCACCAAGGTGGAGCAGGTCAAGACCCGCGAGGTTCTGCTGGGCGCCCCCATGGGCACGGCGGGCGCGCTCTATCCCGTGCTCATCAATACGGTGGCGGGCACCAAATTCAGGGTCGTGACCGGCTATCCCGGCGGCAATGAGGTCAATCTCGCCATGGAGCGCGGGGAGGTCGAGGGGCGTGGCTCCAATTCCTGGGCCTCCTGGAAATCCACCAAGCCTGACTGGCTGAAGGAGAAGAAGATCAACATCCTCGTGCAGGTGGCGCTGACCCGCCATCCCGATCTGCCGGACGTGCCCCTGCTCATGGACCTCGCCACCAACGAATCCGACCGCAAGCTGCTTGAGTTCTTCTCCTCCGACACGGATCTGTCGCGTTCGCTGGTGACCACGCAGGATGTGCCGAAGGAGCGTGTGGCGGCGCTGCGCAAGGCCTTCGACGCCATGGTGAAGGATTCCGAATTCCTCGCCGAGGCCGCCAAGGCCGCCATGGACATCAGCCCCGGCACGGGCGAGGACTCGCAGAAGATCGCCGACTCCATCGTCAACACGCCGCCCGACATTCTGGCGCGCGCCAAGGCGCTGATCGAGGCGCCGTCGAAGTAGGGAGGGCAGGGTGAGCGAGGCCGAACTGAGGCTGCTGCGCGACAACGCCGCGCGCTTCGCCGAACACTCCGCCGGATTTGGCCTGCTGGGCCGCAAGCCCTTCGATGCGGCGCAGCGGGCGCAGTGGCTTCAGGCGCTGGCGGCGGGCGCCTGGACGGGCTTGCGGGCGGATGATGCGATCGGCGGCATGGGCCTGTCCTGCCTTGACCTCACCGTGGTTCTCGAACAATTCGGCCGCAAGCTTCTTCCGGTTTCGGCGCCTTTGCTGGCGAGCGCGGGTCTCCTGCACGCGGGCGTGACGGACGCCGAGGCCGTGCTCGATGGGCGCGCGATGGTTCTTCCCGCCCTGCAAAGCGCAGGCCTGCGGCCGGCGCCCGGCCATGGAGGCAAGCTGGAGGAGAGCGGCGGCGTTCTGCGCCTCACCGGCTCCAAACATGCGATCCCCGACGGCGCAAATGCGCAGGGCTTCATCGTCGACGTCAAACATGCGGGCGAACTCGCCCTCGTCTATCTGCCGCGCGATGCGGCGGGGCTGGAGCTTTCCGCCACGACGCTGGTCGATGGCCATGAGGCCGCCGACATCCGCTTCGATGGCGTGACGGTGGCGCCTGAGCAGATCATGGCGCGCGGCGCGAAAGCCGAGGCGCTGCTTGATCGCCTGCGCTTCGCCGTGCAGATCGGCCTTGCGGCGGAGGCTGTGGGCGCCGCCGCCGAGGTCTTCGACCGCACGCTCGATTATCTGCGCACGCGCCGCCAGTTCGGCCGCATACTCGGCGCCTTTCAGGCCCTGCAGCATCGCGCCGTCGACGCCTATGCGGACATTGAGCTTGCGCGCGCGCTGGTGAGCGAGGCCGCAAGGCTCGCTGACGGCGGGCGTCCCGGCATGCTCGAATTGATCGCCGCCGCGCGCGCGCGGGCTGGCGACATGGCCTTGCGCACCGCCAAATGGGCTGTGCAGATGCATGGCGCGATGGGCTTCACCGACGAAAGCGACATCGGCCTCTTCCTCAAGCGCATCATGGTCCTCACCCGCGTCTACCGCACCACGCAGGCCCATCGCACGCGCGTGGCTGAGTCCCTGTTTGAAGACGGCGCGCCCGATCTCTTCGATCTCTTCCGCTCCGAAAGCGCGGAGGACGCCGCCTTTCGCCAAGAGGTCCGCGCCTTCCTTGACGCGGCTTTGCCCGCGCATCTGTGCGATCTGCCCACACGCCCTAAGATCGCCGACGCCATGTGGTGGCATCAAACCCTCAGCAAGCGCGGCTGGATCGCCCCCTCCTGGCCCAAAGAACATGGGGGCATGGAGGCGAGCGTCGAACAGCGGCTGGTGCTTTACGAGGAGCTCGCCCACAAGGGCGCGCCGGAGCTTTCGAGTCAGGCGATCAGCCATATCGGCCCCATTCTCATCCGCTATGGCACGCCCCAGCAGAAGGCGGCCTTCCTGCCGGGCATGCTGAGCGGCGAGACGATCTGGTGCCAGGGCTATTCGGAGCCCAACTCCGGCTCCGACCTGGCCTCGCTCTCCACCCGCGCGCGGCGCGAGGGCGACACATTCATCATCAATGGCCAGAAGATCTGGACCACCGGCGGGCATCACGCCGATTACATGTTCGCGCTGGTGCGCACCAATCCCGACGCCGCCGACCGGCGCGAGGGGATCAGCATGATCCTCATCGACCTCAAGTCGAAGGGGATAAGGCGCCGTCCGATCCGCACCCTCACTGGCGAGGCGGAGTTTGCGGAAATCTTTTTCTGCGATGTCGAGGTTCCCGCCGACAATATCGTGCTGGGCGTCGATCAGGGCTGGATGCTCGCCAACACAGTGCTTGAAGCTGAGCGCATGATGAGCTCGTCGCCGCAAAAGGTCATCGTGATGCTTGACCGCGTGCTGCGCGTGGCGCGGCGCACCGGCGCCTGCGAGGATGCGCCTTTTTGCGACCGGCTCGCCCTCGCCTATATCGACGCGCTCGCCTTTCAGGCCATGTTCACCGCCGTGCTGGCGGCTGTGCGTGGGGGCGAAAGGGCGGGGCCGCGCGCGTCGATCCTCAAGATCGCTAACGCCGAACTCCTGCAGACCCTCGCCGACCTCATGCTGGAGGCCTCGGGCTCGCTTGGCATGTCCGTCGAGCCCGTTCACGCAGGCGAGCGCAAGGTCAGCGTGGGCCTCGCCTATCTGCAGGCGCGCCGTCAGACGATCTATGGCGGCACATCCGAAATCCAGCGCAACATTCTCGCCAAAAGGGTTCTTGAACTCGGGCTGGAGCCCAAACGGCGCAACTGAAAAAACATAAGGGGGAAACATGAGCGGTGAGACACGCAGCTGGCTCGGACAATACAACCGGCCCCACGCCGATCTCCGCGAATTTCTGGAGCGCGCGGAGCGGGCGGGGGAGATCGTGCGGGCGCCCGGCGCCGACTGGGATCTCGAGATGGGCGCGCTCGCCGAGATCGTGAACCACAAGCGCACCGAGGCGCCGGCGATCCTGTTCGAGGACATCAAGGATTATCCAAAGGGCTATCGCGCCGTCTCGGGCCTGTCGAACTCCGCGCGCCGCCTTGCGCTGACGCTGGGCTTTCCTGACCCCAAGTCGCCCATCGACGTGGTGCAGGCCTATCGCGACCGCATGAAGACCCATCGGCCCATTCCCCCGAAGGTCGTGACGCATGGGCCGGTGCTGGAGAACGTCCAGCGCGACGATGAGGTGAACCTCTGGACCTTCCCCGTGCCGCGCCTGCACGAGAAGGATGGCGGGCGCTACATCGGCACGGATGATCTCGTCATCATGCGCGATCCCGAGGGCGGCTGGGTCAACGCCGCGACCTATCGCGTGCAGGTGCATGACGAGAAGACCGCAGGCATCTGGATCTCCCCGGGCAAGCAGGGCCGCCAGATCCGCGACAAATATTTCAAGCAGGGCAAGCCCTGTCCTGTGCTCATCTGCTGCGGGCAGGATCCCCTCCTGTTCCTCGCGGCCAATCACGAGGTGCGCTACGGCGTATCGGAGATCGACTATGCGGGCGGCCATCGCGGCGAGCCTTTCGAGGTCGTGATGAGCGAAGTGCATGGCCTGCCCATGCCGGCCCATGCGGAGATCGTGCTCGAAGGCGTGATGTATCCAGACGACGTGCGCATGGAGGGGCCGTTCGGCGAATTCACCGGCTATTACGCCAGCGCGCCGAGCGAACAGCCCGTGGTGCATGTGCAGCGCATCTATCATCGCAACGATCCCATCATGGGCATCGCCTGCCCCATGCGCCCCCCCACCGACGTCTCCTATGGCAAGTGCATCGTGAAGGCGGGCATGATCTGGGACGAGATGGAGCGTGCGGGCATTTCCGGCATCAAGGGCGTGTGGTGCCATGAGGCGGGCGTCGCGCGGCTCTTCAACGTCATCTCGCTGAAGCAGGCCTATGGCGGCCACGCCCGGCAGGCGCTTCTGGTGGCGGCGGGCTGCCAGTCCGGCGCCTATGTCGGCCGCTTCACCATCGTGGTGGACGAGGACATCGACCCCACCGATATGTTCAGCGTCATCTGGGCCATGTCCACGCGCTGCGATCCGTCCGAGGACATCGATTTCATCCGGCGCATGTGGAGCGGCCCGCTCGATCCCATGGCGCCCGCCAACAACATGACCTCGCGCGCCCTCATCGACGCCTGCCGCCCCTTCGAGCGGTTGAAGGACTTCCCCGAAGTCGCCAGCGCGCCGCGCGATCTCATCGACCGCGTGGCGACGAAATTCGCAGACGTCATCGACAAGATCTGAGGGGGCGCATGATGAGAAGATCAGTTCTGGCTCTTGCCTTCGCAGCGTCCCTCTTCGCCACGGGCGGCGCGCGCGCCGATGCGGTGGAGGATTTCTACAAGGGACGCACCATCTCCATCGTGGTCGCCACCTCCTCCGGCGGCGCCTATGACATTCTCGCGCGCGTCTTGTCGAAACATATCGGCAAGCACATTCCGGGCAAGCCTTCCGTCAATGTGAAGAACATGCCGGGCGGCGGCGGCATCGTCGGCACGAACTGGCTCTACAATGTCGCGGAGAAGGACGGGACGGTGATCGGCGCGCTGCTGAACATAGGCCCGCTGGAGCAGGTCTTTGGCACTGAGGGCGTTCGCTATGACGCGACCAAATTCACCTATCTCGGCTCCTCCGATCCCGACACGGGTTTTCTGGCGCTGTGGAATTCCGCGCCGGTGAATTCGCTCGACGATCTGCGCAAGACCGAGATCACGGTGGCGACCTCCGGTCCCTCGTCATCGCCCGCCTTCTTCGCGCGGCTGCAGAACGAAGTGCTGAAGTTCAAGCTCAAGATGATCGCGGGCTATCCCGGCCAGAACGAGGCGCTCATGGCCATGGAGACCGGCGAGGTCCACGGCTATCCCAGCATCTTCTATTCGAGCCTCACCTCCTTCAAGCCGCAATGGGTGAAGGACAAGGTCATCAAGCTCATGGTGCAGTTCGGCTCGCGGACCCGGCCCGAATTTCCCGATGTGCCCTCGCTCATGGATCAGGTGAAGGATCCCGAGGACCGCATGCTCGCGCAGGCGGGCTTCGCCCTCACCGACATCGGCCGCCCCTATGTGCTGCCGCCCGGCGTGCCCGCCGATCGCGCGGCCGCCATAAAATCCGCCATGGGCGCCACCTTCGCCGATCCCGCCTTCCTTGCGGATGCGCGTCAGGCCGGCCTGCAGGTCGACGCGCCCCAGAGCGCGGAAGATGTGCAAGCCATCGTCGATCGCGTGTATAAGATGCCGCCGCGCGTGATCGAACGCCTCAAGGCCCTCAAGCAATAGCAGCGTCCGGAGAGTGGCGATGAAGCATGAGCAGAACGTCTACCTGACCCACACCGGCCCCGGGGCGCCCATGGGCGCGCTGTTGCGCCGTTACTGGACGCCGGTTCTGCTGGTGAGCGAATTGCCGGAGAATGATTGCCCGCCCGTGCGCGTGAAGATCTTCGCCGAACGCCTGATCGCTTTTCGCGACAGCGAGGGCCGGTATGGGCTGATGGACGAGTTCTGCGCCCATCGCGGCGTCTCGCTCTGGTTCGGGCGCAATGAGGATTGCGGGCTGCGCTGCCCCTATCACGGCTGGAAATTCGACGTCACCGGCCAGTGCGTCGAGGTGCCCTCGGAGCCTGCCGAGTCCGGCTATGCGAAGAAGATCAAGCTGAAGTCCTATCCGCTCGTGGAAGCGGGCGGAATCCTCTGGACCTATATGGGCGATCCCGCCAGGCAGCCGCCTTTGCCGGGCTTCGAATGGTTCGACCTGCCGCCCGGCCATGTCTTCGTGACGAAGCGGCTGCAGGAGTGCAATTTCCTTCAGGCCATGGAGGGCGGCATCGATTCCGCCCATGTCTCATGGCTGCACAGCAGCGAACTTCAGACAGACCCCCTGCACCGGGCGACGCAGGGGGCCAAATATCAGGCCGACCGCACGCCGAAATTCGAGATCGTCGAATCCGAAGGCGGCCTTCTGATCGGCGCGCGCCGTCAGGCCGAGCCCGGCCATTACTACTGGCGCGTCACCCAGTGGATCATGCCCTGGTACACGATGATCCCGCCCTATGGCGACAATGCGCTGAACGGCCACGCCTGGACGCCCATCGATGACGAGAATTGCTTCGCCTGGACCTTCACCTACCATCCCGCCCGCCCCCTCAGCGAGGAAGAGGTCGGCGCGATGAAGGGCGGACATGGCATCCATGTGGAGTTCGAGCCGGGCACCTTCCGGCCCAAGCTCAACAAGGACAATGATTACGGCATGGACCGCGCGGGCCAGAAGGCGGGCGTCACCTTCAGCGGCGTGCACGGCGTGGCCCAGCAGGACGCCTCCGTGCAGGAGAGCATGGGGCCGATCAGCGACCGCACGCGGGAGAATCTCTGCACGACCGACAACGCCATCATCATGGCGCGCCATCGCCTGATGAAGGCTGCGCAGGCCTTTGAAGCCGGCGCCGAGCCGCCGGGCCTTGCGCCTGCATCCCACGCGGTGCGCTCCGCCTCTTTCGTGCTGCCGGAGAACGAGCCTTTCCATACGGCAAAGCCCGAGGCTTTGGTGGTGCGCAAGGGCTCGGGGCATGTCTCGATCTGAGGCTTTCCAGCGTCCTTAAAATCTTGAGAGTCGGTGCTCCATGCAGACAGTCCCCGCAGCCGTAAGTTACGACATCCGCAAGACCGAGGTGCGCGAATTGCCGCTGCCCGAGATCGCGGCGGACGCTGGCCTGCTGCGCATCGAAATGACCGGCGTCTGCGGCAGCGACTGGCCCTATTACCTCAAATATCCCAAGACCAAGGGCGCGCTCGTTCTGGGCCATGAATCCGTGGGCCGCATCGAGCGGCTCGGGCGCGACGCCGGGCGGCGCTTCGGGCTTAAAGAGGGCGACCGCGTCGCGCTGGAAGAATATCTGCCCTGCGGGCATTGCCGCTATTGTCGGCAGCAGGAGTTCCGGCTGTGCGATGAGACCGACACGCTCAACCGCGCGGACACCGTGCGCTATGGTTCGACGGCTGTGTCGATCGGGCCGGGGCTCTGGGGCGGCTTCGCCACCCATCAATATCTGCATCCCAACTCCGTCTTCCACCGCGTGCCCGACTCCATGCCTGCGGAGCTTGCGGCCATGGCGCTGCCGCTCGGCAATGGCGTGGAATGGGCCTATCTGCAGGGCAAATTGCGCATCGGCGAGACCGTGGTCATTCAGGGGCCGGGCCAGCAGGGCCTCGCCTGCGTCGTCGCCGCTAAAGAGGCGGGCGCGGGCTGCATCATCGTCACGGGCCTTGGCACGCCGACTGACCAGCGCCGCCTCGAGCTCGCCCGGCGCCTTGGCGCCCACCACACGATCAATGTGGAGGAGCATGATCCCCTGGAGACGGTGGCGGATCTCACGGGCGGCGAAATGGCGGACCTCGTGCTCGATTGCGCGGCGGGCGGCACGCAGACCATCGTCACCGCCATCAATCTCGCCCGCAAGTCAGGCCGCATCATTCTGGGCGGCTGGAAGTTCAAGGATGTCCCGAATTTTCCAAGCGACACGCTCGTGCGCCGCTTCCTCACGGTGAAAGGCATGCGCGGCCATTCCTATGAGGCGGTGGAGCTTGGCCTGCAGATCATCGCCAGCGGGCGCTATCCGCTGCAGGATATGGCGACCCATGTCTTCGGATTGAGCGACGTCGACCTCGCCCTGCGCACGGTCGGCGGCGAGGGCGAGCCCAACGCCATCCATTGCGCGGTGGACCCCTGGGCTTAAGGCGCTTGCAAAAGCCGGCCGCTCATTGTCAGATGCCGCCATCAAAAGCGCCGGGAGCGCGCGCGATGGAGGATCATATGCACGGCAGGTTTGGACTTATGGGAGCGGCTGGGGCTCTTCTTCTCGCGCTCGGCGGCGCCAGCGTCGCGCAGGACAAGCCGATCCCGCTGAAGGTCGGCACGCTGAAGCAGGGCTCGCTCACCAATGTCTGGGCGGCGAAGCAGGCGGGCCTCTTTTCGAAGAACGGCCTCGATGTGGAGTTGATCGAATTCCGCAATGGCAATGAGGCCATCGCAGCCCAGCGCGGCGGCAATGTCGATCTCGTCCTCACCATTCCCGGCACCGCCATGGTGGCGCGCGAGCGCGGCTTCGATCTCCTGCTCGTCATCGGCAACGAGAATTCGCAGGCCCAGGCGCCCGACACCGGCTCCATCGTGGTGCGCAAGGATTCCAGCATCCAGAGCCTCAAAGACCTCAAGGGCAAGACCATCGCCATTTCGGGAACGCATACGCAGAAGACCGTCGCCATTCAGTCGCTCCTCAAGCGCAACGGCGTCGGCCCCGATGATTTCAAATTCATCGAAATGCCTTACGCCAGCCAGGTCGACGCCCTGCGCGGCAAGCAGGTCGAGGTCGTCGCCTCGCTCGACCCCTGGACGACTCTGTTCCGCAATTCCGACTTCGCCCGCATCCTCGCCTATGACTATCTGGAATCCCTGCCCCAACAGCCCATCGGCGGCTGGTATGGCCGCGCGGACTTCGTCGCGAAGAATGGCGAGGCCATGAAGCGGTTCGCCCAGACTATCTGCGACTCCGCCGACCACATGGCCGCCGACCCCCAGCGCGCGCGCAAATATATCGCGGACTATACGGGCCTCGACGCCGCCCTCGTGCAGGAGACCCCTGTCAACAAATGGACCTGCAAGATCAACCTGCCGGTCTGGCAGAAGGTCGCGGATATGATGCATGAGGGCGGCGAGCTGCAGAAGCCCTTCAAGATGGAGGAGATGCTCTCCGACCACGCCAAGGCGCATGTGATCAAATAGGCGGTCTCATGCGTTTTGGTTGCTGGACGCCGCTGCGTGGCGGCGAAGAGGGCATTGACGATCATTTCGAGCTGGCGCGCGCGACCTTGCAAAAGGCCGAGGCGCTGGGCTTCGAGACGAGCCTTGTGGCGGAGCGCTTCATCGGCGCCGAATATGAGGCCTGGATCCTCGCCACAGCCCTCGCCCAGCACACCGGCAAGATCGAGTTGATCGTCGCCGTCCACCCGGGCATCGTCTCCCCGCAGGTGGCGGCGAAGATGGGCGCGACGCTCGACAATCTCACCAGAGGCCGCTGCGCCATCAACATCGTCAACGGCTGGTGGCGCGAGGAGATGGAAACCTATGGCAATGGCGCATGGCTCGACGAGGGCGAGGCGCGCTATCGCCGCATGGATGAATTCATCGAGGTCATGACGGGCCTGTGGACGCAGGACGAGACCAGCCTCGACGGCGCCTTCTACAAAATCGACAAGGGCCGACTGCCGCAAAGGCTCCACGCCAAGCCTCATCCGCCCATCTACGCCGCCAGCCGCTCGGAGATCGGCAAGGAGGTGGTGGCGCGGCGGTGTCAGTCCTGGTTCGTCGACGCGCCGCCCGGCCATCGCCAGTGGCGGGAGAATTTCGCCACCATCGAGAGGCATCTGCGCGCCATGGATCAGCGCTGCGCCGCGCTCGGCCGCAGATTGGAATATACGCTCAACGCCGCCGTCCTCTGCGCCGACACCGATGCGGAGGCCCAGAGCCGCGCTGATGCGCTGGAAGAGCGCGCAAGGGGCGACCGCTTGCTCATGGCGGGCGGGGTCAAGGGGCTGGGCGGCGGGCTCGTCGGCTCGCCCGCCACCATCGCCGCGCGCCTCGACGCCTATGCGGAGATCGGCATCGGCTGCGTCATGCTGCGGTTTCTGCCCGCATTCGAGGGCATGGAGCGCTTCGGGCGCGAAATCGTCCCCCTCATGCGTTCCAAAGTCCCGCTCGCGGCGCCCTGAAAGCTGCAACGTCGCAATTTCGACGCATCCACCTGTCAAGCGCAGCCCACAGGCGCGGCAGCGGCTCGTTTCGTCCACGGCCCGGTTCAGGCTAGAACATGATCTGTGGCGCGGGCGTTTTCGGACAGGGGTTTTGGTGACAGCAGGGCTGATGACAGGGGGCCGCTCGCCCATCCGCCTTGGCGCCCTTGGCCTCGCCATGCTTGCGCTTGGCGGCTGCTGGGCCGAGAAGCCCTTTCTCGCGGCTTCCCCGGGGATTCCCGAGGCTTATCGCACGGGCGCCGGCGGCCCCGCCCATCCCCCAGCCCTCTGGGCCCGGCAGTTCGGCTCGAAGGAGCTGGCCCGCCTCGTGGAGCAGGCGCAGGAGCAGAACCTCGACATCGCCGCCGCCAGCGCGCGAATCGTTCAGGCGGAGGGCGCGGCCGAGGCGGCGGGAGCGGGGCTTTATCCACAGGTTCAGGGCAGTGAGAACGCTGGCCGCAGCCTCTCGCCGGGAACGCTGCGCGCAGGGGATGGCCCCTTCCGCTCCGCCCGCTCCAACCGTTTCGACCTGGGCCTCACCGCGAGCTATACGCTCGACCTCTTCGGCCGCAACCGGGCGCAGGCCCTCTTTGCGCAGGAGAGCGCGCTCGCGAGCGTATATGACCGCGACGTCGTGGCGGTGGCCACCCTCGCCAGCGTCGCCAACAGCTATTTCCTGATGCTCGCCGCGCAGGACCGTCTGCGCCTCGCCCGTGAGGACATCCGCATCGCCGAAAACGTGCTCGAAGCCATCCGCCAGCGGCTTGAGGTCGGCACCGCCACGGCGCTCGATCTCGCCCAGCAGGAGAGCGTCGTCGCCAACCAGCGCGCCAGCGTGCCAGCCCTTGAGCAGGTGGTGCAGCAGACGCGCAATGTCCTTGCGGTGCTGGTGGGCCAGACGCCCCAGACCATGAGCCTGCGCGGCGGCGGGCTTGAAGGGCTGAAGTTCCCCAGCGTCAGGCCGGGGCTGCCCTCGCAACTGCTGCTCCAGCGCCCCGACATCGCCTCGGCCGAGACGAAGCTCGCCGCCCAGAGCGCCAATGTGGCGGCGGCCCGCGCAGCCTTCTTTCCCACCATCGCCCTGACGGGTTCGGCGGGCGTCGCCAGCCAGAGCCTGAAGAACCTGTTGCGCCCCGACGCCCTCGCCGCCTCCATTGCGGAAGGGCTGACGGCGCCGATCTTTTCTGGCGGCAGCCTCGAGGGGCAGTTCAAGGCGGCGGAGGGGCGGCAGGTCGAGGCGCTGGAGCTTTACCGCAAGAGCATCCTGCAGGCCTTGGCGGATGTGGAGAATGCGCTGATCGCCGTGCAGCAAAGCGCGATCCATGAAAGACTGCAGCTTGCCGTGGTCGAGGCGGCCCGGCGCGCCTATGAGATCACGCAGGTGCGCCTGCGCGAAGGCACGGTGGATGTGGTGACGCTCCTGAATATCCAGCTCACGCTCTTTCAGGCTGAGGACCAGCTCACGCAGGTGCGCCTGCAGCGGTTTCAGGCGGCGGTCTCGCTCTATCAGGCTCTTGGCGGGGGCTGGACGAAGGATCGGGCGGCGCCATGAAAAAGAAGCTTCTCGGCCTTTTCATCATCCTTCTGCTCGGCGCCCTGGGCGCTGAACGCGCGGGGTTCATCGCGCTGCCCTTCATCACCCCCGAGACCACCCAGACGGCGCAGGAGCGTCCGCGCTTCTTTGGCGGGCGCCGTGCGCAGCGGGGCGCTGATCCCGTGCCCGTGCTCACCGCCGCCCTCGCCCGGCAGGACGTGCCGGTGACCATCGACGCCGTGGGCACGGTGCAGGCGCTCAATACGGTCGTGGTGCGCGCCCAGGTCGAAGGCCGGTTGATGGAGCTTGGCTTTCGCGACGGGCAGGATGTGAAGAAGGGCGATGTGCTCGCCCGCCTCGACGCTCGCACCTATCAGGCGCTCTACGATCAGGCCCTCGCCAAACAGGCGCAGGACGAGGCGCTGCTGGAGAACGCCCGCATCGACCTTGAGCGCTATGCGCGCCTGGCCGCAGGCAACTTCGGCTCGCGCCAGCAGGCCGACACGCAGAAGGCCACGGTGGCGCAGCTTGAGGCTCTGGTGCGGCTGGATCAGGCCGCCATCGACAACGCCAGGGCCATTCTCGACTACACCACCATCCGCGCCCCCATCGACGGGCGCACCGGCCTGCGGGCTGTGGATGTGGGCAACATCATCCGCGCCAGCGATCCCAATGGCATCGTCACCCTCACGCAGGTGAGGCCCGTGGCGGCGGTCTTCAGCCTGCCCCAGCAGCATCTGCGCGCCATCGTGGCGGGGCAGGGGCGCGGGCGCCTGAAGGTGGAGGCCATGGAGGCGGACAACGCCAGCGTGATTCAGACCGGCGAGGTCGAGGTCATCGACAATCAGGTGGATGTGACGACCGGCACTGTGCGCGTCAGGGCGGTTTTCGCCAATGAGGATCTCGGGCTCTGGCCCGGCCAGTTCATCAATGTGCGGGTCTATGTGGATGTGCTGCGCCAGGCCCTCGTCGCGCCCTCGAGCGCCATCCAGCGCGGGCCCAAGGGCGCTTTCGTCTATGTGGTGACGCCCGAGACCAAGGCCGCGATGAAGCTCGTCTCCATCAGTCGTCAGGATGAAAATCTCGCGGTCATCCAGAGCGGCGTCGAGCCGGGCGATGTGGTGGTCACCACGGGCTTCGGCCAGTTGACGGATGGCTCGGTCCTGCGTCCGCAGACGCCCGCCCAGCCCGAGGGCGCCGCATCCGAGGCGCGTCCGCGCGGGCCGGGGCAGGGCCGCCGCGGGGAAGGGCAAGCACGGCCGGAAGGAGCGCGGCCCGAAGGAGCGCGGCCGCAACCGCAAGGCGGCGGCGCGGCCGTGGCGCGATGAGCGTTTCGGCGCCCTTCATCCTGCGCCCCGTGGCGACCTCGCTGCTGGGCGTCGCCATTCTGCTTTGCGGCCTTCTGGGCTTCTGGCGTCTGCCGGTCTCCGCTCTGCCGCAGGTCGATTTCCCCACCCTGCAGATCATGACGCGTCTGCCCGGCGCCAATCCCGACACGATCAGCGCCATCGTCACGGCGCCGCTGGAGCGGCAGTTCGGACAGATTCCGGCGCTGACCTCCATGTCGTCGCAATCCTCTTTCGGCCTGAGCCAGATCACCCTGCAATTCGAGCTCGACCGCGACATCGACGCGGCCGCGCAGGACGTGCAGGCGGCCATCAACGCGGCCTCCTCCACCTTGCCGCGCAATCTCCCCTATCCCCCGGTCTATTCGAAGGTGAACCCGGCGGATGCGCCCATCATCACCGTCGCCGTGATGTCGCAGACCCTGCCCCTGCGCACCCTCAGCGATTACGCCGACACGCTCATCGGCCCGCGTCTGTCGGAGATCAGCGGCGTGGGGCGCGTGTCCATTCAGGGCGGCGTGCGGCCCGCCGTGCGCATCCAGGCCGATCTTGCGCGCCTCGCCTCCTATCGCCTCGGCCTAGAAGACCTTCGGATCGCCATCGTCGGCGCCAATGTGGCGGGCGCCAAGGGCGCGCTCGATGGCGACCGCCAGTCCTACACCATCGCCTCCAACGATCAGATCGGCGGCGCCGAGGCCTATCGCAACATCGTGGTGGCCTGGCGCAACAATGCGCCGATCATGCTGCGCGATGTGGCGGAGGTGGTGGACGGGCTTGAGAACACGCGCGTCGGCGGCTGGCACAACGGCCGCACCGCGATCATTCTCGATGTGCAGAAACAGCCGGGCGCCAACACCATCGACGCCGTCAATCGCCTGAAGCGCGAATTGCCGCGCCTGCAACGCTCGCTCCCCGCAGGCGCGGAGCTTGTGGTGGTGCATGACCGCACCCAGACCATCCGCGCCTCCATCGCCGATGTGCAGTTCACCCTGGCGCTCGCCATCGGCCTTGTGGTGCTGGTGGTGCTTTTGTTTCTGCGCACCCTGCGCGCCACGATCATCGCGGGCGTCACCCTGCCGCTGTCGATCCTCGCGAGCTTCGCCGCCATGTGGCTGGCGGGCTTCAGCCTCGACAATCTCTCGCTGATGGCGCTGACCATCGGCACGGGCTTTGTGGTCGACGACGCCATCGTCATGATCGAGAACATCGTGCGCAATCTCGAAGACGGGAAATCCCCCTTGCAGGCGGCGCTTGATGGCGCGCGCGAGATCGGCTTCACCGTCATCTCCCTCACCGCCTCGCTGGTGGCGGTCTTCATTCCCCTGCTGTTCATGTCCGGCGTCGTGGGGCGCATGTTCCGGGAGTTCGCGATCACGCTCACCCTCGCGGTCGTGGTCTCCGCAGTCATCTCGCTCACGCTCACGCCGATGATGTGCGGGCGGCTCCTGCGCGCCATTCGCGCCGATGCGAAGCCGCTGCGCCTGCTGCGCATGGCCGAATGGCCCTTCGCGGCCATGGCGCGCTTTTATGATGCGACGCTGGGCTGGGCGGTGGCGCGGCAAGGGCTGATGATGCTTGTCACCCTCGCCACGCTGGCGCTCACCATCGCGCTTTACATCGCCATTCCCAAGGGCTTCCTGCCGGTGCAGGACGCAGGCCTCGTCACCGTGACTGTGGAGGCGGCGCCCGATGTGTCCTTCCGCGAAATATCCCGCTTGCAGGAAGAGGTCGCCGCCATCATGAGCGGCGATCCAGACGTCGCGGGCGTCGTCGGCGTGGTGGGCGTCGGGCCCTTGAACGTCACGCAGAACACCGCGCGCCTCACCATCGTTCTAAATCCACGCGAGCAGCGCCGCGCAGACGCCAGCGCCATATCCGAGCGCCTGCGCGCCGCAGCCTCCGGCGTCGTCGGCGTCACGCTCTATGCGCAGCCCGCGCAGGACATCCAGATCACCACGCAATCCAGCCGCTCGCAGTTTCAATATACGCTCTCCAGCCCCGATGCGGGAGAGATCGAGCGATGGGCGAAGGCGCTTGCGCAGGCTTTGCGCGCGTCGGGCGTGCTGCGCAATGTGGCCGCTGAAACGAATGACGGCGGCCCGCGCATTTTCGTCGATGTGGACCGCGAGAAGGCGGGACGCCTCGGGATCGGCATGCAGGCCATCGACGACACGCTCAACAGCGCCTTCGGCCAGCGGCAGGTCTCGACCATCTATGCGCAATCCAATCAGTATCGCGTCATCCTCGAAGCCGCTCCGCATTACCAGACCGACCCAGCCGCCCTGTCGAAGCTCTATGTCGCGGGCGCAGGCGGCGTGCAGACGCCGCTTGAGACGGTGGCGACCATCCGGCGCACCACGGCGCCCCTTGCGGTCATGCATCAGGACCAGTTTCCTGCGGCGGTCGTGAGCTTCGATCTGGAGCCCCACGCCTCGCTGGGCGACGCCGTGGAGGCGGTGGCGCGGGCGCAGGCGCAGATCGGCATGCCAGCCTCCATCATCGGAACCTTCCGCGCCGACGCCGCCGAATTCAAACGCTCCCTCGCCAACCAGCCCTGGTTGATCCTCGCTGCGATCATCTCGATCTATGTGGTGCTGGGCATGCTCTATGAGAGCTTCGCCCATCCCTTCACCATCCTCACCACGCTGCCCTCTGCGGGCGTCGGCGCGCTGCTGGCCCTGATGCTCACGGGGCAGGATCTCTCGATCATCGCGCTGATCGGCATCGTCCTGCTCATGGGCATCGTGAAGAAGAACGCCATCATGATGATCGACTTCGCGCTCGTGGCCGAACGCGCGGGGCTCTCGCCGCAGGAGGCGATCCTGCGCGCGTGCCATCTGCGCTTCCGCCCGATCATGATGACGACGCTGGCCGCGCTGTTTGGCGCTCTGCCGCTCGCCTTCGCCAGCGGCGACGGCGCCGAATTGCGCATTCCCCTTGGCGTATCCATCGTGGGCGGCCTTGTGCTCAGCCAGTTGCTGACGCTCTACACCACGCCGGTGATTTATCTCGCCGTCGAGCGCCTGCGCGCGCGCATGGGCTCGGGCGGGCGCAAGCGCGGCGCGGCGCCGCAAGAGGGGGGCTGATGCGCAGCCTCTCCGCCCCCTTCATCCTGCGCCCCGTCGCGACGACGCTCCTGTCTTTCGCGCTGCTGCTGCTGGGCTGCCTTGGCTACGCTTTCCTTCCCGTCGCCAATCTGCCCAATGTCGAATTTCCCGTCATCCGGGTCACCGCGAGCCGGCCGGGGGCCGACCCCGCCACCATGGCGGCGAGCGTCGCGGCGCCCTTGGAGCGCACGCTGGGCGCCATCTCCGGCGTGAATGAAATCACGTCCTGGAGTTCGCTCGGCTCCACCAGCATCACCCTGCAATTCGATCTCGGCCGCAGCATCGATTCGGCGGCGCGCGACGTGCAGGCGGCGCTCAACGCGGCCGTCACCGATCTGCCCGGCGACATGCCGAGCCTGCCGCGCTTCCGCAAAGCCAATCCCAACGCCATTCCCATCGTGCTGCTGGCGCTGACCTCCGACACGCTGGCGCCCGACGCGATGTTCGATCTCGCCGACTCCGTCATCGCCCAGCGCCTGTCGCAGGTGGAGGGCGTGGCCGAGGTGCAGGTGAATGGCGCGGAGCAGCCAGCCCTGCGGGTGCGGCTCGACCCTGCGCGCCTTGCGGCCATGGGGCTGGGGCTTGAAGAGGTGCGCAGCGCCATCGCCGCAGCGAACACGCTCTCTCCCGTCGGTTCGTTCGAAGGAGAGTTTTCGAGCCAGACCCTCGCGACGAGCGGCCAGCTCACACGCCCGCAGGATTACGAGCAGATCATTTTGCGCAGCCGCTCCGGCGCGGTCGTGCGCCTTGGCGATGTCGCCGCTGTGGCGCCGGGCGTGCGCAACACCCGCGCCGCCGGCTGGTTCAATGGCAAGCCTGCGGTCATCTTGCAGATCACCAAGCTCCCCGACGCCAATGTCATCGACACCGTCGATGGCGTGAAGCGCATGCTGGGCCAGATGAAGTCGCTGGTTCCGCCGGGGCTCGATTTCCAGATCATGATGGACCGCACGGTGATGATCCGCGCCTCCATCGACGACCTCCAGAAGACGCTGGCCATCTCCATCGCCATGGTGATGCTGGTGGTCTTCGCCTTTCTGCGCCGTGCCGCGCCTGTGGCGGGGGCGGGCGTCTCGGTGCCCCTGTCGCTTGGCGTCGCCTTCGCCAGCATGTGGGCCTGCGGCTATACGCTCGACAATCTCTCGCTGATGGCGGTGGTGATCTCCGTCGGCTTCGTGGTCGATGACGCCATCGTCATGGTCGAGAACATCGACCGCAACATAGCCAGCGGCGTCAACCCCATGCGCGCGGCTCTGCTCGGCTCGCGCCAGATCGGCTTCACCGTCATCTCCATCAGCCTGTCGCTGATCGCGGCCTTCATTCCCCTGCTGTTCATGCCGGGGCTCATGGGGCGCATGTTCCGCGAGTTCTCGCTCACCCTCGCCTTCGCCATCCTCGCCTCGGCTTTCGTCTCCCTCACGGTGACGCCGATGATCTGCGGGCGCTTCATGACGCGCGGCGAGCGCAGCCCCGGCTGGTTCGACCGCGCGCTCGACCGTTTGCGCGCCGCCTATGGCCGCTCGCTTGATGTGGCGCTGGCGCGGCCCTTCACGGTGCTGGCGATCTTCCTGCTGACCATCGGCCTGACCGTGCAGCTTTACCGCATCGTCCCCAAAGGCATGTTGCCGGAGGATGATCTTGGCCTGCTCTTCGGCTTCACCGAAGGCGGCCCGGACATTTCCTTCCCCGCCATGCAGGAGGTCCAGAGCCGGGCCGCCGCCATCATCGCCGCCGATCCCGCCGTTGAATCGACCGCCTCTTTCGTCGGCGGCGGATGGTCGGTCAACAGCGGGCGCATGTATGTGAATTTGAAGGCGAAGCGGGATGACAATTCGAAGAAGGTCATCGCCCGCCTGCGCGAACAGCTCTCCGTGCTTCCGGGCCTGCGGGTCTTCCTCGTGGCCATGCAGGATGTGCGCGTGGGCGGGCGTCAGGGCAAATCGAATTTCCAATTCACCCTCTGGGGCTCCAATGCGGAGGAGCTCGACGCCTGGGGCGTGAAGGCGGTGGAGGCGGCCAAGGCCCTGCCGCAGCTCGTCGACGTCTCCAGCGACCGCGAGAAAGAGGGGTTGCAGGCCAAGGTGGTGATCGACCGGGCTGCGGCCGCGCGCATGGGCGTCAGCATCGCCGCCATCGACGCCGTGCTTTCGAACGCCTTCAGCCAGCGGCAGATCTCGACCATCTATGGCGAGCGCAACCAGTATAAAGTCGTGCTGGAGGTGGCGCCGATGCGCCAGCGCGACCCCAATGATTTTGCGGGCCTCTTCGTGCCCGGCGCAGGCGGCGTTCAGGTTCCCCTGGGGTCGCTGGCGCGGGTGGAGCGGGGCTCTGCGCCCCTGTCGATCAACCACACCGGCCAGTTCGCCTCCATCACCATCAATTACGCAGCCGCCCCCGGCGTCGTGGCGGAGGACGCCAATGTCGCCCTGCAGCGCGCCATCGCCGAGCTGGGCCTGCCCACCGGCGTCCGGGCCGATTTTTCCGGCGACGCGAAAGCCATCGCGGATTCCTCCCGCGATGGGCTCATGCTCATTTTCGCGGCGCTGATCGCGGTCTACATCATTCTGGGCGTCCTCTACGAAAGCCTCATCCATCCCCTCACCATCCTTTCCACGCTCCCGCCTGCAGGGCTTGGCGCGCTGCTCGCGCTGGAGGCGGTGGGGATGGAGCTGACCATGGTCGCCTTCATCGGGGTCATCCTGCTCATCGGCATCGTCAAGAAGAACGGCATCATGCTCGTCGACTTCGCCCTGGCCGCAGAGCGCGAGAAGGGTCTTTCGCCCCGTGAGGCCATGCGCGCGGCCTGCCTCGAGCGGTTCCGGCCCATTCTCATGACCACGCTCGCCGCCATATTCGGAGCCATGCCGATCCTGCTCGCGGCTGGCGCGGGATCGGAGCTGCGCCGCCCGCTGGGCGTCACCATCGTGGGCGGGCTGGTGCTCTCGCAGATCCTCACCCTCTATACGACGCCCGTCATCTATCTGCTGATGAGCCGGTTTTCCCGCAGCAAGGCGCCGACGATGCTACAGAAGCTGGGCCTTTCCATGCCCGGCCCCGCGGAGTCATCCGGACCCCCGCGCGCCGCGTAGGTGAACTGTCGCCGCTTGAAGTCCGCTGGCGCATTCTATCTGTCGCTCTAACCTGCTTTGTGTGTTAGAGCCCCACCAGCCTTTCGCAGTTGCGAAGACCAGTCTGTCCGGTGCCTGATGCGACGTTTCCTCATATTCACCTTCGTTTTTATCCTGCTGGCGGGCTTCGCGGGCGGTCTTGGCTACTTCCAGTTCATTGTGAAGCCCGAGATGATCAAGGGCTTCATCTCCAAGGCCCCGCCGCCCATGCCTGTGGTGGCGGTGACGCAGGCCAAGGCCGAGGACTGGATCGACCGCATCCCCGCCGTCGGCACCTTCCGCGCCGTCCAGGGCATCGAACTTGCGCCGCAGGTCGGCGGCCTCATCCGCGCCTTTCATTTCGATTCCGGGCAGGAGGTCGCCAAGGGCGCCCTGCTGGTCGAGCTTGATGATTCCGTCGAGCAGGCGGACCTCAAGGCCAATCTCGCCACGCTCAAGAACGCCGACATGGCGCTTGACCGCCAGCGCCAGCTCATCACGGGCGGCTCGACCTCGCGCTCGACCCTCGACGCCGCCGAGGCCGCGCGCGATCAGGCCTCGGCTTCTGTGGAGCGTTCGCGCGCCCTCATCGCCCAGAAGGCCCTGACGGCGCCTTTCGCCGGCCGCATCGGCCTGCGCCGCGCGGACATCGGACAATATGTGTCCCCCGGCACGGGCATCGCGAGCCTGCAGCAGCTTGATCCCATCTATGTCGACTTCCCCGTGCCCGAGCAGGCCGTGACTGAGCTCGCAACCGGGCAGGTCGTTGAAGTGACCGTCGACGCCTGGCCCAGTGAAACCTTTCAGGGCAAGGTCGTGTCCCTTGACGCCCGTGTCAGCGCCGAGACGCGCAATCTTGTCGTGCGCGCCGAGGTGAAGAACCCCGAGAAGCGCCTGCGCCCCGGCATGTTCGCCAATGTGGCGGTGCTCGCGGGCAAGGTGCAGTCGCTCGTCACCCTGCCGCGCACGGCGATCGCCTACTCGCTCTATGGCGACAGCGTTTATGTGGTGAAGCCTGCTCCCGCGCAGCCCGGCGCCGCGCAAGCGGCCGACGATGTGCAGATGATGGTCGAGCGCCGCGTCGTGAAGCTTGGCGCCGCGCGCGGGGCGCGCATCTCGATCCTCAGCGGCGTCGAGAACGGCGAGACCGTGGTCAGCGAAGGTCAGTTGAAGCTTATGGCTGGCGCGAAGGTGAAGGTCGATGACACGCTCGCCCTGCCGGCCACGCTCAATCCATTGCCCCGGCAATAGGGGCGCGCCATGACTTCCTTCACAGATCTTTTCATCAAGCGGCCCGTCCTGTCGACGGTGGTCAGCCTGATGCTGCTGCTCGTGGGCGTCCAGGCCGGGTTGAAGCTGCAGATCCGGCAATATCCCGAGCTGCAGCAGACGACGCTGACGATCACCACGACCTATCCCGGCGCCAACGCCGATCTGATCCGCGGCTTCATCACCACGCCTCTCGAGCAGGCGGTGGCCAGCACCGAGGGCATCGACACGCTGGTGTCGAGCTCGCAGCAGAACGTCTCGACCATCACGCTGAACCTGCGCCTCAACGCCAGCGCCGACCGCGCGATGACCGACGTCCTGTCGAAGATCAATCAGGTGAAGAGCACGCTGCCGCGCGAAGCGAATGATCCTGTAGTGGTGAAAAAGACAGGGCAGGGCTTCGCGCTCATGTATCTGTCCTTCAACTCCGCGACCATGACGGCTTCGCAGATCACCGATTACATGACCCGCGTGATTCAGCCGGGCCTGCAGACGCTTGATGGCGTGGGCGAGGCGCAGATCCTGGGCGGCCAGACCTTCGCCATGCGCATCTGGCTCGACCCTGAGCGCATGGCCGCGCGCGGGGTGACGCCGAACGACGTGCGCCTCGCGCTGGCGGCGAACAACTTCACGTCAGCGGCGGGCCAGATCAAGGGTGACTTCGTCCAGACCAGCATCAACGCGCTGACCTCGCTCGACACGGCGCAGGCCTTCTCGCAGCTCGTCATCGCCGCGCGCGGGGATTCGCTGATCCGCCTCGGCAACATCGCCCGCGTCGAGCTGGGCCCGGAAAGCGCCGAATCCTCCTCCGTCTTCGACGGGCTGAAAGCGGTCTTCGTCGGCGTCTACGCCACGCCCACGGCCAATCCGCTCAATGTCATCAGCAATGTCCGCAAGGCCTTTCCGCAGTTGAAGGCCAATCTGCCGACAGGTCTTGACGCCGCCATCGCCTATGACGCCACCGAGTTCATCCGCGCCTCGATCTCCGAAGTCGCCAAGACCCTGGGCGAAGCAGCCCTGATCGTCGTGGTCGTGATCTTCCTGTTTCTGGGCAATCTGCGCTCGACCATCATTCCCATCGTCACCATTCCCCTGTCGCTCATCGGCGTGATGATCATGCTGCTGGCCATGGGCTATTCGATCAATCTGCTGACCCTGCTGGCGCTGGTGCTGGCCATCGGCCTTGTGGTCGACGACGCCATCGTCGTGGTGGAGAACATCTATCGCCATATCGAGGAAGGCTTGTCGCCCTTCGAAGCCGCGGTGAAGGGCGCGCGCGAGATCGTCGGCCCCGTCATCGCCATGACGATCACGCTCATCGCGGTCTATGCGCCCATCGGCTTCGTGTCGGGCGTCACGGGCGCGCTGTTCCGCGAATTCGCCTTCACCCTGGCAGGCGCGGTCTTCGTGTCGGGCTTCGTCGCGATGACCCTCTCGCCCATGATGTGTTCGAAGCTCCTCAAGGCCCATAGCGCGCAGGGACAGGGCCGCTTCGCGGCTTTCCTTGACCGCATGTTCGAGGGGCTTCGCAAACGCTATGAGCGCAGGCTGCATCGCTCGCTCGAGTTTCGCTCCCTGAGCGTTCTGATTCTTGTCGGCGTGCTCGCGATCACCGCCATCATGTACCAGTCGACGCCGCGTGAGCTTGCCCCCGAAGAGGATCAGGGCTTCATCATCAGCATCGTCAAGACGCCGCAATACGCCAACCTCGATTATCTTGAGAACATGACCGGCAAGCTGCAGGCGGAGATCGCGACGATTCCCGAGGCCAGCCATGTCTTCGCCATCAATGGATCGGGCGGCGTCCGGCAGGCCTTCGCAGGCCTCATCCTCAAGCCCTGGGATCAGCGCGTGCGCAGCCAGAAGCTGGTGCTGAAGGATCTGCAGAGCAAGCTTGGCCTCATTCCCGGCGCGCAGGCCTTCGCCTTCGCCCCGCCCGCGCTGCCGGGCTCCACCGGCGGCCCGCCCATGCAGTTCGTCATCCGCACGACCGGCGATTACCAGCAGCTTGCGCAGGTGCTCGCCCAGATGCAGCAGGAGGCGCAGAAGAGCGGCCTCTTCATCTTCACGGACTCAGACCTCAAGTTCGACACGCCGCAGATCGAGATGAAGATCGACGCCGCAAAGTCCAATCGCCTGGGCGTCAGCATGCAGGATGTCGGCTCCTCGCTCGCGACTTTCCTCGGCGGCAACTATGTGAACCGCTTCAGCCTCTATGGCCGCAGCTATCAGGTCATTCCCCAGGCGCCGCGCGAATTCCGCATCACCGGCGACTGGCTGCTGCGCTATCAGGTCCGCACCTCCTCGGGCGAGCTCGTGCCGCTCTCGGCCATCGCCACGGTGAACCAGACCGTGCAGCCCAACGCCCTGACCAATTTCCAGCAGCTCAGCTCCGCGACCCTGTCAGGCGTGCCCTTTCCCGGCCGCACCATCGGCGAGGCCATCGACTTCCTGACCGCCAAGTCGAAGGAGATCTTCCCCGAAGGCTACACCTACGACTTCCAGGGCGACGCCCGGCAATATGTGCAGGAGGGCAATACGCTCGCCGTCACCTTCATCTTCGCGCTGATCGTGATCTTCCTTGTGCTGGCCGCCCAGTTCGAGAGCTTCCGCGATCCGCTCATCATCCTGATCGCCTTGCCGACCTCCATGTTCGGCGCGCTTCTGCCGCTCAACATTCTCGGCGTGATGGGCGCGGCTTCGATCAATATCTATACGCAGATCGGACTTGTGACCCTCATCGGCCTCATCTCCAAGCACGGCATCCTCATGGTGGAGTTCGCCAACCGGATGCAGGAGGAGCAGGGCATGAGCCGCCGCGAGGCCATCGAACACGCCGCCGCCGTGCGCCTTCGGCCGATCCTCATGACCACGGCCGCCATGGTCGCGGGCATGGCGCCGCTCATCCTCGCCCAGGGCGCGGGGGCGCGCAGCCGCTTCGACATCGGCCTCGTCATTGCGGCGGGCATGGCGATCGGAACCCTGTTCACGATCTTCATCACCCCGGCGATCTACACATTCCTCGCCCGCGACCACAACCGCATGAAGGGCAAGGCGAGCCCGGCGGCGCTCGGCGAATAAGGCGACGTTTGCAATGGACGGCGTCCATTGTTAAGGCCTGTGCGTCCAGCCGCTCCGGCTGGCCGCGGATTTTCTGGATCATGACACGAGACACCGACCCCGTTTCCCGGCGGCGCACCTTCGCCATCATCTCGCATCCCGACGCCGGCAAGACCACGCTGACTGAAAAGCTCCTGCTGTTCGGCGGCGCGATCCAGCTCGCGGGCGAAGTGCGCGCCAAGGCCAACCGCCGCCAGACCCGATCCGACTGGATGGGCATCGAGCGCGACCGCGGGATCTCGGTCGTCACCTCCGTCATGACCTTCGAATATGACGGGCGCGTCTTCAACCTGCTGGACACGCCGGGCCACGAGGACTTTTCCGAAGACACCTACCGCACCCTCACCGCCGTCGACTCCGCCATCATGGTCATCGACGCCGCCAAGGGCATCGAGGCGCGCACGCGCAAGCTCTTCGAGGTCTGCCGCCTGCGCGACATTCCCATCGTCACCTTCATCAACAAGCTCGACCGCGAGACGCGCGATCCCTTCGATCTCCTCGACGAGATCGAGAAGACGCTGGCGCTCGACACGGCGCCGCTCACCTGGCCCATCGGTCGGGGCCGCGATTTCGCGGGCACCTATGATCTTCGCGCCAGCGCCATCCGCCATGTGGATTCCGACGCCCCCCTGCAGAAGGTGAACGGGCCGGATGATCCGGCGGTGGCCGGGCTTTTGCCAGAACATCTGCGCGAGGCCTTCAGGGAAGAGCTTGGCCTGGCCGTCGAGGCCTGCAAGCCCTTTGATTTCGACAGCTTCCGCGAGGGGCATCTCACGCCGGTCTTCTGGGGCAGCGCGCTGCGCACCTTCGGCGTGCAGGATCTCATCGATGGTCTGGGCGAATTCGCGCCCCCGCCGCGCGGGCAGGAATCGGCGACCCGCATGGTCGAGCCGCGCGAGCCCAAGATGACGGGCTTCGTGTTCAAGATTCAGGCGAACATGGACCCCAACCACCGCGACCGCATCGCTTTCACGCGCATCTGCTCGGGCAAGCTGACGCGCGGCATGAAGGCGAAGCTGGTGCGCACCGGCAAGGCCATGCCGATCAACGCGCCGCAGTTCTTCTTCGCGCAGGATCGCCAGATCGCCGAGGAGGCCTATGCTGGCGATGTCGTGGGCATCCCCAACCATGGCGCCCTGCGCATCGGCGACACCCTCACTGAGGGCGAGGACATCATCTTCCGGGGCGTGCCCAGCTTCGCCCCTGAAATTCTGCGCCGCGTGAAGCTTGGCGACGCCATGAAGGCGAAGAAGCTGCGCGAATCCCTTCAGCAGCTCGCCGAAGAGGGCGTGGTGCAGGTCTTCATCCCCAATGACGGCTCGGGCGCCATCGTGGGCGTGGTCGGCGCCCTGCAGCTCGACGTTCTCGTGGAGCGGCTGCAGGCCGAATATGGCCTGCCCGTCAGTTTCGAGCAGAGCCGATTCGAGGTCTGCCGCTGGATCAGCGCCGATGATCCCGCCGATCTCGACAAGTTCCAGCGCGCCTTCCCCTCCTCCATCGCCAGGGATCTCGACGAGGCCCCGGTCTATCTCGCCCAGTCCGCCTGGGCGCTGCGCTATGAGCAGGAAAAATGGCCGCAGGTGCGCTTCACCGATGTGAAGGACTATCAGAAAAAGGCGGAATAGCTGATTTTCATGTTGTAATGGCCAAGCCAAAGCTTGACCTTGTCAATTCGCCAGCGCATCTTCGCCCTCTCAATAGGAGAGGGCCTCATGAGGCGTCTGTTTGCCCTGATCGTCATGGCTGTGGCGGGCCTGTCGCCACTGTCGTCGGCCCATGCCGAGAACCGCCCGCAGGTTCCGGCTGAACGACGATTTCTCCCTTGGACCGGCGAGGTGCCCGCCTGCGACTCTCCCTGGGTGCAGGGGCGCATCCAGTCCCGTTTCTACGAAGCGGAAAGCGAGTTCTGGGGCTCGGGCCTGCAATTCGCGGGTTTTGACCGTTTCCGCGAAATCGGCTTCCGCTCCAATGGCGCTGATTACATCCCCCGGCGTTATTGCACCGCGCGCGGCCATCTCACCGATGGCAAGATCCGGCAGGTCACCTATTGGATCGGCGAAGACCTTGGCTTCGCCGGTGGCGACTTCATGGGCGGCTTCTTCGCGCTTTTTGACCAGCGCACCAGCATCATCAATAATTGGGGCGTGACCTTTTGCGTCGAAGGGCTTGATCGCAGTTATGCCTATGGACGGGGGTGCGAGGCCGCGCGCCCCTGAGGCTTCTCAGGAGGGCGCATGACTTTCGTTCGTCGGGTTTCAACTGTTTGCGCAGCCCTTTTCGCGCTCGCGTGGCTCATGGCCATGGCGCCTTCGCCGGGCCTCGCTCAGGCCAGGCCAGACTGCGCGCTCGACCGCTGCGAGGACAAGGGCGCTCCTGATCGCACCTTCCGCAGGCCGAACGCCAGCGGCGACTTTGATTTTTATGTGCTGGCGCTCTCATGGTCGCCGGGCTTCTGCGCCACGGGGGGCGCCGAGAAGGCGCGCGAGCAATGCCAGGGCGGCATGGGCCTCGGCTTTGTGGTCCATGGCCTCTGGCCCCAGTACGAGCGCGGCTTTCCCAGTGATTGCGATGCTGCGGGCAGGCCAGTCTCCAGCGTGGCGCTCGAATCAGCGCGCGGGCTTTTCCCGAGCGACGGTCTGGCGCGCTATGAATGGCGCAAGCATGGCTCCTGCACGGGCCGCTCCCCTCAGGATTACTTCGCCGATGTGCGCACGGCGCGCGAGCTTGTGCGCACCCCGCCCGAATTCGAACGGCTGCGGCGCGAGGAGGAGGTCGCGCCCGCTGAAATCCTGCGCGCCTTCGGCCGGGCCAATCCGCGTCTGCGGGCGGGCATGGCGGCGGTCGGCTGCGCCAAGGGCTATCTGCAGGAGGTGCGGGTCTGCCTGACGAAAGACCTCAGGGAGTTCCGCCCCTGCCCGGAGGTCGTCCGCAATTCCTGCCGCGCGCAGGCGATCAAGGTGACGCCGAGCCTGTGAGGGGGTAAGCCTGTCCCCATGAACTACAGGCACGCCTTTCACGCTGGCAATTTCGCGGATGTCTTCAAACACGCGCTGCTGACGCGCATCCTCCTCTATCTCATGCGCAAGGACGCGCCGCTGCGCTATCTCGACACCCACAGCGGCGTCGGGCGCTATGATCTTTCGGGCGAGGAGGCGCTGCGCACGGGCGAATGGCGCGAGGGGATCGGGCGGTTGCTGGGGGCGGACCTGCCGCCCGCGATCACCGCCCTGCTTGAACCCTATCTAGCGCTGATCCCCGGAACGGCCGAGGCGCCCGGGATCTATCCGGGCTCCCCGCTGATCGCCAGGAGCCTGCTGCGCAAGCAGGACCGTCTCACCTTCAGCGAATTGCATGACCATGACGCGCGCCGCCTGACGCGGGCGCTGGGCGGCGACAAGCGTTGCAGGATCCTGATGATGGACGGCTATCAGGCCTTGAAGGCGGGCGTGCCGCCACTGGAGCGGCGGGGCCTCGTGCTGATCGATCCGCCCTTCGAGGAGCAGAACGAATTCGAGCGCATGGCGCTGGCGCTGGAAGGCGCCTGGGCGAAATGGCCGACGGGAACCTATGCGCTCTGGTATCCGCTGAAGCTTGAGGGCGGGGTGGAGGCCTTTCGCGACTATCTGTCCGAAGGGCCAGTGCGCAAAGCGCTATGCCTCGAGCTTCACGTCGACCACCTGCGCGAGACAGGCCCGCTGAAAGGCTGCGGCCTCGTGGTGGTCAATCCGCCCTTCGTGCTGGAGGAGGAGGCGCGGGAACTGCTGCCCTTCCTCGCGGCTTGTCTCGCTCAGGGTCCGGGCGCCTCGTGGCGGAGCCTCTGGCTGACTGGCGAATGAACCCTTTGCGGCCGCAGGGCGCGCTCCATATTCCCTGAACGACCGGCGCCGGACGCCGGGCCTGTGGAAGGGAAGCGAGCTATGGCGCAGACGGGTGTGGTCAAGTTTTTCAATGGGGAAAAAGGCTACGGCTTCATCAAGCCTGATGACGGCGGCGCCGACATTTTCGTGCATGTCACAGCCCTTGAGGAGGCCGGGCTGCCCGCGCTCGCCGAGGGGCAGCAGGTCGCTTACGAAGTCGAGCCCGACAAGAAGGGCAAGGGGCCCAAGGCGGTCAATCTGCGTTTGAAATGAGGGCATGAATGAGATGAGGCCCGGCGGTGGAGCCGCCGAGCCTCATCCGGTCTTCTCGCTGGAGGGCGATCAGAACTTGTAGTTGACGCCCATGCGGACGTTGTTCGCGGTCGCGCCAGCGCGCGAGGCGGCGCCAGTCTTCGAGGCGAGGTCGGTGTAGAGATACTCGGCCTTGGCGGAGACGTTGCTGGTGAAGGCGTATTCCATGCCGCCGCCCAGCGCATAGCCGTTATGCCAGTCGTTCGCAGACACGCCAGCCAGGGTCCGGTCGATGGAGCCGCCAGCATAGCCGCCGGTCCCGAAGAGCAGCACGCGGTCGACCGCATAGCCGATTCGGCCACGGGCGGTCGCCACATTGGTCGTCTTGGAGGTGGCGCCAGCCTTGTTGCCGCGAGCGTTGCTCCAGGCGTCGTCGGCCTCAACGCCGAGGACGATCTGGCCCATCTGGTGGTTGTAGCCGACGGTGCCGCCGACCTGCGCGCCATCGATCGAACCGAAGGCCGCGTCAGCCGCGCCCTTGGGCTTGCCCCAGGCGTAGCCAGCGTTCACGCCGGCATAGAGGCCCGTCCAGGTGAAGACCGGAGCCGGCGCCACATAGGGGGCGGGCGCCACGGAGCGGCGCGGCAGGTCAGCGGCGACCGCAGCGGAGCCGAGAGCGAAAACCGACAGGGCGGCGGCGATGGAAATCTTGGCGTTCATTTGGTCCTACTCCTCTTGGCCAGCATCGCGGCCAACATGCATTCCTTCTCGGCTGAAAACCTTACAGAAGTTTTAAGATCATCTGCCTTGATGACTTAACATCGTCGTGAATTGTGGCGTGAGTTTGGCCATATCTATTTAATATATTCTGATGAATTTCGAAGTTAATAAAGACTTAAATAGATATTTTGCTTATTTTCTACTTTCAAATAAGGCGATATTGAGTCGAATATCGTATTTAAAAATGAATTAATTGTGGCGACTTTACCTTAAACCAGACGGTGAAAGCAGCGGGGCCGCTTTCGCGCTTGATCCCTGGGCCCATCGCGGCGAATAAAGAGGCCTGGGGGCGACATGGACGCGGCGTTGCGACAGAAAACAGCTTTGGTGACAGGCGCTTCACGGCGGCTCGGGCTTGCCGTAGCGCGGGCGCTGGTGGGCCGCGGCTTCGCCGTGGCGATCCACGCGAGCGAGCGTTCGCGCGCCGAGGCCGAGGCGGCCTGCGCCGAGATCCGCGCCGCAGGCGGGCGCGCCTGCGCTCTCAGCGCGGACCTCGCCGACAGCGCGGCTGTGTCAGGCCTGGTGGCGCAGGCCGAAGCGGCGCTGGGGCCCTTGACGCTGCTCGTCAACAACGCATCTCTGTTCGAGGCTGATGGCGCCGATGCTTTCGATCTTGGCCTGTTCGAGCGGCATATGGCGGTCAATCTGCGCGCGCCCCTGCAGCTAGCGAGCGACTTCGCCGCGCGCCTGCCCGAGGGCTGCGAGGGGCTGATCGTCAATCTCATCGATCAGCGGGTCTGGCGCCTCAACCCGCATTTCTTCACCTACACCCTTTCGAAGTCAGCCCTCTGGACGGCGACCCAGACCATGGCGCAGGCTTTCGCGCCGCGCATTCGCGTCAATGGGGTGGGGCCGGGGCCGACGCTCGCCAATCACATGCAGAAGGACGGCGCCTTTTCGCGGGAGGCGGCGGCGATCCCCTTGCAGCGGGCCATCGACCCGCAGGAAATCGCTGCGGCCGTGCTGTTTCTGGTGGAGGCGCGCAGCGTGACCGGTCAGATGATCGCGGTCGATGGCGGCCAGCATCTGGCCTGGCGGACGCCGGATGTCGAGGCTTAGTCGGCGGTCGGCAGGCGGCGCATGGTGAATTCGATCTGGTCGCCGGGAATTTCGCGCCAGGACTCGATTTCGGTCATATAGGCGGCCTTGGGATAGAGATCGAACCACTCGCGCGCCTTGGCTCGCGCTTCAGGCCGGGGCAGGGTGAAGGTCTCGCGCCGCCAGGATCCAGCCTGCAGCTTCTTGCGCGCGTGGTTGCGGCTGCGCTCCCCGAGGGAGCGGGCCACATCGCGCGGGCTTTTGCGCTCGAAACTCATACGCTGCTCCAGAACAGACCACAGTTTAGGGCGCCTTCGCCCCCGCGAGGAGTCCATTTTCGCAAAAAACTTAATTTCCCTGCGCCAGAGCCCTGTCCAGCAACTCTGCAAGCGCCTCCTGATCCCCCGGGAAGTCGGCGGCGATCCAGAGCGCCTCGAAACGCTTCAGCGCCGCGCCCATGGCGCGCCCCGGGGTCATGCCCCGCGCGAGAAGGTCGGCGCCCGTGAAGGGCGGCTGCGGTTTTGGCGTGACTTTCAAAAAGGCGTCGGCGCTGGCGAAGGCTGCGTCATGCGCGTCGATCCCCCCCTCGGCCTGCGCCAGGGTCAGGGCGTCCCGCGCCGCCTGCGCGCCGTGGCGGTAGAGCAGGGCGCGCAGCTCTTTCTCCTGCGGCGCGCGCGCCAGCCCATGCAGCGCCTCAAGCGCGCGGGCGGCGGCTTGCGCGCGCTGCGCCTCGGCGTTGGAGAGGCGCAGCTCCTCGCGCAGGCGCTCGGCGTCTTCGCGCACGAGGACGCAGAGGGCGATGAGCCGCAGCAGCGGATCCGCCCTTGATCCGCGCGCCGCTTCGATTTCGATCACACGCGCGAGCCGCGCGGGGATGGCGACCCCCGCCAGCACCGGCAGCAAGAGGCCCGCCCCGCACATGATGGCGATGGTGGGCGCGCAATGGCGCGCCTCCAGCAGCTTCATGAGTTCGGCGCGGATGCGCTCGCGCGAGAGGTTGTGCATGCCCTCGCGTTCGATCACGGCGGCGTGGAAGGCCTCGGCGTCCAGCGGCCCCTCGCCATAGGCCGCATGGAACCGAAAGAAGCGGAGGATGCGCAGATAATCTTCGCGCACCCTCTGGCCTGCGTCGCCGATGAAGCGCACGCGCCGCGCCGCGATGTCGGCGAGCCCCTGCGCATAATCGAAGATATGTCCGTCACGGCCGCAGGACAGCGCGTTGATGGTGAAGTCGCGGCGCAGGGCGTCCTGTTCGAAATCGCGCCCGAAGCGCACTTTGGCGCGTCGCCCGTCGGTCTCGACATCTTCGCGCAGGCTGGTGATCTCGAAGGGCTGGCCCTCCACGATCACCGTCACCGTGCCATGTTCAAAGCCCGTGGGTATGGCGCGCAAGCCTGCGGCCACAGCGCGGTCGAGCGTCGTTTGCGGCGAGGCGGTGGTTGCGAAATCGACATCGGCCACGGGCGCGCCGAGCAAAGCGTTGCGCAGGGCGCCGCCGACCACGCGCGTCTCCTCCCCCGCGCCATCGAAGACGGCGAAGATGCGGCGCACGCGGGCGTCGTCAAGAAAGGAGGGGCGGTCGCTCAGTCGCAATAGAGCCTCGCATGGAGGTTCTTGAGCATGCCTGCGGTGGCGCCCCAGATGAAGCGTCCCTCATAGGGCATGGCGTGAAACTGCCGCGCGCCGCTCTCGACCTCGCGCGTATGGAGCTGATGGTTGGCGGGATCCATCAGAAAGCGCACGGGAACCTCGAAGACATCCTCCACTTCCTCCTCATTGAGCGTGAGCTCGAAGGGCGGGCGCACGATGGCGACGACAGGAAAGATGCGAAAGCCCGTGCCGGTTGCGTAGATGTCGAGATAGCCGAGCGGATCGATATGGCGCTCATGCAGGCCGATCTCCTCCCAGGCCTCGCGCAGGGCGGCGGCCATGGGCGTCGCATCCTGCGGGTCGATCTTGCCGCCGGGAAAGGCGATCTGGCCGGAGTGCTGGCGCAGCCGCGCGGCCCGCTGCGTCAGGAGCACGGTGGCGCCCTCCTCCCGCGCCACGATGGGCACCAGCACGGCGGCTGGCCTGCCGGGCTTGCTGACCTCGGCGGGGAAGGCGTCGGGGGAGAGCGCATGGTCGCCCGCGCTGACCGGCGCCCGCATGGCGTCGTGGGGAAGATCAAGGCGCAGGCGCTCCGTCGCGCGCCGTCGCACGTCCTCCGCCGAAAAAGGCCGCCGCTCCATCATGCGAGCCCCTCAAGGGCGTCGGCGCGGCTCATGGGAAAGAAGGCGCCGCCGGAGGCCACGCCAAAAAACGCCTCGCCTTCGATCAGCCGCTCCTCGCCGCGTTCGACAAGCTCATAGAAGACCGGTCGGGCGACCAGCGCCCAGAGGTCGTCGCGCACGCGCGCATAGGGCTTCAGGCCGCCGGAGGGGCCGGGCTCGAAGCGCAGGGGATGGGCGGCGTCGACGCTCACCCAGTCCTCCACATTGGTGCGCAGGCGCAAATAGTCGCCCTCGACCTGCATCTCCACAGCCACAAAAGGCGCGTCCTCGACCTCGACGGAGACTTTTTCCACCGGCGTGACGAGGACGTGGCCGTCCGGATCCTTGCGCAGAATGGTGGAGAAAAGCCGCACCATGGCGGGCCGGTCGATGGGCGAGCCTTGATAGAGCCATGTCCCGTCGCGGGCGATCTTGAGGCCAATATCGCCGCAATCAGGCGGATTCCATTGATGAATCGGGGGCAGGGCGCCCTTTTTGGCGCGCGTCGCGGCCTGCGCCAGCCCATCAAGGCCGGTGCTCAGCGCCGGGGGATCTTTCGCGTCATCGGTCATAAATCCGCGCCAAAGGGATTGCGTCATGGCGGACCCTTCCGGAAATTGATCCGCGAATGGATCGACAACCGGCCCGCACGGCCTAAACTAGTCCTGTTCACCGTCCGCGCCTAGCGGTCCGGCATTTTGCAAAGCCCGTGAGGAAATGTGATGAGCGCGACCGAGGACATGACCGCCCAATCGCTGGAAAGCGCTGTCGCCCGTACGGCCGAGCGCGCGCTGGAGCGTGTGCAGGCGGCGCGCGAGGCCATCGGCGCGGTGATCTTCGGTCAGGAGAAGGTCGTCGAGGAGACGCTGGTCACGCTCATGGCGGGCGGCCATGGCCTGCTCGTCGGCGTGCCCGGCCTCGCCAAGACCAAGCTGGTGGAGACCCTGGGCGTGACGCTGGGGCTTGACGCGCGCCGCGTCCAGTTCACGCCCGACCTCATGCCCGCCGACATTCTGGGCTCCGAAATCATGGAGGAGGGCGAGGGCGGGCGCCGCGCCTTCCGTTTCGTGCGCGGCCCGATCTTCGCGCAGCTGCTCATGGCCGACGAGATCAACCGCGCGAGCCCGCGCACCCAGTCGGCCCTGCTGCAAGCCATGCAGGAATATCATGTGACCGTCGCGGGCGAGCGCCACGATCTGCCGCGCCCCTTCCATGTGCTGGCGACACAGAACCCCCTTGAGCAGGAGGGCACCTATCCCCTGCCCGAAGCCCAGCTCGACCGCTTCCTCATGCAGATCGACGTCACCTATCCCGACCGCGCGGCGGAGCGGCGCATCCTCATCGAGACCACCGGCGAAGCAGGCGCCGTCGCCCGTCCCGCCATGACCGCCGAGGATCTGATGACCGTGCAGCGCCTCGTGCGCCGCCTGCCCGTGGGCGAAAGCGTCGTGGAGGCGATTCTCGATCTCGTGCGCTCGGCGCGCCCCGGCGAGGGCGAGGCCGCCCTGACGAAACATATCTCCTGGGGTCCGGGTCCGCGCGCGGCGCAGGCCCTCATGCTGGCCACGCGTTCGCGCGCGCTGGTGGATGGGCGCCTCGCGCCCTCCATCGACGATGTGCGGGCTCTGGCCGAGCCCATCCTCAAGCACCGCATGGCCCTCACCTTCGCCGCGCGGGCGGAGGGTGAAACCATCTCGGGCGTCATTGCGCGGCTCGCCGCGCGGCTTGGTTGAGCCGATGGCTGACGCACGTCTTCTCGAGGCGGATGAGCGTGCGATCGAGACGCGCCACCAGCGCGGCGCGCTGGATCTTGCGCGCCGCCTGCCTGCGCTGCTGGTCGCGGCCAAAGAGGTCGCGGCGACGGCGATGCATGGCGTGCACGGGCGCAAGCGCGCTGGCGTGGGGGAGACCTTCTGGCAGTTCCGCCCCTTCGTCTGGGGCGAGTCCACCACCCGCATCGACTGGCGCCGTTCCGCCCGCGACGACCGCATTTATGTGCGCGAGCGCGAATGGGAGGCGGCCCATACGGTCTGGGTCTGGATGGATCGCTCCCCTTCCATGGCCTATGTGTCGGGCCTCGCCATGCAGCCCAAGATCGACCGCGCGCTGGTGCTGGGCCTCGCCCTCGCCGACCTCCTCGTGCGCGGGGGCGAGCGCGTCGGCATGCCCGGCCTGACAAGGGCGCTGGCGAGCCGCGACATCGTCGAGCGTTTCGCCCAAAGCCTGATCGAGGACGAGCGCCGCAGGGGCGACGACCCCGCCGAACTGCCGCCCGCCGAGGCTCTCGCCCCGCGCACGCAGGCCGTTTTGATCGGCGACTTTCTGTCGCCGCCTGACGACATCCGCGGCGTCATCCACGCCATGGCCGCGCGCGGCGCGCTGGGCCATGTCGTGATGATCGCAGACCCCGTGGAGGAGACCTTCCCCTTCTCCGGCCACACCGAATTTCTCGACGTCGACTCCAGCGCGACGCTGCGCGTGGGCGAGGCGCAGAGCTTCCGCGCCGACTATGTCGCGCGCCTCGCCGCCCATCGCGAGGCCGTGCGCGAGGCCTGCCTGTCGCGCGGCTGGAGCTTTTCGATCCACCGCACCGACAAGCCCGCCGCGCAGGCCTTGCTCGCCCTGCGCATGCGGCTTGAAGCCGGGCAGGGGGGCGCCTGATGCTGGGTCTGCCCCTCGCCTTCGCCGCGCCCCTCGTGCTCACCGCGCTGGCGCTTCTGCCCGCCCTTTATTTGCTGCTGCGCATCACCCCGCCGCGCCCGCGTCAGGTCGCCTTTCCGCCCCTGCGGCTCATTCTCGATCTGCCCCCCCGCGAGGAGACGCCGGCGCGCACGCCCTGGTGGCTCCTGCTGCTGCGCCTCGCCATCGCGGCTTTCGTCATTCTGGCCATGGCTGGCCCCATCTGGAATCCCCTGCCCCCCGGCGAGGGCGCGAAGGGGCCGCTGCTGCTGATCCTCGACGATGGCTGGCCCGCGGCGCCCACATGGGCGCAGCGCATTCAGGCCGCGAGCGAGCGGGCGCAGGGCGCCGGGCGCGATGGACGCGCGACGGGGCTGCTTGTGATGTCGGAGGGTGGCCGCGAGGTCTTGCTGGCCGACGCCGGAAAGACGCTTGAGCGTCTGCGCGCCCTCAAGCCCGCGCCCTTCATCCCCGACCGGCTTGCGGCCCTGCCGGCTCTGAAGACTTTTCTCTCCGCCCATCGCGAGGCCGAGATCGTCTGGCTGTCCGATGGCCTTGAGAACGGCTCCGGCCGCGCTTTCGCGCAAGGCCTGCGCGAGGCGGCGGGCGCTGAGGCCATTCATGCGCTGACGCAGGACAAGCCCGCCCTCGCCCTGACCGGCGCCGAAAATGGCGCAGGCGCGCTTGAAGCGCGGGTGCTGCGCGCCAGAGCGGATGGTCCCTCGCAGGGCCTGCTGCGCGCCATCGACATGAAGGGCGTCGCCATCGGCGATGCGCGCTTTGATCTGGGCGCCGGGCGCGAGGTCAAGGCGCGGTTCGAACTGCCCATCGAATTGCGCAACGAGATCGCGCGCATCGAGATCGTGGATGAACATTCGGCGGGCGCGGTCACCCTGCTGGACGAGCGCTGGAAGCGTCGGCGCGTGGGCGTGGTCTCGGGCGCGAGCGCGGACACGTCGCAACCCCTGCTCTCGCCGTCCTATTATCTTGTGCGCGCCCTCTCACCCTTCGCCGATGTGCGCGAGCCGCGCGCGGGCAAGGGCGATCCCATCCTCGCCATGCTGGATGATGGCGTGTCGGTTCTGGCGCTGGCGGATGTGGGGGTCATCACCGGGCCTGCGCGCGACCGGCTGACCCGCTTTGTCGAGGGCGGCGGGGTCCTCCTGCGTTTCGCAGGCACGAGGCTCGCCGCCTCCAGCGATGATCTGACCCCCGTGCGCCTGCGTCGTGGCGGGCGCGTGCTGGGCGGCTCCCTCTCCTGGGACACGCCAAAGCGCCTTGCGCCCTTCGAGCGTGAAAGCCCTTTTTACGGGCTCAGCATCTCCGATGAGATCAGCGTGACCCGTCAGGTTCTGGCGGAGCCCGAGGCGGGCCTGCCGGGCAAGACCTGGGCGGCGCTGGCCGACGGTACGCCGCTCATCACGGCGGCGCGGCGCGGCAAGGGCATGATCGTGCTGGTTCACGTGACGGCGGACACGACCTGGTCGAACCTGCCGCTCTCCGGCCTCTTCGTGGAGCTCCTGCGCCGCAGCATCGCCATCGCCTCCGAAGGCGGGGCTGGCGCGACGGCGGGCGACGCTTCCAACGTCGCGCCGCAGAAGGCCGAAAGCCTCGCCCCGACGCGCATCCTCGACGGCTTCGGCGTCCTGGGCCCGCCGCCCCTGTCGGCCCGGCCCATTCCGGCCAATCATGCGGGCGGCGTCAGCGCCGAACATCCGCCGGGCTTCTACGGCCCTTCCGACGCGCTGGTCGCGGTGAACGCTCTGGCGCCCGAGGCGACGCTCACGCCCCTCGATTTCTCAGGCTTGAAACTCATGGTGGATCCCCTGCGCAAAGCCGAGCCGCTCGATCTGCGTCCCGCCCTGGTCGCTCTGGCGCTCGCCCTGCTGATCGTGGATGCGCTGGTCTCCTTCTGGCTTTCGGGCGCCTTCCGGCGTGGCTGGCGCAGGCCCGCCGCCGCCGCCGCGCTCGCCCTGATGGTTGCGGGTTCTGGCGCATGGTCGCCGCGCCCTGCGCAAGCGCAGTCCTCTGGTCCGGCCCAAAGCGCGCCCCTGAACCCGCGCGACCGCGACGCCGCCCTGCAGACGCGGCTCGCCTATGTCGTGACCGGCGATGCGCGCGTCGATGAGGCGAGCCAGCTCGGGCTTTCCGCCCTCTCGCGCGCGCTCGGCGCCCGCACCACCCTGACGCCCGGCGAGCCCATGGCGGTCGACCCCGGCCGCGACGAACTCGCCTTTTATCCGCTGATCTACTGGCCGATCGTCGCCGACAGGCCCTTGCCTTCCGCCGAGGCCGTGACCCGCGTTTCGAACTATATGAAACAGGGCGGCTCCGTGCTCTTCGACACGCGCGACGCCCTCACCGCGCGGTCAGGCGGCGAGTCCTCTCCCGAGCAATTATGGCTGCGCAGGCTCCTCGCCAATGTGGACGTGCCCGAGCTTGAGCCCGTGCCGCGCGACCATGTGCTCACCAAGACCTTTTATCTCCTCGACAGTTTCGTCGGACGCACGACCATCGGCCAGATGTGGATCGAGGCCCTGCCGCCGGAGGCCGAGCGCGCCAATCGGCCTGTGCGCTCTGGCGACAATGTCTCGCCCATCCTCATCACCTCGAATGATCTGGCGGGCGCATGGGCGGTGTCGCGCAATGGCGAGCCCATGTTTCCCCTGACGCCCGGCACGGGGCGCCAGCGCGAGATGGCCCTGCGCGCAGGCGTCAACATCGTCCTCTACACGCTCACCGGCAACTACAAGGCCGATCAGGTGCATGTGCGTGACCTTCTGGAGCGGCTGGCCCATTGACCTCCTTCAACATCCAGATCGCGCCTCAAATCCCGGTCCCCCTGCTGATCGCGCTGGCGCTCGCCGCGCTGGTGGTCATCGGCCTCGGCTTCTGGGCGCGTCGTCGCGGCGCGGGCCTGCGCGCCCTTGGCCTCGCGCTCGTCCTCGCCGCCCTCACCGATCCCTCTCTGGTGCGCGAAGACCGCAATCCCCTGAAGGACGTGGTCGCCGTCGTGCTCGACCGCAGCGCGAGTCAAACCATCGGGGAGCGCAAGGCGCAGACCGACAAGGCGCGCGTCGAGATTGAAAAGGCCCTGCAGGGCCTCGGCGATGTCGAGCCCCGCTTCGTCGATGGCGGCGCGACCGATGCTGGCAATGACGGCACGCGGCTTTTCTCGTCGCTCAACGCTGCGCTCGCCGATGTGCCGCCCGAGCGCGTGGGCGCCGCCATTCTCATCACCGATGGCGTGGTCCATGACGTTCCAGCATCCGCCGCAGCCCTTGGCTTCAACGCGCCGCTGCATGTTTTCGTGACGGGCCGCGAGGGCGAGCGCGACCGGCGGATCGAACTGGTCGAAGCCCCGCGCTTCGGCATCGTCGGCAAGGAGCAGACCATCGCGGTGCGCGTGCTCGACACCGCCAGCAAGGGCGAGCCCGTGGCGATCGCGCTGCGTCGTGATGGCGTCGCCATCGCCAATATCCGCGCGGTCCCCGGCCAGGTCGTGCGCGCGCCCGTTCTGATCGAACATGGCGGGCCCAATGTCGTCGAGCTTGAAATCGCGGCGGCGCCTGATGAGCTGACCACGCTCAACAACAAGGCCGTCGTCACCATCGAAGGCGTGCGCGACAAGTTGAAGGTGCTGCTGGTCTCTGGCGAGCCCCATGCGGGCGAGCGCACATGGCGCAATCTGCTGAAGGCCGACGCCAATGTGGAGCTGGTGCATTTCACCATTCTGCGCCCGCCGGAAAAGCAGGATGGCACGCCCATCAACGAACTGTCGCTGATCGCATTCCCGACGGCTGATCTCTTCGGCCGCAAGATCAGGGAATTCGATCTCATCATCTTCGACCGCTATTCGAACCAGACCATTCTGCCGTCGGTCTATTTCGAAAACATCGTGCGCTATGTGCGCGAAGGCGGCGCCCTGCTGATGGCCACGGGGCCTGACTACGCCGGGCGCAACGGGCTCTTTTATTCGCCGCTCGGCAAGATCGCGCCCGCGCGCCCGCAGGGCTCGCTGGTGGAGCGTCCCTTCCTGCCCGAGATCAGCGAGGACGGCGCCAAACATCCGGTCACGCGCGGCCTGCCGGGCTCCCAGCAGAGCCCGCCAGCCTGGGGCGAATGGTTCCGTCAGGTCTCGACTGAAAAGCTGCGCGGCGTCCCCGTCATGTCGGGCGCCGACAAGATGCCCTTGCTGCTGCTCTCGCGCGAGGAGAAGGGGCGCGTGGGCCTTTTGCTCTCCGACCAGATCTGGCTCTGGGCGCGCGGCTATCAGGGCGGCGGGCCGCATCTTGACCTCATGCGCCGCCTCGCGCACTGGCTGATGAAGGAGCCCGAGCTTGAGGAGGAGGCCCTGCGCGCCAGCGCGCGCGGCCAGGAACTCTCCATCGAACGCCAGACCCTGAAGCCGCAGACGGCGCCTGTCATCATCACCTCGCCCACCGGCAAGACGCAGATGGCGACGCTGGCGAGCGCCGAGCCCGGCCTGTCCCGGGCGCAGGTGACGGTCGAGGAGTTCGGCCTCTACAAGCTCAGCGACGGCGAGCTTTCGACGCTGGTGAACGTCGGCCCGGAAAATCCGCGCGAGTTTCAGGATGTGGTCTCGACCACCGACCGACTGAAGCCCCTCTCGCAGGCGACCGGCGGCACGGTGCGCCGCATCGGCGCAGGGTCCGGCGACGCCATAAGCCTGCCGCGTTTCGTGGCGCTTCGCGAAAGCCCGCTCTATGGCGGGGCGGACTATGTGGGCGTGAAGCGCACGGGCTCAAGCGTCGTGACCGGCGTCGGCGTGGCGCCGCTCGCGGTCGGCTTCGCGGGGCTGATCGTGCTGCTCGCCAGCGTGCTCATGGGCTGGATCTGGGAGGCGCGGCGCGGGCGGGGGTGATTAAGCCCGCGCAATCGCGCCCTTCACTCCCTCGAAGGCGCCGTCCACCAATTCGCAATAAAGCAGTCTGGCGGGATCGACCGGGCCCGGCATTGTCAGGCGGCCCGCTGGGGCGCGTTTGAAGCCGACGCGTTTGTAATAGGGCTCGTCGCCGACGAGGATCACAAGCCTGTGGCCGCCAGCGCGCGCCGCCTCCAGCGACTTCCCCATCAGGGCCTCGCCGATGCCGCGCGAGCGGAAGGGCGGGTCGACCGTGAGGGGGCCCAGCAGCAGGGCGGGGGCGCCGCCGCAGGCGATGGCCGTCATGCGGTTGGCGCCGACCAGCAGCGTGCCGACATGGGCGACGAAGGAGAGGTTGGGGTCGGGGCTCACGCCCTCGCGCAAGCGATAGGCGCTGAGGGCGAAGCGGCCGGGGCCGAAGGCGCGCTCATCGAGCTTCTCGATGGCGGGCATGTCGGCAGGGGTGAGGGGGCTCAGGGTCAGGGACAGGTCGGTCATGGATCTTCCGGCGATGGAGCGCGCAGGGTCGGGCGGCGCTGGAAAGCGCGTCGATCAAAGACTGGGTCGTCGCCGGTGGATCATCATGCGCACCCTTTAGCACGGGCGATGCGGCGCGCAAACGGGATCGTGAGCTTATCAGCGCCGGGGCCTGAGCGTGGCCGTGGAGTCGAGCGCAAAGAGGCCGTCTGCGCGCATGGCCGGGCGGGGCGGGGGCAGGGGAATGGGGGCAGGGGGCAGGGGAGCGGGCATGGAGGGAGCCGACATGACGGGAGCCGGCATGAGGGGCGCGGGCGCCAGAGCGGCGCTGCGCACCGGCGGCGCGAGCCCCCGCGTGATCGGGGCTGGCGGCAGCGCGGTCTCAAGCCTCATGGCGGTGCGCGAGGGCAGGCCCGCCCCGCCCGCCTGGGCCACATCGATCTCGTCGTCGATGTCGGGGGCGTCGGGCAGATTGTCGCGGCGCTGGGGCGCGGGCAGCAGTTGCGGCGCGGGCAGGGGCTTGCAGATGCGGCGCGGTCCGGTGGAGGTCCGCCCGTGCATGGCCAGATCAAGATGCAGGTGGTCGCTGTGGTTCGCGTCCGATCCCGGCGCCAGCACGGTCGTGAAGATATTGCAGGCCCCCGCCTGCACCTCGCGCAGAAAGGCCTTCTCCTGCGCAGTCCCCTTCGTCCAGCCCCGGCCGATGCTCACGCTGGCGCCATCGGCGAAGCGAAAGACGCTGACGTCGATCGCGTTGCCGAAGGCGTGTTCGGAATAGCGGTTGCTGCGGTGGCCGTCGATGGCGCGGCAGGAATAGGCGCCCATCGTGTCGATCTGGGCCACAGGCTGGCCGAATCTGGCGAGCGCGATGGGCTGCACCACATCGCGCAGCCATTCATCAAGCGCCGCCGTCATGGGGCAGCCAAGGGTCTGGATGGCGTTCAGGGCCACCGTGGCCTCGGCCAGCGCCGCCACCTTGAAGGGATGATCGAGGCCGCAGGGCCCTGGTCCGTCGATCGCCTTGGCGGGCTGCACATAGGCGGTGGGGGTCACCAGATTTTGCGCGATGCAGGCCTTCTCCGCCTGTCCGCGCCAGGCCGCGCGCTCCTCGCGTTTGAACAGGCCGCAGCCCGCCAGAAGCAGGGCGAGGCCGGTCGCCAGGGCAAGGGAGAGAACACGTCGCGCCATCCCCAAGGTGATGCGCGAAAAGCCTTAACTGCGGCTCAAAATTCAGGGTTAACAATGGGTTAAGAGGCATTGCTTCGAGCCTTCAGGCGGAAAATGCAATCTTTATAATTACATTTGATTCTTTTCTGATGAAAAACTCTTGCTTTCGGCTCTGGCAAGGCTAAGATCAAGCCGTTCCGACCAAGACCTCTTCAGCCCTCCCCTTTGACTTATGCTTTTCAGACCCCGCAGGCTGACCCGACGGCCCCATCGTCGGGTCAGCCTTTTGGGGTCTCCCGGCGCGCCCCTCTGCGGAAGGCGTCGCGGCTCGGTCGATATGTTTCGAAGGAGTTCTTCTGGTTCATTCAGGCGATTGCCGGTTCGCCAGCGGTCCATTCCCCTTTACAATCCTGCGAGTCGCCATGAATTCGGCTCCGCCTCGTTTCATTTCCCTCGCTCCATCCCCATATTGCCTGCACGGGTCTTCGCCCGGATCAAGAAGGGTCATTCAATGTCCTCGATCTCGCTTTTTCTGAACAGGGTGGTCTCGCGTAACGGTTTCCTCGCTCTGGGGCTCGCCGCGCTTCTGGCGTTGGCTCCTGCGGTGGCTGAGGCGCGCCTCGGCAATGGGTCGAGCGCTGGCAGCCGCGGCTCCAAGACCTTCTCGGCGCCCCCTGCGACCTCGACGGCGCCCCATTCGGCTGCGCCCATGGAGCGCTCCATGACCCAGCAGCCGGCGCATAGCCCGGCCGCCAGCGCCGCCGCCGCCGCTCCCGCCCGCAGCGGCATGTTCGGCGGCTTTGGCGGCGGCCTCATGGCCGGCCTGCTTGGCGCTGGCCTTGTCGGCATGCTCTTCGGCCATGGCATGACGGGCGGCCTTGGCGACCTCGGCTCGATCCTCGGCCTCGTGCTGCAGCTCGCGCTGCTCTTCTTCGTGGTGCGCTTCGCCATGAGCTGGTTCGCCAACCGCAACCGCCCGGCCATGGCGGGCGTTTCGGAGCGTTCGGCTTATCAGGGCGGCCCTGCGCCCGGCCCGCAGGGCGGCTTCGGCGGTTTTGGCGGCGGCGCTGCGCCCCAGCAGCCCCAGGCCCCCGTGACGGCGCCGATCCAGCTGCAGGACTCGGATTTCAACGCCTTCGAGCGCCTGCTGGGCGAGTCCCAGAGCGCCTATAGCGACGAGAACATCGACCGCCTGCGCGCTCTGGCCACGCCCGAAATGGTCGCCTATTTCTCGCAGGAGATCGCCGAACACGCCCGCAAGGGCGTCGTCAACAGGATCTCCGGCGTGAAGCTGCTGCAGGGCGACCTCTCCGAGGCCTGGCGCGAGGGCGGCGAGGAATATGCCTCGGTCGCCATGCGCTTCGCGCTCATCGACGTCATGCAGGATCGCGCCTCCGGCCGCATCGTCTCTGGCGATGCGTCTGCGCCCCAGCAGGCCGTCGAGGTCTGGACCTTCCTGCGTCCGGCGGGCGCCGGCCCGCAGGACTGGAAGCTCTCCGCCATCCAGCAGGCGTCCTGACAATTCGGAGCGGCGAGGCTTTTCAACCTCGCCGCTCTGCGCCATCATCGCTCCATGACCGGCGCTGAAGCCGGCGACGGGAGGATGAGATGCGAGCCATTTTCGGCGCCCTTGCAGGCGCGATCAGTCTTCTGGCCTGTTCGACAGGCGCTCTTGCCCAGCAGCTCGACACTTTCAAGATCGCCATAGGCGGCTTCGGCCTCTGGGCGGCTGAGGCGCCGCGCCTTGGCCAGCAGGCGGGCATCTTCAGGAAGCACGGGATCAACGTCGAATATTACGCCACGGCGGGCGCGGGCGAGAGCCTTCAGGCCGTGATCTCCGGCTCCGCTGATCTGAGCATCGCGGTCGGCACGACCGGCGTCATGGGCGCCTTCGCCAAGGGTGCGCCCGTGCGCATCATCGGCTCGAACTTCACCGGCGCCAGCGATCTCTACTGGTACGCCCGCGCCGACAATCCCATCAAGACCCTGAAGGACGGTACCGAGAAGAACATCCTCGGCTTCTCCAGCAATGGGTCGAGCAGCAACACCATCGCGGTGGCGCTTGTGGAGGAGACGGGCGCGAAGATGAAGCTGCTCGCCGCAGGCGATCAGGCGAGCACGCTCACGCAGGTCATGTCCGGCCAGATCGATCTGGGATGGGCGGCGCCCCCCTTCGGCCTCAAGGAGATCGCCGAGGGCAAGATCCGCATCGTCGCCACCGGCAATGACGCGCCCTCCCTGCGCGACCAGACCGTGCGCGTCGACATCGCCAGCGTCAGGGTCATGACAGAGCGAAAAGAGGCGCTGGCCCGCTATGTGAAGGCCTATCGCGAGACCCTCGAGTGGATGTATGCGGACCCCAGGGCCATCGACATGTGGGCGGCCAACATCGGCGTGCCCGTGGAGTTCGCCCGCAAGGCGGCTTTCGACTTCCAGCCCAAGGCCGCGCGCGATTTCGACACGATCACCGGCCTCGACAAGCTGATGGACGGCGCGGTGCGGCAGAAGTTTCTCGCGGCGCCCCTCACGAAAGAGCAGCTCGCGACGCTCATCCAGATCGTGAAGTAGGCCGCTCAGCCCAGCCTCGTTGCGCGCCCGACTAGCGGCGCGAGCTGCTCTATCATCCATTAAAAGATTAAGCATTGATTGCACTGAGATCAGTGCTTAATATGGCGATGAAAAGCAAGGAGCGCGTGCTATGGCAAGCATCACAATCCGCAACCTTGACGATGATTTGAAGCACCGCCTGCGCGTGCGTGCCGCCGGGCATGGGCGTTCGATGGAAGAAGAGGCGCGGCATATCCTCCGGGCGGTAGTTGTGGAGGCGCCGCCACCGCGTAATCTTGCTGCGTCCATCCGATCACGAATCGCCTCCATCGGCGGCGTGGAGCTTGATCTGCCGCCGCGGGAGCCGATGCCTGAGCCGCCGCGCTTCACGGCCAGACGCGCATGATCATTCTCGACACGAACGTGCTTTCGGAACTTCTCAGGCCATCGCCTGCGCCACAGGTCGAGGCTTGGCTCGCCGCACAGGATGGCTCAAGCGTTTACTTCACGTCGGTAGGTGAAGCTGAACTGCGACGTGGCGTGGCTATTCTTCCCGCTGGTCGCCGCCGCACCGTGCTTGGCGCAACCATCGAGGAAATGCTGAAAGAAGACTTTGCTGACCGCATCCTGCCTTTCGATAGCAAAGCTGCGTGCGCCTATGCCGCCATCGCCGCTGAGCGTCGCACCATTGGGCTGCCCATCAGCCAGTTCGATTGCCAGATTGCAGCAATCGCTCGCGCGCATGGGGCGAGCGTGGCCACGCGCAACACAGGCGACTACAAAAGCTGTGGCGTCGTCGTAATCAATCCCTGGGTCGATTAGGACTGATTCACCCCAGCGCCACAGGCCCGAGGTCGCCGATCTCGCGGGTTCCCGGCAGGATGCCGCGCGCATGGGCCTCGATGCGCCAGCCGGCCTCGGCCTGCGTCACCTTGAAGAGGTGATAGGCCGCGCGATGTCGCGGCGTGCCAGGCACAGCGGAGGCCGAGGCCACGCCCACGACCGGCGTCGCGCCGCCGGGGCTGCTCAGATGGTTCACCGAGGCGCGGTGATTGTGGCCGTGGACGACGAGTTCGGCGCCATGCCGTGCGATGATCCGCTCAAACGAGCGCGCATCCATCAGTCCGCGCCCCATGCTGGCGCCGGTGCGGTATGGGGGGTGGTGGATCATCACCACGCGCATGAGGCCGCGGGCGCGCGTCTCATCGAGCATCTGCGTCAAGGCCTGACGCTGGGGCCTGCCCATCTTGCCCGAGGCGATGAAGAAGGGCGTCGGCACCCCTGAGGAGACGCCGATGAAGGCGATGTTCCCGCGTATGCGCAGATAGGGATAGCTCGTCTCATGCCCGCCGTCCGAGGTGGTCCAGGGCGCGAAGCTGCGCAGCAGCCAGGGCATGGAGCTGCGCACATAGGCGTCATGATTGCCCGGCACGAAGCTCACGTCATGGGGATCGCCGAGGGTCCGAAGCCATGCCGCCGCCAGCGGAAACTCGGCGGGCAGGCCGATGTTGAGCACATCGCCCGTCATCATGATGTGATCGGGCTTGTGGGCGCGCATGTCGGCGACCAGCCTTGCGAGCACATCCATGTCATGGATGCGGTCGCGGCGTTTCCAGTTGATGTAGCCGGTCAGGCGTTTGCCCATCAGTTCATGCGCCTGCGGTTTCGGCAGCGGGCCGATATGGGCGTCGGAGAGATGGGCGATCAGGAAGCCGGTCACGGGAGGTTGTGTCGCCGGTCGCGGCTGTCCCGTCAAGGGCCGGCGCAATGGGCGATGAGACGGCTCAGGAATTGGCTGCAGGCGGCCAGTTCGCTGATGGCGATGAATTCGTCGGCCTTGTGCGCCTGTTCGATGGAGCCCGGACCGATGACGACCGCGGGTATGCCGGCCATGGCGGTGAACAGGCCCGCTTCTGTTCCATAGGCCACCTTGCTGTGGCCGTTGCGGCCGGCCAGCCGCTTCGCCAGGGTCACCAGAGGCGCCTGCGGGTCGGTCTCAAGCCCCGGATAGGACTGAATCTCTTCAAAATCGATCCCGCAGGACGGGTCGATCCGGCGCATCCCGGCGGCGATTTCGTTCTGGGCGCGCGCCATGATCCCCGCCATGAGGGCCCTTGGATCCTGCGCGCCGATGGCCCGGATCTCCATCTCCAGCTGGCAGAGGTCGGGCACGATGTTCAGCGCCCGTCCGCCATGCGCCACGCTGGTGAGCGCCGTGGTGAAGGGAATTTCATAGGCGGGATCGCGCGGGCCATGGGTCGCCAGATCCCTCGCCGTCTCGCGCACCAGAAGGATCAGGTCGGCGGCATATTCCACCGCGTTGACGCCATGGGGGGCAAGGGCGGAATGACAGGTCTTTCCCCGCAGGCTGGCGCGCACGGCGTGCTTGGCCTTGTGGCCCACCACCACATCCCCCGAGGTCGGCTCGCCGACAAAGCAGCCCAGCGGCTTGACGGGTTTGCCCGCGAGCCGTTCGATCATCGGCCGCACGCCAGTGCAGCCGGTCTCCTCATCGTAAGAAAAAGCAAAGTGGATGGGCGTGCGCAACGACGCCGCCGCCATGTGCGGGGCCTGCGCCAGACAGGCCGCGACAAAGCCTTTCATGTCGCAGGCGCCGCGCCCGTAGAGGCGCCCGTCGCGCTCGACCAGGGTGAAGGGATCGCTGGTCCAGACCTGCCCCTCCACGGGCACCACATCCGTATGGCCTGAAAGGATATAACCGCTTTTGTCGGGCGGGCCGATGGTGGCGAAGAGCGAGGCCTTCTGGCCGGTTTCATCCGGCAGGCGTTCGCAGACAACGCCCAGATTTGCGAGATAGGCCTCAATATAGGCGATCAGCGGCAAATTCGTCTTGTGGCTCACGGTGTCGAAAGCCACGAGTTCCGCGAGAATTCCCTTGATGCGGTCTTGAACGGAATCAGTCTGCATTCCCTTCACCTTTCGGATTACGGATATAGGATCGAACCCCTGCGCGTCCTGCTGAATCATGCTGCAGATGGCGTAATGTTGCGGCAATGCGAGCATAATTTTCGCATTGGAAAGTTAGGAATTGCAAACACGAGCTCGGCATGCAAACCTTAACTGTTAAGTTATCTTCCCTTGTGTCAGACAGGAGCCGCTCCATGATCCGCCGTCGTGTTTTTCAGGCCATGCTTGTCGGCGCCTTCGCGCTCTCGTCCTTCACAGGCTCCGCCAGCGCCGAAGCGTTGGATGACATCCTCGCGGCCAAGGTCATCCGCATCGCCGTGCCGACGGATTATCCGCCCTTCGGCGCCATCGGCAGCGACATGCAGCCCCAGGGCCTCGACATCGACATGGCCAAACTGATCGGCAGGGAGCTTGGCGTGCGCACCGAATTGGTCGCCGTGTCCAGCGCCAACCGGATCCCCTATCTCCAATCCAAGAAGGTCGACCTCGTCATCTCGACCCTCGGCAAAAATCCTGACCGGGAAAAGGTCATTGATTTCACCGCCGCCTATGCGCCCTTCTTCATGGGCGTCTTCGGCCTCAAGTCGGTGGCGGTCAGCAAGCCCGAGCAGCTCTCCGGCAAGACGGTCGGCGCCACGCGCGGGGCGCTGGAAGAGCAGGAATTGTCGAAGATCGCGCCTGCCGATGTGACGATCAAACGCTATGAGGACAATAACGCGACGGTCGCCGCCTATATCTCCGGTCAGGTGGATATCTTCACCTCCGGCAATGCGGTGGCCGCCGTGATCGCCGACCGCAGCGCGGCCCGCGCGCCCGATCTCAAATTCGTCATCAAGGACAGCCCCTGCTTCATCGGCGTGAACAAGGATGAGCCGAAGCTGCTGGCCAGGGTCAACGAGATCATCGCCAAGGCCCGCGCCAGCGGCGAATCTGAAAAGCTGTCCCAGACCTGGCTCAAGGCCCCCCTGCCGCCGGGCTTCTGACTCCCGTCTGGCGCCGTCATGATCTACAAGCTCCAGTTCGCAGATCTGCTGCCCTATTGGGACGTGCTCGTCCGCGGGCTGGCCTTCACGATTCTTCTGACCCTCGCTTCGACCCTGTCCGGGGTCGCGGTGGGAACCCTGGGCGCCTCCGCGCGCACCTTTGGTCCGCAGTGGCTCTCGCGCCTCGTGGGAGCCTATGTGGAGCTGATCCGCAACACGCCGTTTCTGGTGCAGCTCTTCTTTGTCTATTTCGGCCTGCCTGCGGCGGGGCTGAAGCTGACGGAGACGCAGGCGGCCTTCATCGCCATGACGATCAACCTTGGCGCCTATTCCACGGAGATCATCCGTGCAGGCATCGAGGCGACCCCGAAGGGCGTGATCGAGGCGGGCGTCAGCCTCGCCATGACGCGCCTGCAGGTCTTGCGGCATGTCGTCCTCAAGCCAGCCTTTGAAAAGGTGTGGCCGGCCCTCGCCTCCCAGATCATCATCGTGATGCTCGGCTCCTCCGTCGTGTCCCAGATCTCCGCGGAGGATCTGACCTATGCGGCCAATTTCATTCAATCGCGCAACTTCCGCGCCTTTGAATCCTATTTCGTGGTGGCGCTCGCCTATCTCATGCTCGCGATCCTCGCCCGCGCCATTCTGCGCGCTCTTGGTTCGCGCCTGTTTCCGAAGGCTTGAGCCATGGCGGATTTCTCCCTCTGGGTCATCGTCTCCAATCTTCTGCTGGCGGCCCGCTGGACCATCGCGCTTTCGCTGATCGCCTTTGTATGCGGCGGCGTTGTGGGGCTGCTGCTGCTCTTCGCCCGCATTTCGGGTGTGCGCCTGCTGGAGCGTTTCGTATTCCTTTATGTCGAATTCTTTCAGGGCACGCCCCTGTTGATGCAGATGTTCATGCTGTTCTTCGGCGTCGCCCTGTTCGGCGTGGAGATCAGCCCCTGGATGGCGGCCTCGCTGGCCTTGACCCTGTGGACCAGCGCCTTCCTGACGGAGATATGGCGCGGCTGCGTGAAGTCCGTTCCCCTCGGCCAATGGGATGCAGCCGACAGCCTCGGCTTCAACTTTGTGGATCTGATGCGTTATGTGATCCTGCCTCAGGCCCTGCGCATCTCCGTGCCGCCGACGGTCGGTTTTCTGGTGCAGGTCGTGAAGGGCACTGCTCTGGCGTCCATCATCGGTTTTGTGGAGCTGACGCGCGCGGGCACGATGATCAACAACGCGACCTTCCGCCCCTTTCTTGTCTATACCATCGTGGGCCTGATTTATTTCGCGCTCTGCTTTCCGCTTTCGCTTCTGGCGAAATCTCTTGAAAGGCGCCTCAATGCCGCTCGTTAGCATCGTCGATGTCCGCAAGAGCTTCGGCTCCAACGAAGTGCTGAAGGGCGTCTCCCTGCCGGTCGAGAGGGGCGATGTGGTCGCGATCGTCGGACGTTCGGGCTCGGGCAAGAGCACCTTGCTGCGCTGTATCAATGGTCTGGAGAGTCATGATTCCGGAACCATCACGGTGGATGGCCTTGAGGTCGGCGGGGCTGCGACGGACATGCGCGTCCTGCGCCGTCAGGTGGGCATGATCTTCCAGCAGTTCAATCTGTTTCCCCATCTCACCGCGCTTGGCAATGTGATGCTGGCGCCGCGCATTGTCTTGAAGATGGGCGAGCGCGAAGCCCGCGACATCGCGCTCGACATGCTCGCCAAGGTCGGCCTCGCCGACAAGCGCGACAACTATCCCAGCCAGCTCTCGGGCGGCCAGCAGCAGCGCGTCGCCATCGCCCGCGCGCTGGCCATGCGGCCCATGGCCTTGCTGTGCGACGAGATAACCTCTGCGCTTGACCCGGAACTCATCAATGAAGTGCTGCGGGTGGTGGAGACTTTGGCGAGCGAGGGCATGACCCTCATGCTTGTCACCCATGAAATGCGCTTCGCCCGCGACGTCGGCACCAAGCTTGTCTTCATGCATCAGGGGCGCGTGCATGAGGAGGGCCCGCCCAAGGCCCTCTTCGCGGCGCCGCAGACGCTGGAGCTGCAGCAGTTCATCGGCGCAAGCCGAGCCTAGGCGCCGCCGATCAGGATGCCCGCCGCCAGCACGATCACGCCGCCCAGCACGATCTGGAACACCGCCTGCAGGAAGGGCGTGTCCATATAGCGCGCGCGCACCCAGGCGATGACCCACAGCTCGATGAAGACGATGACGCCCGCAGCGCCCGTGGCGATCCAGAAGGCGTTGGCCCATGAGTCCGGCACGAGATAGGGCAGGGTGTGGCCAAGGCCGCCCAGCGTGGTCATCAACCCGCAGATGCCCCCGCGCAGCCAGGGCGAGCCGCGCCCGGTCAGCGAGCCGTCGTCCGACAGGGCCTCGGTGAAGCCCATGCTGATGCCCGAGCCGATGGAGGCGGCGAGGCCGACGAGGAAGGTCTCCCAGTTGTTATGGGTCGCGAAGGCGGCGGCGAAGAGCGGCGCCAGCGTGGAGACCGATCCATCCATGAGGCCTGCGAGGCCCGGCTGCACATATTGCAGCACGAACATGCGGTGGCGGGTCTTGTCCTCCTCCTCCAGCGCCTCTTCGGTCAAAAGGGCCTGCTCCAGCTTGTGGGCGTGGGTCTTGTGGCCCTTCTCGACCTCGGCGAGATCGCCCAGCAACTTGCGCACCTCGATGTCGGTGGTCTGCTGGGCGGCCCGCTCATAGAACCGGGCGGCCTGAAACTCCATGTTCTCCGCTTCCTTGCGGATGGTCTCAAGCGACAGATTGGTCGTGAGCCAGATCGGACGGCGCTTGAGGAAGCCCTTCACGTCCTCGCGGCGGATCGGGGGCAGAAACTTGCCAAAGCGCGCCTCATAGATTTCGAGCAGCATGTGCCGGTGGCTGGTCTCCTCCTCCGCCATCTCCTCGAAGACCTTGGCGGAGGCCGGATAACGCTCGCGCAGATCCTCGGCGAAGGCCATGTAGATGCGCGCGTCTTCCTCTTCCGACGAAATGGCGAGGGCCAGGATTTCGCGCGGGGTCAGTTCCGAAAAGGTTTTCACCAGAGGCTCCAGATCAGCTTAGAAAGGTTCTAATCTTCGCGAGGGCTGAGTCAACCGGGCGATCTGTCGCCCCCGCCTGCTTCGCTCAAGGGCTCACGGGTCATTCATGCTTGCAAATCTTCCACGCCCGCTTCTGCGTCTCTTTCAACGCGCTGCCCATTTCTGGTTCCGCCTTTCGCGGCCGCTCACGATGGGCGTGCGGGCGGTGGCGCTGGACGCGCAGGGCCGCGTCTTTCTCGTGCGCCATTCTTATCTGCCGGGCTGGCATCTGCCGGGCGGGGGCGTGGAGGTCGGGGAGACGGCGCTGGAGGCTCTGACGCGGGAGCTGCGGGAGGAGGGCCATCTTGAACTCGCCGGCCCGCCCGTCCTGCTTGGCGTCTATTTCAATGGGTTCGCGGCCAGGCGCGACCATGTTCTTGTCTATGTCGCTGAGGGCGTGCGCCAGACCCGTGCGCGCCCGGCGGATCGTGAAATCGTCGAGACCGGCTTTTTCCCTGTGGACAAGCTGCCCGAGGCAACCGCCCGCGCCAGTCGGGCGCGCATCGCCGAGGCGCTGTCGGGGGCGCCGCCCTCAGCCCATTGGTGAGGCGCGGAAGGCGTTGTAGCGGCGCGCGATCTCCCCGGCGATCACCGAGGTGGCGTCGACCGGGGGATTGTCCCAGCGCTCCAGCCCTCCCGCCCAGCGCCGCACATGGCCCGCCGCCACGAGCTTGTCGATGAAGCCCGTGATCTTGCGATGGCCGCCGCTGGGCTCATAGACCTGCACGGGAACGCCCGAAGCCAGGGCTTCGCCGACCATGTTCACGCTGTCGCCGGTCACCACAATGGAGTCCGCCAGCGCGATCATGGCGGCGTAGGGATTGGAGCCTGTCCCGTCCCAGACGAAGGCGGGCTTTCCTTCAAGCGCCTTCGCCAGCGCCGTCGTGAGGGCGGCCGGCGTGCGGCGCGAGGGGGTGACCATGACGCCGCAGCCGACGGCGGCCAGATCAGCGGCGATGCGGATGAGCGCGTCGACATCCCTCGCCTCAAAACGGTGGTGGCCGCTCGGGCCGCCCAGCACCAGGGCGACGCGGGGATGGGGCAGGTGGGCGAGGCGCGGGTCAGGGGTCCGCCGCGCCGCCGCCAGCACATCGGGCCGCAGCGGATGGGGCGAGGTGAGCGTCACCAGGACATTCTCGCCGCGCAGCCTGTCATGTTCGGGCGCCCAGAGGAAATCCGCCGTGCCCGGTCCCGTGCGCGGATCCTGCAGGAAGATCGTGAAGCTCCTGCCCCCCGAGGCCCGGCGCAGGTGACGCAAATAGGGCACGGTGACGCGGCCTGTGGCGAAGATGATGTCCGGGAAGGGCGGGGCCAGAAGGCTCCCCGGCCGATAGGCGCTGTCGCGCGGGTCGATGGGGCCATAGGGGGCCAGCGCCGCAAAGAGCGCGCGCGGGCGCACGTCCTTCATCAGGAGATCAAGCCCGAGCTCACGGGCGATGCCCAGGCAATGCACCTCATGGCCCACCTTGCCCGGCGCCAGCACCCAGGCGGTGGTTCCCGGCGGCACGGCGGCTCTGGAAGCGGGGGATGTCATGCATGGGGCTGTAGCGCCACGGAGCCCGCAAGCCAAGGGAGGAATGGGCGAAACGGTCGTTTGAAAATCCAAGGATTGATTCAAAACAACTTTTTAACGAACAACAGTCCATCAAAAGCCTTGTTCAAGCGTTCTTCCTGAAGCATCCTGAGAGAGCAAATGGGAATCGCATGGAAAAGACAGAGAAACGCAAACGGGGCCTGGCCTGTCTGTCGCCTGAACGGCGGCGCGAAATCGCGAGCATGGGGGGCAGGTCCGTCCCGCCCGAAAAACGCGCCTTCGCCCGCGACGTCGCGCTTGCGGCTGAGGCCGGACGAGTGGGCGGGGGGTCGGCGACGCCGGAAAACCGCATGTTCCACAAAGACAACGACCTCGCCCGCCGCGCCGCCAAGGCCTCGGCGCAAGGGCGCGCGCGACGGCTCAAGGAGGCCGAATGAAAACGGCCCGCGCGCGGGCGGGCCGATGTCATGCCCTGGCGTGCGGGCTGCTCAGATGAAGGCGACCTTCAGGACTTCATAGCTTTTGCCGCCGCCGGGCGTGTTCACCTCGACGCTGTCGCCGACCTTCTTGCCGATGAGGGCGCGGGCGATGGGGGAGGTGATGGAGACCTTGCCGCTCTTCACATCCGCCTCGGCCTCGCCGACGATCTGGTAGACCTTCTCCTCCTCCGTGTCCTCGTCAATGAGGGTCACGGTGGCGCCGAACTTGACGGTGGCGCCCGAGAGCTTGGAGACGTCGATCACCTCCGCGCGGGACAATTTGTCCTCAAGCTCGGCGATGCGCCCCTCGTTCAGCGACTGGGACTCCTTGGCCGCATGATATTCGGCGTTTTCGGAGAGGTCGCCATGGGAGCGCGCTTCCGAGATCGCCTGAATGATGCGGGGCCGCTCTTCCTGCTGGCGACGCTTCAGCTCCGCTTCAAGGGCCGCATAGCCCGGCACGGTCATCGGGACTTTGTCCACCATCGTCGAATCTCTTTCCTCGAATCTTCCAGTCCCGCGAAGCGGATCCTTCCGCTGCAAACGCGAACACGCTGACGCTCGCGGGAGGACTCCCGCGAACAGGTCCGACGCCGCCGATCAGGCGAAGTAGTCTTGCAGGGCCCGCACTTCGAGATCGCCGCCCTTGTAGGCCTTGATCCCCTGCGCCGCCGCCACCGCTCCGGCTAGAGTGGTGTAGTAAGGCGCCTTATGCAAGAGGGCCGCGCGCCGAAGCGACCGGCTATCCGCAAGAGCCTGCGCCCCCTCTGTCGTGTTGAACACGAGCTGGATGCCGCCATTCTTGATCGTGTCGACCACATGGGGGCGCCCTTCGGAGACCTTGTTGATCCGCTGGGCGGGCACGCCGTTCTTCTCAAGGAAGCGGGCCGTGCCGCCGGTGGCGACGATCTTGAAGCCGAGGTCCGACAGCATCCGCATGGCCTCCAGCACACGCGGCTTGTCGGCCTCGCGCACGGAGACGAAGACGGTGCCGGAGGTCGGCACCTTGACGCCGCCGCCGAGCTGGCTCTTGGCGAAGGCCACTTCGAAGCTGCGGTCGAGGCCCATGACCTCGCCGGTCGAGCGCATTTCCGGGCCCAGCACCGTATCGACGCCAGGGAAGCGTGCGAAGGGGAACACGGCCTCCTTCACGGCCACATGGCCGAGCTCTTCGGACGTGAGGTTGAAGCTCGCCAGCGTCTCGCCCGCCATGATGCGCGAGGCGATCTTGGCGATGGGCTGGCCGATGACCTTGGCCACGAAGGGCACCGTGCGCGAGGCGCGCGGGTTCACTTCGAGCACATAGATCTCGCCGTCCTTGAGGGCGTATTGCACATTCATGAGGCCGCCGACCTCAAGGGCCAGAGCCATCTTGCGCGTCTGCTGCTCAAGGGTCGCCAGCGTCTCCTTGCTGAGCGAGCGCGGCGGCAGCGAACAGGCGGAGTCGCCCGAATGGATGCCGGCCTCCTCGATATGCTCCATGATGCCCGCAATGAAGACATCCTTGCCGTCGCAGAGGCAATCGACGTCGACTTCGATGGCGTCGGTCAGATAGCGGTCGAAGAGCAGCGGATTCTTGCCGAGCACCGTATTGATCTGGCCGGTCTTGTCGTTGGGATAGCGCGCCTTCACTTCCGCCGGGATCAGGCTGGGGAGCGTGTCGAGCAGGTAGTCCTGCAGGGCGCCCGCGTCGCGGATGATGGCCATGGCGCGGCCGCCCAGCACATAGGAGGGACGCACGACCAGCGGCAGGCCGAGTTCTGACGCGATGATGCGCGCCTGCTCCACCGAATAGGCGATGCCGTTCCTGGGCTGCTTGAGGCCGAGCTTGTCGAGCAGGCGCTTGAAGCGGTCGCGGTCTTCGGCGAGGTCGATGGAGTCGACGGAGGTGCCGAGGATCGGAATGCCCGCCTCCTGCAGGGCATGGGCGAGCTTGAGCGGCGTCTGGCCGCCGAACTGCACGATCACGCCGACGAGCTCGCCGTTCTGCTTCTCCCTGGCGAGAATTTCGAGCACGTCCTCCTGTGTCAGCGGCTCGAAATAGAGGCGGTCCGAGGTGTCATAGTCCGTGGAGACCGTCTCGGGATTGCAGTTGATCATGATCGTCTCGAACCCGGCGTCCGAGAGCGCGAAACAGGCATGGCAGCAGCAATAGTCGAATTCGATGCCCTGGCCGATGCGGTTCGGCCCGCCGCCGAGAATGACGATCTTGCGTTTGTCCATGGGGCGCGACTCGCAGGCGGGCGCTCCGGCGAACGGCGCTTCGTAGCTCGAATACATATAGGCGGTGGGCGAGGCGAATTCGGCGGCGCAGGTGTCGATCCGCTTGAAGACGGGGCGCACGTCGAGCTTGTGACGCAGCGCGCGCACCTCGCTTTCCTGCTGGCCCGTGAGCGAGGCGAGACGCATGTCCGAGAAGCCCGCGGCCTTCAGCCTGCGCAGGCTCGCCGCGTTGTCGGGCAGGCCGTGCTTGCGGACCTTGTCTTCGAGGTCGACGATCTCCTTGAGCCGCGCGATGAACCATGGGTCGATCTTGCAGGCTTCGTGGATCTCCTCGCTGCTCATGCCCATGCGCAGCGCCTGGCCGACGACCAGCAGCCGGTCGGGAGTCTGCCTGGAGAGGCGCGCGCGCAGCACATTGCGGTCGTCGCCCATGCCCAGCCCTTCGATCTCGACCTCGTCGAGACCATTGAGGCCCGTCTCCAGCGAACGCAGCGCCTTCTGCAGGGATTCGGCGAAGGTGCGGCCGATTGCCATGGACTCGCCGACGGATTTCATGGCCGTGGTGAGGACAGGCTCCGCGCCGGGGAATTTTTCGAAGGCGAAACGCGGCACCTTCGTCACGATGTAATCGATGGTGGGCTCGAAGGAGGCCGGGGTCGCGCCGCCCGTGATGTCGTTCTCGATCTCGTCGAGCGTGTAGCCCACGGCGAGCTTGGCGGCGACCTTGGCGATGGGAAAGCCCGTCGCCTTGGAGGCGAGCGCCGAGGAGCGCGACACGCGCGGGTTCATTTCAATGACGATCATGCGGCCATTGGCCGGGTTGACCGCGAACTGCACATTCGAGCCGCCGGTCTCCACGCCGATTTCGCGCAGCACCGCAAGCGATGCGTCGCGCATGATCTGATATTCCTTGTCGGTCAGGGTCAGCGCCGGCGCGATGGTGATGGAGTCGCCGGTGTGGACGCCCATCGGATCGATGTTCTCGATGGAGCAGACGATGATGCAATTGTCCGCCTTGTCGCGGACGACCTCCATCTCGTACTCCTTCCAGCCCAGCACGCTCTCCTCGATGAGGACTTCGGTGGTCGGCGAGGCGTCGAGGCCGTTCTGGATGATGTCGATATATTCTTCGCGATCATAGGCGATGCCGCCGCCCGTGCCGCCCATGGTGAAGGAGGGGCGGATGATGGCGGGCAGGCCGATCTCGTCGATGGCCTCGATGGCCTCGGTGAGGCCCTTGGAGATATAACGGCGCTTGCGCTCGGGCTCCTTCGAGGCCCAGTCGCGCTTGAAGGCGTCGAGCGCCTTTTCGCGCTGCGCGGGGTCGGCGTGCTGGCTTGTGACAAGCTCGATCTGGCGGTTGTATTCGTCCTTGTCGGCCTTCTTGAGGTCCGAGGCGTTGGCGAGGCGGGACTTTGGCGTGTCGAGGCCGATCTTGGTCATGGCCTGACGGAAGAGTTCGCGATCCTCGGCCTTGTCGATGGCGTGGGCCGTCGCGCCGATCATCTCCACATCGAACTTTTCGAGCACGCCGAGCTGCTGGAGGGAGAGGGCGCAGTTGAGCGCGGTCTGTCCGCCCATGGTGGGCAGAAGCGCGAAGCCCTTCGAGCGGTCGCCGCGCTCCTTCTCGATGATCTTGGCCACGATCTCCGGCGTGATCGGCTCCACATAGGTGCGGTCCGCCATGTCCGGGTCGGTCATGATCGTCGCGGGATTGGAGTTGACGAGGACGATCCGGTAGCCCTCCTCGCGCAGGGCCTTGCAGGCCTGGGTTCCCGAATAATCGAACTCGCAGGCCTGTCCGATGATGATCGGACCCGCGCCAATGATCAGGATGGTGGAGATGTCTGTGCGTTTGGGCATGGTCACTCGTTCTGGAGCGCCGGAACTCCGGCGGGCCGGCGGGCCGGCGATGCTGGGCACACAAAAAAAGGCCGCGCTGTCGGCCCTTCGCGGGGGCCCGAGCGCGTCCTTTACGAAAACCCTGAGGGGTTGACCCTGATGGGGAATTCGAGCGGGAGGCGCCCCGGCCCGAAATGTCCCCGCTAACTAGACGAGAATCGTGGGCTTGGGAAGCCCCGCCGCAGGTTGCCCCCAGCCACGATGGCCAAGCCTGCGCTGAATCGCGGGGTGACAAGCGCCGCGCGCGAGTCTAGACCTCTGGCATGTCGCTTCCCCGCCAGATCTCGACCTTTTTCGGCGTCGGCCTCGTGTCCCTTGTGGCGGACTATGGCACGCTCATGTTCTTGCGCGAGGTCTTCGACGTCAGTCCGGTCTATGGGTCCCTTGTGGGCTATCTGGTGGGCGGATTGGTGAATTATATCCTCAACCGCGCCCACACCTTCGCCACTGACCGGGATCATGTGCAGGCGGGGTGGCGCTTCGCCAGCGTGATGGCGGTGGGGTTCTCGCTCACCGGCCTGTTCATGTGGATTCTGGCCGAGCAGTTCGAGATCCCCTATCTGCTGGCCAGAGTCATCACGACCGGCATCGTCTTCTGCTGGAATTTCGGGGCCCACAAGCTCTGGACCTTCGGGGAGCGCGTGGGCTAGGGGACGGGCAGGATGTCCGTCTGGCTGAAATCCTCCCCCTTGAAAAGCAGCGCCTCCCCGGTCGCTTTGGCCAGCGCGTAAGCAAAGCAATCGCCAAAGTTCAATCCTGCGGGATGGCCGCCGCCCTTGCCAAAATCGCGATAGGCGGCGCGCGCGATCCGCGCCTGCTCTTCGGTGACGGGCTCGATGCCGGAGCGAAAATGGAAAGGGGTTCGACCCTAGTCCTCGTCCTCATCGTCCAGATCCTCGTCGTCGGCGAGGTCGATATGGTCGAGGGCGACGGCGGGGATCAGGGCGGAGCGGATGTCCTCGGCGGACTGGCTATGCCAGATGCAGCGCACCTCGGACTTTTCAACCGCCACGACCGTCATCAGGGGGCCGCCCGACTTCAGCTGGACAACGTCGCCTGGTTCCAACGCCATGATGCTTTCTCCGGTTTGCGGGATGATCTGAAGAATCGCCCAAAAGCATAGCATGAACAGGCCTTGCGGCCATACGCCAGCGGGGCGTTCAGCCCTCCGGCTTTGAGGCCGCAGGATAGAGGCCGGTCTGGCGCAGCGCCTCCCCCAGCGCCATGGCCGCGCAGACCGCGACATTGAGCGAGCGCATGCCCGGTCGGATCGGGATCAGGATGCGGGCGTCGGCGGCGTCGTGGACCTCGGGCGGGGCGCCCGCCGACTCGCGGCCCACCATGAGAATGTCGTCGGGGGCGAAGGCGAAGTCCGTGAAGGGCAGGGCGGCGGTGGTCGTCAACAGCACCAGCCTGCGGCCGGTCGTCGCCCGCCAGTCCTCGAAGGCGCGCCAGGAGACATGGCGGGTGACGCTGACGGCGTCCAGATAATCCATGCCCGAGCGGCGGAAATGCCGGTCGCTGACCGGGAAACCGGCGGGTTCGATGATGGCGGCCTCCACGCCCAGACAGGCGCAGAGCCGCAGCATGGTCCCGCAATTCTGGGGAATGTCGGGCTGATAGAGGGCGAGGGCGATGGTCATGGGCCGCTTCTAGCCTGTTTCGCCGACCCCAGGCTATGGCGGGCGCGATTTCCGGCGCGGGCTCGACTAAAGACAGGCCAGAACCCTTGCCGCAGCGACGATTCCAGGCTTGGCCGCTATGGACAAGCGGGGCGAACGGTGCGACATAGCGCGCACTCCTTGCATGTCGCTGGCGGCCGGTGGATTTGCGTCCGGCGCCGACTTGTCGCACAGGAGTCGCCGCGCAAGCGGCGATGGGTCGCATTGCGGGGCGCGAGCGCCGCAACTAGGCACTCACGAGGCCGGACCGTCCGGCATTGATAGAAAGCCCACCGCCGCGCCCGGTTCGCCGGTTTTGGCGGCCGAACCAGTGTTTGGGGGTCCATCGTGGCACATGCATCGTCGGTCGAACCGACCCGCAGGGATATGCTTTTCATCGCGACTGGCGCAGTGGGCGCGGTCGCCGTCGGCTCGGTCGCCTGGCCGCTCATCCACCAGATGAACCCGGACGCCTCCACCATTGCGGCTGGCGCGCCGATCGACGTCGATCTGTCGGCCATCGCGGAAGGCGCCATCGTCACCGTCAAATGGCGCGGCAAGCCGATCTTCGTGCGTCACCGCACGGCTAAGGAAATCAAGGACGCGCAGGACGTCCAGTTGGCCCAACTGCCTGATCCGCAGGCTGACGCCCAGCGCGTCAAGAAGCCCGAGTGGCTCGTGGTCATCGGCGTCTGCACCCATCTGGGCTGCATCCCGCTGGGACATCAGGGCGATTATGAAGGCTGGTTCTGCCCCTGCCATGGCTCGGCCTATGACACGTCAGGCCGCATCCGCAAGGGCCCTGCGCCCAAGAACCTCGAAGTGCCGAACTACGCCTTCGCCTCCGACACCAAGCTGACCATCGGCTAAGCGCCGCGAGCGGGGAATGGCCCCGCGCGCACCAACAGCCCCAGCTTTTTGCAAGAGATCATCACATGAGCGGACCTTCCACTTACGTTCCCAAGAGCGCCATCGGCCGGTGGTTTGAAAGCCGACTGCCGATCATGGGCCTCATCCATTCCTCGTTCGTCGTCTATCCGACGCCGCGGAACCTCAATTACTGGTGGACCTTCGGCGGCATCCTCAGCGTCATGCTGATGGTGCAGATCATCACCGGCATCGTGCTGGTGATGCATTACACGCCCCATGTGGATTACGCCTTCAACTCCATCGAGCTCATCATGCGCGATGTGAACTGGGGCTGGATGCTGCGCTACACCCATGCCAACGGCGCCTCGATGTTCTTCGTGGCCGTCTATATTCATATGCTCCGCGGCCTCTACTACGGCTCCTACAAGGCGCCCCGCGAAGTGCTCTGGATCCTCGGCGTCATCATCTATCTGCTGATGATGGCCACGGGCTTCATGGGCTATGTGCTTCCCTGGGGCCAGATGAGCTTCTGGGGCGCGACCGTCATCACCAATCTCTTCTCGGCGGTCCCGCTGGTGGGCGAGGCGATCACCACCTGGCTGTGGGGCGGCTATTCGGTCGACAATCCGACCCTGAACCGCTTCTTCTCGCTGCACTATCTGCTGCCCTTCATGATCGCGGGCGTCGTCGTCCTGCACGTCTGGGCGCTGCATGTGGTAGGCCAGAACAATCCGGATGGCGTCGAAGTGAAGAATGTGGCGCGCGATACGCTGCCCTTCACGCCCTATGCGACCATCAAGGACGGCTTTGCGATGATCTGCTTCATGCTGTTCTTCGCCTGGTGGATCTTCTATGTGCCGAACTATCTCGGCCACGCAGACAACTACATTGAGGCGAACCCGCTCTCGACCCCCGCCCATATCGTGCCGGAATGGTATTACCTGCCCTTCTACGCGATCCTGCGCGCGGTGCCTTCGAAGCTCGGCGGCGTCGTGGCCATGTTCTCGGCCATTCTCGTGCTGTGCTTTCTGCCCTGGCTCGACACGTCGCGGGTCCGCTCGGCCAAGTATCGCCCGGTCTACAAGGTGTTCTTCTGGCTCTTCGTGGCCTCGGCCGTGGGCCTTGGCTATCTCGGCGCCATGCCGGCGGAGGGCGGCTATGTGCTGGCCTCGCGTCTGCTGGCCGTCTACTACTTCGCCTTCTTCCTCATCGTGATGCCGCTGCTCGGCCTGTTCGAGACGCCGCACCCTGTGCCTGCCTCCATCGCCGATGCGGTGCTCAAGAGCACGCACAGCGCCAAAGCCTGACCGGGGGACTGATCATGATCCGTTTGAAGACACTCGGTCTCGCCGCCTTTATGGCCGCTGTCGCCGTTTTGCCCGCCGCCGCCGCCTCGGGGCATGACAACAAAACCCCGGAGCGCCAGTCCTGGAGCTTCGCGGGTCCGTTCGGAACCTTCGACCGCGCCCAGTTGCAGCGTGGTTTCCGGGTGTTCCGTGAAGTCTGCTCCAACTGCCACTCGGCGAAGCTGCTGTCCTTCCGCAACCTCGCCCAGCCCGGCGGCCCGGAATTCTCCGAGGCGCAGGTCAAGGCGCTGGCGGCGGAATACAAGATTCAGGACGGCCCCGGCGAGGACGGCAAGATGTTCGAGCGCCCCGGCCGCCCGGCTGACCGCTTCCCCTCGACCTACGCCAATCCCGAAGCCGCCAAGGCGACCCTTGGCGCGGTTCCGCCGGACATGTCGGTGCTCGCCAAGGCGCGCACCTACAGCCGCGGCTTCCCGCTTTTCCTGGTTGACCCGTTCATTCAGTATCAGGAGCATGGGGTGGATTACATCTACTCCCTGCTGGCGCTGGGCTACAGCAATGACAAGGATCCCAACTACAACGACTTCATGCCCGGCAACCGCATCGCGATGGCCAATCCCCTCAGCGACGGTCAGGTGGAATATACGGACGGCACGCCCGAGACCGCCAAGCAATACGCCAAGGATGTCGCGGCCTATCTGATGTGGATGGCTGAACCGAAGCTGGAGGAGCGCAAGAAGACCGGCTTCAAGGTCATGGCCTTCCTGCTCCTCTTTGCGGGCCTGCTCTATTTCACCAAGAAGCGCGTCTGGGCCGCCGCGCACTGAGCGGGCGGCTTCCGGGCTTTGACGTTTTTTTCAGAAATCCGCCGAAGGGCCCCTTGAGGGGCCCTTTTGGTTTTTGGGCAAGGGCTGAAAGTCAGGAGACGTCGGAGCGTCGCAGATCCAGTTCAAGATCGCCAATGGCTGGCATCAGATCGTTATGCTCCTCAATTCTGAGCATTCGGATGTCGGACACTGTTTTGGCGAACCAGGCATGCCTCTTTTGCACGGCCTGAACCGCCATGACGCAAGTCACGGGTGTGACATGTTCATTGCCGAAGTAGACGCTTCCCTGCTGGCGGATGAAACCAAAGGCCTCAAGTTCACGGCGGATCGCCTCGTAAGCATTTGTGGGCGTATTGCCGGGATAATGGATCCGCAATTGTTCCTGATCCAAATCGAACGCAATCGCATACATGCGCCCCCCTTTTCTCGAAAAAAGCTTTGTCCAGAATGAATTGTGCCCCAGATGGCTTTCCTCCACGGCGAGTGAGCGGGTACCCGCGCTGCGTCGCGTCATCTGAAGTTTCATCGGGGGATGCCTATGTTGCAATGGTGGAGAATGTGGGGCTCAGGCGGCTTGCTGTCAACCGGACTTCCGATTGCTGAATATGCTAAAGTTCTGGCGCCAGGAAGATGGAGGACGCCTCCCCGCTTGTCCGCCGCCGCAGGTCATGGGAAAAGCCTTTCAGACCCGTTTCGGAGCCTCCACCCCCATCAAGGATCAAGCCCATGAGCCAGTTCAAGATTTGCGCGATGTCGGGAAGCCTGCGCAAGAATTCCTTCAACACCGCCGCCCTGCGCGCCGCCCAGGAGCTTGCGCCCGCTGGCGTCACCATCGAGATCGCCGATCTCTCGGATATCCCGCTCTATGACGAGGATCTGCGCCATGAGGGCTCCTTCCCCGATACGGTCATGCGCCTGCGGGCCCAGATCGCCGCCACCGACGCGGTGCTCTTCGCCTCGCCCGAGTATAATTACTCCGTGAGCGGCGTGCTCAAGAACGCCATCGATTGGGCCTCGCGCGCCCCGAACCAGCCCTTCGACGGCAAGGCCTACGCCATTCTCGGCGCTGCGGGCGGCATTCTCGGCACTTCGCGCGGCCAGTGGCATCTGCGCCAGATCATGGTCGGCTGCAACGCCTATGGCGTGAACAATCCGCAGGTCTATATCGGCGGCGCCGCCCAGAAGTTCGACGCTTCCGGCCGCTTCACCGACGAGGCCGGGCGCGCGCTGATCGGCCAGTTGATTGAAGCCCTCGTCAAGCTCGGCACGAAGCTGAAGAGCTGACAGGCTGCGAGCCTGACGCCGATCCCCGCCTGAACGGACGCGGGGGCGATCAACGCCCTCGCTTGCCCTTCAGCGCCCGCGTGCCGCCCTTGCCTGCGGAGCTGCGCGGGCGCGCTTCGCCGCCGCCCCAGTTGTGCGGGCCCATGTCGTCGTCGGTGGGTTTGTGGGCGCGGGTGGTCGGCAGGTTGGCGGCGCTCCCGTATTTCTTCGCGCCCGCATAGGCGCCTGCGCGGTCTTCGACCTCGGCCTGCCGCGCCATGGGATCGTCGCCAATGGCGAGCTCGACTGCCTGCAGGCGCTTGATCTCGTCGCGCAGCCGCGCGGCGGTCTCGAAGTCGAGATTGGCGGCGGCCTCGCGCATGCGCTTTTCGAGATCGCTGATCGTCGCCTTCATATTGTGGCCCGCCTTCGGCGTGTCGGCGAGGCCTGTGTCCACGGTGACATGGTCCTGCTCGTAGACCGAGCCCAGAATGTCCTGAATGCCCCGTCGGATCGTGGCGGGCGTGATGTTGTTTTCGCGGTTGTATTGCTGCTGCTTCTCGCGGCGCCGGCTCGTCTCGTCCATGGCGCGCTGCATGGAGCCGGTGATCTGATCCGCATAGAGGATCACCTTGCCGTCCACATTGCGCGCCGCGCGGCCGATGGTCTGGATCAGCGAGGTCTCGCTGCGCAGGAAGCCCTCCTTATCCGCGTCCAGAATGGCCACCAGCGCGCATTCGGGAATGTCGAGGCCCTCGCGCAGCAGGTTGATGCCCACCAGCACATCGAAGGCGCCAAGCCTGAGGTCGCGGATGATCTCGATGCGTTCGATCGTGTCGATGTCCGAATGCATGTAGCGCACGCGCACGCCGTTCTCATGCAGATATTCGGTGAGGTCTTCAGCCATGCGCTTGGTGAGGACGGTGACGAGGGTGCGGAACCCCTTCAGGGCCATCTCGCGGATTTCGCCGAGAACATCGTCCACCTGGGCGCGGGCGGGGCGGATCTCGACGGGTGGATCGATGAGGCCCGTGGGGCGGATGACCTGCTCCACGAAGACGCCGCCCGTGCGCTCCATCTCCCATTCGCCGGGGGTGGCGGAGACATG
>CANGFT010000017.1 GCA_947453205.1 Beijerinckiaceae bacterium | reverse complement strand
TAGGTCTGGAAATTGCGCCGGATCTCGTAGAACTGCTGGCGGGAGTAGCCCATCACCTTGCAGGCGCGGCTGACGTTGGAAAGTTCTGCGGCGAGATCGAGCAAGGAGAGCTTGCGGCGTGCTATCTTGTCCTTCGTGGTCATGTCGTTGTTCCGTTCGGGTGAGAGGATGTTTGGCGACACCATCAAACCCGCTCGAAAGCGGCATGGCCACACCGCCGCGGGCGCGCCCGACTCTTGCAGTCGCGCGCCCTACGGGGCGTGGCCAACTGTCAGGTAATTACGATCTCAGGACACGAAGGGCGTTCGCTCGCATCGCCATACCCCACCTCCAGCTTCATAAAACACCTTTTCTCGGTGTCCAAAAAACTGACAGCAGGCCAAATTCCTTATAGTTGAATGTGTCCACCTATCTCGATCGTATGACCGGGAGGAATTTGGAAGTAGTCTACCGCACGCATCATATTCCTGTGCAACATAATGAAAATACTATCTCCAATTCTCTCAATCCAATTTTGGGAATTCGAGGTCACGCTCTCGCTTCCAATGAAGAAAGTTACGTCCGCTAACCTGAAACGAAATTCTTGAATTCTGAGCTGAGCGAGTACGCGCGTAATCTTTGGCTCCTCGAAGAACCCATAATGCAGCTTCACAACATGAAAATTATTCGGAAGATGCGTAATCTCGATACGATCTTCATCAGATACGAAGGGTTGAGGAGCGACCACCACATGCATGAGAAGAACTCGTTCATGCAGAATGTGATTATGCTTTACATTGTGCAGCAATGACAGCGGAACGACATCTGTTCCGGGAACCATAAAGATAGCAGTCCCAGGCACCCTTATCGGCCGGTCAGGTTTAATCGTTTCAAGGAATTTTGACAGTGGGACTGCGTCACGCCAACGAGCCGAAAGCAAGCGATTGCGACCGTGAATCCATCCCATCATCACTACGAAAAGCGTTGTAGCTATGACGATAGGGAACCATCCACCATCCCAGAATTTTTCGAGATTCGTCCCAAAAAAGATGAGATCGATAACAAGGAAGCTTCCGAAAAGCGGCAGAGCTAAAATAGGATTCCAGCGATACCTCCTTATCATAACCACACAAGCAAGAACGGTGACGGTCGCCATAGTTCCTGTGACAGCGATACCGTAGGCTGCTCCCAAGCTATCAGAGGTACGGAACGCCAGCACAATCGCTTCAACAACCAGAAACAGCACAATGTTGACCTTGCTCACATATATCTGGCCCATTTCCTCCGACGAGGTGTGCCTAACGCGAACACGGGGAATGAACCCTAATTGAACAGCCTGGTTTGTGATTGAGAATGCCCCCGAAATCACCGCTTGCGAAGCTATGATGGTTGCAGCAGCTGACAAGATCACCATTGGAAGGAGCGCATCACTTGGCGCGAGACGATAAAAAGGGTTAGAAATCGTTTCGGGATCTGAGAGCACCAGCGCGCCTTGCCCCAAATAATTGAGAACCAAAGACGGAAACACAAACCAGAGCCAGGTACGGTTTATGGGCTTCATGCCGAAATGACCCATGTCGGCAAAAAGTGCTTCGCCGCCTGTCACAGCCAAAACTACAGATCCCAAGACAGCCGAGGAAATATCAAGATGATTGAAAAGAAAAGAAATTCCAAGTCTTGGATCAATTGATTTCAGAACATCAGGATTATGAACAATTGCAATTGCCCCGGTAATTGCTATGACGCCGAACCAAAGCACCATAATTGGACCAAAGAACTTCCCAACAAAAGCTGTCCCCTGTCGTTCGACAGCAAATAATCCAGCGATGAGAATCATAGTTATTGGGACAACATAGCCCTGGGCGAATGAAGTTCCCTCATTCAAACCTTCAATCGCGCTCAGAACAGAAATGGCAGGAGTTATGACGCTATCGCCATAAAAAAGAGCAGCTCCGATCAGCCCAAGACCAAGAATAAAGTTTCTTCCTATGGGAGTCTTGACGCAATCAAGCGCTAAGGCTGTGATGGCGAAAGTTCCACCCTCGCCTTTGTTGTTCGCCTTCATAATCACCAAAACGTATTTTACCGTTACAACAAATATCAGCGACCAAATTATCAAGGAGAGAATTGAAAGCACATTAAGCTCTGACACGCCACCACTTGCCTGAACAGATTGCTTGAAAGCATACAAGGGGGAGGTGCCGATGTCTCCATAAACGACGCCTAATGCACCAATCATGAGCTTATGACTTCCTGCGGAAGATTTCTCAGCTCTATGTATATCTTGTATGCTCATACTCGGCCCCTGACTTTGGAAGTTTACCTGGAAGCGCAGCGCTTCTCGATATTTCGAAGACGACAAAATGGCGGATCAGCTAGATTTCCATACGCATGGAAATCTCCATGATTTGATTGGGCGGGAGCTTCAAATACTCCGTTGCTTGTTCAGCATTTCGCAAAAGAAACAAAAACAACTTTTTTTGCCAACCTGGCATCGCAGGCCTATCGGAGAGGCAGACAATCCGACGCGACAAAACATAGGACACTGAATTGGCATCCCAATCGAATGATATTCTCTCACATTGACGTAGTGTTTCGCTTAAATCCGGCTCGTCTAGATAACCAAACCGAACTCTTATACGATAAAAACCTTCACTCAATTGTTCGAATTTGACCCTATTTATGTCTGCGACATAGGGCTCACGAGATTTTTCTACAATGAGTACGGCTACGTTTTCGTGAATCGTGCGAAAATGCTTAAGAGAATTCACAAGGGCTGCTGGCGCGATTTCGGGATCATCTGCAAGAAATAGAGCAACCCCTCCAATTTTCTTAGGTGGGTTCTCCCTCAGTTGTTTCAGCAGAACCCCAATTGGCAATTCAGCCAGACTTTCTTGCTCTGCAAGAATCTTTGCCCCGCGGATCCACGTAAGCATAAGCGTCATAAGGAAGCCGGACAACATCAGTGGCACGTATCCACTATCAATCATCGGCGGAACTCCATTGAACGGCATGTAGAAAGCTATCGAACTGGGAAGGCCGCTTGCGACCCTCGCCCCATGATGCAAAACGAGGTTGCCTTCGACTGAGGAAAGCAACCTCACGATATCGGGTGACCACGGCCAATCCTCGCGCTAGCTCTACGGAGTGACCCATGCGGAGTTTTACATAAAGATTCGATAGGTCTTTTCACCCGATCCCATAAGGAAAAGATAAAGATGCTAGACTTTGACGGCAGCCCTGCAACACAATGAGGAATGAGCTCAAATTTTCCGAAGATTCCTTATCCGTTTGGCCGTGCCCGTCTGGAGCCCCTAACCCTGAACGGCGTATTAGCCACGGTCATGCTAGTCTCCTGCACTGTCGTCTTTAGCATCGGACTGCGCGATCAACTTTCTCAAGCTAGTGTTCATTTGCTATTTCTATTATCGGTGTTGATATCCTCCGTTCGATTTGGATTTTGGACCGGAATCATTGGCGCTGTTCTAGCCTTCTTAGCCGCGAATTTCTTTTTCGTTGAACCCTTGTATAGTTTTCGAATCAATCACTTCTCTGATTGGGTTACGCTTTTCGTGCTGTTTGCATCAGGCGCCACCACTGGCCTTTTGGTCGGTCGTTTGAGAGAGGAGGCGGATATCGCGGAAGCACGTTCACAATCCCTTGAGATGATGAGAGAATATAGTGCTGAAACAGCTAACGTTAAAACGTCACTCGAAGGTGTTCAGCTTCTGGTACGTTACCTCTCAAGGATGACAGCCGGGAATGCCTTTTCCCTCTCTCCCGATAAGGGAGATTTTGTCGAATTTTCCTGCTCACCGAAGCCTTTCGTAATATCCACACAGCAAAAACAGGCTGCCGCCTCAATTTATGCGGGAGGCTTCAGGGCTCCAGGTAGCAATGCTGTCATCGATCAACATGGATATCATTACTACTTTCTGGGGCGAGATTTTGGCGTCGTAAGTTATCAATCTGATGTCTCTACAAAATCTGAGATTAGACACGCCTGCAATTCTGTTATTGAGCAAACTATCTCTGTTCTTGAAAAGCTGCTCCTTACTCAAGAAGCGGAGCTTGCGCAGAAGAATGCTCAAAAAGAAGCCCTAAGATCCGCGCTTCTATCGTCCCTTTCACATGACTTAAGAACCCCTCTGTCGACGATTCTTGGGGGCGTATCAAGCCTAAGAGAACTCGGTGAGATAATGACAGAGCAAGCACGATTCGACACACTCTTGGCTGTTGAAGAGGAAGCTGGGAGGCTTTCGCGTTACGTTGAAAATTTGCTGCAAATGACACGGCTCAATATCGGGCTTGATCTTCGGAATGATTGGATTGATCCTAACGATGTCATCCGCAGTAGCGTAGCCCGTGCAAAGAGGGCTTTTACGGGCAGAAGAATTGCTACGGATGTGAAAGACAACATTCCGCTAATCAATGCAGATCCAGTTCTTTTGGAACAGGCTCTTTTCAATTTAATCGACAACGCTATTAAATTCTCTGACCATGAAAAGCCTGTTGTAGTCGGCCTCACGACTGAGGGATTGAACGTTTGCTTTTTTGTCACAGATGAAGGTGTTGGAATACCAGCCGCAGAAAAAAATTTCGTGCTTGAGGCATTCTATAGGGGCAATAATCACGATCTTAGCGGTTCAGGTCTTGGTTTGGCAATTTCAAATGGGATAATTTCGGCATTTGGTGGCACTATTTTTATCCAGAGCCCGATTACAGATTTTTCCGGGACAAAGGTATCGATTTTAATTCCTCATGCTAAGGAGGCAAGTTGATGCAAAAGCCTTTTACAGTTTTAGTCGTTGATGACGAAATTCAGATCCAAAGGTTTCTTCGTCATGCTCTTGAGGCGGCGGGGTACAACGTACTTTCAGCAAAGGATGGTAATTCTGCTTTGAGCATCATCGGCATTGAAAATCCAGATATTATAATTCTCGATTTAGGATTGCCAGGTCTCGACGGACATATCGTACTTGGGCAACTACGCCAAAAACATGATACGCCTGTCATAGTTCTTTCTGCTCGTAATGATGAAACTGAGAAGATTAAGTCATTTGATATTGGGGCGAACGACTACGTAGAAAAGCCCTTCGGGATCGGCGAGTTACTTGCGAGAATTCGTGTCTTGCTACGCACTAAGCAAGGAGCGATGCAAAGAAGCAATGTGCTTGTAGCTGGCGATTTGAAAATAGATATCGATGCTCATACGGTTATGAGAGGTGAAACTTTAATCAAACTTACGCCAACAGAGTTCGAGCTTTTCGCATTATTGGTGAGAAATAGCGGTAGAGTGCTGACCCACAGGCAGATTCTCTCCGCAATATGGGGACCAGCCCACGTTGAGAATTTGGCTTATCTTAGGGTCTTTATCGGACAACTCAGACAGAAAATTGAGGACAATCCATCTGAACCCATCCTCATACAGACGGTGCCTGGGATTGGTTATAAGTCGTTGTAATCGTTATGATCGAAATATTGTAGGACAGAGTGAGATTTGCTTCTGCCCTCCCATCTTTGGATAATCGTTGATTAGGCTGTACTGAAACAGTATTCACATGACAGCGCCGCTTTTTAAGCGGGCTTTCAGGCTGCATGTTTCTGGTTGGTTTTGGCGGTCTTGTCACCTCCCTTTTCTGGGGCTGATTTCGGTATGCCTTCGATGAACGCGCGAGCCGGAGTTCTGCCGTTCATGCCCCGGCCCTGATGGGGACGTTTGGCGTTGTATGCGGCGAGATATTCATCAAGTGGCTTTTGCATCTCGTCGATGGTTTCGAACCATGTTCGGCGCCCTTCGACCCTGAAGTGCTCGTCGAGGAGCGTTCGGTGCAGGCGTTCGACGATGCCGTTTGATTGCGGGTTCGGCTGTCCTGTCGGGGCCTGCAGCCCCGGTCCCCGAAATGGTCGACCTAGACTGGTGGGGCGCCGCGCACCCATAAGGGCTGCGCACTCGTCCAGCGAGCGCCCCTCGGCCATCAACTCCACTACCCTTACGCAGAAGTCGGTGCGGAACTTCGACGGACTGCCGCCGGGGCGCTTGTCGCTAATCACGGTCATCGGGACCTCCTATATACTTAGATAGCTAATAATAACAGAGAAGGGCTCGCGGGGAAACCAACCCGACAATCAGGAAGGTCCTTGAGTTTCCAAAAAGACCTTTAATCCCCGAAAAAGGGGCTCAGCGTGTAGGGAAAAGCGGGGAGCAATGGGCGGGGAAAAGAAAGTGGCCGTCCCGTGCTGATTCCTGACGAAGCCGCCCACGATTCCGAGATTATGTCGCCCACCATAACGGGATTATTCCGCCCGGGGTGTGGAAAGGCTGCGAGCACGTCTGCTGGCCTGTTTAGGGTCTCTCCTTTGCCAATCAAGGAGAGATCGATGCCAGCGGAAAGAGTTGCGATGCGGCATCCGGCGCCTTTAATTTCCCTTGTGGCCCCAAGTCCGCCTCGTTAGTATTTTTTAAGAAACAAACACCGGGAGGAATTGTTATGATGAAAGTCCCCGCCACGCGCCTTCTAGCCTTGGCCGCCCTTAGCAGCGTGTCCCTCGGAGCCATCGCATCTTCTTCCGCCCTCGCCCAGCAGAAGGGCTATTCGATCACAGTTAATAATGATCGCCTCATCCATGCGCAGAACGAGCCGCAGAACTGGCTGATGATGAACGGCGATTTCGGATCGCAACGCTATTCCAAGCTGACGCAGATCAATCGCGAGAACGTCAAAAACCTCCGCCTTGTCTGGGCGCTTGCGCTCGGCGGCATGCAGGACGTTGGACAAAACGGGCCGGAAAACGAGGTTAATCCGCTCATAGATAATGGCTTCATGTACACCAGCGATGGCTGGGGCACGATCTACAAGATCGACGCCCGCAACCCCAACAAGGGCGACTTCGTCTGGATCAGCGATTCCGGCGTCCAGCATGAAGGCCGCGTGCCCCAGACCCGCGGCATTGCGCTGTGGGAAGACCTTGTCATCGCAAACCTGCCCGATGGCCGCGTGATCGCGCTCAATCGCGACAATGGCGGAATCGTCTGGGATCAGCAGGTGGCGAAGACCAATGAATTCGGCAGCCGCGAGCGCTTTCTGGCCGCGCCCATGGCGGTTGAGGGCAAGGTGCTCGTCGCCAATGGCGCGGGCGATGGCGGCACGCGCGGCTGGGTCGCGGCGCTGGATGCGCGCACCGGCAAGGAGATCTGGCGCTGGTATGTGGTGCCGAAGCCCGGCGAACCCGGCAGCGAGACCTGGAAGGACAAGACAAACGCCTGGAAGACCGGCGGCGGCGGCCTCTGGCAGACCGGCTCCTATGACCCCGAGACAAAGACGACGATCTGGGGCACCGGCAATCCCGTTCCGATCTATGATCCGCAGGCCCGTCCCGGCGACAATCTCTACACCAATTCAGCTGTCGCGATCGATATTGAAACCGGCAAGCTGAAATGGCACTTCCAATATACGCCGAACGATTCCTGGGATTATGACGAGATCGGGATCCACATGATCTACGACACCATGATCAAGGGCGAGAACCGAAAGGTCGTCAGCCACTTCGGCCGCAACGGCTTCTTTTACTCGCTGGACCGCGTCAATGGCAGCTTCATCGAAGGGTCCAAATACGTCAACGACCTGAACTGGACGAAGGGCCTCGACCCCAAGACCGGCAAGCCCGTGGAATATGACCCGCGCCTCGATGTGCAGAAATATGTCACCGAGGCCCGTGCCCTGCGTGGCGACCCTGACAAGCGGGCATGCCCGACCTGGCACGGCGGCGTCGCGCACCAGCCTGTCGCCTATAATCCGGTCAAGCACATCGCCTATGGCGTAGGGACCGAGGGCTGCTTCACGCAGAACGGCGCCGAAGTGAAATATAAGTCTCCGGATGGCGGGCTCGATCCCAAGAACAGCCAGCAGCGAAAATTTTCCAGCGATCTTTATTACGGCGCCATCACCGCCTTCGACACGCAGAACAACAAGGTGGTCGCTAAAGCCGTCACGGAGATTGAGATCCGGTCGGGAGCCACGGCGACCGCTGGCGGGCTGGTCTTCACCGCGCTGCAGGACGGCGCGCTCGTCGCCTATGACGACGAAAAGCTCGAAGAGCTCTGGCGCATCAATCTCGGCACGCCCCTGAAGGGCGCGCCCGTGACCTATTCGATCGGCCCCAAACAATATGTGGCCGTGCAATCCAGCGGCCGACATCTTCATCCCGTGAAGTTCGACCGGCTGGAGAACTCCAGCTACCTCTTCGTCTTCGCGCTGAACTGAGGCGCCCGGGATCTGGCCGCCGAAACCCTTGGGCTAGTCGGTCAGATCCTTGCACGCCGGAACGTCTCCGCCCCAATATTCCACGCAAAGGGCGCGGGTCATGGCGCCCTTGCCAATCACCTTCGCGAAAAGAAAGTCCGCGATCAGCTGGATTTCGCGCGGAGCGAGCGTTGCTGGCGGATCGTTCAGCGTGAGGCCCGATTTATCGAGATCGGCGGCCTTCATCTGGTAGCAACGCCCATCACTATAGGCGAGGCGGTCAAAGGGCGGCATGCCCGTTCCCGGCCGTCCGCATTGGATGGTCGTCACGATTGTGTCCCGGTCGAGTTGGGATTCACGCAGATTGGGGGCGTCCGGCATCTGTGAATCCATCTTCAGGCCATCGCCCGCCCAGCCATGACAGGTCTGGCAATTCGCTTTGGCGCGGAAGAGGCGCATCCCTGCCGCCACATCCGCAGGATCAACGCCCTGCGCCTGCGCGCTCGACGCGCCCGTTGCGGCGGCGAGGAGCAAAGCGAATAGAGACGCCTTCAAGAACGACATTTTCCTCTCCTGATTTGTCTTGTTGGGGACATTCTATATGATCGCCCTGAATTCACCAGAGACCGGCGGCATGGCGCCACACGCACGCATCGCGCTATATTTTCTCTTATCAGCCTGCTGCGCATTCAACGTGAGCGCACAAGAGACGCCGCGCAAGACCATCTGGGACCTCAGGCTCGGCGAACCCTTGTCCGCACAGCCGGACGCTGGCGAATATCAGGGCTACGCCTGCGGCGCGAATGGCGGCCCGCCCCGCCAACCCATCTCAGGTTTTGCGGATTTCGCGCGCTGCGCGCCCGAGCCGGGTGGGCTTCGCGAAGTCTATTTCGAATATGACGATGAACTTGAATATATCGCCCGCGCCCGCGACCTTAAGCAGGAGCTTATCCGCTATGTCGGAACGACGGAGAAGGGGTTTCCCATAATGGTCTCCGCACTGCTCGATCAGGACGGCGTGCTGCAGGGCCTGCGCATGGTGACGGACGCACGTCCCGACCAGCGAAAGGATCGCGCCGACAGCGGGCTCAAAAGCCGCGCGAACGCCTATCTGTTCGGCGGCCTCATGGCGGGCCGCTTTGACATTGAGGCGGAGGTCCATTGCCAGAAGCTGAAGCCGGAGGAAGGCGAAAGCGCGGTCGGCGGCACATTCGTCAAGCTCGATTGTTCGAAAGCCGACGCAGCCAGCAAGCGGTCCTACAAGCTTTCAGCTCGATTCCTGCGCAAACCCGGCCAGAACGGACGCGATCCCAGGCTTCCCACGCGGCTGACCGTGGGGGAGTTTGAAAGCTCGGCGCGTCTAGAAATATTCGCGGCGCCCTGAGCGAAAGCAGCGGTCAAGGAGATGGCGATAAAAAATCGTTTTCGTTGGAAGCCCAGCCGACAAAATCGGCATTTTCCCATCATTTGGGATAGCAGGTCATCCTTTTCGCCAATTGCTGCTCCATGCCTTGGGACGGATAGTGTCCCCTAGCCTACCAGACCATGCTTATGTTGACGAAACCGCTGCTTCTCAGGCTCCACCGCTGGATCAGTCTGATCTTCGCCATTCCGCTGGCGGCCGTGATTGAAACGGGACTGCTGCTCTCCCTGCCGCCGATCCTGCAGACAACCAATGTGTAGCCGGGCTCCCTCACCCTGCAAAAGATCGAAGCCCTCATGGATCAGTACGATCCCTCGGGCGCCGCGCGATCCCTTCGGTTTGACGCCTTCCAGAATGTGCTCAGCATCGGCAATATGAGCGTCGATCCCAACACCGGCCTCAAGGCGGAGGGCGGGCATTGGCTGAGCGACCTCATGGGCAAGTCGCGCGGCGTTCATCAGCGCCTCATTGGCGACCTCGGTTGGCTCGTCATCGCCTCGACGGTGGCCATGATGGCGGTGATCGCCCTCGGCGTGCTGAAGGGCCTGCCGCGTCTGACGAACTCTCTTTCAGGCTGGCACAAGGCCACCGCATGGCTCCTTCTGCCGCTCATGATTCTGTCGCCGTTGACCGCGCTTTTCATGGCGGCGGGCGTCACCTTTTCGCAGCCCATGGCGCGCGCGCAGGCACCTGCGCTCAGGGACGCCGTGCGCATGCTGTCGGCCAGCCATGATCTCTCCGGGCTTAAATGGATTACCGCCAACGAGCGCCGCCCTATCCCTTTCGAGAGAGTTCGATAGAATCCTCTCCAGCACCTCCAACTCCTCGTCAGTCAGCCCCGTAAGGTCCAAGACGTTCGAAACCTCTTGCATGATAGCCCCACCATCTGACCCGATGTGCTCCAACCGCTGGGCATCATGCCAGCCACTGGCGGCTCTGGAGCGGTTCTTCAACCCCAGAGTGACGACGGCTGCATTCCCTGCCTCTCCGTTGGCAAGAGCGATGGCCATACGTTCCCAGAACAGCAGGGACCGAGCCCGGCCCTCTTCCACGGCCTGCCGAAACTCATCATGCTTCGCCTGCCAAGTGAAGGCTGTGCGAGGGCCTATCCTGCAAGAAGCAGCCTCGGCCTCAAGGCTGAGACCCGTCGCCATAGCGTCAGCGACTTGTTGGCCCTTCTCGACAATGTAGGTGGAGGGGCGGCCTAAGGGGAGTTTGGCTTTCGAAGTAGTGCCGAGCATGAGAGCGCCATTTATTTCGGATACGAAATAATATCAGCAATCAACGCGTTTCATAATCAAGGCCAACGTTGCCAGACCATCACAGGGACATTTTGGTATGAGATATTTTTATTCCAATTTGTCCCTGTGTTCGGCGGGCTCAGATATTCAAGTTTCGGCTGTGACTGTGTTTTCGAGAAGGCCGACGCAATCGATCTCCTCCTCAACCCTATCGCCCGGGAAGAGGTAAAGCGGCGGTGAGCGTCGGTCGTCTACGCGGCCCGACCTAAGATTCAGGTGACCAATTGTCGAAGATCTGGGTGACCGTTGTCACGCTGGTGGGCCCCAGAGCTCGCTGGTCGATACGACACCCACACCAATCGCTCGGCTATAAGCCGCTAGCCCCTGAGGTGTTCATGCGCGTCTGAGAAGTTGCTGGGCTCACCCCCGACAAGGTGCGAGGGGCAACAGGAGCAGAGCTGAAAGAATGGCGTCTGAGCGGTGAGCAGACTAAAGGTGACAAGGGGCGGGTGGTCTATGCCAACAGCAGGCTCAGCGAGGAACTCGCAGCCTATATCAAGGCCAATCCCACGAAGATGGCGAAAGACCCCAGTGCTGATGAGGCAGAAAACCAATCGCAAGCGGCAGGGCTTCTCAGCTAACACGCTCTGCCAGCTAATCAACGTCATGTACCGTGAGGTGCGGCTAACCCAAAAGACAAGCATTTCCTAACGACAACCCAGTCATGCTAACCTCCAAAATGCCTCGATATTGAGGCTTGGTTAGTCTGGCTCAGGCAGTTTTTCGGTTTCTCACTGGCGGATCAGAGCGCAACAGTGCGGAGCGACTATGGAATACCTAGGCATCGTTCTGGAGCGCAGCACTGCGGGGCCAGTCTCGAGACTGGCGGGGCACTGCGCAGCGGAGCGGGATCGACCAGATGAGCGCACGTACGCAGCTTTTATTGCCTTTTATCCCACGTCCGCCTAGACAGGGTTCGACCTAGGCGCCCACGCTCCGCCACTATCTAATTCATTCTGATTGCTGCATTTTTTTGGTTGCAGCGCCGCCAGCGCGGTTTCGCCGGCATCGCGCCCTTTAAGGCGTCTGTGCGAATTTCTTCTCGAAGTCCCAGACGTCCTGAAAACCGAGCAGCTGGTTGAACTCGGCGAAGGCGTAGAGGTCGATGTCGGCGCTGGTCTCGCCGCGCGTGTGCAGGTCGGCATAGGCCTTGCGCAGGGCCGCGCCCGCCGCGAGGAAGCCCAGAGTCGGGTGAATCGCGATGGCGTAGCCCATCGCCTTCAGGGCATCGGCGCTGAGCTGCGGCGTGCGTCCGCCATTTACGATATTGGCGAAGAGGGGCGCGTCGATGGCCTGCGCGATGGCCGCCATCTCCTCGACGCTTTCGGGCGACTCCACGAAGACGACATCCGCGCCCGCCTTCGCGAAGGCCTGCCCGCGCCGAATCGCTTCATCAAGGCCAAGGCCCGTGCGCGCGTCAGTGCGCGCGATGATGAGGAAATCATCGCTGCGGCGGCTGTCGACGGCCACCTCGATCTTGCGCAGCATATCGTCGAGCGGCGTGACGCGCCGGTTCGGCGTATGGCCGCATTTCTTGGGAAATTCCTGATCCTCGATCTGTATGGCGGTGACGCCTGCATCTTCATAGCCTTGCACGGTATGGCGTACGTTGAGCAGGCCGCCATAGCCCGTATCGGCGTCGGCGATCACCGGGCGCGTGGTGCGCTTCACGATCTGGCCGATGCGCTCGACCATGTCGCGGTAGGTCGCAAGGCCCGCGTCCGGCAGACCAAGATAGGACGCGACCGTGCCATAGCCCGTGACATAAAGGGCCTTGAAGTCGATCGTGTCCGCGATAAGCGCCGAGATCAGGTCGAAGACGCCGGGCGCCAAGACGAATTCGCCGTCCTTGAGCGCCTGTTTCAGTCTGGGATCGGCCATTTCTCACGCCCTCGGTTCGATGATCGCCGTTGTAGCGTGGCTTGGCATATTCGCTCAACCGCCATCGCAAGCCACACGCCTTGAAGCTGAAAGGAGAGCCTGCGCGCGCGTGAGGCCAGATTGATGTCAAGCTCAAGGAGCGGCATCGTCGCAGCGTGACGCGCGGGATGTCCGGGGATATAAAGGGGGGGCGTCGCCGGGCCATCTCCATCAGGCTCAGGAAATGTCGCTGATGAATGAAGAGGGGATAGAGGCATGGACCTGATTGCTGACCGCGGACGCCGCGTCAAGGTCGAGGAGCTCAACACCACCAAGCTCCTCGCGCACGCCTCGCTCCAGACCCGCAAGAACGGCTTCGACGATGTGCTCATCATCGATGTCGACGCCCATCATAACGAGACAGAGAATCTTGCTGCCATTCTACCCTTCATGGAGAATGAAGTCCTCAAGCAGCTCACCCTCTCCGCCGCCCAGAAGGGCCGGAGCCAGATCATCCCCGGCACCATCGGCTATCAGGATGTCGGCGGCCGCGTGACGCGCTATCCTCTGCGCTCCACCGAGAAGACCGATCCCGATCGCCTGCGCGACGCCCAGCTTGGCCAGCGCTGGATGGACGCCATGGGCGTCGACTATTCCTGCCTCTTCCCCACGGGCATGCTGAGCATCGGCATGCATCCGCAGAAGGAGATGGAGTTCGAACTGTGCTGGGCCTACAACCGCTGGGTCACGGAAGTCGCGCTGCCCGCCACGGACTACCGCATGTTCAGCATGCTCTGCCTGCCCTTCAGCGATCCCGAGGGCACGCTGCGCTGCATCGAGACCTTCGGCCATCGCAAGGGCGTCGGGGGCTGGATGGTGACCTGCGTGCGGCCGAAGATGCCGGTCTATGACAACGCCTATATGAAGAGCTACAGGGCGATCGAGGAGCGCGGGCAGGTTCTGTCGTTCCATTCGGGCCCGTCATGGGGCGACCACACCTTCCAGAGCTGCAACCGCTTCATCTCGGCCCATGCCCTGGGCTTCTCCTGGTACAACATCCTGCATTGCACGAACTGGGTCGTGAACGGGATGAACGAGCGCTTTCCCAAGCTGCCGGTCGTCTGGATCGAAGCAGGCCTCGCCTGGGTTCCCTTCCTGATGCAGCGGCTCGACCATGAATTCATGCTGCGGCCGTCCGAGTGCCCGCTGCTCAAGCGCAAGCCCTCCGATTACATGCGCGAGATGTATTATTCATCGCAGCCCATGGAGATTCAGGACATGGAGGCGCTGGAATGCACCTTCCGGATGATCGACGCGGAGAACACGTTGCTCTACGCCTCGGATTATCCCCACTGGGACTTCGACCTGCCCTCGACGATCTGGGATCTGCCTTTCGTCTCCGACAAGGCGCGTCACAACATTCTGGGCGGCACGGCGCATAAGCTCTTCAAGCTGCCGCCCCGCAATGAGGCGCAGAAGCAGAACCTCATCAAATACGGCAATTACGTCGGCGGCTGAGGGCCTTGCATCCAAGGCTCCGGACAGATCGAGGCCCGTCAGGCCTGATGGATCCGGCCGGAGCCCAGCGCATCGATCACTTCCTCATCGGTCAGCTGATGAAAGTCGGAATAGAACTGCCCGATGGCGTAGAATCCTGCGGGCCGTTGCAGGCATACGACCTCATCCGCACAGGCGCCGAGGTCGGCCAGCGCCTCTGACGAGCCGACGGGAACCGCCAGAATGATCGCCTTTGGCCCGCGTCGCCGCAAGGCCTGCAGCGCCGCCTTGGCCGTCGTGCCCGTGGCCACGCCGTCGTCGATGACGATGGCGGTTTTGTCCTGAACCGAAACGGGCTTTCGATCTGGCCGATAAAGCCTGCGGCGGCGTTCGATTTCGGCAAGCTGGCCTTGGGCGAGGCTGTGGATATCCGCAGCGCTCAGGCCCGCCGTCTTCATCACGCCTTCATTGAGCACAAGCTCGGGCTTCTCGCCATCGACGATCGCCGCCGCAGCCAGCTCCGGCATCGAGGGAACGCCGATTTTCCTCACGAGAAGAAGATCAAGCGGGGCATGCAGCACCCGCGCGACTTCGGCCGCAATGGGCACGCCGCCGCGCGGCAGCGCCAATACGACGGGGTCTTCGATGGCCATGCTCTTGAGGCGAAGGGCGAGTTCGCGGCCGGCGTGCTCACGGGAGGGAAATGCGTCGAACATCATGCGGCCGCCCTCCCCAGGAGATGATGGGTGAACCATTGGGTCGCCAGCTCGACCACGCGATCCATCGTCCCCGGCTCCTCGAAGAGATGCCCGGCGCCCGGAACGATCTCGAGCCGCTTCTCACAACGCAGCGCAGAAACGGCGGTTTCATTGAAGTCGATGACCGGCCCGTCCAGCGACCCCACGATGAGCAGCGTGGGCGCGGTCACCTCCCCAAGCCGGCCCATCGCCAGATCGGGGCGCCCGCCGCGCGACACGACGGCGCCGACCCTGTCGCCCTCTTCGGCCGCAGCGCACAAGGCCGCAGCGGCGCCTGTGCTCGCCCCGAAAAGCCCGACGCGGGCGCCGCTCAGGGCCTCGGCGTCCCCCACCGCCCCGATGGCCTCGCGCAGCCGCTCCGTCAGAAGCGCGATGTCGAAGATTTTGTTTCGGTCGCCCGCTTCCTCGGGGGTGAGCAGGTCAAACAGCACCGTGGCGAGGCCTGCGCGGTTGAGCGCCTTGGCGACAGCCTGGTTGCGTGGGCTGAGGCGGCTCGAGCCGCTGCCATGGGCGAAGATGACGACGCCTCTTGCGCCCTCGGGAATGTCGATGTCCACCATGAGGCTCTCCTGACCCGCCAGCATCGCGTCAGGATCTAGGGCGCGGTCTGCGCTCCGGCATCCTGCGGGCGGGGCGCGTCTGGACCTCCTGCCGACCCCATGCTAGCTTTTTCGAAATGTCGGCATGAGACCGACGCCTCGGGAGGAGCCCCATGACCATCACGATCAAGGTGAACGGCGCCGCCCGTTCCGTGGATGCGGATCCGGATACGCCGCTTCTCTATGTGCTCACCAACGACCTCGAACTGAAAGGTCCGCGCTTTGGCTGCGGCCTCGCCCAATGCGGCTCCTGCTCGGTGCTCGCCGATGGCGTCGAGATCCGCTCCTGCCAGACGCCGATCTCGGATGTCGGCCAGCGCGCCATCACCACGCTGGAGGGCCTGCCAGCGCTTTACGCCCAGCAGCGCAAGCTGCCCAAGGCGCCGGACCTGCACCCCCTGCAACAGGCCTTCATCGACGAACAGGCCCTGCACTGCGGCTATTGCTACAACGGCCAGACCATCAAGGGCGCAGAGCTTCTGTCCAGAACCACCAGCCCCACCGAAGCGCAGATCCGCGACCATATGAACGGGCATCTGTGCCGCTGCGGCACCTATCCGCGCATCATGAAATCCATTCAGGCGGCCGCCGCCAAGATGTCGAAGGAGGGTTGAGATGGACGACGCGATGCTCCCCCCCGATCGTGCTGCTGACGGCGCGGCGACCCTCTCCCGGCGCGGCCTGCTGAAGGGCGGCGGCGCCATGATCGTCGGCTTCGCCCTTGGCGCGCCGACGGGCGCTCTGGCGCAGGCCGCGCGCGGCGCGAAAGCCGGCCCGCCCGATCATCAGGCTGTGGACACCTGGCTCGCCATCCACGCCGACAATACGGCGACGGTCTACACCGGCAAATGCGAACTCGGCCAGGGCAACCAGACCGGGCTGCTGCAAGTCGCGGCCGAAGAGCTCGACATGGGCATGCACCAGGTCAGCACGATCCGGCTCGACACCAACATCACGCCGGACCAGCAGGCCACAAGCTCGAGCTCCTCGATCCATCGCGGCGCGCCCGCCCTGCGCGCGGCTGCTGCGAGGGCGCGGATGGAGCTGCTGGCCCGCGCGGGCGTCCATCTTGGCGTGCAGCCGGGCAGCCTTGAAGTGCGTGATGGCGTCGTCTCCGTGCGCGGCGAAAACGGCTTCCGCAAGGTGACCTATGGGCAACTCCTCGGCGACAAGCCCTTCAATGTGAAATATGACGGCACGGCTCCCGTCAAAGCGCCGAGCGATTATCGGCTCGTGGGCCATCGCCCCGCGCGCGTCGACATTCCCGACAAGGTCGCGGGCAAATATACGCTCGTCCAGCACCATCGCGTTCCCGGCATGCTGCATGGGCGCGTCGTCCTGCCGCGCGGGCAGCGCGGCTTTGGCGTAGGCGCAAAGCCTGTCAGCGTGGATGAAGCCTCGATCGCCCATATCAAGGGCGCGAAGGTCATCCGCAAGGGCGACTTCGTGGGCGTCGTCGCCGAGCGTGAATGGGATGCGGTGAAGGCTGCGGCGGCCCTGAAGGTCGTCTGGCGGCAGGGCGAACCTCTGGGCGATCATAATTCGGTCCACGCGCGCCTGCGCAAGGACAAGACGGTGGACACCGTGATCGCCAATGTCGGCGATCCCCTGGGCATGATGCAGAAGGCGGCCTTCGTGCGGGGCTCTTCCTATCAATGCCCCTATCAGTCCCACGCGCCCTTCGCGCCGAACTGCGCGCTGGCCGATCCGACCGGCGAGCAGCTGGTCATCAAATCGCCGACGCAGGACGTCTACAGCTCACGCAAGCAGGTGGCGGAGGTGCTCGGCCTTCCCGAACAGAAGGTGCGGATCCAGTTCTTCGAGGGATCGGGCACGTTCGGGCGCTCCTGCTATGAAGACGCGACCCAGGCCGCGGCCATCATGGCGACCGAGACCGGCAAGCCCGTGCGGGTGCAGTTCATGCGCTGGGACGAGCTGGGCTGGGACAACTATGGCCCCGCCCATGCGGCGGAAGTGCGCGCGGGCGTCAACGCCGAGGGTGACATCGTCGCCTATGAATATGACGGCTGGCAGCATGGCTGGACCGTGACTTCGACCGTCTCCGACAGCGCGCGGACGAAGGCGGGCGTGGAGCGGGCCAACGGTTCGGGGTCGATCACGGTCAATCCCATCAGCACCGGCTCCATGTACAAGATCGCCAACCGCCGCGTGACGAGCCATGGCGCGCCCATGGTCAATTATCTGCGCGGGGCGGCGCTGCGTTCGCCGCTTGACCTGTCTTTCGCCTTCGCGTCGGAGCAGACCATCGACGAGCTCGCCGTCGCCGTGAAGATGGACCCGGTCGCCTTCCGCCGCCGCAACATCGGCGACGAGCGTTGGCTCGGCGTGCTCGACGCGGCCGTTAAGGCGGCGGACTGGAAGCCGAAGGTCATGGGGTCGCAGGCCGAGAGCGGCGACGTCGTGCGCGGGCGCGGCGTGGCGCTCGGCACGCACCATGTCTCCTATGGCGCGGCGGTCGCCGAGATCGAGGTCAATCGCAAGACCGGCGTCATCGTGACCAAGAAGCTTTATGGCGCCATGGACTGCGGCCTCACCGTCAACCCGGCGCTGGTCGAGAACCAGATGGTCGGGCAGATGATCCAGTCGGTGAGCCGCGTTTTGAAGGAAGAGGTGACCTTCGACGATAACGGCGTCACCAGCCTCGACTGGAGCACCTATCAGGTGCTGCGCTTCGCCGAACATCCCGAAGTCACGCCGGTGGTTGTCCAACGCATCAACGAGCCTTCGACGGGCGCGGGCGAAGAGGTGATGGGCGCGACGGCCGCCGCGATCGCCAACGCCTTCTTCGATGCGACGGGCGTGCGCATGCGCCAGTTCCCCATGACGCCCGAGCGCGTGCTGAAGGCGCTGGAAGGCCAGCAACGCACGTGATGCAGCATGCGTCGGGGGCGACCCCGGCGCCGCTTCCGACGCGCGCGCAAAACGCCGGGCGCGGTGGCGGATTATCTCTCGCGCCAGATCGCGGCGCCGCTTCCGACGCGCGCGCAAAACGCCGGCGCCTGAGCTTCACTTTGCTTCTTGGGATGGCCTGAACAGGGTCAAAGTCAGTCCGCCCAGCCGCAAGAGGCCGATCACGTTGATTTGCTCGGCCCGCCCTCCTTGCTTTGGCGCCGACGCCGTCTAAACTGCGGGAAACGTCGGGAGGGGACCAATGGCCAGATATGTGCTGGAGGTGAATGGGCAAGCAAAGGCCGTCGAGGTCCATGATCCGCAGGAGCCCTTGCTTTATGTGCTGCGCAACGATCTGCGCCTGACCGGCGCCAAATATGGCTGCGGCCTTGGCCAATGCGGCGCCTGCACCGTCATCATCGACGGCGAGGCGGTGCGCTCCTGCCTCACGCCGATCTCTTCCGCCAAGGGCAAGATCACGACCATCGAGGGTCTGGGCACGCCACAAAAGCCCCATGCCGTGCAGGCCGCCTTCATCGAGGAGCAGGCCGCTCAATGCGGCTATTGCACCAATGGCATGGTGATGACCACGGCAGCCTTTCTGGACAAGAGCAAATCTCCTTCGGCGTCGGATGTCCGCGACGCGCTGGCCGCCAATGTCTGCCGGTGCGGAACGCATGACCGTGTCGTCAAGGCGGCGCTGCGCGCCGCCAGCGCGAAGTGAGGGAGGCCATCATGAACCTGTCGCTCAACCGCCGCTCTTTCCTCACCGCCTCAAGCGCCCTCGTCGTCGCCTATGCCATGAATGGCCCGGCAAAGGCGCAAAATCCGCCTGGCCCGCCGCACAAGCGCCGCGGGGTCGACGCCAAACAGGTCGATTCCTATTTCGTCATCAACGCGGATGGAACGGTCACGCTCTATTCCGGCAAGGTCGACCTTGGCACGGGCCATCGCATCGCGCTGCCGCAGATCGTCGCTGACGAACTGGGGATCGAGATCGAGCGCATCGCCATGATCGAGGGCGATACGCATCTCACCCCCGATCAGGGCTCGACATCGGGCTCCAATGGCATGATGCGCGGCGGCGTGCAGACGCGGCAGGCCGCCGCCACCGCGCGCGCGGCCCTCATCAAGCTCGGCGCGGCAAGGCTCGGCCTGCCCGAGGCGGATCTGGACACGGCGCAGGGCGAGGTGCGCGCGAAAAACGGGAGCGCAAGCGTCACCTTCGCCGCCTTGCTTGCGGGCGGCCAGTTCAATCTGGAGCTCGACTCCAAGGCGCCGCGCCGCAAACCCTCCGAATACCGCTATGTCGGCAAGCCCGTGCGCCGGCCTGACATGCCCGGCAAAGCCACCGGCGCCCATGTCTGGATGCATGATTTCGCGGTCGAGGGCATGCTGCATGGCCGCTCGATCTATCCTCCGCGCCCCGGCGCCAGACTGGTCAGCGTCGACGAAGCCTCCATCGCCGACATTCCCGGCGTGAAGGTGGTGCGCATCAAGGACTATCTGGGCGTCGTCGCTGAACGTGAATGGCATGCTGAAAAAGCTGCGCGGCAGTTGAAGGCGCAATGGGACGGCGGCGGACTCGTCACGACCAGCGCGCAGGCGCAGGCCTATCTGCGCGAAACAGGGCCGCGCGACACGGATGAAGTCGCCGAAAAGACGGGCGACTTTGACGCCGCATGGCCGCAGGCGGTCACAAAGATCAAGGCCGACTATCACTGGCCCATGCAGTCGCACGCCTCGCTCGGCCCCTCCTGCGCCATCGCCGATGTGCGCGATGGCGAGGCCACGATCTGGACCGCCTCGCAGGGCACGCACAAATTCGCCGAAGCATTCGATGGCATCCTGCAGCTGCCCAAGGGAAAGGTGCGGCAGATCTATCTTGATGGGGCCGGGTGCTATGGCATGAACGGCCATGACGATGCGGCCATCGACGCCGCCATCCTCTCGCGCGCCGTGGGCAAGCCGGTGCGCGTGCAATGGTCGCGCGCCGATGAACTCGCATGGGATCCCAAGGGGCCGCCGCAGACCCTGACCATCGAGGCAGGCCTCGATGGGAACCAGCGGGTCTCGACCTGGCGGGCGCATATGTGGATACCCCGTCCCACGCCCAAATTGCCGAATGTGCCGCTGGTGTCGCCGCAGCTTGCGGGCCTGCCGCAGATGCAGGGCGTCGCCACAGGCTCGATCAACATCGGGGCCGTGCCGACCTATGACATCCCCCATATGGAGGCGGTCGTCCATTATGTGAAGGACACGCCCGTGCGAACCTCGCCCCTTCGCGCGCCCGGCAAACTCGCCAATCTCATGGCGGCCGAGAGCATGATGGACGCGCTGGCGCTCGGCGCAGGCAAGGATCCCCTCGCCTTCCGTCTCGACCATCTGAAAGACCCGCGCTCCCTCGACGTGCTGAAGAAAACCGCCGAGCTTCATGACTGGCGCCCTCGCGTGGAGCCACGCAGGGATGGCAAGGGCCGCGGCGTCGCCTTCACCCATTACAAAGGCAATGAAACCTATGTGGCCATGGCCGTGGATGTGGAGGTCGACAGGGGAACAGGCGCCATCCGCGTCACCCGGGTCAGTTGCGCCCATGACTGCGGACAGGTGATCTCGCCGGACGGCGTGAGGGCGCAGATCGAGGGGTGTCTGATCCAGGGTGTCTCGCGCACTTTGTTTGAAGAAACCCGCTTTGATCGCGAGCGCGTCACCTCCGTCGATTGGTCGAGCTATCGCGTCATCGCCTTCCCCGAGGTTCCCGAACTGAAGATTGCGCTGATCGACAGGCCCGACAAGCCGCCTGTCGGCGCAGGCGAAGCGGCCATCGCGCCCGTCGCCGCCGCTATCTCCAACGCGGTCTTCGACGCGACAGGCGTGCGCCTGCAAAGCGCCCCTTTCACGCCCCAGCGGGTGCGTGCGGCCATGGCGCAGAGCGGAACGACGGCGGGCTGAGCCAGTCATCAAATCAGGACGGGAGACATCGGATCCACATGCGCGCATTATTCATCGTTTCGGCTTTTCTCATCAGCCTCGCCAGCGGGGCGGCGGCGCAGGATGTGGAGGCCTTCTATCGCGGCAAGACCCTGCGCATCGTCGTCGGCTTCTCCTCGGGCGGCGGCTATGACCAATATGGCCGCCTGCTGGCGAAACATATCAGCAAGCACATCCCGGGCGCGCCCACGACGGTCGTGCAGAACATGCCGGGCGCGGCGAGCCTGAAATCCCTGCAATATCTCGACGCAGGGGCGCCCACCGACGGGACGACCATGGTGACCTTCAACCCCGGTCTGATCCTGGGTTCGCTCACCGCCCCCTCAAAGACGCCGCTCGACTTCCGGAACTTCGCCTGGATCGGGAACATCAGCGAGGATGTTCGCGTCTGCTTCACCTGGCATGCGCGCGGCATCCGTGACTGGAAGGCGTTTCTCGCGCGCGAAAACGTCGTCTTCGGCAATACGGGCGTGGGCACCTCCGCCTATCTCGACGACCGCATGCTCCTGATGCTCTTCGGCGTGAAGCTGAAGATGGTGCAGGGCTATCCCGGCTCCGCCGACAAGAAGATCGCCATCGAAGGCGGCGAGCTTGACGGCGACTGCGGCTCATGGACGAGCCTGCCGCTCGAATGGCTGCGGGACAAGAAGATCGACATCCACGTCCGCTTCTCCAACACCATTCCCGCCGATATGCCGAAAGACATTCCCTGGGCCTCGGATTTCCTCGACACCGAAGCGAAGAAACAGACGTTCCGTCTTCTGGTCTCGGGCGCGGAGATCGGCCGTCCCTTCCTCATGTCGAAATCGGTTCCGGCTGACAGGATCGCGGCCCTGCGCGCCGCTTTCGATGCGACGATGAAGGATCCGGAGTTTCTCGCCGACGCTGAAAAGCAGCGCTTGCTTGTCGGCCCTGACAGCGGGGAGGTCGTGGCCAAGCGGATCGCCGACATCTACGCCTCGCCGCGCGAAGTCATCGAGCGCGCGCGCGAGATCGCGGGGGACTGAGCGAGCCTAGGCCGAGGGATTGAAAAGCCAGGGGGCGGTGGCGTCGTTCCACCGCCCGATCCTGCGCTCGGCGAAGCGCCAGAGGCCTTCGACCTTGATGCAGAGGTCATCGCAGGTTCCCAGCGAACGCAGGCGCGTTTCGCGCGGGGCCGCCGTCGCCTGCGCCACGGTCCAGAAAGAAAAGACCCGCAGACCCTCGCCCTCAGCCGTCACGCGCATCTGCTGAAAGAAATGGATCCGCCCGCGCCCGCCCGGCTGCGACAGGAAGGCGTGCGCATAGGCGCGGATGGCCGCCTCGCCGTCATGGCGTCGACCATCCGAATCGATCAGCAGGGCGTCGCGCGCGAAGGTCGCGACATAGGCCTCAAGATCGCCCGTGTCTGCGGCCCAGACATAGTCCATGAAGAGATCGTGAACGCCGAAGCGATCTTCCGCGCTGACCGTCATCGAAGCCCCCTCAAAACAGATCCTTGAAGATTTTCGTCCAGGCGGGCAGGGCGTCCAAGGCCTCGCGCGGCGTCAGGAACACGACGGGATGCTTGCCCGGGCGCAGCTCCGGATCAATGGAGGGAACCCTGGGGTGGGCGGGCGAATATTGGGCCTGCCGGTAGATGGCCTGCCCCTCCTCGGAGATGAGATATTCCAGAAGCAGCTTGGCGGCGTTGGGATGCGGGGCGCCTTTCGTGACGCCGGTGGTCGAGACATTGGCGGACATGGTGGGCCGCATGGGAATCCAGCGGATCGGCGCGCCCTTCTCCGCGCCGCCCGCCGCATGTTCCGGGAAGATCTGCATGCTGATGGCGTATTCGCCCGCAATGACCTGGTCGATCACCACACGCGCCGAAGCCCCGACGCTGGCGATCTTCTGCCCGCTGAGCTTGCGCAGATAATCCATGCCCTTTTCCTCGCCCATCTCCTTCAGCGCCGTGCCGATGAAACCGGCGGCGGCGGAGACAGAGGCGGCGTTGCCCCAGACCATCTGGCCCTTGAAGCGGGGGTCCAGCAGGTCGTTCCAGTGTTTGGGCTCGGCGCCTGGTTTGATGAGGTCCGTGTTGAAGGCGGCGGTGTTGATGTAATAATTCGTGGCGACCCAATAGCCTTCGGGATCGACATAATCGGCCGCAAGATCGCGCGCATTGTCGGGCAGCCATTTCAGCGCCAGATTTTCTTTCTTGAGCGCTTCGGCCGTGATGGTTCCGTCATAGACATCCGCCTGCATCTTCCCCGCCAGGCCTTCGTTGCGGATCCGCAGGGCGATCTCGGTCGAATTGGCGCGCACCGGCTTGATCTCGACGCCATAGGCCTTGCGGAACGCGTCCTGCAGGCGCAACACGAGGGGGTCGAGGATCTGCGTCGTGTACCAGACCACCTCGCCCTCTTTTTTCGCAGCCGCCACAAGGGCTGCGTCTGCGGCGCCGGCGGCGGGCGCGGCCAGCGTCATGATGGCGCAAAGCGCGGCGAAATGGCGACGAGCCATGTTTGTCCCTCCCTTTGTTTTCGCCGATGATCGCCGCATCGGCGGTCCCGCGCAAGAGGGATCGCCCGCGTTTGAACCCGCGCGCGATTGTTTGTAAGGCCAGTGCAGGCCCCGATTGGCGGGGCGAGGATCGACACCTTGCGGTTTTATATGCCAAGACCGGATCATCGCGCGGCATGCGTCATGATGAAAGCCGTAGATCACAAGCTGAGAGGATGAGAGATGACTGCCCATAACCCGCCGCGCGCCGCCGACCATCCGATCGCCGAGGTGTTCCTCGACCGCTGGTCGCCGCGCGCCTTCACGGGGGAGCCTATCCCGGATGAGTTGCTGGCCACGCTGTTTGAAGCCATGCGCTGGGCGCCGTCGTCGAACAATTCGCAGCCCTGGCGCATCATCTACGGGCGCCGGGGCGCCCCTGCTTTCGACAGGCTGCTTGGCGTCATCAGCGAGCGCAACCAGCGCTGGGCCAAGGACGCCTCGGTGATCCTCGCGCTTCTCTCCAAGCGCACGCTTCAGGGGGCGCCGGCGCGCAACCATTCCTTTGACGCAGGGGCCGCCTGGGCGCATCTTTCCTTGCAGGCGACCATGGCTGGTTGGGCCACCCACGCCATAGGCGGCTTCAATGAAGCGGCGGCGCGCGCCAGCCTCGGCGTTTCCGATGACTATGACATCGACGTCTGCGTCACGATCGGCCGTCGCGCCGATCCTGCGGGCCTGCCCGACGATCTGAAGCCGCGGGAAATGCCGAGCCAACGCAACAAAGCCTCAAGCTTCATCTCCGAAGGCGTTTTCTCGCGGGAGTGGTGAGGTCGGCGATCGCGGGGCTGCGCTGAACCGGCGCGGCTCCCACCACGCTTCAGCGCGCCTCATTCGCAGGGACGAGCGCCCGCACCTTGGCGACAACCTCCGGCGACGTATTGAGGATCGCAGCAACCCGTTTCTGGAGAGCGTCGGGGTCCATATAGTCGACGGATACGCCCATCTTTTCGGAGTCGGCGAGGAAGGCTTGATCCTCGACAGTGGCCTTCAAGGCCGTGCGCAACATCGCCAGACGCTCCGCCGGAACGCCGAGGGGAACCGCGAAAGGCCGTCCGAAGGCCCAGTAGCCATAGATGAACTCGAGCGCCTGGCGCTGCTCGTCGGTCTCGGCGAGATCAATCGTGTTGGCGACGCCAGGAAGGTCCGGATGATTGCCAGGCGGCATCTGAAGCACCACAGTGAAGTCGCCGCGCTTGAAGGACTCCCAATACTGCGCCCGCATGGCGGACATCAGGAGTATGCAGGCGCCGTCAATTTCGCCGCGCGCGCCCGCGAGCATGATGTCAGCGGAGCCCTGATAGCCCCCGATGATCTTCCAGGGATAGCCGAAGATCGCCTTCAACGCCTGCGCGCCGATGCCTGAGCTGCCGGTCGTCCCCGATCCGCCAAGCACCAATTCCCGTTTCTTCAGGTCCGCAAGATCCTTGACCTTGGCATGGGGCCAGACGATGCAGGTGCTGACTTCCGAATTGGCGCTGCCGAGCCAGGCGACCTTGTCGGTGGAATGGCGGCTGATCTCCGGGGTCAGCAGGGGAGCGACCGCAACCGCAGGGTTGAGCAGCCCGATCACCGATCCATCCTTTGCGGCGACGGTCACAAGATGATCGAACTGGCGCAGCCCCCCGGCCCCCGGCAGGTTTTCAACCACCATATTCGGGGAGCCAGGGATGTATTTCGGCATATGCCGGGCGATCAGCCGTGCGTAAAGCGTGAACCCGCTGCCCGCCGCCGAGCCAACGCTGATGGTGACGTTGCGCGTCTTGTAGAAATCCGAGAGCGGATCGGCCATCAGGCGCGCTGAACCGCTGGCCAGCGCGGCGATGGCGGCAAAGGCGCCGAAGACTTTTCGTTTCAAGCCCATTTCATCTCAAGCCCATGTCATCGTCCCCGACGTCTCGAAGGCTGAGAACGGAGGCTTACTCCGCGGCCGCGAGCTGGCTCTGGTATTTCGCGCAAAGGGTTTTCCAGTGCGCGACCCTTGCGGTCTGCCGATCAATCACCTCTTGCGGGATCTCCACGAAGGGCGGACGCAGCGGGCCGGGATCGACGTAACCGGACATCCTGATGCTGATCTTCGACGCCGTCTCGCGCCACGACAGGTTCTTGGGCGCGGATCCGCCGGGAGGCGCCATATCGGCGGTGATGGCGCGGGCGAGCTCAAGGTCGCCGCTCTGGAACGCGTTGCGAAGCGCAAGCTGCGGCCACGGGCCCATCCAGGCCTCAATGGACCAAAAACCATTGGCTCCATATTGGCGATATTCGGCGATCTGGTTCTGGTTCACCATGACGCTCATGCGTCCCGCCGCGAGCTTGTGCAGGCGCTGGAACTCCTCGGGCGTCCGATGACTGTCCTTCATCGCGATCACTGCGGGATTTCTGAGGATGTCCGTGAAGGCTTCAACCGGCAAGGTCACATTATGCAGCGCCGGATTATGGTAGATCATGATGTTGAGCTTGGGGAACGCTTCGCCAATATCCTTGAAAAAGCGCACCGCATTCTCGACCGTCGATGGAAAGTAATAGGGCACGCCCACCAATACGCCATCGACCTTGGCGTCGCTCAGCAGCTTGCACTTCTCCGCGACCTCGCGGGTATGGGTGGAGGTGACGCCGATGAAAAGGGGAACCCGCTGTTTGTTGGCGGCGGCCGTTTCATGCGCGAGCGTATTGAATTCGTCGAGCAGAAGGGTATGGCATTCGCCGAAGCTGCCGGTCGTCGCGAGGACGTTGACCCCATCGCGGATCATGCGGTCCACCCCATGATGGAGGCGGGCGACGTCGATGGTTGAGCGAGCCTGAAAATCCGCCGCATTGTCGGTCGCGAACGCAGGCATCATGGCCATGAGCCCGGAAATATCCTTCGCTGAAAGCATGGTTCGGCTCCCCCCTCTGATTATGATTCAATAAAAAGACTTGCGGTTTGAAAGTCAAACGCAGCGCCGGGGGCGGGCGGGCCGCCGTCGGATGAAATCCGGGGAGGCCGAAGCTGCGCGGGCTGGGCTCGTGCTTTCAAAGCTTCGACTTTGCAGCCAGCTGCGACGCGGGCTCGTCCGGCTTGTCGCTCACCTGGCGCCAGAGGCTCAAGCACGCCTGCGCCTGCCGCTCATAGGCGCGCATCAGCGTCCAGCCATTTTTAGTCAGGCTGACGATTTTGCAGCGCCGGTTGGTCGGGTGTTGTAGCAACTCGACAAAGCCATCATCAATCAAGGATTGAACATGAAGCCTGGTGGCGGTCGGGGTTGCGCCGATAAGCTTGAACAGAGCGCGCAGCTCGAATCGGCCTCGTCCGCTCGCAATGATGAGCAAGATGTCGCGTGACAGTGAACTGCGGAACGGCAGCAGATCGCGGCTTATTTTTCTTAAACTCAGCAATGCCTGGGCGTTACAGTCTAGCATGAAGAAACTAAACGACGATTTGAAAAAATTAACAAGTGTTTCTTATTTATTCAAAAGAACATTACATGTTCAATTAAATAATCGAGCAAGCTCAACCGTGGGCAGGGCAGGGTTTGCTTGGCTCTTCCAGTCAAGCTGCGCCGGACACTGGCGCTTGCGAGCCTGGATCTGGCTGTGCGCCCTGCGTCAGCGCAGGACGTAAAAGTTCGAAACGCTGATGAAGACCGCGGATCTGGCAAAGTGCGGGGTGAGATGGGGGCTGATCCAGCCTATGTGGGCGTCCGTAACTCCGGCACATGCGAGAAAGCGCCAATATGTTTGCGAGGAACGCGCGCCTTCGCGAGGGCGATTGACCATGCCGCGCGGGATCGACAAGGCTGATCTGCCGACCAAGACCTGTCCCATTTGCGCGCGGCCCTTCTCCTGGCGGCGCAAATGGGCTGCCGTCTGGAGCGAGGTCATCTATTGCTCCGAGAAATGCCGCCGCAACAAGAAGCGCAAGGCATGAGCGCGCTGCGTCTTGTCATGGGCGATCAGCTGTCCCGCTCGCTCGCCAGCCTGCGGGACGCCGATCCCGCGCGCGATGTCATCCTGATGGTCGAGGCGGCCGAAGAGGCGCGCCACATCAAGCACCACAAGCAGAAGATCGCCATGATCTTCGCGGCCATGCGCCATTTCGCGGAAGGTTTGCGCGAGGAGGGGTTCACCCTCGTTTATTCGAAATTCGATGATCCCCTGAACACCGGCAGTTTTGAAGGCGAGATCGCGCGTGCGCTGGGGCAGGGCGGATTTTCGCGCCTCATCATCACCGAGCCCAGCGAATGGCGGGTCGCCGATAAATTCGACGCGCTGGCGCTGCTCTTGCCCATCACGCTGGAGCGGCGCGAGGACGACCGCTTTTTTTGCTCGCGCGACCGTTTCGCTGAATGGGCGAAGGGGCGCAAGAGCTTCCGCATGGAGTTCTTTTACCGGGCCATGCGCCAGGAGAGCGGCTTTCTCATGGAGAATGGCGCGCCTGCGGGCGGCGCATGGAACTTCGATGTCGAGAACCGCAAGCCATGGCCGCGCGGCGCCCCGGCTCCGGAGCGGCTGCGCTTCGAACCTGACGAGGTGACGCGCGAGGTCATCGCCCTCGTCGAGCGCTGCTTTCCCGATCATTTTGGCGAGACGGCGGAGTTCGGCTGGCCTGTGACGCGCGCGCAGGCGCTGGAGGCGCTTGATGATTTCATCCGCCGCCATCTGCCGGGCTTCGGCGATACGCAGGACGCGATGAAGGCCGACGCGCCCTTTCTGCGCCACAGCCTCATCGCGCCAGCGCTCAACATCGGCCTGCTCGAGCCGCGTGAAATCTGCGAGCGCGCGCAAGAGGCATGGCGATGCGGGGATGCGCCGCTCGCGTCCGTCGAAGGGTTCATCCGGCAGATCCTTGGCTGGCGCGAATATGTGCGCGGTCTTTATTGGCGCGACCGTGACTATGGCGCCTCAAATGCGCTGAACGCATATGAAGAGCTGCCCGCATTCTTCTGGACAGGCCAGACGCCCATGTTCTGCCTCTCGCAGTCCATTGGCCAGACGCAGAGCCACGCCTATGCCCATCACATCCAGCGACTCATGGTGATCGGCAACTTCGCCCTGCTCGCCGGCCTCAACCCGCAGGCGGTGCAGAACTGGTTTCACATCGTCTACGCCGACGCCTTCGAATGGGTCGAGCTGCCCAATGTTCAGGGCATGGCCCTGCATGCCGATGGCGGCCTGATGGCCAGCAAGCCCTATGCGGCCTCCGGCGCCTATATCGACCGGATGTCCGACTATTGCGGGCGCTGCCAGTTCAAGGTGAAGCAGAAGATCGGCGAACAGGCCTGCCCCTTCAACGCGCTTTACTGGGGCTTTCTGGAGCGCAACAAGAAGCGGCTCGCGGGCAATCCGCGCATGGCCTTGCCCTATCGACGGCTGGCGTCCCTGAGCGAGGCGGAGCTCGCGGACATCAGGGCCGAGAGCGAGGCCGCCCTCGCCCGCGCCATGGCCCCCCTTGCTCAGTCGTCGTTGGGTCTCTGACGCGGCTTGCCCGGGAAGAAGCGCGGCACACGGGCCGCATATTCCTCGAAGGCCGCGCCGCGCGAGGCGCGCATATGGGCTTCGAGCAGCGGCACGCCGCTGACATGGTCGAGCAGCCAATAGATGAGCAGCGGCGCGCCGAGGGCCGCAAGGGCGCGCCAGTCGCCAAAGCCGACGAGCGGCCAGGCGCACCAGAACAGGAATTCACCGAAATAATTGGGATGCCGCGTATAGGCCCACAGGCCCGTCTGGCAGAGGGAGCCGGGCGGCGCCTGCCGCCGGAAGCGCCGCAACTGCCAGTCCCCGACGCCCTCGATGAGGACGCCGCTCACGGCGACCACCAGCGCAAGCCCATCCGCCCAATCGGGGAAGGGGCGCGGCGCATGGCCGGCGATTCCCACCGCGGCGATCAACGGCAGGGACGCAGCGGCCTGAATCTGCAGGAAAATGAAGAGGCGCCGGGGAAAGTCCGCGCCCCATTCCGCAGCCAGCGCCGCATAACGCGGATCGTCGCCGGCGCCGCGCGTGCGCAGGGCGATGTGACCCCCAAGGCGCAGCGACCAGAGCGCCACGAGAGCGCCCGCAAAAAGGCTGCGGCCCTCCTGCGGGGCGAGGAAAGCGAGCGCCCCGAGGCCAGTCGCGGCCGACCAGATCGCGTCGATCCATCCGCTCTGGCCGGTGCGCATGCGCACGGCCCAGGCGAAACTCATGGCGAAACTGACGCCGATGGCGCAAAAGATGAAAGACATGGGGTTGATACGCAGCTCGAAAACGGGTGGATTGATCCGCATGGTCTGCGGAAACGTAAACCGGAAGTGACACTCCTCCCAGAGACCTCGATGGATTTCCCCCCGCGCATCCCGGAAAACCGGCAGAAAATCGCCGTCATCGGCGCCGGAGTCTCCGGTCTCTCCTGCGCCTGGGCGCTGGCTCGCGACCATCAGGTGGTTCTCTATGAGTCGGAAACAAGGCTTGGCGGTCATGCGAACACCAGGGTCATCCAGGTTGAGGGCCAGGAAATCGCCGTCGATACGGGCTTCATTGTCTATAATGAGCCGACCTATCCGAACCTGACGGCGCTCTTCGATCATGTCGGCGTCGAGACGACGCCCACCGAAATGTCCTTTTCGGTGTCCTTCGATCAGGGCGCCTATGAATATGCGGGCACGGACCTGCGCGGCCTCTTCGCCCAGCCGACGAATGCGCTGAAGCCGCGCTTCTGGTCGATGATCCGCGACCTCCTGCGCTTCTATCGCGAGGCGCCTGCAGATCTTGCGGGCCTCGGCGACATCAGCCTCGATGATTATCTGGCGCGCGGGCGCTATGGCCAGGCGTTCATCCGCGACCATCTCTATCCCATGGCCGCCGCCATCTGGTCGACGCCAGCCGATGAGGTCGGCGCCTATCCCGCGACCTCCTTCATCCGCTTTTGCGACAATCACGGCCTCTTGAAGCTCGCGGATCGCCCGGTTTGGCGCACGGTTCGCGGCGGTTCGCGTCGTTATGTCGAAAAGCTGGCGGCGAGCCTTGGCGACATCCGCGCCGGCGCCGCGGTGACCGGCGTGAGCCGCAGACCCCATGGGGTCGAGGTGCGCGATGCGCGGGGCGGCGTCGACACTTTCGACGCCGTGGTGATCGGCGCCCATGCCGACGCCGCCCTCGCGATGCTCGAGGCGCCCAGCGCGGCGGAGCGCGAGATCCTCGGCGCATTCCGCTACCAGCCCAACACCGCATGGCTCCACACCGATCAGCGCCTGACGCCGCGCCGCAAGGCCGCCTGGGCGAGCTGGAATTATCTGGCCGAAACGGGCGATCGAGGCTCCCTGGCCGTCACCTATTGGATGAACCGGCTGCAGCCGCTGGGCGACGCCCCTCCCCTTTTCGTCACGCTCAATCCGCCCCAGCCGCCGCGCGACGAGGCCGTGCATGTGCGCGAAAGCTACAGCCATCCCCAGTTCGATCTGGCGGCGCTCCGGGCCCAGCGTCAGCTCTGGTCGCTTCAGGGCGCGGATCGCATCTGGTATTGCGGCGCCTATTTCGGCGCTGGCTTCCATGAGGACGGGCTGCAGGCGGGTCTGGCAGTCGCCGAGCAGCTGGGTGGACGACCCCGTCCATGGACGGCGCCGGATCAGAATGGGCGCATATATCTCGCGCCCGCGCCCGCTCCTTCGGAGGTGGCGGCGTGACGGCGGCGGGGGCGCTCTATAGCGGGGTCGTGACCCATTGCCGTCGGCGCCCGCGCGATCATCGTTTCGCCTATCGCATCTTCTCTGTGTTGCTCGACATCGACCGTCTGGACGAAAGCGCCAGAGGATTGCGGTTCTTCTCCATCGACCGCTTCAACCTCTTTTCCTTCCACAGCCGCGACCGTGGGGACCGCTCCGGCCGTCCGCTGCGCACACAGGTGGAGGAGGCGCTGCGCGAGGCCGGCGTCGACATATCCGGCGGGCGGGTGCTGCTGCTGACCATGCCGCGCATGCTCGGCCTCGCCTTCAATCCGCTGAGCGTATTTTATTGTTTCGACGCCGATGGCGCGCTCGCCGCGATGATCTGGGAAGTCGACAACACCTTCGGCGAACGTCACGCCTATCTCATTCCCGTCGAGAAGGGCGCCACGTCAGTTGAAATCAAGCAGTCCTGCGACAAGGGCTTCTATGTCTCGCCTTTCATGGACATGGATCTTGGCTATCGCTTTCGTTTCATGGCGCCCGACGAGCTGATGCGCCTTGTGATCGAGGTCAGCGACGAGCAGGGGCTGCTTCTGACCGCCCGTTACCATGCGCGTCGCCGCGCCCTGACCGACGCAGCCCTGCTCCGTCTGTTTTTTACGACGCCCGCGCTGCCCATGCGCGTGATCGGCGCCATCCATTGGGAAGCGTTGAAACTCTGGCGCAAGGGCGTTCGATTGCGAACCCGCCCCAAGCCTCCCCAAAATCCCATCACGTTTGTTCGCGCCGCAGATATGAGTTCCTGAGATGAAATCCATCAGCCTCCCCCAGAGCGAAGAAGGCAAGACGACTTTCTTCATGCACCCTTTGGCGCTCGCCTTGCGGCCGCTTCTCGACAAGGTCGCCTATGGCTCCCTGAGCCTGCATCTTCCCTCCGGACAGCGGCTTGAAGCGCGGGGCGAGCCGGGGCCGGACGCGAGCCTCGTCGTCAAGGATTGGCGCGCGCTGCGCCGCATGATCCTGCAAGGCGACATCGGTTTCGCCGAAGGCTTCATCGCCGGGGAATGGACGACGCCCGACCTCGTGACGCTGCTGCGGTTCGGCGCGCTCAACACCCCCGCGCTCGATGGCTTCTATGGCAAGCTGGGCCACCGTCTTTTCAGCCGCCTTCGCCATCGCCTGCGCGGCAACAGCCGGCGCGGGAGCCGACGCAACATCATCAGCCACTACGATCTTGGCAACGACTTCTTCGCCGAATGGCTTGATGAAACCATGCTCTATTCGTCGGCGCTTTATGGGCCCGGCGCAGAGACGCTCGAACATGCGCAACAGAACCGCCTGAGGCGCATCTCGGATCTCATGGAGCTGCGCGGCGGCGAGGAGGTTCTCGAGATCGGCTGCGGCTGGGGCGCGCTGGCGCGTCATCTCGCCGATTGCGGCGCAGCCTCCGTCACGGGCCTCACCCTCTCGCCATCGCAACTGGCCTTCGCGCAGGCGCGCTGCGCCGGGGCGCCGGTCGATCTGCGTCTGCAGGACTATCGCGATGTCCAGGGGCGGTTTGACCGGGTCGTCTCGATTGAAATGATCGAGGCCGTCGGCGAGGCCTATTGGCCGCAATATTTCGGCAAGATCGCCGAGGTGCTGCGCCCCGGCGGGACCGCGCTGATCCAGGCGATCACCATTGATGAATCTCGCTATGGAACCTATCGGGAGACGCCCGACTTCATCCAGCGGCATATCTTCCCCGGTGGATTCCTGCCGACGAAGACGGCGATGGCTGAACAGGCGGCGCGCGCCGGGCTCACCCTCGCCAAGACCGAATGTTTCGGCCTGTCCTATGCGCAGACGCTCGCGGACTGGCGCACACGATTTGAATCGCGCTGGCCGCAGATCGAGGCGCAGGGCTTTGACGAGCGGTTCCACCGGCTCTGGCTCTACTACCTCTGCTATTGCCAGGCGGGCTTCGCCGAAGGCGCCACTGATGTGGGCTTTTATCTTCTCAGAAAACCAGGAGCATGACATGAAGATGGCAGCGATCTATGTCGCGACACTTGTGGTTTTCGTCGGGGTCGACTTCATCTGGCTGAGCCGCATGGGCGACACATTCTATCGCCCGGCCATGGAAGGCATGGCCATGGACGGCTTCCGCCTTGGCCCTGCCCTTGTCTTCTATCTGCTCTATGCCTTCGGCGTGACGTTCTTCGCGATCCAGCCTGCGCTCGCCGCCGAAAGCTGGCTGACCGCCGCCCTTTATGGCGCGCTCTTCGGGCTTGTGGGCTATGGCGTCTACGACCTCACCAATCAGGCGACCCTGAAGGTCTGGCCGTTGATGCTGACGGTTGTCGACATGGCCTGGGGCTCGTTCCTGACGGGTCTTGCGGCGCTCGCGGGCTATGGCGTCGGACGGGCGCTCTGAAACGGGCTGACCGCCGTCCTTGCGTGATCCCGGCGCCATCGGCGGGCTGAAGCATCCTGCATGTGTCGGACTGCCCGTGTAGGCAGTCCGAATTGGCTGGGATCGATCAAGCGGGTTGCGGGCCTCAGCCCTCGCGGCGCTTCACCCGGCGCGCCAGATAATCGAAGTTCACGATGAACTGCTCGGGACGGCTGATGTCGTGCTGGAGCTTCAGGATGTCCTCCAGCGGGAATTCGGGCGCGGGATTGCCCGCCGCCTCGACGATCATCTGAATCTGGGCGGCGTTCTCCAGCATGATGACGCTGATGATCGTCTCCTCGATGGAGGCGCCGCAGATCACGACGCCATGGTTCTTGAGCATCACCGTGCGGTGCGGCCCCAGCGCCCTGGCGACGCCCGCGCCCATCTCATGGCTGCGGATGAGGTTGATCGTGTCCGTATAGGTTCCGATGGCGTTGTAGAAGAGCGCCGAGGGCTGGCTGTAGGCGCGCATCGGGCGACCCATCGCCGAAAAGGCGGTCGAATAGGTGGGATGGGTGTGCAGCACGCAGTTGAGGTCAGGGCGCGCCTTGAGGATCTCGGAATGGATGTAGACCTCGGAATGGCGCTTGGCCTTTCCTGCGACCACATTGCCTTCGAGGTCGATGGTGAGAATGTTCTCCATCGTGATCTCGTCGAGGCCGATGCTGTGGGCCTTCATGTAGAAGAGGCCAGGATTGTCGGGATGGCGGAAGGAAATGTGGCCGCGGGTGAAATCATCCTGGCCTTCGGCCACGAGGATCTTGCCAGCCATGATCATCTTCTGCTTGATCTCGTCGTGCGCGTTCATCTCGCCTCCCGCTTTGACATTGCGGGTCACGCCCGCCTGAGACATCTCTAGGTCGATCAGGCCGCTTCCGCAAGCATCGGGGCAGGGGAGCCGGGATCACGCCGCCACATCGAAAGCCCCTTGGGGGCGGGGAGGAAGACATGACAATTTCGCTTTCGCAGGCGTCGCTTGACGTCATCATCCAGACGCTGACCGGCCTTTCGGGCGCGCTCGACAAGGCCATCGCCCATTGCGCGGCCCAGAAATATGACCAGCAGGCCTATCTCACCGCCCGGTTCTTTCCGGACATGTACGCTTTCGACAAGCAGGTGCGGACGGTGACGCGCTGGGCCTACGCCATCCCCGCCATGCTCACCGACGCCAATCCCGAAAAGCCTGCCGATGACGAAAAGACGCTGGAGGATTTGAAGGCGCGCGTCGAGCGGGCGCTGGCCTATGTGCGGGCCTTCGACCGCGCCGCGGTGGATTCGGCGGCCGACAAGGTGCTGACCTTTCCGGCGGGCGCGGCGACGCGCAGCATGAAAGGCCGCGACTTCGTGCTGCACTACGCTCTTCCGCACCTCTTCTTCCACGCCACCACGGCCTATGACCTCCTGCGCCACAGCGGCCTGCCGCTCGCCAAGCGCGATTTCATGGGGCAGGTGCAGGGCATCATCGAGGGCTGAGCCCAAACGAAAAGGGCCAGCGCGAGGCTGGCCCTTCAAACCGTGGAATGACCGGATCAGATCGCGGCGATGACCGCGATCTCGACGGTGTATTCGGGCGCGGCGAGCTTCGCCTCGACCGTGGCGCGGGCGGGCGTCTCGCCTGCGACGACCCATGTGTCCCAGACCGCGTTCATCTGGGGGAAGGTCGAGATGTCCGAGAGATAGATCGTCGCTGAGAGGATCTTCGTCTTGTCGGAGCCCGCCTCCTTCAGAAGCTCGTCGATGATGCCGACGATCTCCTTCGTCTGGTCGGCGACGCTCGCGCCCTTGGTCTTGTCCGCGACCTGGCCCGCCAGATAGACGGTGTTTGCGTGGACGACGGCCTTGCTCATGCGCGGGCCCGCGCCGATGCGACGAATGCTCATGCGATCGATCTTTCTCTGGGTTGAATGACGTCAGGCGGCGGGGAAGCCGGGGATGACGCCAAGGAAGTCACGCTTGCCCACCTCGACGCCGCGATGGCGCAGGATGTTGTAGGCTGTGGTGGTGTGGAAATAGAAGTTCGGCATGGCGAAGTGAAGCATATATTCACGCCCGCGCATGGTGACCTGGCGCGGCCCCATGGGGAAGGTGATGTCCTTGTCCGCGTGGGCGTCCACATCGGCGGCGGAGACGGACTCGACGATGGCGAGGGCCTTGGCGAGGCGCTCCTTGAGCTGCTCGAAGGTGGTCTCCTCGCGCGGCGGAACCGGCGCGTCCTTGCCCGCGAGGCGCAGGCAGGCGCCCGAGGAATGGTCGGCGATATACTGGAACTGGCGCACCAGCGGGAACATGTCGGGATAGAGGCGGTCGCTCAGGAGGGCGGCGGGATCGATCTTCTTCGCCGCGCAATGGGCGAGCGTCTTGTCGATCATCTTTTGCGCGCTGTTGATGAGCTGGATGAAGACGGGGATCGAGACTGAATGAAGCGACATGGGGCCCTCCCAGGGTTGTTGCAGGACGTCAGTGATAGACCAGCGGGCGGGCAGCATCAACCGCTTCCCACGCCTTGGCCCGCCTCGCCTCTGCTTTTCAGATTCCGGATCAGGAAATCGATGAACACGCGCACCTTGGCGGGGAGCAATCTGGTTTCGGTCAGCGCATAGGCGGAAAAGTCCGGCGGCGCCCAGTCGGGCAAGAGGCGCACAAGGCGGCCCGCATCAAGGTCTTCGCTGACGTGTTCGTGCGCAAGCAAAACGACGCCCGTTCCCTGCAGGGCCATTTTGCACAACAGGCCAATGTTGTTGGCGGTGAAGGATCCACTCGCCGCGACGGTCTGTTCCTCTGCGCTGCGGGTGTTGACCAGCTTCCAGGGGCTATCCGCCACGCGCAGGCAATTGTGGCGCAGCAGCTCCTGCGGCGTCTGCGGCGCGCCATGGGCCGCCAGATAATCGGGCGCGGCGAAGAGGCCCGCCCTGAACGTCACCAGTTTGCGGGCGATCAACTGAGGGTCTCTGGGCTCGCCGATCCTGATCGTAAGATCGATCGGCTCTGAGATGAGATCGCTCTGACGCGGGGTCACGTCCAGATCGAGGTGGATGCCCGGATAAAGGCGCAGGAAATCCCCGAGGATGTCGCCGAGATAGACCAGCGTGAAGTCCACGGGCACGGAGGCGCGGATCAGGCCGCTGGGCTGCGAGACCATGCTCGACAATTCCTCATGGGCCAGGCGCGCCTCGTCGATGATGCGGCGGCATCGCTCGAAATAGAGCCGCCCCGCTTCGGTCATCTCGACCCGGCGCGTGGTGCGGTTGAACAGGCGCAGCCCGAGTTCGCGCTCAAGGTCCGCAATGCGGCGCGACAAGGTGGAGTTCGCGATTTTCAACCGTTCCGCCGCCGCGCGAAACCCGCCTGCGGTCGCGACTTCAACGAAAAGAGTCATGTTCCCCAATGCGTCCATGATTGCTCCATATAAGGATCAGTCTTGTTCATAATCGCAGATGTGAATATCAAAAATAAAGCAATAAGTCTTCAGCGTAAGGGGGCCCTCCGCGCGGAAACGCCGGGTTGCGGCTCGATTCAGCGCCACGGACACAACCGATAATCACCCAAGGAATTCTTCGAAAGGAAATCAGATGATGACGTCACATGCATCGCCCGCCGGGACCGCCGCCAGGATTGGCGCAGGATTGTTCCTGCTGTGGTCCATCCTGCACATCTGGGTCGGCTTCGCGGGCATCAAGCAGTTCATTGGCGGCGACCTGGCGTCCTTCTGGGCGGTGCTGACCGGCGGCCCGAACGCTCCGCGAAGTCTGGTCCAGATTCCCACAGATCCGGTGACCGTCAAAACACACTTGTTCACGCTGCTCAATTTCACCGTCGATGTCGGTGGATATGGCGTGCTCGGGCTCTTCGTAGCCTGGCTCATCTGGACGCAGGCGTCCTGGCTGGGCTACGCCCTCGGTCTCGTCGTCATCGGCATTTGCGACCTCACATTCACTTTCGCAATGCTGCTTTCGGGGGTCATCGAGCCAAATTTTCCAACCATCGCAGGGCCAATCATCTGGGTCCTGGCCATTATTGTGACGCCTTTCGGGATGCCTTCCTGGAAGGGCGAGGCCCTTCGTACGCTATAAGCGTCACCAACAGCCCCGCCATAGGCGAGTGACTGGCGCGCCCTTGCCCACTCTCCCCACCGAACGCGAAACCACGCTTTGGTGGGGCGTCAAATATGGATCAGGGAAGCGTCCGATCACGGGTGCGTCTGTCCGGGCGACAGCAATATGAAAGACGCCCAGAACAAGAAAGACATCGCCATGACGCACACCCCATCGACCTCCACGCCAACGAACGACCCCGGGCAGGGCCGCAGAATTCTCCTTGTCGGCGCAAGCGGATTCCTTGGCGCCAAGATCCTGCGTGAACTGGCGCGGGATGGGTCCGTCGCCTTGCGCGCGATGTCGCGGCGCGGCGCGCCTGCGGATGCGGCCTCAGGCGTGGAATGGGTGCGGGGGGACATGATGGACCCCGCGTCGCTCGATGCGGCCCTGCGGGGCGTCGATGTCGTCATCACCTCCGCCAATGGCTATATGAAGGAAACCATCGAGGCCGACTTCCAGGGCAACAGGAACCTGATCGAGGCCGCCGCGCGCGCGGGTGTGAAGCGTTTTGTCTTCCTCAGCATCGTGGCCTGCGAAAAGGCCCCCGAGGTCCCGCATTTCCACGCCAAGGCAGTGGCGGAGGATCTCATCCGGTCCTCTGGCCTGCCCTATGTCTTCGTCCGCGCGCCAGCCTTTCTGGATCAGAGCGCGGATTATGTGGCCGATGGCGTGAAGGCTGGGCGCCTCCTCGCCATGGGCGACAAGACCACCAGATGGTCCTATGTGCTGACCGATGATCTGGCGGCGAATCTGGCGCAGGCCGCCACCTATCCCGGTGAGGACATCGCCAATCAGACCATCGACATAAGCTGGCGCGACGGCCCGAAAAGCCAGAGCGAGCTTGCGGATCTGATCACGCAGGCGACAGGCAAGCCTCTCTCCGTTTGGGTGGCCCCCTGGTTCGTGTTCCGCCTCATGGCGCGGCCGATCAAGCTGTTTTCGGAACTGGGCTACGACCTCCTGCAGATGTTCCTGTTCTTCAGGACAGGCCGCTTTGTAGCGGACACCACAAGGCAGGAGCGTTTCTTCGGCCCCGCCCCCACGGCGCGCGACGCCATCGCCAGATGGGCGCAGAACAACAAGCTGAAGGCTTGAGGCGCGGCTGTCTTCAGGCCCCCTCGCCATTGAGCGGATTGGCGGGATCCCACCCATAGCTCATGGTCTCGAAGCGCATGGCGCGAGTGTCCACCAGCAGCAGGCGGCCCACGAGGGTTTCGCCGAAGCCCGTCAGCTCCCGCAGCACCTCCAGCGCCATCATGGAGCCGAGCACGCCCGTGAGCGCGCCGAGCACCCCGGCCTCGGCGCAGGCGGGGATGGCGCCTGCGGGCGGGGCTTCGGGGAAGAGGCAGCGATAGGTCGGGTTCGGGCGGCCCTGCGCATCGCGCTCATAGGGGCGCAGGGTGGTGAGCGAGCCGTCGAAGGCGCCGACCGCTGCCGTCACCAGCGGGCGCGCTTCATAAAAGCAGGCGTCGGAGACGGCGTAGCGCGTGTCAAAATTGTCGGACCCGTCGGCCACAAGGTCATAGGCGCGCACGAGGCCGCGCGCATTGGAGGCGTCAAGCCGCTGCGCGTGGGTGGTCAGCCGCACATGGGGATTGAGCCGCGCGACGGCCTCCTTCGCGCTCTCCACCTTCAGGCGGCCGATGTCGGCGGTGGTGTGGAGCACTTGCCGTTGCAGGTTGGAGAGCGACACCGCGTCGTCATCCACCACGCCGATCTCGCCGACCCCCGCCGCCGCCAGATATTGAATGAGCGGCGAGCCGAGCCCGCCGGCGCCGATCACCAGCACGCGGGCGGCTTTCAGCTTCTGCTGGCCGGGCCCGCCCACGCCATGCAGGACGATGTGGCGGGCGTAGCGTTCGATCTCGTCGGAGGAGAGGGGCGTGGTCATGGCCCGACCTTACCAGCCCCGGCGGGAGCTGACGAGCTTCGCGCTTTCGCCCCCCGCCGCCCTCCGCTAAAGGAGAGGCTGGAGGCATCACTTGCGTTCATCACCCATCGCCCTGCTTTTTTTGCTGACGCTCGCCACGGGGGTCGTCTTCGCTCTGTGGCCGGAGCTTGATCTCATGGGCGCGGCCTTCTTTCACGGGCAGGACGGCTTCCCCGGAAATTCGCCGCTCCTCAGGGCGCTGCGCTTCACGCTCTTCTATCTGCCGGCCGCCGTCATGGTCGGCGCCGCCGCGCTCTGGCTGGCGGGCCGCCTCGGGGCCCCCGTGCCTGACCGCTTCTTCCCGCGCGGACGCAGCCTCGCCTTCATGGCGCTCAGCCTCGCGCTGGGGCCGGGCCTCCTCGTCAATCTCGGGCTGAAGGACCATTGGCATCGTCCAAGGCCGGTGCAGGTCCGGGAATTCGGCGGACCGCTGGATTTCCGCCCCTGGTATGAAACCGACGGCGCCTGCGCGAAGAACTGCTCCTTCGTGTCGGGGGAAACCTCCGGCGCCTTCTGGCTGGCGGCTCCCGCAAGCCTCGCCCCGCCGCCCCTGCGTCTGCCCGCCATGGCGGCGGCGCTTGGGGTGGGGGCGCTGACCGGCGGCCTGCGGGTGGCCTTCGGGGGGCATTTTCTCTCTGATGCGCTCTTTGCGGGGCTGTTGACGCTGATCCTGGTCGCGCTGCTGCGAAGGTTCATCATCAGGCCTGACAGCGAAGGCTTGCGCGATGGCGATCCGCATCTATAGTCCCGGCCCGATCAGGGTCATTCCCAGGCCCATACTGACGAGTCTCCATCCATGGCCCAGAAAGACATCAAGCGCGTCGTCCTCGCCTATTCGGGCGGCCTCGACACCTCCATCATCCTGAAGTGGCTGCAGACCACCTATGGCTGCGAAGTCGTGACCTTCACCGCCGACCTCGGCCAGGGCGAGGAGCTGGAGCCCGCCCGCAAAAAGGCGGAGCTGCTGGGCATCAAGCCCGAGCACATCTTCATCGAGGATCTGCGCGAGGAATTCGTCCGCGACTACGTCTTCCCGATGTTCCGCGCCAACGCCCAATATGAGGGGCTCTATCTGCTGGGCACCTCCATCGCCCGCCCGCTCATCGCGAAAAAGCAGATCGAGATCGCCCGCAAGGTCGGCGCCGACGCCGTGTCCCATGGCGCCACCGGCAAGGGCAACGATCAGGTGCGCTTCGAGCTTGGCTATTACGCGCTCGAGCCCGAGATCAAGGTCATCGCGCCCTGGCGTGAATGGGACTTCAGGAGCCGCGAGCAACTGATCGCCTTCGCCGAAGAGCATCAGATTCCCATCGCCAAGGACAAGCGGGGCGAAGCGCCCTTCTCGGTCGACGCGAACCTGCTGCACTCCTCCTCTGAGGGCAAGGTGCTGGAGGATCCCTGGGTCGAGCCGCCGGAATATGTGCACATGCGCACCATTTCCCCCGAAGACGCGCCCGACGCCGTCACCGAGATCGTCATCGACTTTGAAAAGGGCGACGCCGTCGCCATCGACGGGGTGAAGATGTCCCCGGCGACCCTGCTGACGAAGCTCAACGAACTCGGCAAGGCCAACGGGATCGGGCGCCTCGACCTCGTCGAGAACCGCTTCGTGGGCATGAAGTCGCGCGGCGTCTACGAGACCCCCGGCGGCACGATCCTGCTGGAAGCCCATCGCGGCATCGAATCCATCACCCTCGACCGCGGCGCGGCTCACCTGAAGGATGAGCTCATGCCGAAATATGCCGAACTCATCTACAACGGCTTCTGGTTCTCGCCTGAGCGCGAGATGCTGCAAGCGCTCATCGACCGCAGCCAGGAACTGGTGACCGGCCGCGTGCGGCTCAAGCTCTACAAGGGCAATGTGCGCGTGGTGGGCCGCCAGTCGCCCTATTCGCTCTACGATCAGGATCTCGTGACCTTCGAGGAAGGCGCTGTGGCCTATGACCACCGCGACGCCGCGGGCTTCATCAAGCTCAACGCCCTGCGCCTGCGCACCTTGGGCAAGCGGGACCGCAAGACCGGGCGCTGACAGGCCGCGCCGGGAACCTCTCGCCGTTCCGGGAACCTGCCGCCCCGCTGGGCTCTTCTCTTGAAGGCCCCGGCGGGCGGGGCTGCGCCCCGGAGGCGGCATGCGCCGATATATTCTCGCTTCCATCGCAGCCGCGCTGGCGCTGGCGGCGGTCCTCGCCCTGTCGGCCTGGTATTTCGTGCGCCCGACGCAGGTGCGCGTGGCGGTCTCGCGCGACACGCCTGACCATCACCTCATCAGCGCCGCAGCTTCCGTGCTTGCGCGCGAGCGCGACCCGATCCGCATCAAGATCGCGCCCGTCGATCATGTGACCGCCGCCGCCGCCGCGATCGACGAAGGCGCGGCTGATTTTGCGGTGGTGCGCACCGACATCGCCATGCCCCGGCAGGGCCAGACCGCCCTGATCCTGCATCGCGACGCCGTGACGATCCTTGCGCCAGGCGCCTCGGGCGTGAGGGAGATCGATGACCTCAGGGGGCGCAGAGTCGGCGTACTGGTCTCACGCCCCGGTGGGGAGGCCAATGCGCGCGTGCTGGAGGCGGTGATTGGCCATTATGACGCCCGCGAGGGATTGGCCAAGGTCTCGCTCACCTCCGACGAACTGCCCGCAGCCCTCGCCAGCCATCGAATCGAGGCCCTGCTGGTGGTGGGCGATCCGGTCTCGCCGCAACTGGCGGAGGCGGTTTCCGCCGTGGCGGCCGCCGGTCAGGGTCCGCCGGTGTTTCTGCCCGTCCTGGAGGCGCGAGCCCTCGCCCAGCGCTTCCCGGCCTTCGAGCCGATGGATGTGCCTATGGGCGCCTTCGGCGGGGCGCCGCCCCGGCCCGCCAGCGACCTCAGAACCATCGCCGTCACCACGCGGCTTGTGGCGCGCGCCAAAACCCCTGACGGCGTGGTGGGCGACATGGTGCGCCTGTTCTTCGCCGCGCGCCCCCTGATCGCCGCCTCGGCGCCCATGGCCAACCGCATGGAGGAGCCCTCGACCGACAAGGCCGCGCCCTTTCCCGCCCACCCCGGCGCGGTGGCCTATCTCGAGGGCGAAGAAGAGACCTTCCTCGATAAATACAGTGATTTCATATATATAGGGGCGATGTTGCTATCGGTTCTGGCCTCCGCCGCCGCCGCGCTGGCGAGCCGCCTGACGGCCATGACCCATGCGCGTTCGGAAGAGCTGATGGAGCTTTTGCTGGAGCGTCTCGGCAACGCGCGCGAGGCGCCGAGCGCCGCCCGGCTCGATGAGCTCGAGCGTGAGGCCGACACGATCCTGGCCCAGGCGCTGGAGGCGGGCTCGCTGCGCCACCTCGACACCCACCGCGTCACGGCGCTGGGCCTCGCCATCGACCAGGTGCGCCTCGCCATCCGCGACCGCAGGCGGCAGATCGAAAGCGCCCCCCGCAGGGAGACGCCGAGGATTCTGGCGGGGGAGTAGCGACTAGGCGGCGAATATTGTTCAGGTTAAGATGAAATCGTCAGCCTAAAGGCCTTCAAGCGGAGGCCCCAAAAAACTTACCCCGGCCGCATGCCGAAGCAGAGGCGTATCCGGGGTTCACGATAAAAACATAACGCCGACGGAAACATTTTTCAATCCTCGGGGCTTTTAAAATGACTGTTTTCGAACATGCCCTCTCAGCGGAGAGATTCTCAAGATTTCTCAACTGGACAGGCGGCGATCGAGACGCGGCGATCGCGCTTTATACGTCGAATGTCCTCCTTTCGGAGACGCTTCATGTTCCCCTTCATATTCTTGAGGTGACCCTGAGAAACCGCATTCATATGATTTTAGCCCAGGAAATCTCACCATGCTGGTTCGATGACGAGCGCGTTCAAAGAAACCGCAAGCAAATGAATATGCTGGCGAAGGCGAAGCAGGAACTGGGCTCGCCTGAGCCGCCCGCGCCCGCTTCCCTCATACCGGCTCTGACGTTCGGTTACTGGACAGCCTTTTTCGGTCCAGAATACGAAGACCTTTGGCGAGCCTCGTTGCATAGGATAGCCCGAACCGCCGGGGGCAGGCGTCTTGGCAGAAAGCAATTCTCGTCCCGGCTTGGCCCCATCAGAAAGATCAGGAACCGGATCGCTCATTATGAGCCGATCATTCATTCAAATCTGCCCCAAGCCTACGCCGACATGCTCCAATTGATCGAATGGCTGTCTCCGTCGGCTGCGCTCTGGTGTCGAGACAATAGTCGATTTGACGCGGTTTGGGCCATGCGCAGTCCCGAAATCGCCGCTCTTCCTTAGGCTCCAAGTCAACCGCTGATCCCCGCCCTTCCCAAACCGCCCGAATTCCGCTATTGCACTGCCGCAAAGCGGGCGAGGCTCGCGGGTTCCCCTTTCGTGGCGACTGTCGCGCATCCGTCATGAGGACGGGGCAGGACATCGCATTGCTCTCTGCCGGGTGGCGGCGGGCCCAGCCAAGAGACCAAGATGAAGCTTCGCAATATCGCGATCATCGCGCACGTCGACCACGGCAAGACGACTCTTGTCGATCGCCTCCTCCAGCAGTCCGGCGCCTTCCGCGACAACCAGCGCGTCATCGAGCGCGTCATGGATTCGAACGATCTCGAAAAGGAGCGCGGCATCACCATTCTGGCCAAGGCGACCTCGGTCGTCTGGAAGGATGTGCGCATCAACATCGTCGACACCCCCGGCCACGCCGACTTCGGCGGCGAGGTGGAGCGCATCCTCTCCATGGTGGACAGCGCCATCGTGCTGGTGGACGCGGCCGAAGGCCCCATGCCCCAAACGAAGTTCGTGGTCGGCAAGGCCCTCAAGATCGGCCTGAAGCCCATCGTCTGCATCAACAAGGTGGACCGCCCTGACGCCCGCGTGACCGAAGTGGTCAACGAGGTCTTCGACCTCTTCGCCGCCCTCGACGCCACCGACGAGCAGCTCGACTTCCCCATTATCTACGGCTCGGCCAAGCAGGGCTGGGTCGCCGATTCGCCGGAAGGTCCGACCGATCAGGGCATGGCCGCGCTCTTCGACCTCGTGCTGCGCTATGTGCCCGAGCCCAGGATCGAGGAAGGCTCGTTCCGCCTCCTCGGCACCCTGCTCGAAGCCAATCCCTATCTTGGCCGCATGATCACCGGCCGCGTCTTCGCGGGCTCGATCAAGCCCAACCAGCCCGTGCGCGTGCTCGACCGCAACGGCAAGGTTGTGGAGCAGGGCCGCGTGTCCAAGATCCTCGCCTTCCGCGGCATCGAGCGCCAACCTATCGACGAGGCGGAAGCCGGCGACATCGTGGCCATCGCGGGCCTCGAGAAGTTCAACGTGGCCGACACGCTCTGCGCGCTTGACGTGGCCGAGCCCCTGCAGGCCCAGCCCATCGATCCCCCGACCCTCTCCATGACCTTCATGGTCAATGACAGCCCGCTGGCGGGCACCGAGGGCGACAAGGTGACGAGCCGCATCATCCGCGCCCGCCTCTACAAGGAGGCCGAGGGCAATGTGGCTCTGCGCGTGGAAGACTCGCCCACCGGCGAATCCTTCATCGTTTCGGGCCGCGGCGAATTGCAGCTTGGCATCCTCATCGAGACCATGCGCCGCGAGGGCTTCGAACTCTCGATCTCGCGCCCCCGCGTGGTCTTCCAGCGCGATGAGGACGGCAATCTGATGGAGCCCATCGAAGAGGTCGTGATCGACGTCGATGAGGAGCATTCGGGCGTCGTCGTGCAGAAGATGGCCGAGCGCAAGGCCGAGATGCTGGAGATGCGCCCCTCCGGCGGCAATCGCCTGCGCCTCGTCTTCCATTGCCCCACCCGCGGCCTCATCGGCTATCAGGGCGAGCTGCTGACGGACACCAAGGGCACGGCGATCATGAACCGCCTGTTCCACGAATACGCGCCCCATCGCGGCGAAATCCAGGGCCGCCGCAACGGTGTGCTGATCTCCAACGAGCAGGGCGAGGCGGTGGCCTACGCCATGTGGAAGCTCGAAGATCGCGGCCCGATGATGATCGAGCCCGGCTGGAAGGTCTATCGCGGCATGATCGTGGGCGAGCACACCCGCGAGAACGACCTCGAGATCAACGTGCTCAAGGGCAAGCAGCTCACGAACATCCGCACCCAGAGCAAGGACGAGGCCGTGCGCCTCACCCCGCCCATCCGCATGACGCTGGAAAAGGCGCTGGCCTATATCGAGGACGACGAGCGCGTGGAGGTGACCCCGAAGTCGATCCGCCTGCGCAAGACCCATCTCGACCCCAACGAGCGCAAGCGCGCGGAGCGGGCGAAGGAAACGGTCTGATCCTGACGCCGCCAAAGGACTTCTTGAGCGCCGGTCCGATCCTTCGGGCCGGCGCTCTGGTTTTCGGGGCCGCGCTGTCCTAACCTCCCACGCAAAGCATCGGGAGAAACGCGCCATGACCAAACCCAACGTCCTCATCTTCGCCCCCCGCGACGAGCCTGCGGAGATTCTCGCTCAGCTGGAGAGCGTCGGCGTATCGCTGACCTATGGCGAGAAGGACTGGCAATGGGTGCGCAAGCCCGAGAATGAGGATCAGGTGATCGCCGCCGCGCGCGAGAGCGTCGGCCTCATGGGCTCCATGGTCCGCTGCGCGCCGATCACGCGCCGGGTGCTGGAATCCGCCCAGCGCCTGCGCATCGTGGCGAAATACACCGTCGGCGTCGATGATGTGGACATCGAGGCGGCGACTGAGCTCGGGATCATGGTCTGCCATGCGCCCACAGAGGCCAACTGCTATGGCGTCGCCGAGACGACCATGACCTTCATCCTCGCCATGCTCAAGAAGGTGCAGGAGCGCGACGCCGCCGTGCGCGCGGGCCGCTGGCGCGAACCCTCGCTGATGACGACCTTTCTGGGCGCGCGCGTGTCTGAGGGAACATCGGGGATCACCATCGGCCTCGTGGGCCTCGGGCGCATCGCGCTGCGCGTCGCGCAACTGCTGGCGCCCTGGCGCGTGCGCATCATCGCCTGTGACCCCTATGCCGAGCCCTGGAAGTTCCAGCTCGCCAACGCGCAGCGCGTCGATTACGAGACGCTCTTGCGCGAAGCCGACGTCGTCTCGTTCCATGTGGTGCTGACCAACGAGACACGCTTCATGATGGACGAGGCGGAGCTTGCTCTCTGCAAGAAGGGCGCGACCATCATCAACACCGCGCGCGGCAAGGTGATCCGCGAGGAGGCCCTCGCACGGTCCATCGCCTCCGGCCATATCGCGGGCGCGGCGCTCGACGTCTTCGAGGACGAGCCTCTGCCCATGGATTCGCCCCTGCGCGCGCTCGGAACGAAGGTGCTGCTCTCGCCCCACGCCGCCTCCTACAACGCAGGCGGCGAGCTGCGGCCCGGCATGGTCTGGGCGGTGCAGAGCATGCTGACGGCGCTGCGCGGCGGCGTCCCGGACAATGTCTACAACAAGCAGGTGATCCCGCGCTGGCTGGAGCGCTTCGGCGGCGCGAGCGTGATCGACTGAGGATTTGCGGCGGGGCAGGCCGCGCGCAACGGCCTGCCCCCCGCAAGTTGACGCGCCCCGCCCAAACGCCCTAGAAGCAAGCTTGAGGAAGGGTGGCCGAGTGGTTTAAGGCAGCGGTCTTGAAAACCGCCGTAGGTGAAAGCCTACCGTGGGTTCGAATCCCACCCCTTCCGCCAGTTCCTAAACGCATGTCCTAAAGAAATGGGATTTATGGCGTCAGGAATTTCGGGGGGAGGTTGACCGTGCCTCTAAACGCCTCCCGGACCTGATTTTACGCAGACAATTTTCAGGCGCCCTGAAGAATGGGCCATCGTCCGATTAATTCTCCATCCGGAGCAGTCATCATTCCGATGTCACAAGGCGACTGCGCCGCCGCGGTTTGAGAGAATATGGAACATGGCGCCGATGAGGATCATGAACATGGTCCAGACTACGCCGAATGCGGCCAATTCGTTCACCTGTCCGTTGACCCAGAGATCATAAAGCATGACGGCGACCACCTGAGAATTGGCGCCAGCAAGCAAGATCGGCAACGCCACCCCGCGCACACATAGCAGTGTGATGAACAGCCAGCTCGTCAGGATGGCCGGAAGAAGGAGCGGGAGCACGATCCGCCGGAACCGTTGCAGGGGACCGGCTCCGGCCAGAGCAGCCGCCTCTTCAAGTTCAGAATGGATCTGCACGGCCCCCGCATGCGCGAACCGCATGCCATAGGGCAGATATTGAACGGTGGCGGCTATGATGAGGGAGATCAGGGTTCCATAGATTGTGAATGGCGCATTCAGGAAAAACTGCATGAAGGCGACGCCCAGAACAATGGCTGGAAAGATCAGGGGAATGCTGGTCAGCTGCTCCAGAAGGAAGGAGCCCCTGACGCGGCGGGCTGACATCCAGGCGCAGGCCGCGGTCAGAAGAGTCACGCTGGTGGCCACGCAAAACCCGAAGATCAATGTGTTCAGCATTGCGGCGCGGAAATGAACATTGGAGAGCACAAGCCCGTAGTTGGCCAGCGAGATGCGATCAAGCATGGCCGAGGAGAAGCCGTCATAAAACGGAATCAGCGATGTAATGATGACCATCCCGACAGGAACAGCGAGCAAGATGATGAAAAACCCAATCAGGACAGCCGTGGCCAATGGCCGCCAGGGTCCGAGGCGGGTGACGCGTGGTTGATAGCCCTTGCCCGTGATCGTCTGAAAGCGAGCGCTTTCCCGCAACAGACGACGCTGCAGCGCAAGCAGCAGAACCACCACAAACATGAGGCAGACGGAAAAAGCGCCCGCCTGCCCGAAATTGGAGGGCAGCTCCTTGCGGATGCTTGCAAAGATTTCAGTGCTGAGCACCGACACATCCCCGGCGCCGCCGATGAGGGACGGGATGTCGAAGGCCTCGAAAGCACGGATGAAAATCAGCAGAAAAAGGGCCAGAAAACCCGGCAGCATCAAAGGAAGCGTGATGCGTCTGAAGGTCGTGCCGATGCCCGCTCCCGACATCATGGCGGCTTCTTCTATGGCGCCATCCATATTGCGGAAAAGGGATGACAGCAGAAGAAACGCCAGCGGCATCCACAACATCCCCTCAACGACGATCATGCCAGTCATTGAATAGATATTGATCAGAGGCGCGCCGCCCCCAGACAGCCACATGAACAACTGGTTTACAGGGCCGTTCTTGCCAAGCAGGAGAAGCCAGGAGCCGGTGTAGAGGATATGGGGAAGCCCAAGCGAGATGATCGAGATGAAGAATGTGTATCGGCGCAATGGCGCATCCGTCCGCTCGACGATCCAGGCCTGCAAGGCGCCGCCGCAGATCGCCAGAAGAGCCGAGCCCAGGGCGAAGATGAGGGAGTTCGAGAGATCGCCAAGGATATGTCCGCCGTCCACGAGGTTGACGTAGTTTTCAAGGGTGAAAACGCCGAATGAGCCGTCCGCCTCGGTCGTGTGAAGGCTTGTCTTGATGAGGAAGTAAAACGGCGGCAGCACCAGCGCGCTCAACAGGCAAGCCGCCGCCATAGCCGCCGTGGATGGCAGGCGCAGGACCAGAGGCTTGTGCGCTTGAGTTTGGCGGCTGGTTGTTGATGGGCTCATCTCTGTCTTAGCGCCGCCGGAAGTATTTTTTCTGGAGATCTATGGATTTGCTGCGGCTATTGTAGAGCTCCTCCTCGCTCAGAAACTGCATGCTCAGGCCTGATTTGGCCGGCACGATTTTGGCGACGGAGGCTTCGACCTCCAAAGTGGTGTCGGCGGGGAAGTAGTCGGCCTTGCGAATGACCTCCTGCCCCTCCTTCGAGATCAGGAAATCCATCAGCAGAAGCGCGCTATGGGGGTGCGGCGCATCTTTCGCCAGCACCATCACAGAGGCGTTTCCAAGCACCGGCTCCATCGGTTGTGACGCGACAGCGGCGCCCTGCTGGGCGCTGATGATGGGGTGATGCAGAAATATGTTCAGCCCGATGGCGTATTCTCCGGCCATGACCTTGTTCACGACTTCGCGCGGGCTCGCGGTGATGTTGGCGATGTCCTGCTTTCCAAGGTCGCGAAAGTAAGTCTCAGCCTTCTCCTCGCCAAGCCACGCCCGCACAAAGCTGATGAACATGGTTGCGCTGCCGGTTTCCGCCTCCGCTGTCCAGGCCATGCGCCCTTTCCATTTGGGATCGAGCAGGTCGGCATAGGTTTTGGGAACCTCATCGGCAGAGACCATTTTTGTGTTGTAGGCCATGCCGAAGTAACTGACGCGCGTGGCCACCCAATAACCCCTGGGATCGCGCATGGACGGGGCGAGGCGCTGGGCTTCCGGCAAGGCGAAGGGGGCGAGCACATTCGCCCGCAACAAAGCCTGGGAGACGCCTCCGCCTTCGACGACATCGACGTTCACATTGCGCGCGCGCACCTCCGCGAGGGTCTTGTTGATGAGATCGCGCGTATCGGCGCGCCAGAACTCCACGTCGATGAAGGGATATTTAAGTTTGAAGGCCTCCTTGAGCGGACGAAGCGCCTGATTCTCGATCATGGCCGAATACATGACCACCTTGCCTTCGGCGCGCGCTCCCTCGATTAGAGCCTTCTCCCGCTCTGGCCCGGAAAGACGCGAAAGCTCCTCGATGCTCGCAGCCAGTGAAGGCGCGTTCATCGCCACAAAAGAAAGCCCGAGAAAACAGGCTTTGAGCAAAAACCTCATTGGATCCTCCCGATCAGATTTCCTGCCAAGCCAGCTCCGCAGATGCGGATACGCCGCAACCGACGGCATCTGGAACCTCGACATAGCCGTCGATCACCTCGATGCCGGCGAAGGGGTCGCCATCCATGCGCGCGAACTCACCGAGCTCGCAGGCATAGGTCAATTTTGGCAGGCTCGCGGCAAGGCTGAGGCCATGAGCGTTCAGCAGCCTCGTGCCCACATGCGCGCCGACCCGGCATTTAACGCCGTTCACTTCGCAGAGCCGCGCGGCGGCGATGGCGTTGCGTAAACCGCCGAGTTTGGGAATCTTGAGGCTGACCGCATCCACCAGGCGATCACCCACCAGAGCCGAAATCTCCTCCAGCGTTCCTGCCGCCTCATCCGCCTCGATGATGGTCGAGACCGCCCGCGTGACCGCGGCCAGGCCCCTGAGATCCGAGCGATGAACAGGCTGCTCCACGAGATCGACGCCATAGGGCGCCATCTGCTCTATGGCGCAAATGGCTTCCTTCACCGAATAGGATTGGTTGGCGTCAATCGTCAGATGCGCTTGCGATCCCAGTCGCTCGCGGATGGCCCTGACCCGCGCGACATCCTCTGCGACATCGCCATGAACCTTGATTTTAAAGTACCGATAACCGCTGTCGTAGAGCTCAGCCGCCTTGTCGGCCATTTCATTCGGCGGTTTAAGGGCGAGGATGCGCAGCACTGGAATCCTTTTGACCAGCGCGCCCCCGAGAAGTTTGTGCAGCGGAATGTCGCTCGCCTTGGCCATGAGGTCATGCATCGCGCAATCAATGGCGGCTTTGGCCTGGCTCGCGCCGAACAAGGAACTGTCGAGCCGTTGCAGCAGGGCTTCTATGTCCCAGAGATCGGTCTTTTTCACGAGAGGGGCGAAGCGCCGAAGCTCAATGGGCAGACCTTCGAAGGTGGACCCCATATGGGGAATGGCTGGCGCATAACCGTAGCCGCACAGGTCGCCCGCACGCAGCCGCACCGCGAACCCGCGCGCGGAAGAGACCGTCGCAAGCGCAAACGCCCAATCCTTGTCATGCAGAGGCATCTCGATTGGCGAAACATCAAAACCATCGATCAGCAAATGCGCTCCTCCTTGTTCATGTTTCCCCTTCTGGCGAGAGGAATTCGGCCCCGACAGGGCTTTCTCGCCCTGGCCGGAGCCGCGCCCATTCAATTGAAGACAGACTATGCGGTCTGATTGCGCAGGGCAACCAACTGCGCCCGGCCCCAATGTGAGGCGTCACCACGCCAGCAGAGACAGCCACGCGGACTCCCGCGCCTCGCTAGGCGCTCCAAAGACCCGCGATGCGTCCCCGTGCGGCGATCAAGGGAGCGACGACATCGAGTATGGGCGTCTTGACGCCCGCCTGCCTCGCCAGATCCTGAAGGATCAGAAACGTGCTCGAGATCTCCATGAGGCGGCCCCGCTCCAGATCCTGAAGCATGGAAGGCTTATGCGGGGATGTGTTAGGGTTCTTGCGCGATTTCGCCGCGTCAAATCCAAGGCCCGTGAAACCATGCGCAAGGGCGACCGCATGAGTCTCGGCGTTCAGCTCCACGAGCACGTCATAGAGCGCGGGATCGGCGTGCACTTCGGCGATGGTCCCGCCCGTCAGGGCGCAAAAGCCGAAATTGCCGATGACGCCGATGGTCTTCACCCACATGGGCGCGCGGATGTCCTCGGCATATTCGAAGGTCACGTCTTTGGCGCCGAGGGCGTCCACCAATTTTCGCGCGGCGTCGTTCATATGGGGCATGGCGGCTCCCACGGCGAACCGGCCGCCGGACCTCGTCACCTCTATCACGCCAGGTTCGTTGATCTCGCCCCCGCCCCAGCACACAATTCCCAAAGAGCGTTCGGCGCCAATGGCCGCGTGCAAGATCCCGTCCGGGTCCAGACGATCCATGTTGATGGCGACGCCATCGGGCCGGAACCCATCGCCATAGAACCAGTAAACGCCATTCACGGCGAATGCGGCCAATGTCTTTGGACCGATCAATGGTCCGACAGCGCGGGCCACATCGGCGAAGGCGGGGGTCTTTGTCGCGACAATCACCAGATCCTGAACGCCGAAGTCAGCGGGGTCGGCGCTTGCGGGCAGCGGCATGTTCACGCGTTCGTCAGGGGTGACGACGGTAAGGCCGTTCATGCGGATGGCCTCAAGATGCGCCCCGCGGGCGATCAGGCTCACGTCATGCCCGGCCCGCGCAAGAGCGCTTCCAAGGATGCCGCCTATGACGCCCGCGCCATATACGCAAATTTTCATGAACGCCTCCATCGTTGACGCGCTGACAGGTTTCAACGCTGTTTGTTTTGTTGCTTTGGCCAGAACGCATCACGCTGCGGCGGCGACAGCTCCAGATTATCTGAAGATCTCCTGAAACAACATCGCCCATTTCGGCATTTCCGTCTCAATCTCCTCGCCCGAGAGCGTCATGCCGCGGAACCGCACCCCATCGGGCAGGAGATCGCTCGCGCGCGCTGAGACATTCGGATTGGTTGGAAGATAATCATTGTCCCGGAAGATGGCCTGACCCTCCTCCGAGACCATATAGTCGAGGAATAATTTGCCGGCGCTTGGCCGGGGCGCGTCTTTGAGCACGGCCGCGATGTTCACCGTCACAACGGAGGGCGACATGGGCAGCCATTTGACTGGCGCGCCCTTGGCGGCGCTGATGACGGAGTGATGATTGAACATCATGAGTCCCAGCGCATATTCCCCGGCGATCACCTGATCGAGAATTTGTCGCGCCGCAGCCGGAACGCCCGTGATGTTTTGACGCGCAAGGCCCTGCAGCAGTGTCCGCGCCTTCTCCAGACCATGCTCCTTGATCATCAAGCCCACGAAGCCGGGCCCGGCTGAGGCCGATGCAAAAGATCCCCATGCCATCTTGCCCTTCCATTTGGGATCCAGAAGATCCTCCCACGTCTTCGGCGCCATGGCTGGCGGCACGAGGTCGGTGTTGATGGCGGCGTTATTGATGAAATAATTTGTCGCAACCCAGAAACTTCTGGGGTCGGCTATGTCTTTGGACCAGCTATGGCTGAAGTCAGGCTTCCAGCTCATCAGCAGATTTTCTTTCTGGAGCTGCAGCATGCTGGTGCCGTCCACCACATCAGCTTGCAGGCGTCCCGCCCGTGCCTCATTGATGACGCGCAGAGCGACTTCATTAGAGTTGGCGCGGATGTAACTGACCTTTATTCCATATTTCTTTTCGAACCCGGCTACGAGCGGCTGCACGATCTGTGGAATGGTTTGAACCGTGTACCAGGTGACCTGCCCCTCCTTCCTCGCCGCTTCGATCAAGGCGGCGTCGGCTGAATAGGCATTGAGCGAGATGAGCGCAAACCACGAAGCCAGAACCATGCGGAATTGAAGCCGAGCCTTCATGTTGACCTCCCTTTGCTGTTTTCCTTTTTCTTAAAAACCTCTTTTCGAGGCTTTCCCGGGATTCCAGACCTCAGACGCCATGCCTCGCGAGCATGGCTTCATCGACATCCGTTCCCCAGCCGATGCCCTGGGGGATGACGAAAAATCCGTTCTCCAATGCATAGGGCGACGTCAAAAAGCCTTGGCGCCAAGGCGATTCATCAACATCAAGCTCCATCGTGCGCAGGTTCGGAACGACCGAACAGAAATGCGCGCTCATGACGCTGGCAAGAGGACCAGCGAAGGCGTGCGAGGCCACATTCATCTCGTAGGCGTCGCACATGGCCGCCATTCTCAGCGCTTCAGGCAAGCCATTATACATGGGATCTATGATCGCCACATCGACGCATCGCTCTTCAAGATAAGGGCGCAGGGCTTTGCGGCCCATGATCGTCTCCAGAGACCCAATCGGCGTCGTGGTTGACTGACGTATGTGCGCAAGCCCCTTTGGATCATGGCTGTCCATCTCCAGCCACATCAGATTGAAGGGCTCAACGGCTCTTGCAAGCCGCTTGAAGCCCTCGGTCTTATAATTGAAATTGAGATCGCAAATTAATCGCACATTCGGCCCGGCGCCTTCACGCAGCGCGGTGAGTTGCGCGACAAGAGCATCGACAAGATGTTCCTCCACATTCAATTCGGGATGGCCGACGCCTCGGGCTGAGCCAGGCGTATGCACTCTGGCGCCATCGCGCTCAAACAAAAGGAGGTTGCATTTTATCGCCGCAAAGCCGCGCTCTCTCGCTTCCCTTCCCGCGTCCACAAGATCTTCAACCCGGCGAACCGCAGGTTTGTCGATCAACTTGCCATCGAACAAATGCGCTTGCGTGGCGCGGACAACGCCGCAGCGCGACCAGTAAACCGGAATGCGCTCGCGAACAGCGCCGCCAAGAAGATCAGCAACGCTGACGCCCATATGTTTCGCATTGATGTCAAGCAAAGCATTCATGATGGCGCCGATCGCCTGTCCATTGAGCCCGCCGCTGGTGGTGCGGGTGAAGGATTGCATGGCGGCTTCCATCGAATTCATGGACAGGGGATTTTGACCTATGACCAGCGCCCCGAGATCCTGAATGATGGCGCTCAGGGCATGACGGCCCCGCCGTTCGGCATATTCAGACCAACCGACGATTCCTGCGTCCGTGCTGATCTTCAGGAAAGCGAAATGGTCCCACCCGCCATTGACGTGAAAATTTTCGATTTTTGTTATCCGCATAGGCTTTCCCCCTTTATGTCTGAGCGAGGCCGAATGCATGCGGCGGGGCGTCGCCATTCGGGACGAGGGCTTTGCGTCTTCGAAACACATTCGCAAAAAGGGCTGACGACTTGTTCAGAACGGTCTGAGAGGTGAGGTCCATCGATTTTGATGCGGCCTTCGAGGGCGCCGCAGCGTCGAGGATTTTTCCGCAACAGGCCAAGCTATGCATATCCTCCGCCCCCGGCCAGACCTGTGTTTTTTCTCAGTCCAAACCGTAAACAGGCCTCTGTCAAGATGTGATGGCGTGATGCTCTGGCGTCGAGGCCGCCCGTTCATGGAGCCCATCGAAGTTCGATCACGCAGGACAAAATCAATAAAGCGTCTCAGTTCGCCGCAGGAACCGTGCGCATATAGGCCACCAGCGCATCGAGATCCCCAGCGGAAAAACGCGCGTAGCGATCAAAGTCCATCACAGCCGCAAGCGTCGACCCATCCGGCCGTACGCCCTTCGTGATCGCCTGCTTGACTTGTTCGTCCGTCCAGGAAGCAAGATTGGTCTGCGTGATGTTGGGCGCCGTCACCTGCCCGCCGCCGCGCGCGGTGTAAGCATTGCCGCCTGCGCCCCACCTCGCCGCATCCGGCAAGCCGTCCTTGCGGGGTGTGTGACACTGATAGCAATGCGCGATGGTCTCGCCGATATATTTCCCGTAATCGCGTTTGTCGCTGCGGTCAGGCGCGCTGACGGTCTGCACGGGCGCGAGCGCCGTCGCGGGGACGCGGCTCTCGAGGCGCTCCACCCTGTTGCGGACGGCGGGCACGCTGCGCAGATAGGCGACGATCGCCGCCATATCGGCGTCGGAGATGTTCCGATAGAAAAACACGCCCATTGGCGGGCGCACAGTCTCTCCGTTTGGCCTTTTACCGTTGCGGATGGCGTCAATGATCTGCTGGTCGGTCCATGCGCCGATTCCAGTCTCTTCGTCAGGTGTGATGTTGGAGCTGAGGAGCCCTCCGACCCGATGCCCGCCAGCCAGCTCCATGCCCTTCAGGGGCGCGCCCTGTGCGTCCTGCGGCGTGTGGCAACTGTCGCAAATGCCGATGGTGGCGAGATAGCGGCCCCGTTCGACAAGGGATGCGTCCTGCGCCAGCGCCGAGGCGCCGACAAGGGCGAGGGCGCCAACGACTGCGAAGCGCCCAAAAGCGAATAGTCCCATGACCCACTCCAAATCGGCCCGGTCCGCTGACCTGATCCCGGCACTTTCCGTTTTGCATCAGCCCGCGTCAACAGGCCGATTGACAATCGGGGCCGCAGCGGAGGAAGTTCAGCCAACGACACCTTCGAGGGGAGTGAGATGTTCGCAGCCGCCAGCAGAGGTGTTTGCCTCGCCATTCTTCTTCTCTTCGGAAACGCCGCGCTTGCGATGACGGGCGAAACGGCGGAGTTCGTGAAGCTCGCCAACGACGTCTACGCCTACATCGGCAAGCGCAACGACGCCAACGCCATGGTCGTCGTGACGAAACAGGGCGTCGTGCTCGTCGACACCGGCAACAGCCAGCCCGACACGCGCGATCTCGCCGCCAAAATAAAATCCGTCACAGACCAGCCGGTGCGCTGGGTCGTCATCAGCCAGTACCACGGCGATCATTTTGGGGGGTCGCCCTATTTCATGCCTGCGACGCTGGTCGTCCATGATCGCGTCGCCAAGGAAATCGCAGCCATGAAGCCTTATCAGGTCAAGTCGTGGCGCAAACGGTTTCCGGAGAAGGCTGAACAGCTTCAAAACCTCTCGCCGGTCGACATGCTCTTGAGCTTTCCAGATCGCATCAACCTGAATCTCGGCGGCAAGCAGATTGAGCTCATCTATGTCGATGACGTCTACAACACCGGCGACGTCGCAGTCTGGCTGCCGGAGTCCGGCGTGCTGCATGGGTCTTTTGCAGCATACAAGGATCGGCATCCAGATGTGCGGCCAGACTACAGCCACGGAACGACATTGACGATGCTGAAACAGCTTGAGGCGCTGATCGCGCTGAAGCCCCGCGTCGTCATTCCCTCCCATGGGCCGCTGAGCAACGTGGCCGACCTGCAAGCCATGGTCGACTATGTCCTTCTCGCCAGGCAGAAGGTCCGCACCATGATGGCGGACAATCTTCCCCTGCCGGAGATCATCAAGCGGTTCCACATGAACGAGTTCAAGGACTGGGACCGCGCCACGCATTTCGACTGGCTGGCCGAGACGATTCATCGTGAACTCTCGGGCCTCGGCCCCATCATCGTGACGACGCGGGACATCAGCGCCGCTGGCGAACTCACAGGCGTCGCCGAGGCAGGCCGCAATCTCACGCTCAGAACCGCCGATGGCAAGGACGTGCGGCTGCGCGTGACGTCCGACACCGACATCGAAGGCGCCGCCGACCGGACGCAACTGAAGATCGGGATGAAGATCACGGCGCTCTACAAGACGCCGGATGATTTTAACGCGGCTCTGGGCTTCGACGTCATTGAGATGAACGTGAAGCAATGACCGCTGGCCATGTCCCTGCGCAGGCGTCAGGTCAGCGCAGGGCTGGCCGCCACGGGGCGTGAAGTCAGGCCTGATCGACCTCTGCGGTCCTACCGCCCCGCCGCCCGGCGTGGCGCGCACATGGGCGTTGCGGCGGGCGTCTCGTCGAAGAGTTCGGCGAGCTTCTCGGTCATGGCGCCGCCCAGCTCCTCCGCGTCCACGATGGTCACGGCGCGGCGATAGTAGCGGGTCACGTCATGGCCGATGCCGATGGCGATCAGCTCCACGGGCGAGCGGGTCTCGATGTCCTCGATGACCCGGCGCAGGTGGCGCTCCAGATAATTGCCGGGATTGACCGACAGGGTTGAATCGTCGACCGGCGCGCCATCCGAGATCATCATGAGGATGCGCCGCTGCTCGGGCCGGCCGAGCAGGCGCTGATGCGCCCAATCGAGCGCCTCGCCGTCGATGTTCTCCTTCAGCAGGCCCTCGCGCATCATCAGCCCGAGGTTGCGGCGCGCGCGGCGCCAGGGGGCGTCGGCGGATTTGTAGATGATGTGGCGCAGATCGTTCAGGCGGCCGGGGTTGACGGGCTTGCCAGACTGCAGCCAGGCCTCGCGCGACTGCCCGCCCTTCCAGGCGCGGGTCGTGAAGCCCAGAATCTCGACCTTCACGCCGCAACGCTCCAGCGTGCGGGCGAGAATGTCCGCGCAGCTCGCCGCGACCGTGATCGGACGCCCGCGCATGGAGCCGGAATTGTCGAGGACCAGCGTCACCACGGTGTCGCGGAAATTGGTGTCCTTCTCGCGTTTGAAGGAGAGGGGCTGCTGCGGGTCGATGATGACGCGCGACAGGCGCGCGGGATCGAGCATGCCCTCTTCGAGGTCGAACTCCCAGGCGCGGTTCTGCTGGGCCATGAGGCGGCGCTGCAGGCGGTTGGCGAGCCGCGCCACAATGCTCGACATGTTCTGCAACTGCTTGTCGAGGTAGGCGCGCAGGCGCTCAAGCTCCTCGGGCTCGCACAGATCCTCGGCGAGGATCATCTCGTCGTATTTAGTGGTGAAGGCCTTGTAGTCGGCGCCGCGCATGTCCTGCATGGACATGGTGGGCGGGCGCTTGGCCTCGGAGGCCTCGTCCGCATCGCCCTCCTCCCCGTCTTCGGGGAGGTCGCCTGCGGGGGCCTCAGCCGAGTCCATCTCACCTTCTTCGAGATCGTCGTCAGATCCCTCGGCGCTCTCCATCTCCATGGCGCTGCCGGAGTCGCTCTCGTCGGTGTCGGCCTCGGCCTCCTGCGGCTTGTCGTTGGGCTCCTCGTCGCCGGCCTCCTCGCCGGTGTCGTCGTGATCGAGGGCCTCCTGGTCCATCATGTCGAGGGAGGCCAGCAGTTTATGGACCGCCTTGCCGAAGGCGCGCTGGTTCTCGATGGAGTCGGTGAGCTGGTCGAGCTCCTTGCCCGCGCGGCTCTCGATGATCGGGCGCCAGACCTCGACGATCTTCTGCCCGGCGGCGGGAACCTTGAGGCCGCTCAGGCGCTCGCGCACCATCAGCGCGACGGCGTCTTCGAGCGGCGCATCGGCGCGATCGGTCACTTCGGCATAGGCGCCGCGATGGTAGCGGTCCTCCAGCATGGCGCCGAGATTGGCGGCCACGCCCTCCATGCGCCTTGCGCCGATGGATTCGACCCGCGCCTGCTCCACTGCGTCGAAGATGGTCCGGGCTTCCTGGCCCTTGGGCGCGAGGCGCTTGTGGACGTTGGCGTCATGGCAGGCGAGGCGCAGGGCCATGGAATCGGCGTGGCCGCGCACGATGGCGGCCTCGCGCGGGGAGAGTTTGCGCGCAGGCTCGGGCAGGCGCGCCTTGGCGGTCTCGCCCGTGCCCACGAGCGAGGGGCGCTCCGAGGCGAAGGTCACCTCAAGGTCGCGGCTTCTGGACATGGCCCGCAAGCAGCTCGCCACAGCCCGTTTGAACGGCTCCTGCGGGGCTTCGGACTTTTGCGGCGGCTTGCGGTTGGTGCTCATGGCTCAGGTCAGCGCGACGTTCACGGAGCTTTCGGGCAGTTCCTGACCGAAGCAGCGCTGATAGAACTCCGCCACCAGCGGGCGCTCCAGCTCGTCGCACTTGTTGAGGAAGGTGAGCCGGAAGGCGAAGCCGATGTCCTTGAAGATGTCGGCGTTCTCGGCCCAGGTGATGACCGTGCGCGGGCTCATCACGGTCGAGAGGTCGCCTGCGATGAAGGCGTTGCGGGTCAGATCGGCCACGCGCACCATCTTGTTCACGGTGTCGCGGCCATCCTTGACGCCCTTGTAGTGAGGCGACTTGGCGAGGACGATCTCCACCTCGTTGTCATGGGGCAGATAGTTGAGGGTGGTCACAATGGACCAACGGTCCATCTGGCCCTGATTGATCTGCTGCGTGCCGTGATAGAGGCCCGACGTGTCGCCAAGGCCGACCGTATTGGCGGTGGCGAAGAGGCGGAAGGCGGGATGAGGACGGATGACGCGGTTCTGGTCGAGCAGCGTCAGGCGTCCCGAGAGCTCCAGCACGCGCTGAATCACGAACATGACGTCAGGACGGCCGGCGTCATATTCGTCGAAGCAGAGCGCGATGTTGTTCTGCAGCGCCCAGGGCAGGATGCCGTCGCGGAATTCGGTGATCTGCTTGCCGTCCTTGAGCACGATCGCGTCCTTGCCGACGAGGTCGATGCGCGAGACATGGCTGTCGAGGTTGATGCGCACGCAGGGCCAGTTGAGGCGGGCGGCGACCTGCTCGATATGGGTCGACTTGCCGGTGCCGTGATAGCCCGTCACCATCACGCGGCGGTTGCGCGCGAAGCCCGCGAGAATCGCAAGGGTGGTGTTCTTGTCGAACAGATAGTCCGCGTCGAGGTCGGGCACATGTTCGCTGTGCTGGGAATAGGCGGGAACCTCCATATCCGAATCGATATGGAAGAGGTCTCGAACGGAGACTTTCTTGTCGGGCAGGCCGGGCGTCGTCGTAGCGGTTTGCATCATTCCTCCATACCCGTCCGCATCACGAAGGGGCGCAAGCGCGGGCCCTGGGGCTCGGCCCCGCGGGCGATGTCGCCGGGAACCCCGGCCGGGACGCCAGACTCGTCAGACGAGCTTGGCTGTTCTGAGATAATTATAGGCCTGGATGATCTCGCGCAATTTGTCTTCCATCGATCGGTCGCCGCCATTGGCGTCGGGATGGAGCCGTTTCACCCACTCCTTGTAGCGGTTCTTGATCTTCTCCGCATCAGCCGTGTCGTCAAGACCCAGGGTCGAGAGCGCCTTCATGGCGGCGACGCCGTAGCGGGGCGGCCGGGAGGCGCCCGCCGCGCCCGTCCGGCCCATGCCAGCCCGGCGCATGCCCAGGGGATCCTCGGCCGGATCGACCCCGTCCTCGCGAAAGCCGCCAGCGGCCCGGCGCACGCCCATGGACCAGGTCGGGCGATGGCCGATCATCGCCTCCTTCTGGTAGCGGGCCACGTCATTGTCGCTCATGCCGTTGAAGTAGTTGTAGGACGCGTTGTATTCGCGGACATGTTCGAGGCAGAAGCAGAAATATTGTCCCTCGCGCAGCCGCCCCATGGGCGCCTTGAATTCTCCGGCGGCCGTGCAGCCCTGATGGGCGCAGACCTGCTTCGGCTGCGCATCGACAGCCGGCTCCGGTTTGGACTTCGTCCTGATTCGGTCGAAGAGTGGAGAATTGAGGTTCATGACCCGGACATTATGGGTGTAGACCTTGCTTCGCAAGGAGCCGCGCGCGCCTTGAGCCAAACTTCGCGAATGGAGGATCACGCATGAGCGTGAAGGAACGCATGGAAGGCAAGCTCACCGCCGCGCTTGCGCCGATTCTGCTTGAGGTGATCGATGAATCCCACAAGCACGCGGGCCATATCGGCCATCCCGGCTCGGGCCACCCCGGAGCCCTGTCGTCCACGGAGACCCATTTCCAGATCAAGGTGGTGTCCGACGCCTTCACCGGCAAGACCCGGCTGGCGCGCCACCGGCTCATCAACGAGATTCTGGCCGAGGATCTGCGCTCGGGCGTCCATGCGCTGGCCATCGAGGCGCGGTCGCCGGGGGAATGACGGGACGTCGAGGGTCACGATTTCGCCCCAGGGGGCTGCTCCATGGGCGCGCGCCCGGCCCTCACGGCGCCGGTGAAGCTTGGCAATGTCGCCGCGGACCGTTACCAATCTAGCGCGTCATTAGGGATCAGCCTGCATCCATGCAGAATCAGACTGAAAATCGCATCTTGGGCGGATTTTTTCGGAGGCTTTGCCTGTCGCTCGCCATCATGGCCGGCGGAACAGGTCTGGCGCAGGCCGCGCCCCAGGGCACGCCCTTTGTGGTGATCGACGCCGCCTCCGGCGCGGTGGTCGCCGAACAGGAGGCGACGCGCCGCTGGTATCCCGCCTCCCTCACGAAACTCATGACCGCCTATGTGGCGCTGACCGCCCTGCGGCAGGGCAAGGTGGGGCTCGATACGCCCATCGTGATCTCAAACCGCGCCGCCCGGATGCCCCCCTCCAAGATGGGCTTCAACCCGGGCTCGGAGGTCACCCTCGAAAACGCCCTGCGCATGCTCATGGTGAAGTCGGCCAATGACATCGCCGTCACCATCGCCGAAGGGCTCGGGGGGACCGTCGAGGGCTTCGCCGACCAGATGAACGCCGCCGCGGCCCGCCTCGGGATGCGCGAGTCCCATTTCGTGAACCCCAACGGCCTGCACCACGACGAGCATTATTCCTCCGCGCGGGACATGGCGATCATCGGCATGGCGCTGTTCCGCGATTTTCCGCAATATGCCGATCTCTATGGCATCGGCGCCTTGCGCCTTGGGGATCAGGTGATCCCGACCCACAACGGACTGCTCGGCCGCTATCCCGGCGCCGACGGGATGAAGACCGGCTTCACCTGCGCGGCGGGCTTCAATGTGGTGGCCAGCGCCTCCCGCAACGGGCGCCGCCTCATCGCGGTGGTGCTGGGCTATCCCAACGCCAGGGCCCGCAACTTCAAGGCCGCCAGCCTGCTCGACGCAGGCTTCATGAGCGGCAATGGCCCCGCCCTCGCCTCCCTTCGCGCCTTGCCGGGCGGGCCGGTCAACAACCGCCCGCGCGTCTGCGGCGCCAATCGCGAGCAGGTCGCCGAAGACGACTTCGCCTCGCCTTTCGGCGGCGCAAACATGCAGGGCGATCAGGCGAGCGGCCTCGCCGCGGTGCAGGCGCAGGTCGGCCGACCCGCCTTCGAGCCGGTGCCGGTCTTCGCCGGCCGCGTTCCCGGCTGGACGGGCCCGGCGCTGGTGGCGCTCGACGATGGCCCGCGCCCTGCGGCCAGCGCCCCGCCCGTCACAGGCAAGGCGAAGAAGGCCAAGGCCAGGGGCGGCAAGAAGAAGCAGGTCGCCAGGGCGAAAGCGAAACAAAAATGAACGGAGCCACGCATTGAGCGAAACTGCGCAGGCGCGGCGTCCCCCGCCGCCGATTCCCGTCACCGTGCTCACCGGCTTTCTGGGCGCGGGCAAGAGCACGCTGCTCAACCGCCTGCTGAGGGATCCCGCCCTCGCCGACACCGTGGTCATCATCAATGAATTCGGTGAAGTCGGCCTCGACCATCTGCTGGTGGAGGCCGCCGACGGCGACATGCTGCTGCTCTCCTCGGGTTGCCTGTGCTGCACCATCCGGGGCGACCTCATCACCACGCTCGAAGACCTGCTGCGCCGTCGCGACAATGACCGCATGCCCGCCTTCAAGCGCGTGGTCATCGAGACCACAGGCCTCGCCGATCCCGCGCCCGTGCTGCACACGATCATGTATCACCCCTATCTCCTCATGCGCTTCCGTCTCGACGGGGTGGTGACGCTGGTCGACGCCGTGAACGGCGCCTCGACCCTCGACGCCCATGAGGAGGCGGTGAAACAGGCGGCGGTGGCCGATCGCATCGTCCTCACCAAGACGGACCTTCTGGAGGACGAAGCGGCTGCGGCGTCCCTTCGCCGGCGCCTTCATGCGTTGAACCCCGGCGCGACGATTCTTGATGGCGCGAAGGGCGAGGCCGAGGCGCCTGCCCTGCTCGATCTCGGCCTCTTTGATCCCCAGACGAAAATCCCCGATGTCGCCCGCTGGCTGAACGCGCAGGCTTTTGCGGACCATGGCCACGACCACCATCATCACGGCCATGACCATCACGGACATGACCATCATCACCACGATCACGCCCCGGGGCAGGATCCCCATGAGGTGAACCGGCACGACGCGCGCATCCGGGCCTTCTGCCTTGAGAGCGACAAGCTCATGCCCAAGAGCGGCTTTGACCTCTTCCTCGATCTCCTGCGGCAGGCCCATGGCCCGCATCTCCTGCGGGTGAAGGGGATCGTGGGGCTGGATGACGAGCCCGACCGCCCCGTGGTCATCCACGGGGTGCAGCATGTCTTCCACCCCCCCGTCAGTCTCGACGCCTGGCCGAAGGGCGAGCGGCGGACGCGGATCGTCTTCATTTTGAAGGACATAGAGCCGCGCTTCGTCGAGGGACTCTGGCGGGCCTTCACCGGGGAGGTGCGCCCCGACCAGCCAGACCGGGCGGCGCTCACGGACAATCCCCTGAAGCCGTCGAGCGGCGGCGGCTTGCTCGGCTGATCAGCCCTGCTCGCGCAGCTCCCGGCGAATGACCTTGCCTGAGGTCGTCAGCGGCAGACGTTCGATGAAGGCGACCTCGCGCGGATATTCATGGGCCGAGAGGCGGGTCCGCACGAAGGCCTGAATATCCGCGCCCAGATCCGCCGATCCCTGGAAGCCCGGCTTCAGGACGATGAAGGCCTTCACGATCTCGCCCCGGATGGCGTCGGGCTTGCCGACCGCCGCCGCGATCTCGACGGCGGGATGGCGCAGCAGGCAGTCCTCGATCTCGCCGGGTCCGATTCGGTAGCCTGAGGAGGTGATGACGTCGTCGTCCCGCCCGAAGAAGAAGACATAGCCGTCGGCGTCGCGCCGACCCTGATCGCCTGTCGTCATCCAGTCGCCGATGAATTTCGCGCGCGTGGCCTCGGGCCGGTTCCAGTAGCCGAGGAACATGACGGGATCGGGCCGCAGCACAGCGATCTGGCCGGGCTCGTCCGGCTCGCAGCGCGATCCATCGGGGCGGATGACGTCGCAGTGATGGCCCGGCACGGATTTGCCGATGGAGCCCGCGCGCGAAACGCCCATGGCGTGGCAGGAGGCCAGCACCAGATTGCATTCGGTCTGGCCATAAAATTCGTTGATGGTGAGCCCGAAGGCCTCGCGCCCCCAGGCGTAGACGGCCGCGCCCAGCGATTCGCCGCCGGAGGCGAGGGTGCGCAGATCCACATTGTAGCGCCGCCCCGCCGCATGGCAGCTGCGCAGCATCCGCAGCGCCGTGGGTGGAATGAAGGCGTTGCGCACATTCATGCGCGACATGAGATGCAGCGCCGCCTCGGGATCGAATCGGTCAAAGCGCCGCGCCACGACGCTCACCCCGAAATAGAGGCTCGGCAGCAGCACATTGAGCAGGCCGCCCGCCCAGGCCCAATCGGCGGGCGTCCAGAAACGGTCGCCTTGCCTGGGGAAGCCTTCGTGGGGAAACTGCACGCCCGGCAGATGGCCGAGCAGCACCCGGTGCCCATGCAGCGCGCCCTTGGGCGGGCCGGTGGTGCCGGAGGTGTAGATCATCATCGCGGGATCGTCGGGGCCGGTGTCGACGGCGGTGAAATCCGGCCGCCCCTTTTCGATGAGGCCCGCGAAGCCAAGGGTCTCGCCATCCGGCCCATCGGTCGAGATGACGAAGGCGAGGTCGGGCAGGCGGCCGCGAAGGGCCGCGAGCTTGGCGGCGCCGGCGGCGTCGGTGATGACGGCGCGCACGCCCGCATCGGCGAGGCGATAATCCAGCGCATCCACGCCAAAGAGCGAGGCGAGCGGCAGGGCGACGGCGCCGAGCTTGTAGATGGCCACATGGGCCACGACGACTTCGGCCATCTGCGGCAGCAGGATCGCCACGCGCTCGCCGCGCGCGACGCCAAGCGCCGCAAGCGCGCTCGCGAGCCGGTTGGATTGCTCCGCAAGAGCGCCGAAGGTGAGGGTTTGCGGGGCCTGGCCGCCGCGCAGGTCGATGATCGCGGGGCGGCCGGGGTCGCTCAGGGCCCAGACATCAGACACCGCCACCCCGATGTTGAAGCGCGCCGGGATGCTCCAGTGGAAGTCGGCGGTGAGCTTGGCGTAATCGCTGATGTCAGGCAGCACGGCGGCGTCCCGGTTGAGTTCACGCAACTGGCGTGGCGGCGATCAATAAAAAAGCCGGGACGAGCCCGGCTTTTCGAATAGGCGACGCACCGGCGATCAGATGCTCAGGACCGCGCGAACCTCGCGCAGCTGGGCGAGCTTTTCGGCGGCGAGGCGCTTGGCTTCCGCAGAGGTGGCGTCGTGCACATCCTCTTCGGCGTCGGCGATCTGCTTGTCGATCTTCGCCGCGTCGAGCTCCTCGAGCGGGATCGCCTGTTCGGCGAGGATCGTCAGGCCATGGGAGGAGACATCCGCGAAGCCGCCGCGCACGAAGAGGCGCTGCTTCTTCGTCTGGCTCTCCTCGACCTCGACGATGCCGGGCCGAAGCACCGCCATCACCGGAGCATGATCCTTGAGCACCGTGAAAGCGCCCTCGGCGCCCGGCACGACGACGGCGTCGACGTCGCCCGCGAACAGCAGACGCTCCGGCGAGACGAGTTCGAGGTGGAAAGCGGCCATTGCTCAATCTCCGGTGGCGTCGCGCCTGACTTAAGCGGCTTCCGCAGCGAGGCGCTGGGCCTTCTCGACCGCTTCCTCGATGGTGCCGACCATGTAGAAGGCGGCCTCGGGGAGGTGGTCATACTTGCCTTCGACAAGGCCCTTGAAGCCCTTGATCGTGTCTTCGAGGGACACGAGCTTGCCGGGGGCGCCGGTGAAGATTTCCGCCACATGGAAAGGCTGCGACAGGAAACGCTCGATCTTGCGGGCGCGGGCGACCGCGATCTTGTCGTCTTCCGACAGTTCGTCCATGCCCAGAATGGCGATGATGTCCTGCAGGGCCTTGTAGCGCTGCAGCATCTGCTGCACCTGACGGGCGGTCGCATAATGCTCCTCGCCCACGATCATGGGGGAGAGCATGCGCGAGGTGGAGTCGAGCGGATCCACCGCCGGATAAATGCCCTTTTCCGCGATGGAGCGCGAGAGCACCGTGGTCGCGTCAAGATGGGCGAAGGAGGCGGCGGGGGCCGGATCGGTCAAGTCGTCGGCGGGCACGTAAATGGCCTGCACCGAGGTGATCGAGCCCTTGGTGGTCGTGGTGATGCGCTCCTGCAGCATGCCCATGTCGGTGGCGAGCGTCGGCTGATAGCCCACCGCCGAGGGAATGCGGCCCAGAAGCGCGGACACTTCCGAGCCAGCCTGGGTGAAGCGGAAGATGTTGTCGACGAAGAAGAGCACGTCCTGGCCCTTGTCGCGGAAATGCTCGGCAACAGTGAGGCCGGTGAGCGCGACGCGCGAACGCGCGCCCGGAGGCTCGTTCATCTGGCCATAGACGAGGGCGCATTTGGAGCCGGCGCCGCCACCCTTCTGGTTCACGCCGCCTTCGATCATCTCGTGATAGAGATCGTTGCCCTCGCGGGTGCGCTCGCCGACGCCGGCGAACACGGAATAACCACCGTGGGCCTTCGCGACGTTGTTGATGAGCTCCATGATGAGCACGGTCTTGCCGACGCCCGCGCCGCCGAACAGGCCGATCTTGCCGCCCTTGGCGTAGGGCGCGAGGAGATCGACGACCTTGATGCCCGTCACGAGGATCTGCGCTTCGGTGGACTGTTCGGCATAGCTGGGAGCAGGCTGGTGGATGGCGCGGGTGCCTTCCGCCTCAACCGGGCCAGCTTCGTCCACGGGGTCGCCGATGACGTTGATGATGCGGCCCAGCGTGCCTTCGCCGACGGGAACCATGATGGGGGCGCCCGTGTCGACCACCGCCTGACCGCGCACGAGGCCTTCGGACGTGTCCATGGCGATGCAGCGCACGGAGTTCTCGCCCAGATGCTGCGCCACTTCGAGCACAAGGCGCGCGCCCTGGTTGGTGGTCTCCAGCGCGTTGAAGATCTCGGGCAGATGCCCGTCGAACTTCACGTCGACGACGGCGCCGATGACCTGGGTGATGCTGCCGGTGGCGTGGTGAGCGGTGGCCATTTCGTTCATCCTCTGGACTGCGGTCAGAGCGCTTCAGCGCCCGAGATGATTTCAATGAGTTCTTTGGTGATCATCGCCTGACGCGAGCGGTTGTAGATCTGCGTCTGCTTGCGGATCATGTCGCCGGCGTTGCGGGTGGCGTTGTCCATGGCGCTCATGCGCGCGCCCTGTTCGGAGGCGGCGTTTTCGAGCAGCGCGCGGAACACCTGCACCGAAATGTTGCGAGGCAGGAGCGTCGTCAGGATTTCGGTTTCGTCAGGCTCGTAGTCATAGGCGGCCGCAGGTCCGGCGGAAGCGGTCTGTGCGACGAGCTTGGCGGGGATGAGCTGCGTGGCCGTCGGGATCTGGGTGATGACGGACCGGAAGCGCGAGTAGAAGAGCGTGCAGACGTCGAACTCGCCAGCCTCGAAGAGGGCGATGATCTTCTTGCCGATGGGGTCGGCGTTTGCGAAGGCGAGGTTGCGGACCGAGCGCAGCTCGATCAATTCGAGAATCTGCTTCTCGAACTGGCGGCGAAGCTGGTCATAGCCCTTCTTGCCGACGCAGATGATCTTCACTGTCTTGCCCTGGGCCATGAGGCTGAGGGCGTGATCGCGCGCAAGGCGCACGATGGAGGAGTTGAACGCGCCGCAAAGGCCGCGCTCGGCGGTGCAGACGAGCAGGAGATGCACGTCGTCCTTGCCGGAGCCCGC